>NZ_DATMFA010000109.1:0-17528 GCF_035556475.1 Paracoccus sp. (in: a-proteobacteria) | reverse complement strand
CACTGCGGCAAAGGCTACCGGCGAAGCCAGGCCGTAAGCCGCGATGGCGACGGCAATCGCCAGTTCGAAATTATTGCCGGCGGCGGTAAAGGCGATGGCCGTGGTGCGGGGATAATCGCGAGCAATCAACCGGCCCATGGCAAAGCTGACAAGGAACTGGATGGAATTCTGGGAATAACCTGATCCTCGGTGGGTTGCGTGCTGATACTCTTCTGGGCGGCGCGGGCAATGACACGCTCAATGGCGGGCAAGGCAATGATGTCTTGACCGGAGGAACCGGTGCAGACCGCATCATCGGCGGCCAGGGTGCCGATCGTATGAGCGGATCAGCGGGCGCCGATGTGTTCGTGTTTCAAGCACTCGGGGATTCGACCACCACCTTGGCCGGGCGCGATGTGATCACGGATTTCAGCGTTGCCCAAGGCGACCGTATCGACCTGAGTGCATTGGACGCGCGCACCAATGTTGCCGGAAACCAAGCATTCAGTTTTATCGGGACCGGCGGCTTTACTGGCCATGCCGGTGAGCTGGCGTATCGCAGTCTTGCGGGCGGCACCCTCATTGTGGCCGATGTGAATGGCGATCGCATAGCGGATCTGGCGATCTTGTTGGACTACAGCCTAACACTCAATGCCAACAGCTTTATTCTTTGAGAAAAGCAAGGGGCACTTCCTTGCAAGTGACCCTTCTGCCCGGGGACGCCGCTGGAACTGGCGGTGTGCCCGGCTCATCAGCCGTCTGGGATCAATCGGATATCCGCACCACCAAAACCCCGCAACGCGTTCGCGCCTGAAGCTTTGCCGATGGCCACTTGGGGCTCTAGCATCCCACATCATAGTCCGATGTTGCGCGACCGCGAATGGCAGCAATCTCAGCAGCGCCGCAATTTCCTCAAGGCTTTCGCACGCGGTGTCTGAACAGCGGCTTCGGCGCAAGCCGCGGTGCAGCAGTTTGTCCGGGCTACCGGCGGATATGGGCCAACCTTCCCTATCTTCGGGGCAGGAAGCCCGTCTTAGCGACGGCGGAAACATCGTTTTTTGTCGAACTAAGCCCATGTCAACTTGGGTGTCACATTGCGTGCCCCGTAGAAGAACTCAGGCTTTCTTCTTGTGATGCGGCTCCTCGGGCAGTTCACCCTGCGTGCCAGAGCCGGATCCCGCAAAAGCGGTGCGGCTGATCAAAAGGATGTCTGTGACCGGCTTTCTGGGCATGGCCGGTCAGATCAGTCTTCGCTCCTGCCGACCGGGCAGTGCCAGGGCATCAACAGCCTGTGGTCTATGTCGCCGGCGGTTCGCTCAATCTCGCCAACCATCCAGTTCAGGTAGCTGCGTGGATTGACCCTGTTCAGCTGCGCACTTTCGATCAGGCTGTAGTAGATCGCCCAGACCTGCGCCGCCTCATGGTTCCCCGCGAAGAGCGAGTTCTTTTTTGTAAGCGCAATCCTGCGGATGTAGCGTTCGACCGGATTGTTGTCGATTTCAAGGCGACCGTCGACGGCGAAGCGCTGCAGGGCGTCGAAGGCGTTCAACGTGTAGTTGACTGCCTTCTTCGGAGTCCCCTGCGCGTCAGGCTCCGCCTTAACCAGCTCCGCTTGGATTTCTGCCAGGACTGGGAGGGTTCGCTCATGCCGCATCGTCGCATGTGCTTCGGGGGGAAGGCCCTTCTGCCGGCTCTGCCTGCATGAGGACGATGCAGGCGGCGCCAATCCCGGCATTCTGGGCCGCGATCGCCTGCTCTGGAGCCCCCGCGTCGTGACCACCAGCACCATTCCGCCGCCCTCGGATTCCCCCACCACGCATCTCGCGCCCAGCCGATGCTTCGGATGACGCTGCCATGGTCGCTTTCCTGATGACCAACCTTCAGCCGTCTGAGCCGGAGCCGAGAGCTTCGCGATCGCCCCTGCCCGGTCACATCCCGCAACAATCGGTTGCACAGGCCCGGTGGCAGCCCCCCGCGCCCGACACCCGACGCCGGGCCGAACCATCAGTCACCCTCCGCCCTACCGGCAAGAAGCCTCGCCGCCTTGCAGTTTTCCCTTGCAACCTCCTCGCTACATCCGCGAACCTCGCCGCAAGACGGCTGCCAGAGAATCTCCATTTCATGGATCGGCAAGGCAAGGGAGGCCCCGCCGTCATGGGAGGGAAGGATGCAGTTGACCGACACCGAGCTGGGTGCCGAACTGGCGCTTGGCGGCGTCGAGGCCATGGCCGAACCCAAGCGGGCCGAGCCGTGGATGCGGCCCGTGGAAATCGCCGCGGCGGGGCTTTTGCTGGTGATGATCGTCACCGTGCTCGCGAACGTGTTTTTCCGCTATGTCCTGTCAAAGCCGCTGATCTGGGGCGATGAGGTCGCCTCGCTCAGCTTCATCTGGATGGCGATGCTGGGCGCGGCGATGGCCGTGGACCGGCACGAGCATATGCGCTTGACCGTCTTCCTGCCCCTGATGCCCGAGCGTGTCGCCCGCCTGGCCGAGCTTTCGGGACAGATCCTGGTCTGCATCCTGCTGCTGCGCATCCTGCCGGTCGCGGTCGAATATGCCTATGAGGAAAGCTTCATCACCTCGCCCGCGCTGGGGCTGCCGATGTCCTGGCGCGCCTCGGCCCTGCCTGCGGGGATCGGGCTGATGACGGTGCTGATGCTGGTTTCGGTCGCGCGCACCCGCGAATGGCGGGCGATCGGCGTGACCGTGCTGCTGGCCGGGGCGGCCATCGCCCTTTTGTGGTGGGCGAAACCGGCGCTGCTGGGCATCGGCAACTGGAACCTGCCGCTCTGGCTGGGACTGCTCGTCGCGCTCCTGCTGTGCATCGGGGTGCCCATCGCCTTCTGCTTCGCGCTGGGAACGCTGGCCTATCTGACCTTCGCCAGCCATTCGCCGGTCTTCGTGATGATGGGCCGGATCGATGAGGGCATGTCCTCGCTGATCCTGTTGTCGGTGCCGGTCTTCGTGCTGCTGGGCTGCATCCTCGACGCGACCGGGATGGGCAAGGCAATCGTGAATTTCCTTGCCTCGCTGCTCGGCCATGTGAAGGCGGGGATGAGCTATGTGCTCCTCGGCTCGATGTTCCTCGTCTCGGGGATCTCGGGCTCGAAGGTCTCGGACATGGCGACGGTGGCCCCGGCGCTCTTCCCCGAGATGCGGCGGCGCGGGCATTCCCCCTCCGAGATGACGGCGCTGCTGGCCACCGGCGCGGCCATGGCCGACACCGTGCCGCCCTCGATCGTGCTGATCGTGCTGGGCTCGGTCGCGGGCGTGTCCATTGCCGGGCTGTTCACCAGCGGCTTCGCCATCGCCATGGTGCTGCTGATCATGCTGGCGGTACTGGCGCGCTGGAAGGCGCGGGGCGAGGACATGTCGGGCGTGACCCGCGCCACCCTGCCCCAGATCGGCCGCGTCGCGATCATCGCCATCCCGGCACTGGTCCTGCCCTTCATGATCCGCAGTCTGGTCGGCGGCGGCGTCGCCACCGCGACCGAGGTTTCGACCATCGCCGTGGTCTATGCCTTCGTGATCGGCGTGGTGCTTTACGGCGGCATTCCGCTGCGACGCCTTGGCGGAATGCTGGTCGAGACCGCCGCCATGTCGGGCGCGATCCTGCTGATCCTTGGCGCGGCCAGCGCCATGGCCTGGGCATTGACGCAATCGGGCTTCGCGCGCGACCTGATGACCATCGTGACCAACCTGCCCGGCGGCTGGATGGTCTTCATGCTGGCCTCGATCGTGATCTTCCTGATCCTCGGCTGCGTGCTGGAGGGGCTGCCGGCCATCGTCCTGCTGGCCCCGATCATGTTCCCCATCGCGCGCGGCCTTGGCATCCACGACATCCATTACGCCATGGTCATCGTCACTGCGATGAATATCGGCCTGATGGCACCACCCATCGGCATCGGCTTCTATATCGCCTGCAAGATCGCCAACGTGCCCGCCGAACAGGTCATGCGCCGGATCTGGCCATACCTTGCAGCGCTGCTGGCAGGATTGCTCGCGATTGCTGCCGTGCCGTGGTTCTCGACCGCATTGCTTTGAAGAAACCCTGGGAGGAGGAACCCCATGATCATCAGCCGCCGCAACATCCTGATGGGTGCAGCCGCAGGCGCGCTTGCCGCGCCCTTCATCCGGCCGGGCGCTGCCCGCGCCGCCGAGTTCAGCTACAAGATCGCCAACAACCAGCCGCTGGAGCATCCGAGCAACGTCCGGCTGACCGGGGCGGTCAAGGCGATCCTCGAGGAGACCGGCGGCGCGGTCGATATCCAGATCTTCCCCTCAAACCAGCTTGGGGCCGATACCGACGTTCTGGGCCAGCTTCGTTCCGGCGGGGTCGAGTTCTTCCAGCTTTCGCCGATCATCCTGTCGACGCTGGTGCCCAATGCCTCGATCAACGGCGTCGGCTTCGCCTTCCCGGATTACGACACCGTCTGGAAGGCGATGGACGGCGATCTGGGCGCCTATGAGCGCGGGCAGATCGAGAATGCCGGTCTGGTGGTGATGGAAAAGATCTGGGACAACGGCTTCCGGCAGACGACATCCTCGAACAGGCCCATCGTCTCGCCCGCCGATCTGGAGGGTTTCAAGATCCGGGTGCCGGTCAGCCCGCTCTGGACCTCGCTCTATTCGGCCTTCGGGGCGGCGCCCGCCTCGATCAACTTCGCCGAGGTCTATACCGCGCTGCAGACCGGCATCGTCGACGGGCAGGAAAACCCGCTGGCGATCATGAAGGTCGCGAAACTGTGGGAAGTCCAGAAATATCTGTCGCTTACGAACCATATGTGGGACGGTTTCTGGCTGCTTGGTAACCGCCGCGCCTGGGGCGCCTTGTCCGAGGATTACCAGCAGGTGGTCGCGAAGCATTTCAACGACGGGGCGATGAAGCAGCGCGCCGACGTGATGGCGCTGAACGAGACGCTGCGCGGCGATCTGGAAAGCCATGGCTTCATCTTCAACGAGGTCGATCCCAAGCCCTTCGAGGAGAAGCTGCGCGAGGCGGGCTTCTACGCCGAATGGAAAAAAACCTATGGCGATGAGGCCTGGGCCATTCTGGAAGCCGCTGTCGGGCGGACGCTGGCCTGACCATTGCGGTCAGCCGCGCCGCTCCCTGCCCCGTCCAGCGCGGGGCATCGAGAAGCGGGGCGCGGCTGGCCATCCAAACGCGATAGGAGATCCGCATGTCTGAGCCCCTGATCACCGGCTGGGCGCATACCAAATTCGGCAAGTCGGACGCGCCCGACACCATGTCCCTGATGGCCGAGGTCGCGCGCCCGGCGCTCGACCATGCGGGCATCCCCGCCGATGCGGTCGATGGCATCTTTGTCGGCGTCTACAATAACGGCTTCTCGCGTCAGGATTTTCAAGGCGCGCTGGTCGCGATGGGCACGCCGGAACTGGCGGGCGTGCCCTTCATGCGGACCGAGAACGCATGCGCCACCGGCTCGGCCGCGCTTTATGCGGCGGCGGATTTCATTGCCTCGGGACGCGGCAAGGTCGCGCTGGTGATCGGGGCCGAGAAGATGAGCGCGACCCCCGGCGATCAGGTCGGCGACATCCTGCTTTCGGCCAGCTATGTCGCCGAAGAGGGCGACACGCCCGGCGGTTTCGCGGGCGTCTTCGGGCGCATCACCGAAAGCTATTTCCAGCGCCACGGCGACCGCTCCGAGGAGCTGGCGATGATCGCCGCCAAGAACCACGAAAACGGCATGCGCAACCCCTATGCGCATATGCAGAAGCCCTTCGACCTCGCCTTCTGCAACACCATCTCGGACAAGAACCCGCGCGTCGCCGGGCCGCTCAGGCGGACGGATTGCTCGCTGGTTTCGGACGGGGCGGCGGCGCTGGTGCTGGCCGCACCCGAGGTGGCCGAGGGCCTGCCCCGCGCCATCCGCTTTCGTGCGCGGGCGCAGGCGGGCGACCTGCTGGCGCTGTCGCGGCGCGATCCCATCGCCTTCGAAGGGCCGCGCCGGGCATGGGCGCAGGCGCTGGAACGCGCGGGCCTTGGCATCATGGACTTGTCGCTGGTCGAGACCCATGACTGTTTCACCACCGCCGAGATGATCGAATACGAGGCGATGGGCCTTGCCCCGCGCGGCGAAGGCTGGCGGGTGATCCGCGACGGCATCACCCGTTTCGACGGCGCGCTGCCGGTGAACCCCTCCGGCGGGTTAAAGTCGAGGGGCCATCCCATCGGCGCGACCGGCGTTTCCCAGCATGTCATGGTGGCGATGCAACTGGCGGGCGACGCGGGGGCGATGCAACTGCCCGACGCGACGCTGGGCGGCGTCTTCAACATGGGCGGCGCAGCGGTGGCCAGCTATTGCTCGATTCTGGAGCGCGTGAAATGACCGATCCGAATGGCGGGCTGCGCCCGGTCTCGACCCGGGTGATGAACCTTGCAAACTTCCTGACCCAAGCCGCGCGGCGCGATCCCTCGGGCATCGCGCTGGTCATGGGCGACCTGCGCTGGAGCTGGGCCGAGTTCGAGGCCAAGACCGACGCGCTGGCTTATGCCCTGCAAGCCCGCTTCGGCCTGCAAAAGGGCGACCGGGTGATGTGCCAGTCGCAGAACTGTCTTGAGATGATGCAGGCCATGTTCGCGGTCTGGCGCGCGGGCGGCGTCTGGGTGCCCGCGAATTTTCGCCAGACCCCCGAGGAGGTGGCTTATCTGACCGAAGCTTCGGGCGCGACGCTGATGTTCTGCAACGCCGCTTTCCCCGACCATGCCGCCGCCTGCGACGTCGCCAAGATCGCCATTGGCGCGGCGGATTTCGGCCCCTCGGTCCAGTCCGTCACCGAGGCCCATCGGGGCCAGAGGCCGCAGGTCGCGGCTGCCGATCGCGATGATCCCTGCTGGTTCTTCTTTACCTCGGGCACCACGGGGCGGCCCAAGGCCAGCGTCCTGACCCATGGACAGATGGCCTTCGTGGTGACGAACCATCTGGCCGACCTGATGCCGGGACTGACCGGCGACGACGCCTCGCTGGTGGTGGCGCCGCTGTCGCATGGCGCGGGGGTGCATCAGCTGACGCAGGTGGCGCGGGGGGTCAAGACCGTGCTGCTGCCCAGCGAGAAATTCGACGTGGCGCAGGTCTGGGATCTGGTGCGGGAATGGCGCGTCTCGACCATGTTCACGGTGCCGACGATCGTGAAGCTGCTGGCCGAGCATCCCTCGACCGAGGGCGCTGATCTCTCGTCGCTGCGCTATGTCATCTATGCCGGTGCGCCGATGTATCGCGTCGACCAGCAAAAGGCGCTGCGGGTGCTGGGCAAGGTTCTGGTGCAATATTTCGGGCTGGGCGAGGTCACAGGCAATATCACCGTCCTGCCCGCGCATCTGCATGAGGCCGAGGACGGACCCGCCACCCGCATCGGCACCTGCGGCCATGCCCGCACCGGGATCGAAATCCAGATCCAGGACGATCAGGGCCGCGAAGTCGCGCCCGGCCAGACCGGAGAGATCTGCTGCATCGGTCCCGCCGTTTTCGCCGGCTATTACCAGAACCCCGAGGCCAATGCGAAATCCTTCCGCGACGGCTGGTTCCGCACCGGCGATCTGGGCCACATGGACGAGGCGGGGTTCCTCTATATCACCGGCCGCGAGTCCGACATGTTCATCTCGGGCGGCTCGAACGTCTATCCGCGCGAAATCGAGGAGAAGATCCTGACCCACCCCGCCATCTCGGAGGTCGCGGTGCTGGGCGTGCCGGACCCCCTGTGGGGTGAGGTCGGCTGGGCGGTCTGCGTCGCGCAAGGCCCGGTGACCGAGGCCGAGATGGCCGCCTATCTTGAGCCGAAGCTCTCGCGCTACAAGCTGCCCAAGCGGTTCCTGTTCTGGGAGGCGCTGCCGAAATCGGCCTATGGCAAGATCACCAAGAAGATGATCCGCGAAGAACTGGACGCGCGCGGGTTGCTGGAACGAACCCCGGCATGAGGATGATCCATCCCGGCCCGCGCGCGCCCGAACGCGCCAATATCGCCTGCGCCACGCTGCGCCCCATTGCGGGCACCCTCCCAAAGGGCGTGAGTGTCATGCAGGCGGTCGGCGATCTTTTCGCGCGGCATGGCTGCAAGGGCGGCGTGCTGTCGCTGGCGGGCGTCGCCTGCGATCCGATGCGTTATGTGCTGCCCGCGCTCTCGACCGACGGGCTGCACGGGGCATGGTATTCCGAAACCCATGCGCCGGATGGTCGCTGGACCATCTCAAGCGCCACGGCGACCGTAGGCTGGAAGGACGGCGCGCCTTTCCTGCATTGCCACGGCATCTGGAGCGACGGGACGACCACCGCGATGGGCCACCTGCTGCCCTTCGACGCGGTCATTGCCGAGGACGCGCATGTGACCGGCCTTGGCGCGGCGGCGACCTGGTTCGAGTCCCTGCCCGACCCCGAGACCGCCTTCACCCTTTTCACCCCGCAGGGCGGCGACGACGGCCCCGCGCTTTTCGCCCGCATCCTGCCGGGCGAGGATGTGGTTCCGGCCATCGAGGCGCTGGCCGCGCGCCACGGCATCCGCGATGCCCGCCTGCACGGCGTCGGCAGCATCGACCATATCCGCTTCGCCTGCGGCGGACGGATGGATTGCCTCGCCACCGAATTGCGGCTGGACAGCGCGCGGCTGGTGGATGGCCGCGCCGACCTGCCGATCGAGGTCGTGGACATTCACGGCGCCATTGCACGCGGCACGCTGGACCGGGGGCCGAACCCGGTCGGCGTGACGCTGGAACTGATCATCGAACCGACAAAGGACCAGACATGAAAACCGCAATCGTCACCGGCGGCTGCCGGGGCATCGGCCTTGCCACCACCGAGGTCTTTCTCGAACAGGGCTGGCAGGTCGCCGTGGTTGACCGCGATACCGAGGAATTGCACCGCGCTTGCGACCATATCGACAATGTGATGACGGTCGAGGCCGATATCTCGGACCCGCAGGCGGTGGATGGCGTGATCCGGCAGGTGGTCGCGCGCTTTGGCCGCGTCGATGCGCTGGTCAACAATGCCGGCGTCGCCCTTTTCTCGCAGGCCGGGCAGACCAGTTTCGAACAATGGCGCGAAGTGATGGCCACGAACCTCGACGGCGTCTTCCTCTGCACGCAGGCCGCGATCCCGGAACTGGCCAAGACCAAGGGCGCGATCGTCAATATCGCCTCGATCTCGGGGCTGAGGGCCTCGACGCTGCGGGTGGCCTATGGCACCTCCAAGGCGGCGGTGATCCATCTGACCAAGCAATTCTCGGCCGAACTGGGCGAGCTGGGCATCCGCGTCAATTGCATCGCCCCCGGCCCGGTCAAGACCAAGCTGGCAATGGCCGTCCATGCGCCCGAGATCATCTCGGCCTATTACGACGCGATCCCGCTGAACCGCTATGGCGAGGCGCGCGAAATCGCCGAGGCCATCGTCTTCCTCTGCTCCGAGAAGGCGAGTTTCGTCACCGGCCAAACGCTCGCGGTGGATGGCGGTTTTGACGCAACCGGCGTCGGCCTGCCGGCGCTGCGGCGGGAAAACGAACCGGCCTGAGCCTCAGGCGGTCAGCTTTTCAACGATCTCGCGCACTTCCGCGCGCGAGATCAGGTTCTCGCTCGCGGTGTTGTGGATGGTGACGCCCTCGAGGAAGGCATCCAGCGTACGCGCCGTCGCGGGCGGGAAATGCCGCTGCAGGGCGGCGCGGCTTTCGGCCATCCAGTCCCGCAGCACCTCCTTCAGGAGCGGGTTGCGGGCGGCATAGGCGTAAAGCTCGAAGCTCAGCAGCATGTTGCGCGGCGTGGCCCAGAGCCCGCCGCAGATCAGGTCGACCACCGCCTCACGCGCCTCGGCGATATTGGTCGCCGCCTCCAGCCGCTGGTGATAGCGCGCGGCGACCTCTTGCGAAAAACGCCGGAAGGCCTCGACCAGCAGGTCGTCGATCCCCGCGAAATGATAGGTGGTCGAGCCCAGCGGCACATCCGCCGCCTGCGCCACCCGCCGATGCGTCGTGCCCGCGATGCCATGCCGGGCGATCACCTCCAGCGCGGCATTGATGATGCGGTCGCGCCGGTCGGGATCGTGGCGGCGCTTACGTGTTTCGGTCATGCGGTCCCGTTCTTGACTTTTCCCCCGTCGCGGCCTTATCCCGGTCCGGCGTTATGGACGTTTGTACATAACTAGATCAGCGGCAACCGAGGCGTCAATGCAACAGGAAATCCGGCGCCGGACACGGGCGCTGTTCGTCTATTTCTTCATCCCCGGTCTGGCCCTCGCCTCATGGGTGACGCGCACGCCCGAAATCCGTGACGCGATCGGCGCCTCGGTCGCGCAGATGGGGATGGTGCTGTTCGGTCTCTCGCTTGGCTCGATCATCGGCATCCTGATCGCGGGCCGGACCATCAGGCGTTTCGGCAGGCGCCGCGTCGCCATCCTGGGCCTCACGCTGGTCTTTTCCTCGCTGGTCACGGTCGCGCTGGGGGTGGTGCTGGGCTCGCAATTCCTGTCCGCCTGCGGATTGGCCCTCTTCGGGCTGGGCATGGGCCAGGCCGAGATCGCGGTGAACCTGGAAGGCGCCGGGATCGAAAAGCTGACCGGCAGGCCGGTCCTCCACAAGCTGCATGGCTGCTTCAGCCTCGGGACGCTCGGTGGCGCGCTGGCGGGGCTGGCGCTGGTGGCGCTGCGGGTTCCGGTCGCGCTGCATATGCTGGCCATCGCGCTTTTGACGCTGGGACTGATCGTCGCATTCCGCAATGACATCCCCGCCGGAAACGAGCAGCACCCGACCGAAGGAACCCAGCCCAAAAGCCGGGTTCCGGTCTGGCGCGACCGGCGCGTGCAGCTGATCGGCCTGATCGTCTTTGCCATGGCGCTGGCCGAAGGGGCGGCGAATGACTGGCTGCCGATCCTGATGGTGGACGAGCACGGCTTTTCCACGGCCTCGGGCTCACTGATCTTCGTGGCCTTCACCGCGGCGATGACCGCCGGGCGGTTTGGGGGTGGCTATTTCATCGCGCATTTCGGCAATGCCCGCGTGATCCGGGTCTGCGCCGTCATGGCCGGGCTGGGCGTCGCCTATATCATCTTCGGCAACAACCCCTGGCTCGCCGGAGGCGCGGTGCTGCTCTGGGGTCTGGGCACCTCGCTGGGCTTTCCCGTCGCGATTTCCGCCGCAGGCTCGGGCGGAGGCCCGGCCGCCGTCGCCCGTGTCAGCGCGGTGGCGATCGTCGGCTATCTGGCGCTGCTGGTCGGCCCGCCGGGCCTTGGTTTCCTCGGCGAGCATTTCGGCCTGCGCCATGCGATGCTGGTCGTGGCGCTGCTGATCGCGGGGGCATCGCTGGCTGCCTCGTCGGTCCAGCCCCGAACGGACTGACCGCGAGCAAAATCACGACCTGATCACCGGAGGCCGAGGATCAGCCCAAAGCTCATTTCGACGCCGCGGGATAGATGAAACCGTTGACCGGATAGACCGAGCCAAGCTGACCGGGAACGCTTTCCAGCCTCACCGACGACCAATCGTTCTTCGGCGAGACATCCACCGCCACCATGTCGATCGAGACGCGGTTGCGGTTCCAGTTCGCATGGCTGACAAGCACTTCGCGCTGAGAAATCACCTTCGAGACCACAGCGACATGGCCGTTCGGATTCTTCCGCGTGGCCTTGAATGACATCACCGCCGCGGGGGCCGGGGTTCTGCCGCGGTCGTAATGGCCCCGGGCCTTGCCCCACCATTCCTTGGCGTTCCCTCTGATCTGGACCCCGCTCAGCGTCCGCGCGAACGGAACGCACCAGACCCTTGTTCCCTGGGTTTGCTTCGTCTTCACCTCGAGCAGGGCAAGAGACATGCGTTGCGGAGAAATACGCCCGAGCCTCACATCGCTCTGGTTGCTGATCTTCGCCCCAAGTTCGATATCGGACTGGGAGCCGCCACCCTGCATGGCCTGCTCTGAACATCCGGCAAGCAGCATGCAGAATGCAGCGCTTGCAATGCAGGCGCGCCTGCTTGCCGACCAATTGATCATCTGCCCTCGTCCGAATTTTCTCGGTTGCTCTCCGGCAACCCGTGTTTATTAGCCCCGACGGGGTAGATGCGACAATCGAGGGGTTTCCTCGGTCATGGCCATCGGCGCCAAATTGCCGTCGCAGGCTGGCCGATCGGCGGATATTGACCTTCCAGCCCGCTATCCGCGCCGTTGGCAGGTCATCTTGCCCCGGAAACCTGCCACCCGCCCCGATGGCAAGGGATCAGCACTTTCGCGCAGCAACCAGCAGCATCATCGGCCGCTCCAGTTCCTCGGCAAGCGCGGGCACGGCCTCGATCTGTTCCGGCGTTGGCGCGAACTCTTCGAGGCGACGCAGCGCGAAACCTGCGTCGATCAGGGTGTTCAGCGTCGTGGCCAATGTCCGGTGATATTTCAGCACCCCTTTGGCGAACCAGTCGGTGCGGCGCGCACCCTCGATGGAGTAGCCATTGACCGGCCAGGTCTTGCGCCCGTCCTCGTCCAGTTGCCAGCCGGGATGCGCGGCGGCCATGAAGATCGGATGCTCGGCCGTAAAGACCAGATCACCGCCGGGCGCGAGGGCCTGGTGGATCATGCGGACCAGTCGCCCGAAATCCCGGACATAGTGAAAGGCCAGCGAACTATAGACCAGATCATAGGCGGCAGCCGGCAGTTCCAGCGTCTCCAGATCCGCGAAGCGGTAGTCGATGGCGGCGGCGCTGTCGGCCCGGGCGCGGTCGATCATGTTCCGCGACAGATCCAGACCGAGGACCGAGATCGCCCCCTGTTCGTGGAACCAGCGCGAGGCCCAGCCAAAGCCGCAGCCCAGATCGGCCACGCGACGGCCTGTCACATCGGGCAGCAGCGCGCGGATCGCGGGCCATTCCGGGGCGCCGGCCAGCCCCTGCACCTGCCGGGGAAGTTGGCTATAGCCCGCGAAGAAATCGGGATTGTCATAGATATTCTGGGCCATGCTCGCCTCCTGACGGAGCGGTGGCGCGGCCAAGGCTGGCGGTCCTTGGGGTCGCGCCACATGAGGGCCCTGTATTCGCCACGCCTTGGCGGATGTCAAATTTCGCGCGGGATCGACGTTTCAAGCCCACCCCGGCCAGCGTCGCAAATGAGCGATAAAGCGTCGTCTTTGTTTGACCGCCTGCCGCGAGGCTGCTATGGCGACGGACCGGGAGCGAGAACAGGATTACTGACGCATGACGATGTGGGGCACCTTCCTCAAGCCGATGCATCCCGAGGGCTATCGTTTTCTCGCGGTCTTTGCCGCCGTCACGGTGGTCCTCTTCCTGATCTGGGAGCCGCTGGGCTGGCTCGGGTTGGGACTGACGGTCTGGTGCTATTATTTCTTCCGCGATCCGCGCCGCGCCGTGCCGCAGGGCGAGGGGCTGGTGATCAGCCCGGCCGATGGCGTCGTCTCGCTGATCGAACCGGCCGTGCCGCCCGCCGAACTGGGGATGGAGCCGGTGGCGCTCACGCGTGTCAGCGTTTTCATGTCGGTCTTTGATTGCCATGTGAACCGCGCGCCGGTCGCGGGGCGCGTGGTGTCGGTGGCTTACCGGCCCGGCAAGTTCTTCAACGCCTCCCTCGACAAGGCCAGCGAGCATAACGAACGCAACGGGCTCTGCCTTGAACTGGCGGACGGGCGGCACCTCGCCGTGGTGCAGATCGCCGGTCTGGTGGCGCGGCGCATCCTCTGCTGGACCAAGGAAGGCCAGAATCTGAGGACGGGGGAACGCTTCGGGCTGATCAGGTTCGGCTCGCGCCTCGACATCTATCTGCCGCCGGGCGAGGTTCCGCTGGTTGCCGTCGGGCAGAGGATGGTCGCGGGCGAGACCGTGATCGCCGAGCTTGGGCGTCCGGGGACCGCGCGTCCGGCACTGGTGGATTGAAGATGACGGCGCACCCGGACCCTCGTTCCCGATTGTCCGTGTTGCAGCTTCTGCCCAATGCCCTGACGCTGGCGGCGCTTTGTGCCGGACTGACGGCGATCCGTCTGGCTTTCGGAGGCCAGTTCGACAAGGCAGCGGCGCTGATCCTGCTGGCGGCGCTGCTCGACGGTCTCGACGGGCGGCTGGCGCGCCGGCTGCGCAGCGAAAGCGCCATGGGCGCGGAACTCGACTCGCTTTGCGACTTCGTCAATTTCGGGGTGGCGCCGGCGCTGGTCCTGCACCTCTGGGCCTTTGATGGCGCCGCAGGGGCGGGCTGGATTGCCGCGCTGGTCTATGCGGTGGCCTGTGTCCTGCGCCTTGCCCGCTTCAATATCGGCAGCCGGGATCAGCTTGCGGCGGGCCTGCCGAAGAAAGCCTTCACCGGAGTCCCCTCGCCCGCCGGAGCGATGCTGGTCTTTCTGCCGATCTTCGTCGCGAACCTCAATCCCGCCCTGACCGTTCCGGGGCCCGTCTGCGCGCTCTGGATGATCCTGGTGGCGGCGCTGATGGTCAGCCGCCTGCCGACGCCCGCCCTGCCCCAGACCAGCATCCGGCGCGAACAGGCGGGCCTGATCCTCCTCGCGGTCGTGGGCTTGGGCGCGGCGCTCCTCACCTATCCCTGGCTGACGCTGGTGCTGCTGAATCTGGGCTATCTGCTGCTTCTGGCGCTGGGATGGAAGCAGCGTTGGCGGCAGTCCACACGAAAGGACGGATGAATGGAGCTTCAGGCAGTCGAAAGATCCTATGCCCGCTGGGCCCCGATCTATGACCGCACCTTCGGGGCAGTCACGCAGGTTGGCCGCCGCAGGGCGACCGCGCTGCTGAGCGAGCTTGGCGGCTCGGTTCTGGAGGTGGGCGTCGGCACCGGCCTTGCCCTGCGCCATTATGACCGGCGCGTCACCGTCACCGGCGTGGATTACAGCGCCGAGATGCTGGAGAAGGCCCGCGCCAAGGTCGCGGCCGAGGGGTTGCAGAACGTGGCCGCGCTGCACCGGATGGATGCGCGTGAGCTCGACTTCGCGGATGAGAGCTTCGACCATGTCGCGGCCATGCATGTGATCTCGGTGGTGCCCGAGCCCGAGAGGGTCATGTCCGAGATCGCGCGCGTGGTCCGGCCGGGCGGAAGCGTGGTGATCGTCAATCATTTTGCCCGAAAGACGGGCGCATTGGCCATGGCCGAACGGGTCGCCGCCCCGATCGCCGACCTCCTCGGCTGGCATTCCGACTTCGATCGCGCCCGGGTGCTGGGCGAGGCGTGCCTGACCCTGACGGATGAATGCAGCCTGCCGCCCGTGGGCATGATGACACTGATGCGGTTGGTGAAGGCGGGCTGAGGCAGGCCGGCAATCTGGCGCTGCTGATCGCTGGGCCTCGCTGGCCGCCCTCTCGCCCGGGTTCTTGCTCTGGAAGGTGCGGGCATCGACCATGCAATCAACGCCCGTCCCTCTCGCTCGTGTCAGCTTGCCTGTCTCAGGCCCAATATCTGGGCGTCGAACGCGCAGCTGTAGATGTGGTGCATGGCGTCGACCCGGCCGGGAACAAGCGGGATGTCCTCTCTGATCCACATCCACGGGTATCTCGACAGGGTGCTTTCGAACCGACGAGACGCGGTTGCCGACCAGAAGGCGGCAATCCCGCGCGGGGTCAGCGCCTCTGCCACCTCAGCGATGCCGCGATCCTGATAAAGCCCCTCATTCTCGGGCCGGACCACGAAATCGGGGCCGTTATCCGTGTCGAGCAGGATAAGATCGTAACGCCCCATCGACGATGCCAGGTGATCGCGCACGTCACCGATCACCAGCCTGCTGCGCGGGTCATCCAGCGGGCTACCCGCAAGGTGGGCAAGCTGACCCTGATTCCACATGACCACCTCGGGAATGATCTCGCACACCGTCACCTCGGTCTCCGGGGCGGAAAGATCCAGAAGCGCGCGCAGGCTGTAGCCGAGGCCCAGTCCGCCGATCAGCACGCGCCTGGCCTGGAAGTCCAGACGCCGCATCGACCGCATCGCCAGCTGGATTTCCGATTGATAGTTGAGATTGGACATCAACTCGATGCCGTTATAGCGGATTTCGTAGATTTCGCCGCGCTGGCGCAGCACGATATCGTCACCCGACGCGGTGCGCGCGCGGGCCAGTGTTTCCCACAATGTCATGACATTTCCCGTCGATTTCAGGCCGCTGCTGAAGGCGCGGCGATAAGCTGGATCAGCGGTATTGATCAGGGTTGCCGGTCGTTAAGCGCCAGGCAACCCAAGGACATTGTTTGCCCTGAACCCAATCAGAAGGGGAAAAATGGCCGAAGGATTGAACAAGCCGGGCGGTTCCTGCCATCTCGTGTCGGGACGGCTACAACATCAGCCGGCGCCAGTATGGCCCGGCTTGCGCTCGCTTGCAAGCCGGGCGCCGACGGTCACGCCCGGAAGACGACCTCGGCTGCAAATCCATCGGTCCTGCCCGGCACGGGTGAGCTGAGCTGCAGTTCTGCATCGGCATTGCGCGCGATGGTTTCGGCAATGGCAAGGCCAAGGCCCGAGCCGAGCTGCTGGCTGCCCGCCCGCTCGAAGCGCCGCGTCAGCTTCGCCAGCGTCTCCGGGGTGACCGGTGGGCCGGAGTTCTCGACCCGCAGCGAGGTTTCGGAGAGCCGGACCGTGACGGGCGGTGCGCCGTGAAGCAGCGCGTTCTCGATCAGGTTGCGGGCAAGGACGGCAAAGGCGTCGATATCCATCGCGACCATGACCGGCCCCTCGGCCAGATCCAGCCGCAGATCTCCGCCGAAATCCGCGACGACCAGCCGCAGGACCGGCGCCATGTCATGAAGGCCGTGATCCCTACCGGACATGCCTTCGGCGCGGGCAAGGTCCAGCAGCTTTTCCGAGAGGCGCGACAGGCGGCGCAGTGAGGTCGCGATCCCCTCGGCCCGGCTGCGGATTTCCGGCGCGTCCGCCTCGGCGATCAGGCGCTGGGTCTGGGCCAGCGTCGCCGCGATGGGGGTGCGCAATTCATGCGCCGCATTCGAGGAGAAGTCCCGCTCGGCCGTCAATGCGGTTTCCAGTTGCGCCATCAACTGGTCAACCGCCGCGCGGATCGGCTCAAGCTCTACCGGCAGGTCGTCGAGGTCGAGCGGGCGCAGGTCGCGGGCGTCGCGCCCCGCCACTTCGCGTGACAGATCGTCCACGGGGGAAAGGCGGCGGCGGGTGAACCGGCCGACGGCAAGAAAACTCAAGGGCAGCAGCAGGATCGAGGGCAGAAGCATCCCGATCAGCGTTTCGCGCGCCGCGTCGCTGCGCTCGTCAAGCGGGGCCGCAACCTGCAAAAGGACGCCCTCCTCGGTCTCCACCGTCAAGACCCGCATTTTGCCGACGTCCGCCAACCCCTCCTCCCGGGTCGCGGCGATAAGCGCGTCGTCGGCATTGCGCGAATGGAACAGCACTTGCCCGTCAGGCCCGATCATCCTGGCCACCAGATCCCCGCGCCGCGGGGTGCCGCGCTGGATGCCCTCGATCGCGAGGAGCCGGTCGGCGGTGCGGCCAAGCGCCGCGTCATAGACCTCGTCGATCTCGCGGCGCAGGATCGTCCAGCCCAGCAGCAGCGCGAGCAGCCAGGTCAGGACGATCCCCGCGCCGAAGCCCAAGGCAAGGTCGCGG
>NZ_DATMFA010000108.1:0-12358 GCF_035556475.1 Paracoccus sp. (in: a-proteobacteria) | reverse complement strand
CCTATTACATCCACGGCACCACCAGCCGCGAGACCCACGCGCTGGATCACGAGATCCGGGCTTTCGCGCAATCGCATGGGCAGACCACGGTGGCGACGTTCTATGAACGGCCCGCCCCGGCGGATAATGTGAACACGGGCTTTGTCACGATGGACTGGCTGCATGGCAATGTGCCGCTGCAATCGGCCGACATCTACCTCTGCGGACCAAAGCCGTTCCTGCGGCATTTCGTGGGTGAGCTTGCCAAGGCAGGCGTCCCGGCGTCCCGGATCCATTACGAGTTCTTCGGCCCCGCCGACGAGGTTCTGGCGGCCTGATCCACGTCGGTTGAAAACAATCCCGCCGTGGCACAGCATGGCGGGATTTTTCGTATCCGGCTGCCTTATGCCGCGCCCGTCAGAAGGGCCAGTTCGTCGGGCGCGAGGGCCAGCGCGGCCGCGCGGGCAAAGCTTTCCACCTGCGCCACCGAGGTCGCGCTGGCGATCGGCGCGGTCACACCGGGCTGAGCCATCAGCCAGGCCAGCGCCACCTCGGCAGGCTTCGCGCCATGCGCCGACGAAACCTCATCCAGCGCGGCGAGGATGCGCTCGCCCTTGGGCGTCAGGTATTTCTCCATCCCGCCGCCGCGGGCGGATTTGCCGAAATCGGCGCTCGAGCGATATTTCCCGCTGAGGAACCCCGAGGCGAGGCTGTAATAGGTGACGACGCCGATATTCTCGCTGATGCAGAGATCCTGCAGCGCCCCCTCGAACGAGGCGCGGTCATGGAGATTGTATTCCGGCTCCAGCACCTGATAAGCGGGCAGGCCATTTTCCCGCGCGACCTTCAGCGCCTCGGAAAGCTGCGCAGCATCCACGTTCGACGCACCGATGGCGCGGACCTTGCCCGCCTTTTGCAGCTTGTCGAAGGCGCCCAGCGTCTCCTGATAACTGGTGCCCTGCGGGTCCGGCCAATGCGCGAAGTAAAGGTCGATCTCGTCGATCCCCAGCCGCGCCAGCGAGGCGTCGCAACCCGGCAGGATATGCGCCTCGGTCAGCCCACCCGGATGCGGCCTGCCGGTGACCGAGCCGACCTTGGTGAAGATCACCACCTTCTCGCGCATGCCGGGCCGCGCCTTCAGCCATTTGCCGATGATCGTCTCGGATTCGCCGCCCTTGTTGCCGGGCGCCCAGGCGGAATAGCAATCCGCCGTGTCGATCGCGTTGAACCCGTGATCGACAAAGGCGTCGAGCACGGCGAAGCTTTGCGCCTCGTCGATGGTCCAGCCAAAGACATTCCCCCCGAATACCAGCGGCATGATCTGCAGCCCGGTCTTTCCCAATTCGCGTTTTTTCATGGCGGATCTTCCTTTTAGCGTGGTTCACCTGTGCTGCAGAACAGCGATTTGCGGCAGGCGGCGCAAGGTCAATTCCAAGGGGATGCGACCCGCCCGTTCGGGTCGGAAAACGCGGCCCAATCGTGGCGCATCGGCGGCTATTCCCGCTTAACTCAAGGAAAGGGTTTAACTTTCCTGACAAATCCTTATAGTGCGCCACCTCGCATGGGCCAAATGCCCTCCAAGTCACCAGGGTCGAACACGGCCCGCGGACCGTCTTGCGATCATGTTTCGCGGATTTGTCTGCCCGCCCCCGGACGGGGCCAGAAACTGGAGAATTTCCTTAATGCGCAAGATTCTTGCATCGACCACGCTTGCCTTTCTGGGACTGAGCGTCCCCGCCCTTGCCGCCGATGATTGCGGCAAGATCAGTATCGCAGAGATGAACTGGGCCTCGGCGGGCCTGGCAGCCTGGGTCGACAAGATCATCCTCGAGGAAGGCTATGACTGCGATGTCGCGCTGGTTGCGGGCGACACGATGCCGACCTTCACCTCGATGAACGAGAAGGCCGAGCCTGACATGGCGCCCGAGCTTTGGGTCAATGCCGTGAAGGAGCCGCTCGACAAGGCCGTGGCCGAGGGGCGGATCGAATTGCCGGGCAAGATCCTGTCCGATGGCGGGGTCGAGGGCATCTGGATCCCGACCTGGCTGGCGGAAGAGCATGGGATCAAGACCCTTGCACAGGCGCTTGCCCATCCCGAGCTGTTCCCCGGCGCCGAGGATGGCGAGAAGGGCGCATGGTTCGGCTGCCCGTCGGGCTGGGCCTGTCAGGCGATCAACCAAAACCAGTATCTGGGCGCCGGTGCCGAGGAAAAGGGCTTTGAGCTGGTCGATTCCGGCTCGGCCGCGGCGCTTGACGGCTCGATCGCGCGCGCTTTCAACCGCAAGGAAGGCTGGCTTGGCTATTACTGGGCCCCGACCGCCATTCTGGGCCAATACGACATGACGCGCCTCGAACTGGAGGCGGAGCATGATCCCGAGAAATGGCATGGTTGCATGGTCAAGTCGGACTGCGCCGATCCCGTGGTCACGGAATGGCCGGTCTCGGATGTGTTCACCGCCGTTACCAAGGATTTCGCGGCCAAGGCCGGTCCCGCCATGTCCTATGTCGCAGCGCGGAGCTGGTCGAACGACACGGTGAACGGCATGCTGTCATGGATGGTCGAGAACCAGGCGACGAATGAGGATGGGGCCTATCACTTCCTCGAAACCTATCCCGAGATCTGGGCCGAATGGGTTCCGGCCGAGGTCGCGGACAAGGTGAAGGCGGCGCTCTGATCCAGATCAGACCATTTGCCGCAAGCGGGGCCGGATCGCCGGCCCCGCCCGTATTTCCATTGCCATGAAGGACCCCATGGACCTCATCCAATTCCCGGAAATGAGCCGTTCCAGCCTGCGCACTCTGCGTCAGGTTGTGGACGGCGGATTTCGCGATTTCACCCGTGCATGGGGCGACACGCTGGAAAGCCTGTTCTCGCCCCTGCAAAGCCTGCTCACCCTGATCGAGAACCTGCTCCTCCGATCGCCCTGGCCTCTCGTCCTTGCCGGGATGGCGGCCTTGATCTGGCTGGCCAGCCGCAGCAGCCGGATCACGCTGGGATCCGTCCTTGCGCTGGTCGTCGTCGGCTATCTCGGCATGTGGGAGGACACGATGCGCACCATCGCCATGGTCGCCGTCTGCACCATGATGGCCGTGGTGATCGGCCTGCCCATCGGCATCCTGATGGCGCAGTCGAACCGCGCCAATGCCATCGTGACGCCGCTTCTGGACATGATGCAGACCATGCCGAGCTTTGTCTATCTGATCCCGGTGGTGATGATCTTTGGCCTCGGCAAGGTGCCGGGCGTGATCGCCGTCGTGATCTATGCCATTCCGCCGGTGATCCGCCTGACCAATCTTGGCATCCGCCACGTCGCCTTCGACGTGCTGGAAGCGGCCGAGGCCTTCGGCTCGTCCCGCTGGCAGAAGCTGCGCGACGTGCAATTGCCGCTGGCGCTGCCCAGCATCATGGCGGGCATCAACCAGACGATCATGATGAGCCTCGCCATGGTGGTCATCGCCTCGATGATCGGGGTGCGCGGGCTGGGTCAACCGGTGCTGCAGGCGATCAATCAGCAATATTTCACCATGGGCGTGATGAACGGGCTGGCGATCGTCGCCATCGCCATCATCCTCGACCGAACGACGCAGGCCTATGGCAAGCGGCTTCAGAAACATGCGGAGGCCGGCCGGTGAGCGATATCGAAATCCGCAATGTCTACAAGATCTTCGGTCCCGAGGCCGAGCGTCACATCGGCGCGGTCAAGGCGGGGATGACCAAGACCGACCTGAACGATCGCCACAACCATGTCCTTGGCCTCTATGACATCAACCTGACCATCCCGCAGGGCAAGATTACGGTGATCATGGGTCTTTCCGGCTCGGGCAAGTCGACCCTCATCCGCCATATCAACGGGCTGATCCGGCCGACCTCGGGCGAGGTGCTGTATGACGGGCGCGATGTCGTCACCATGTCGCCCTCTGAACTGCGCGCCTATCGCCGTGAAAAGACCGCGATGGTGTTTCAGAAATTCGCCCTGCTGCCGCATCGCACGGTGCTGGAGAACGCGGCCTACGGGCTCGACATCCGCGGCGTTCCCCGCGCCGAGGCCGAGAGCCGGGCGCGGCACTGGATCGACCGCGTGGGCCTTGCCGGGTATGAGGACTATTATCCCCGCCAGCTTTCGGGGGGCATGCAGCAGCGTGTCGGTCTGGCGCGCGCGCTTTGCAATGACACCGAGATCCTGCTGATGGACGAGGCCTTCTCGGCGCTGGACCCGCTGATCCGCGTCGACATGCAGACGATCCTGCTGGAGCTGCAGAAGGAACTGGGCAAGACCATCATCTTCATCACCCATGACCTTGATGAGGCGCTGCGCCTTGGCGACAAGATCGCGGTCCTGCGCGACGGCGCGATCCAGCAGGTCGGGACCGGGCAGGAGATCGTCCTGCGCCCCGCCACCAGCTATATCGCCGATTTCGTGCGCGAGGTGAATCGCGGCCGCATCCTTACTGCCCGCACGATCGCCGTTCCCCTGCCCGAAGGCGAGGAGCCGCCCGCGTTCGTCGTTCGTGCCGAGGCAAGGCTGGATCTGGTGGCAAGGCAGATGACCCGCGAAGGTGTCGCCCATGCGCGGGTGCGGGACCGGCAGGGCGCCTGTCTTGGCGTGATCGACCTGCCCGCGATCCTCGATGCGATGGTCAATCCCGCCGATGTCGCCGCCGAGGCGGATTGACCGCGACCGGGGCGAACGGGTCGTCGCCCTGACCGTCGCCGCGGGGGAATTGTCCGCCGGCGGCCAAAGCTGCTAGGACCATGGCCACAGGGATCCGTTCACCGGAGGGCGGCGCATGACGATCACGAAGGAGGACGAGCTGGACGGTCTCAGGAAGATCGGCCGGATCGTCGCCAATACCATGCAGGCCATGGCAAATGCGCTGGAACCCGGCATGACGACGCGCGAGCTGGACATGATCGGTCAGCGGCTGCTTGAGATCGAGGGGGCGGTTTCCGCGCCGGAATCGGCCTATGGTTTTCCCGGTGCGACCTGCATCAGCGTGAACGAGGAGGTCGCGCATGGCGTGCCCGGTGACAGGATCATCGCGGCGGGCGACCTCGTGAATATCGACGTCTCGGCATCGAAGGACGGCTATTTCGCCGATAACGGCGCGAGTTTTCGCGTCGGGCGGGTCGCGCCGGCGCTGGACCGGCTTTGCCGTGACGGCAGGCGCGCGATGGAGGTCGGCATTGCGCAGGTCGCCAGCGGCAAGCCCATCGCGGGCATCGGCAATGCCATCGAGAAATATGCCTCGGCGCGCGGCTATACCCTGATCCGAAACCTCGCCAGCCACGGTGTCGGCCGGTCGCTGCACGAAGAACCGCACGAGGTTCCGACATGGGCCACGCGCGGCGACCGGCGCCGGATCGGCAAGGGGCTTGTCCTGACGGTCGAACCCTTCCTGTCCCGGGGCGGGTGCTGGGCGACCGAGGGGGATGACGGCTGGACGCTCTACAGCAACCCCGTCGCCCCGGTCGTGCAATATGAGCATACCGTCGTCGCCACGGACCGGCGCGCCATCGTGATCACATTGCCGGGCTGAACTGCGCGCGCTTTGCCTGCCCCGCTCAGGCAGTGGGGCGCAGGGCGGCCAGCGTGGCCCGATAATGCTCGGTCAGCAGGCGGCAGGCTAGCGGCGCATCATGCGCCAGCACCGCGTCGAGAATGGCCTGATGCTCGGCCAGCGCGCCCTCGCGCCGGGCCTGACTGGAATGAGTGTTCATCGACACGTTCCGATAGCGCGCGGCCTGATCCATCATCGCCGAGCAGAAGGCGAGCAGCCAGCCCGACCCGCAGCGGTCGATCAGGCACATGTGGAACTCCTTGTGGCGGATGTCCCATTCCTCGGAAACCTCTCGCCCGTCATCGGGCATCAGGCGCCGTGAGGTGCGGGACAGCCGGTGAAAGCTGACGACCAGCTCCTCCTCCCATGCCTCGTCGGAATGGGCGATGGATTCCTCCAGACCGCGCGTCTCAAGCCAGATGCGCGTTTTGACCAGTTCCTCGAGATCCTCGAACTTGAGGGAGGACACGAAGAAGCCGCGCTGGCTTTTGCGCTCGACCAGCCCTTCGGCGGAAAGCCGGTTCAGCGCCTCGCGCACCGGAACCGCGCCGATGTGATAGCGGTCCGAGACCGTCTCGATCTGCAGCTTCAGGTCTGGAAGAAGCAGCCCTTGCAGGATGTCGCGGCGGATCAGGTCGTAAACCTGCTCCGAGAGGCTGCGTATGTCGCTGGGCACCTTTTCCCCCAATTGCCGTCTAGCCAAGGGCGCCGGGCCGTTGGTCCTTGTTCCAGAACACGAATTTGCGCTGTGCCCAGACGACGGTGAAATACAGGAGAAGCCCCAGCAGGCTCAAGTAGAGGATCAGGGCAAAGACGCGCGGCGTGTCCATCTGGCTCGCCGATTGCCGGATCAGCGCCCCGAACCCCTTGCCGCCGCCCAGAAACTCGCCCGTGATCGCGCCTGCCATCACGCCCACGGCCGCGATCTTCAGCCCCGTGAACATATAGGGCAGGCCAGTCGGCAGCTTCAGCCGCAGCAGCGTCTGCATCCGGCTCGCGCCCATTGCCTTGAAGAGCATCCGTTCGTTCTCGGTCGCGGCATAAAGCCCGGCGGCGGTGGCGACGACAATCGGAAAGGTCGCGATGAACGCGGCCAGCGCCACCTTGGAGGCGATGTCGAAGCCCAGCCACGCGATGAAGAGCGGCGCGAAGGCCACCTTCGGCATGGTGTCGATCGCGACCAGATAGGGCATGACGGCGCGTTCGCCGAATTTCGTCTCGCCCACCAGAATGCCCAGTAGAAAGCCGATGCTCGTGGCGATCAGGAAGCCGAAAAAGACCGTCTTGGTCGTGGTCCAGAGCGCGGAGAGCATGTAATCGCCGGTGATCAGGTTCCGCCCGACAAAGATCAGGTCGGAGAGGGTCTCGACCGGGCTGGGCAGGATGATCGGCGACACCCAGCCCCAGCGCGTCACCAGATCCCAGAGGGCGACGACAGCGATGAACAGGATCGACATGGCAAGCCAGCGCGGCATCGAGTCGATCCAGCTGGCCTTTTCGACCCAGACGGTATCGGGAAGGTCGTCGGGAACGGTATCGGTCATTGCGCGGCCTCCTTGCCCAGAAGATCGCGGATATGGGCGACGATCCGGCCGAATTCGGGGGTGTTGATCATGTCGAGCGTGCGGGGCCGGGGCAGGGGGATCACCACCTCCTCGACGATGCGGCCGGGGCGCGGCTTCATCACGAGGATGCGGTCCGACAGGATGACGGCCTCGGCCAGCGAGTGGGTGACGAGGAAGGCGGTTGCCCGCGTCTCATGGCAGATGCGCTGCAACTCCATGTTCATGAAGTCGCGCGTCAACTCGTCCAGCGCGCTGAAGGGTTCGTCGAGCAGCAGGACCGCTGGCTGGGTGATCAGCATCCGGCAGATCGAGGCGCGTTGCGCCATCCCGCCGGACAACTCGCCCGGATAGACATTGGCGAAATCGCCGAGGCCCACCAGGTCGAGCAGCCCTTGCGCCCGTGGACGGGCGGCGCGGGCCGCAGCCTTGCCCTGCCGGATCTCGATCGGCAGGACGATGTTTTCGATCGTCGTCTTCCACGGCAGCAGCGTCGCCTGTTGGAACATCATCCCGATATCGGCGCGGGGGCCGGTCACGGGCTTGCCCTCCAGCGCGACGCGGCCGGTGGTTGGCGGCATGAGTCCCGACATGATCTTCAGCAGCGTCGATTTCCCGCAGCCGGATGAGCCGATGACCGAGACGAACTCGCCCTCCCGCAATGTCAGGTTCACATCTGCCAATGCGACAAGGCGATTGCGCGCATAGGTCTTGGACAGGCGGCTGATCTCATAGACCGGGCGGGGAATTGCGGCGCTGTCCGCGAGGATCTGGGACTCGGCCATCGTCATGAGGCGTTCCAGCCCTCGACGAACTCGTTGGTATAGACGGCCGAGAGATCATCCAGCGGCTTTTCCAGCGCGCCCGAGGCGACGGCGGCGTCGTGGATCATCTGCCAATGTTCCGCGGGCTGATAGCCAAGGCCCTTGGCGATCATCGGCTCGGTCGGGGTCATCCGGTCGATCGCGGCGGCAAGCAGGGCCGAGGCGAATTTCTTGTCCTCGCCCTCCTGCGGGTTGCCGACGGCGCAATGGGCAAGGGCCTTGTCATGATTGGCCGGATCGCTGGCAAAGCGCATGCCCCGGACCAGGGCGCGCCCGAATTTCGGCGCAAGGTCCGGCGTCGCGGCCATCTGGCTTTCCAGCATGGCGATGCCATTGCCGAAGAAGCCCAGATATTGCTCGGGCGTGATCTCGCGCAGCTCCAGCCCGCGCGCGCCAAGGATGGCAGCATCCGAAATCGCCCCCGCATAGGATCCGACCTCATCGCGCAGGAAAGCGACCGCGGCGGTCCCGCCATCGCCCACGGGCAGGAAGGTATAGTCCGCACCCTCATTCATCCCCAGATCCGTCAGGATCGCGCGGGTGAACGAGACCTCGGCCCCGTCGGCAGTGCCCACGCCGATCACGGTGCCCTTCAGGTCCGCCGGGGTCTGGGCCGGGCTGTCCTTCTTGACCAGAAGGCCAAAGACGGATTTCGGAAACAGGTTGTAGATGAACTTGACGTCCACGCCACGGGCGCGGGCGCCCAGCACCGGGCCGGGTCCGGGGGCGCCAATCTGCGCCTGTCCCGCCGACATGGCCTGGAGGACCGCCGAGGATCCGTCGATGGCCTGCAAGGTCGGCTCCAGCCCTTCCTCGCCGAAATACCCCTCGCCCACGGCGGACCAATAGGGCAGCCAGGTCAGCGCCGAGGGGTTCGGGACCGCGAAGGTGATGGCGGTCTGCGCCCGCACGATGCCGGGACGCCCGATGGCAAAGGTCGCGGCCGCCGCTGCGGCCAGCCCCCCGAAAGCACGGCGGGAAAGTCTGTTAGCTTCCGTCATGTCGTTTCTCCTCCCATGTCGCGGGCTGCGACCCTCCTCGGAACCGCTTGCCCTCTCGATCAGCCTATACCATCTGCGGAGAATTACAAAAAAATATACGATCATGAAAAAATCGGATTGGAATATCTTGGGGAGGGTGCATGATCGCGAAGAAACGGGCGCTTGTCCCGAGGAGGAGAAAATGATGGCCTATGCCCTGACCCCGCCGCAGCAGGCGTATCTGGATATCGTCGGCAGCGACGAGAAATTCCCGGTGCGCCGCATCTATTGCATCGGCAAGAACTACGTCGCCCATGTGATCGAGATGGGCGGAGAGGTCGAGCGCGACCCCCCGGTGATCTTCCAGAAGCCCAATGATTCCGTGGTCCGCAATGGGGGAGAGATCCCCTATCCGGTCTATACCGAGAATTTCCACTATGAGGGCGAGCTGGTCGTGGCCCTGAAATCGGGCGGGCACCATATCCCCGTGGCGGAGGCCGCGTCGCATGTCTATGGCTATGCGGTAGGTCTCGACATGACGCGCCGGGACCATCAGGCGCGGGCGCTGGAAAACGGTCTGCCGTGGGAGATCACCAAGTCCTTCGACCTCTCCGCCCCGATCGGGCCGATCAGCAGGGTCGAGGATACCGGCATCCTGACCGAGGGCAGGATCACGCTCTCGGTCAATGGCGAGGTCAGGCAGGACGGTGATATCGGCTGGATGATCTGGAAGATCGACGAGATCATCTCGAAACTCTCCGAACAGTTCCGGTTGATGCCCGGCGATGTCATCATGACGGGAACGCCGGCCGGCGTGGGCGCGGTCGTCTCCGGGGACGAGCTGGTCGTGCATGTCGACGGGCTGCAGGACCTGCATGTGGGGATCGGCGGTCCGGCGGCGTGACGCGCTTCGCCCGCCTTGCCGAACTGGGCGCAGCCACGATTGGTGAGGCATGGCCCGACGCGCAGATCGCCGGAACGCCGCCGCGCCCGCTTTCCCCGACGTTGGCCATTGCCGGTCCGGCCGCGACGCTTCGCTGCCAGCCGGGGGACAACCTCGCGCTGCACAGAGCCATCACTCGGGCCAAAGCGGGTGAGGTGCTGGTCGTGGATTACGGCGGCTGCACCGACCACGCCCCGTTTGGCGAGATCATGGCGCTGGCCTGCCAGATGCGCGGGCTTGCGGGCCTGATCATCGAGGGCGCCGTGCGCGACAGCGTGCAGATCATCCGGCTGGGCTTTCCGGTCTTTGCGACCGGGCTGACCATCCGGGGCTCGACCAAGCAGCATGGCGGCGCCTTCGGCGTGCCGGTGGGTCTGGCCGGGATGACAGTCGCGCCGGGGGATCTGGTCGTCGCCGATGCGGACGGCATCGTCGCGGTTCCCGCCGATCAGGTCGAGGCGGCCCTGGCCGCGGCCGAGGCGCGCGCCGAGCGTGAGGCCCAGATCATGGCCCGCTTGCGGGCGGGCGAAACCACGCTTGAGATTCTGGGCCTCGGGACAGGAGAGGGTGGATGAGCAATGTGATCGGGATTGCCGGAATGGGCCGCATGGGCAGCGCCTTCGCGCGCCGCCTGCTCGAGACGGGGCATGAGGTTCGTGTCTGGAATCGAAACCCGGACGGATGCACGCCCGCCGTCGCGGCCGGGGCGCATCAGGTTGATTTAGCGGGCCTTGCCCGCTGCCCGGTCATCCTGACCTCGCTGACCGACGCCCGCGCGGTCAATGACGTCACCGATGGGTTGATCAAGGCCGGGATGTCCGATGCCCTGCTGGTCGACATGTCCACGCTTCTGCCCGCCGAGGCCGATGCGCTGGCGCAGAAGATCGCGGCAGCCGGGGCCAGCTTTCTGCATTGCCCGGTCGGCGGCACCGTGGCTCCTGCGCTGAAGGGGCAGTTGCTTGGCATGGCCGGTGGCAGCGCCGAGGCGTTCGGGCGGGCAAAGCCGGTTATCGACCAGCTTTGCCGCAGGGTCGAGCATCTGGGATCGGCAGGGGCGGCGGCGCGGATGAAGCTGGCGATCAACTTGCCGCTGGCCGTCTATTGGCAAACGCTGGGTGAGGCTCTGGCGCTGCTGCGCGGGTCCGGTGTCGCGCCCGAAATGGCGGTCAGCCTGATCGCGGACAGCTCCGCCGGGCCGACCGTCCTCAAGAACAGGGCGCAGGTGGTGGTCGACACGCTGGCAGGGCAGGACCAGCCGGGCACGTTCGACATCGCGGGTCTTGCCAAGGATCTGCGCCTCGCTTTGTCGCTGGCGGGGGCCGAGGGCGCGGAGCTGCCGCTCTCGGATGCCGCAGAACCGCGATATGCGCAGGCATTGGCCGAGGGGCTTGGCGGCTTTGACGGCGCCAGCCTGTCGCGACGCTCGGCGGGCTGGCCGTGACCGATTTCGGAACCGTGCTGGAACTTCTTTTCGCCTTGGCCGTCTCCGGGGCGCTGATCGGGTTTCTGGCCGGGCTGTTCGGGATCGGCGGCGGCGCCATCTCGGTCCCGGTCTTTTTCGAGATCTTCGGGCTCCTCGGCTATCCCGCCGAAATCTCGATGCCGCTGGCGGTGGGCACCTCGCTTGCGGTGATCGTGCCGACCTCGATCGCCTCGGCGCGCGGGCATTGGCATCGCGGAACGGTCGATATGGACCTGCTGCGGATCTGGGCCATTCCCATTTTGATCGGCGTGCTGGCTGGCTCCCTGATCGCCCGATATGCGGATCCTTGGGTCTTCCAGCTGGTGTTCGTCGTGGTTGCCACGGTCATCGCCACAAGGCTGTTGACCGGCGGCAAGGGCTGGCGCGTGGCCGAACACCTGCCGGGCCGCGCGCTCCTGAACATCTATGGTGGGGTCATCGGCTTTCTGTCTGCCCTCATGGGGATCGGGGGCGGGGCGCTCTCCAATCTGGTGATGACGCTGCATGGCGTGCCGATTCACCGGGCGATCTCGACCTCGGCCGGGGTGGGGGTGTTGATCGCGATTCCGGGCACGATCGGATACATGATCGCCGGATGGGGCAAGCCAGGCCTTCCGCCGGATTCCGTGGGTTTCGTGTCGCTTGCCACCTTCGCCCTGACGATCCCGACCGCATTGCTGACCGCGCGGCTGGGGGTGCGGCTGGCCCATGCCCTGTCGCGGCGGCGGCTGGAGGTCGCGTTCGGCCTGTTCCTGCTGACCGTCTCGGCTCGCTTCGTCTACAGCCTTTTCGCGTGACGGGCTTTGGACAGCTTCCCGATCTCGGGATTGACCGCGATATGCAGATCCTATTCCGCCTGCGCCGCACCCGCCTTACGATAGATCGCCGAGCCGTTGAGGTCGGCGAGCGACGCCCCGGCGGCAAGGCGTTTGCGCCATTCGACCTCTCGCGCCTCGTCATTCAGCGCGCGTTCGACAAGCGCGGGCAGCGCCGGATCGGTGGGGTCGAGGGACAGCAGGCCATTGGCATCGCCGAACAGCAGATCGCCC
>NZ_DATMFA010000107.1:0-108329 GCF_035556475.1 Paracoccus sp. (in: a-proteobacteria) | reverse complement strand
CTGCCTGATGGTCAAGGCCGATGGTCCGGTCCAGACCATCGCCGACCTGAAGGGCAAGAAGGTCGGCTATTCCGTCTCGGGGGTCGAGGAGGCGCTGGTCGGCCAGATCCTCAAGACCGCCGGGCTTTCGATGGGCGATATCGAGATGGTGAACGTCAACTGGTCGCTCTCTCCCGCGCTGATCGCCGGGCAGGTCGACGCGACGATCGGCGGCTATCGCAATTTCGAACTGACCCAGATGCGGCTGGAAGGGGCCGAGGGGCGCTGCTTCTTCGTCGAGGAACAGGGCGTGCCGACCTATGACGAGCTGATCTTCGTCGCCAATCCCGAAACGCTCGACACCGACCGCACCCGCCGCTTCCTGCACGCGGTCGAGCGTGGCGCGCAATACATGGTCAACCACCCGGACGAGGCGTGGCAGCTGTTCTCTGCGACCGCGCCAGACCTCAAGGACGAGCTGAACAGCGAGGCGTGGAAGGACACGCTGCCCCGCTTCTCGCAAAGCCCGGCGGCGCTGGATCAGGGTCGCTATGCGCGTTTCGAGGCCTTCCTGAACGAGGCCGGGCTGACCGACAGCGTGGTTCCGGTCGCGGATCTGGCCGTGGATCTGGGCGCGCAATGAGCTATGGCCGCACCTTCGCCCTCTGGCGCGACGCCGCGCCGGATTGGGCCGCCTATACCCGCCACGCCTTCGTCGAGGGGATGCGCGACGGCAGCCTGCCGCGCGCCGATTTCCTGACCTATCTGGTGCAGGATTATCTGTTCCTGATCCATTTCTCGCGCGCATGGGCGCTGGCCGTCGTCAAGGCGGGCGATCTGGACGAGATGAAGGCCTGCGCCGGCACGGTCCACACGCTCCTCGACCACGAGATGGCGCTGCATGTCCAGAGCTGCGCAGCCGCCGGGATCGATGTCGAGGTCATGCGGAACACGCCCGAGGCGATCACCAATCTCGCCTATACCCGCTATGTGATGGATGCGGGCCTCTCGGGCGATTTCCTCGACCTGCTCGCTGCGCTGATGCCCTGCGTGCTGGGCTATGGCGAGATCGGGACGCGCCTTGCGCGCGATGGCGCGCCGGATACCCCCTATCGCGAATGGATCGAGACCTATGCCGGTCCCGAGTATCAGGCGGCCTGCGCGAAAGCCGGGGCGCTGCTGGACGAGGCGATCCGCAAGCGACTGGGCGCGACGCCCGAGGCGAGCCCGCGCTGGGACGCGCTTTGCCAGCGCTTCGCGACCGCGACCCGGCTCGAGGTCGCGTTCTGGGATCTGGGGCGGGCATGAGCGGCGTCGCGGCCTCGGTCCGTGGCCGGGCCTGGGTTGGCGAGGAGGCGCTTTTCGCCCCCGTCGATCTGGAGCTTCGGGCCGGGGACTGGACCTGCCTGCTTGGCCCTTCCGGCGTCGGCAAGTCCACCATCCTGCGGCTGATCGCTGGGCTGGAGACCGGCGCGCGCTTCGAGGGTGAGGTCGAGCGTGACCGGCCCGTCGCGCTGATGGCGCAGGATGCCGGGCTGATCGGCTGGCTTGACGTTCTGGGCAATGTAACGCTCGGCGCGCGCCTGCGCGGCGAGGCCCCGGATCTTGCCCGCGCCGACGCGCTGATCGAGGCGGTGGGTCTTGCCGATCGCGCCCATCACCGCCCCGAGAACCTGTCGGGCGGCCAGCGCCAGCGCGTCGCGCTGGCCCGGACGCTGTTCGAGGACCGGGCGCTGATCCTGCTGGACGAACCCTTCTCGGCGCTGGACGCCCGCACGCGGGCGCAGATGCAAGACCTATCCGCGCGGCTGCTGGCTGGGCGCACGGTGCTGCTGGTCACGCATGACCCGGCCGAGGCCGCGCGCCTTGGCGACCGCATCCTGCTTTTGCGCGAGACGGGGATCAGCGAATGGCCCCTGCCCTCGACCCGGCCCGAGGGCGCGGCCCGCCCCTATGACGCGCCCGAGGTGCTGGCGCTGCAAACCGACCTGATGCGGGGGATGATGGCATGAGGACCGCGGCCCTTTTGATCGTCACCGTCCTTGCCTTGTGGCAAGGGATCATCTGGCTGGCGGGAATGCCGCATTTCCTGCTGCCCTCACCCCTCGCCGTCGCGGAGGCGTTGTGGGTGAACCGGACCGAGATCACCCGACACGCCGGTTTCACGCTGGCCGAGGTGGTGCTGGGTTTTCTGCTCGGCTCGGCCCTCGGGGCGGCGCTGGCGGTGGCGATGGGGTTTTCCGACCGTCTCACCGGTGTTTTGCGCCCGATCCTGACGTTTTCGCAGACCATCCCGGTCTTTGCCCTCGCGCCGATCCTGACGCTGTGGCTGGGCTTCGGCATGGCGCCCAAGGTCGCGATGACGGTGCTGATCGTGTTTTTCCCGGTCGCCAGCGCCTTTCTCGACGGCCTCTCGCGCACGCCGCAACCGGCGCTGGATCTTGCGCAGGTGATGGGAGCGTCGCGGGTCAGGACCATGCGGGTGCTGCGCATCCCGGCGGCGCTGCCCCAGCTTGCCACGGGGCTGCGGCTGGCGGCGGTCTATGCGCCGATCGGGGCGGTCATCGGCGAATGGGTCGGCGGCGCGCGCGGGCTTGGCGCGCTGATGATCCACGCGAACGGGCGGATGAAGACCGATCTGGTCTTTGCCGCGCTGCTGGTCCTGTCGGTGATGACGGTGATCTTTGCGCGTCTGGTCGCGCTGGCCCTCGCGCGCGCCTGGCGCCGCTACGGGGTCTGAGAGTGCCGCGCCCCGACGGATCGGGGCGCGACGGATCGGATCAGAAGAACGAGGCGATCCGGGTATAGACCTCGTTCACCGCAAGCGCGACGAAGGCCAGCGCGCAAAGCAGCAGCATCAGGTTCGTCAGCGGGCGGTTGCGCCATTGCGCCGGCACCCGGTCGGTGTTCAGGATCCACAGCAGCGTCACCGCCATGAAGGGCATGAAGAGCGAGCCGAGCACGCCATAGGCCAGGATCAGATAGACCGGTTGGCCCAGGAACATCATGATCATCGGCGGGAAGGTCAGCCACAGGATGTAGAACTTGTAGTAGCGCCCGCCGGCCAGCCGGTCGGGATGGTCATGCCGCTCGCCCCGGACGTGGCCGAGGAAGTCGGCGAACATCAGGCTGACGCCGTTCCAGACGCCGACAAGCGAACTCATCGCGGCGGCCCAGAAGCCGATCAGGAACAGCTTGCTCATCCAGCTGCCGTAGCGTTCGCCCAGAACATTCGCCAGATCGACCATGCCCTGATCGCCCTTGCCGATGGCGATGCCGGCGGAATACAGCAACTCGGCCCCGACGATCAGGGTCGAGATGACGAAAATGCCGGTCACGAGGTAGGCAACGCCATTGTCGATGCGCATGACCTTCATGAAGCGGGGCGTGGTCCAGCCCTTCTCCCGCAGCCAATAGCCATAAGCAGCCAGCGTGATGGTACCGCCGACGCCGCCCGCGACGCTGAGGACGTTGACCATCGCGCCTTCGGGAATCACCGGCACCAGGCCCGCCATGACCTCGCCCAGGTTCGGCAGGGTCAGCGCCGCGGCCAGCAGCATGGTAATGAACATCAGCACGACCATGGCGGTCAGGACTTTTTCGAACAGGTCATAGCGGCCCGACCAGACCAGCGCGAGGCCGATCAGACCCGAGAGGATCCCCCAGCCAGCCACGCCCATGAACGGGAAGAGCGAATAGAGCGCAAGCCCCGTCCCCGCCATCGCGGCGGCGCCGTAGACGAAGCCCCAGATGACGATATAGGGGCCGAAATACCAATGGGTCCAGCGGCCAAGGCTGCTCCAACCCTCGAAGATGGTCTTGCCGGTCGCGAGGCTATAGCGGCCCGCGCCCTCGACCAGAATGACTTTCATGATGCAGCCCGCGACCACGGCCCAGAGCAGCGCATAGCCATATTTGCTGCCGGCGACGGTGGTGGCGATCAGGTCTGCCGCGCCAACGCCGGTCGCAGCCACGACCAGACCCGGTCCGACAAGGTTCCATTTTGGCTCAACGGCCGATGGGTGGTCACTATGATTGGCCATCCCGTCTCCTCTTGTGCTGTAAGGTGCATGCCCCGCAGATATGATGCAGCCACGGGGCTTCATCCCGCGCGGGCTCACGGGCGTGTTACAGCTTCAGAGCGAAAGAATGAACCCGAATGTCACCTCAATAGCGTAATCATCGCAAATGACGTGACGCCTCGACCAGGTCTTCGGGGGTGTTGAGGTTCATGAAAGGGTCGCAGGGATTGCTGTCGAAAACCGCGCGGCCCGGATCATAGGCCGCGGCAAACTGCCCGATCCGGTGCAGGCCCGACTCAAGCGCGGCACGCAATTCCTCGCGCAGGGACACGGGCCAGAGCGCACAGGTCGGATGGTCGCGCAGCAGCCCGTCCTCGCCCGGGCTGGCCGCCACGGCAAGACCCGAGCGGCCCTTGGCCTCGTTCAGGCGATGGACCAGATCATGGGGCAGGAAAGGCGTATCGACGCTGACGCTGATGACGCTGTCGGCCTGATTTGCCGCCGCCCATTCCATGCCCGCCAACACCCCGGCAAGCGGCCCGGCGAAACCCGAGAAGCCGTCGGCGATGACGGGCAGGCCATAATCCTCGAACTGCTCGGCCTCGCCATTGGCATTGATCGCCAGCGCCCCGCATTGCGGGCGCAGGCGCGCAATCACGCGGGCCAGCAGCGTCTCGCCGCCCAGAAGCCGCAGGCCCTTGTTGCCGCCGCCCATGCGGGTCGAAAGCCCGCCGGCAAGGATGACGGCAGGCGGTCGCTTCATTTCAGCCCGGCCTGAATCGCGCGAGCCAGAGCGAACAACCGCTGCTCGAGGATGACGGGCGTTTCACACACATAGGTCAGTGCCTGCTGGCGGTCCTGAAAGATTCGCATGTCCCAGTCGAGCTTTTCTTCCTCGGCATCCACCGCGTCGAAATCGGGCTTCGGCGCCTTTTCCATCTCGGCCATCTTGCCGCGATGGTCCTCGATCCGCTTGGCAAGGTCCACTTGTTTGTTGCCATATCTGGCGATGCCCGAGATCAGCGCGGTGCGATGCGGCTCGACCCGGTCGAACAACGCCACCATCAGCGCGGTCAGCTGGTCGTTATCCGCCGTTTTCGCGAAATCCGCGATCTCGGCCGTGGCGTCCTCAACCGGCAGGCGACGCTGCTCCAGCCGGTCGGCCAGCCGGCCGATATCGGCGGAAGCCGCAAGCTCGCGGACCGCATCGGTCGCCTCGGGCCCGGTCCACATCTGGCCAAGCGACAGATGCGGCTGCTTGCGCTGCACGCAGGGCCAGTCGGGATCGGTGCTCGACTCGGCATGGGCGGCCCCTGCCGCGACCAGTGACGCCACCAGAACCAGGTATTTCATGCTCCCCCCTTTCGCCGGACCCAGAGTCCCCTTGCCGGATCATACATGATGACCGCCCCTGTGAAGAACAGGATGAGACAGCCCAGCACGACCGAAAAGGACAGGAGATCGAATTGCTGGTAAAGAGCGAAACGGATCAACTCAACCGCATGGGTGAAGGGATTCACCGCGCAGATGTCATGCAGAAGTGTCGAGCTTTCGCGCATCCGCCACAGCGGATAAAGCGCGGTCGAGGCGAAGAACATCGGGAAGATGACAAAGTTCATCACGCCCGCGAAGTTTTCGAGCTGGCGGATGGCCGAGGACAGGAAGAGCCCCATCGCCCCCAGCATCAGCCCGGTCAGGATCAGCGCCGGCAGCACCGTGACATAGCCCCAGAGCGGCGGCTCGACCCCCCAGAACCAGGCGATGGCGAGGAAGGTATAGACCTGGATGATCGAGACGATCACCCCCGCGACCAGCTTCGATCCGAGCAGGAACCAGCGCGGAAACGGGCTGACCAGCAGGGTGCGCATCGCCCCGGTCTCGCGGTCATAGACCATCGAAAGCGAGCTTTGCATGCCGTTGAAAAGCTGGATCATCGCGGCAAGGCCGGGCGTCACATAGACCTCGTAGAGCACATAGGTCTGGTAGGGCGGCGTGATCGAGAGGCCAAGCACCGCCCGAAACCCGGCGGCGAAGATGAAAAGCCAGACCAGCGGCCGGACCAGCGCCGCAAGGAAGCGCCCGCGCTGGTTGACGAAGCGCAGCGTCTCGCGCCGCGAAATGCCCAGGAAGGCGGTCAGCCACATCCGGGGGGTCAGGCTATGGCTCATCCCTCTTCTCCCGTCAGGCGCAGGAAGGCTTGGGTCAGATCCTCGCCGCCCGTGACCTCTTCGGTCCGGCCAGAGGCCAGAACCTCGCCCCTGTGCAGGATCACCAACCCGTCCTCGGGCCGGATCTCATCCATGATATGCGTGGCCCACAGCACCGAGACACCCTCTGTCGTCAGCTCGCGCGTCAGGCTCACCACTTCGCTGCGGGATTTGACGTCGAGGCCGACGGTCGCCTCGTCCAGCAGCAGGATCTCGGGCCGGTGGATCAGGGCGCGGGCGATCTCGGCCCGGCGCTGCTGGCCGCCCGACAGCGCCGAAACACGCGTGTGCAGCCGGTCGGAAAGCCCGACCTGCGCCAGCACCGTTTCGGCCCTGGCCATCGCCTCGCGGCGGCGGATGCCATGCAGCGCGGCGTGATAGGTCAGGTTCTGGGCCACCGTCAGGTCGGCATCGAGCGCACGGGACTGAAAGACCACCCCCAGCCGCGCCAGCGCCGCCGCCGGCTGGCGCCGCAGGTCGTTGCCCGCAACCTCGATCCGGCCGGAGGTATTGTTGTAAAGCCGCGTGATCAGCGAGAACAGCGTGGTCTTGCCCGCGCCGTTCACGCCCAGCAGCGCGGTGAAGCCGCCTTGCGGCACGCTCAGCGACACATCCTTCAGCGCCTGAAAGCGCCCGAAGCTGTGGCTGACATTCTGAACGGAAAGCGCGATCTGCGACATGGTCAAGCGATGCGGGTCAGGAACCCGCATCATTCCTGATATTTACTGGATGTTGAAGACCGCCTGCTGGGTTTCGCCATGCGAACCGGGGATCGAGAGCGTGTAGCGCCCCGGCATGATCGCGACGAAGCTGACCGTCGCTGTGCCCGCATCGTCGAATTCCAGCGAATGAACGCCCAGCGGCCGGATTTCGATGTCGTTGATGACGATCTCGTTCACCCAGATCGCCCGGAAGAAGTCGCCGCCCGACAGCGCCAGTTCCTGGCTGCCATCGGCATTGATGTCGATGCGATAATAGCCGCCGGATTTCAGCTTGTATTCCGCGCTGGCAACCGGCTTGCCCGACGCGAGCGTCAGGGGCGCAAGCTGGGTCCGGTTGTCGCGGGCCAACATCCCCGAAAAGCCATAGTCGAACTTGCCGGCGGCATCGTGGACGCCCTCGTCGGCGGCGGCCTCCTCTTCCTCTTCTTCGCCCTCCTCGCCTGCATCAGCCTCGGTGGCTGCCTCCTGGGCTGCGGCATCGGCGGGCTTCGAGGCGGGCGCTTCCTGCGCGGCGGCGGGCATGGCCAATCCGGCCATTACCATCAGGATCGTCAGCAATCGCGTCATGTCTTCCTCCTCCGTTTATGTTTGTTTGTCAGTTGGGCGCGACGACCACGCCCCAGGGCTGCTGGCCCACCGGAACGGATTTCACGACCTTGTTCGCGGCCACGTCGATCACCGAAACGTCGTTCGAGTTTCCGTTCGTGGTGAACAGGAACTTTTCATCCGGGGTAAAGGCCATCTGCCAGACCCGCTGGCCGACCAGCAGGTATTCCTCGACCTCGTCGGTCTCGCCATTGATCACGGCAACGCGGTTCGCGGGGCCAAGCGCCACGAAGACCTTCTTGCCGTCCTTGGTCACGCGGATGCCGACGGGCTGGATCGCCTCGGGCAGGACGCCGGGGATCTCGAAGGTGATCTTCTTTTCGATGGTCTGGTTTTCGGGATGGATGACGCTGACCGTGCCGCCGATTTCGGCGCTGACGTAAAGCTTGGTGCCCGCCTCGTTGAACTGGGCAAAGCGCGGGCGCGAGTCGACCAGAACGTTGCCGAAGATCTCGAAAGTCTCGGAATTGATGAAATGCGCCATGTTCGTGGTCTCGGAGGTGTTGATCACCACCTTGCCGTCCGGGCTGATGCCCATGCCCTCGGGCTCGACCCCCACGGGGATCTCGGCCAGCACCTTGTGGGTCTTGGTATCGACCACGGTGACGAGGTTGTCGTCCTCGTTCGCGATGTAAAGCGGATTGCCCGAGGGGTGCAGCACGAACAGTTCCGGGTCCGGGCCGGAGGGCAAGGTATGCGTCTCCTCCATCGTCTCGGGGTTGAAGACCCGCACGAGGTCATCGTCCGAGGCGCAGACATAAAGTTCCTTGCCATCGGGGCTGATCGTGATGCCGCGCGGGCGGGCGCCCACGGGGAAATGCCCGATCACCTCCAGCGTATCGCTGTCGAGGACGGTGACGTCATTCCCCTTCTCGTTGCTGACGAAGACGCGGTTCGCCAGCGCGGGATGGCCAAGACCCAGGCAGATCGCCGAGGTCAGGGCGGCAGTCGCAAGATGCTTCATGTTCGGCCTCAGAATTTGCATTCGGTTTCGGGTCGGTCGATGCCCAGCGTGTCGAGCGCCGAGGTCTGGTGAAGATACTGGTCTTGCGGACTGACCGAGGCGGTCACGTCGCCCGTGGTCAGCAGCACGGGCTGGCGAAGCTGGTGGTCCCAGTCCCGCATGGTCAGCTTCTGGCCCTTGAAGCCCGCGACCTCGAACTTGTCGGAAAGCATGAACTCCTTCAGCGTGGCGGGGTCGGTGCTTTGCGTGCGCGTCGCGGCCTCGCCGATCATGCGCAGGGCCAGCCAGGTCTGGTAATCCTCGTCCCACATGCGACGGGTCGCAAGCTTTTCGAAACGGTTCTGGAACTGCGTCGCCCCCCATGCCTCCAGCGCCGGGTGCCAGGATCGCGGAACCAGCCCCGCCGATCCGGCAACCGGGCGCGGATCCCAAGTTTGATAGGGCAACCACGGCGCGAAGACCCCAGCCTCGTCCGCGGCGATGACGACGTCATGTTCGGCGGCGCGCTGGGTAAAGACCGGCATCTGCTGCTGGACCTGGATATGGCCGCTATCGGTGCGCCGGCCGCCGCCGGTATCCTCATAGGTCCGCTCCTCGACGATCTTGGCGCCGAATTTCGTCGCCGCGCGGCGATAGGCGTCGGCCAGTGCGACATCCTCGGGGTGGCTGCCCGAGATCAGGAACCAGTTCGGCCATTTCTTCCACATCAGGAACTGCGCCAGCCCGTCGGCCAGCATGGCATGGCTGGGCGCGGTGTGGATGGTGTTGAAGCGGCAATCGGCGCCACGCAGCCTGTCGCCCCGCGCCCGCGCATTCAGGATCAGCGCCCGGTCGCCGGCCTGATCGGACAGCTTCAGCGTCGCGTCCTCATCCGCCAGCGTGACGACGAAGGTAACGCCCTCGCCCAGCAGCTTGTCCATCTCGGCCGCGGCGGTTTCGGGCGTGGCGGAGACCTCGACCGCCTCGAAATCCTGCCCCATGAAGCGGCCGGTGGTGTCATTATCCTCGATCGCGAGCCTTGCGCCGGCAAAGCCCAGATCCCCGGGAGGCGTGTCCAGACGCGAAATCGGCGGCAGTTCCGGCTTGTCGACGCGCAGGACGGCCGCGCGGACCGTCTGCATCGGCTTTTGCGCCGCCGGGCTTGCCGCCTGCTGCGCGAAGGCAGGGGCCGTGACACACAACCCCGCCAAAAGTATGATGATTCTGCCTTTCATAGCCATCCTCCCCTTTGGGATCATGGCGGGCAAATGGGTCTGCGCCAACCCGGCAATCCCCCCGCATCGAACCGGGGAGATTCACCCGATACGTTTGTCGTATGGACGCGCCGCGCCTCGGGGGGCATCGTCTCCTCGTTCTGGAGGAGACGAGGATGAAGCGAATACTGGCCATGAGCCTCGCTGTCGCGACGGCGCTTGCCACAACCGCCGAGGCACATGGTCCCGTCCGGCTGAAGCTGGAACTGGACCAGAAACTGAACGCCACACCGGACGAGGTCTGGGCCGCCATCGGCAAGTTCGACGACATGAGCTGGCACCCCACCATCGCCTCGGTCGAGATCAAGGGCGACGGATCGACCGACCAGCCCGAGAAATCCGAGCGCGTCCTGCACCTGAAGGCCGATTCCGGCGACCCGACGATCACCGAGGTGCTGTCGAAACTGCAGCCCGAGAAACGCTGCTATGCCTATCGGATCGAAGCGGTCGACGTGGCGGTCCTGCCGGTGACGAATTACGCCTCGACGATTTGCGTCAAGGACGAGGGCGGCAAGGCGACGGTCAGCTGGAAGGGCGGCTTCTATCGCGGTTTCCCGAACAACAACCCGCCCCCCGAGTTGAACGACGACGCCGCGACCAAGGCGGTCGGGGACATGTATCAGGCGGGGCTCGACGCGCTGGCCGAAAGGTTCGGCAAGGCGGAATGATCCGCCTCGGGACAGCTCTGGCCGTCCTTGGTTGCCTGCCGGCGATGGCTGCGGATCTGGCCTTTGTGACGTCACAGAATGCCGGATCGGTCAGCGTGGTCGATCTGGCAAGCGGAGAGGTGCTGGCCGAGACCCCGATTGAGGGCGCGCCCGCACCCGTCGCCTATGATCCCCTCCATGCCCGCGCCCATGTCATCGCGGCACAGACCGGCCTGCTTTCCGTTCTGGCCGAGGATGGGGCCGTCACCCGCACGAAGTCCCTGCCCGAAGGGGCGTTCGGCATTGCGGTGGGCCCGGATGGCGGGCTTTTTGTCACCGAATGGTATCAGGCCCGGCTGATCCGGCTGAGCGAGACGCTGGACGAGCTGTGGTCAGTCCCGACCGGGCGCGCCCCGGCGGGCGTCGCGACCGATGGCGCGCTGGTCGCCACGGCGGATCGCGACGACGATCAGGTCTCGGTCTATGATGCGGAAACCGGCGCGCTCAGGGGCAGGATTGCGGTCGGCAAGCATCCCTATGCGCTGGCCTTCCATGACGGGCGGCTCTGGAGCGTCGATGTCCAGAGCGACACCGTCACGGTGATCGACCCGGTTGCGCAAAGCGTGACTGGGCAGGTTCCGACCGGAAGCCATCCCTATGGCATCGCCTTCGCGGGAGGGCGCGGCTTCGTCACCGATCAATATGCCGGAACCGTCACCGTCTTTGATCCCGCGACGCTGAGCGTCCTCGCCACGCTGGAAACGGGGGACTATCCCGAGGGCATCGCCCCCCTGCCCGACGGGACCGGAGTGGTCGTCGCGCATTGGGACTCGAACACGCTGGTCTGGATCGACGCCGCCAGCCTTCAGATCACGCGCGAGATCGAGATGCCGGACGGGCCGCGCGCCTTCGGGAATTTCACGGGGCGTCAGCGGTAACCAGCTCGCGTCCCGCCTCCTGCCAGCCATCGCTGCCCGCCGGATACCAGTTGACCCCGGTATAACCCAGCCCGACCGCCCGCTTGCCGGCGTTCCAGCTCATCCAGCAATCGCTGCGGCAGAAGATCACCACAGGCGCGGTCTTGTCGCCCTTTGTCGCGTGGGCGAGGCCATCGGCAAGGCGCTGCTCCTCGGCCGGGGCGATCCGATCATAGCCGGTATCATAAAGCCATGTCGCGCCAGGGATGGTCATATGCGGCGGAGCATTCCAGATCGTCCCCTCCGGCAGCCCCTCGGGACGCTTTTTCCGCGGCATGGTATCAAGGAAGGGGACGCCCGCGTCATGCAGGCGAATGGCCTCCTCGGTCGTGATCACATCCGCGCCGGTCAGGGTCGCGGGCACAGCCGAGCGATAGGGCTCTCCGTGAAAGCCTTGCGGCTCGGGCACCGCCTCCTCGGCCATGGAGGGTCCGGCCGACAGCATGATCAGTGCCGCGGCCAGCCATTTCATGGCTTCAGACCCTTGCCGTAATCGTCGAGGATCGGAACCCCGGCCTCGCGCAGGATGGCGTCGATCTGGTCCTGATTGCGGCGGATCGTGCTGTTCAATTCGCGTTTCCACGCATCCTCACCCAGCCGAACGCCCATGGTGATGCGGTAAAACATCTTCGGGCCGGTGGTTTCCTTGAGAAGCGGGGTGAACTGCAATTCCGGGTCCTGCTTGACCAGCGGCCCGACCAGCGGTCCCCAAAGCACGGCTGCGGCAAGCTCGCCCGACTTCACCTGCTTCAGCATGTCGCCGACCGGGTTCATCACGCGGCGGTCGACGAAAAGATCGGCCCCGTGCATGTCCTTGGCCAGACCCGCCCGCGCCATGTTGGTCGCCGGGGGCGTCCCGGCCACCACGCCCAGCGGCTTGCCCTTCAGCGCCGGATCCTCAAGCGTGTCGACCGAGGCCAGCGGGCTGTCCTTGCGCGTCACGATGCCATAGGCCGAGGTGTAGTAGTGGTTGGTGTTCAGGACCATCTCGTCGCCCTGAGCATAGCCCATCACGACGTCGCACAACCCGGCGCGCAGCGTCTTGCGGATGAAGCCCGAGCCCTGCGGGAACCAGGTATAGGTCACGGGCAGGCCCAGCTGCTCGCCCATGAAGCTGGCCAGCTTGTTTTCGAAGCCGGACCCGTCCTCGGAGGACATCGGAACCGCGGCAGGATCGGCGCAGACGCGGAACTCGGTATGCGAGCGCAGGTCCGCGACCTGCGCCGACGCCCCCGTGGCCATGGCGAGGGTCAGGAGGGCGGGCAGGAACCGGGTTCGCATCATCCTTCCATGCAGGAATTTTCCTGCGCCGCAAAATCGTCGGACTTGGCGTCCTTCTTGGCCGGACGGCCGCGCGGCAGATCGCCCACGCCCCGCGCCACCAGATAGGCATAGATGTCGTCGATATAGCACCAGACGTTCTTGTTGGTTCCGAATGCCGGCATGACCAGGTTCGCGGCCGCGTTCACGTCCTGCTTGCCCGAGGCCACGATCTCCTGGAACTGGTAATAGTCGAGCTTCAGGACCGAGTTCTTCAGCGCCGGCGCATAGGTCGAGCCCTCGCCGTCCGGGCCGTGGCAGACATGGCATTCCGCCGAATAGCGGCGATAGCCCGAGAAGGTCGCATAGTCGAGCGTGCCATCCTCGGCGATCTTGAAGGTCGGGATGCCGTCCGCGTTGTACCAGCGCCCGTTCTCCATGTGGTCGGGGGTCATGTCCTGGCCGTTTTGCAGGACCAGCTTTCCTCCGCCTGCCGGCGCTGCCTCGGCCGAAGGCGCCTCTGCGGCGGCGGGCGCATCGCCCGAAGTCGCCGCGGCGGCCCCGGCACCGGCCTGGGCCGGGGGGGTCGTGCTTTCCTGGGCCAATGCCGTCTGGGTCATCGTCGCAGTCGCGAAGCAGATCGCCAGTATCCCGGCGGTCATCGACGTCTTCATGTAATCTTCCTCCCTAGGTCCATCCGCAGAAAGATGAAGCCGTCCCAAGTTACCCTTGGAACGGCCATTTTCGAGTCACAGTTTGATATTCGGCACCAAAGTATGACGTCAGCCGGGCAGTTCGAACACCGTCAGCTGGCCGCCAAGTTCGGTATATTGCGACAGCGCGGCATATCCGCCCACCGCACCCAGGCCTTCGTTCGGGTTGGTCAGACCGGCCGCAAGACCGATGCCCGCCCAGCCGCCGACGCCCGAGAGGATGCCGATATACTGCTTGCCGCCATGCTCATAGGTCATGACGTTGCCGATGACGCCCGAGGGGGTCTTGAACTTGTAGAGTTCCTTGCCCGTCTCGGCATCGACCGCCTTCAGATAGCCTTCCAGCGTGCCGTAGAAGACCACGTCGCCCGCAGTCGCCAGAGCGCCCGACCAGACCGAGAACTGCTCGGGCAGGGACCACTTGATCTCGCCCTTGGTATTGTCCCAGGCGATGAAGTTGCCCATGCCGCCATGGCTGTTCGGCGCGGGGAACATCGACAGCGTCGCGCCGACATAGGGCTGACCCGCGGTATAAGCGACGCGGAACGGCTCGTAGTCCATGCAGACGTGGTTGGTCGGGACATAGAACAGGTTGGTCTTGGGCGAGAACGAGGCCGGCTGCTGGTCCTTGGTGCCAAGGGCGGCAGGGCAGATGCCGGTCGAGTTGGTATCCTCGCCATTCTGTTCGGTCGAGTATTGCGCCACCACGGCGGGACGGCCGTAGGTTTCCGATTTCGGGTCCATATCGACGCCGGTGGTCCAGTTCACCGCCGGGTCATACTTCTCGGCCACCAGCAGCTCGCCGGTTTCGCGGTCCAGGGTATAGCCAAGGCCGTTGCGGTCGAAATGGGTCAGCAGCTTGCGGTCCTTGCCGTCGATCTGCTGGTTGGTCAGGATCATCTCGTTGATGCCGTCGAAGTCCCATTCGTCATGCGGCGTCATCTGGTAGAACCATTTCGCCATGCCGGTATCGGCATCGCGGGCCATGATCGTCATCGACCATTTGTTGTCGCCCGGACGCTGCGCGGGGTTCCAGGTCGAGGGGTTGCCGGTCCCGTAATAGATCAGGTTCAGCTCCGGGTCATAGGAATACCAGCCCCAGGTCGTGCCGCCACCGATCTTCCACTGGTCGCCTTCCCAGGTGCTGAGCGAGCTGTCCTTGCCGATCGGCTTGCCAAGCGCAGTGGTCTTTTCGGGGTCGACCAGCATCTCCTCGTCCGGGCCGGTGGAATAGGCCTTCCAGATTTCCTTGCCGTCGGCGAGGCTATAGGCCGTCACGCGGCCACGGACACCATATTCGCCGCCCGAGACGCCGACGATGACCTTGTCCTTGACCGGCAGCACGGTCGCGGTGTTCGTCTCGCCAATGGCGGGATCCCCGGTCTTGATCGACCATTTCACCTCGCCGGTCTTGGCGTCCAGAGCCACCAGAGTCGTATCGGCCTGATGCAGCAGGATCATGCCGTCGGCATAGGCGACGCCGCGGTTGACCGTGTCGCAGCACATCACCGCGATGACGTTCGGATCCTGCTGCGGCTCATAACGCCACAGGATCTTGCCGTTGTCATTGAGGTCGAGCGCAAAGACGTTGTTCGGGAACGGCGTATGGACATACATCACGTCGCCGATCACCAGCGGCGATCCTTCATGGCCGCGCAGCACGCCGGTCGAGAAGGTCCAAGCCACCCGCAGGTCCTTGACGTTGTCCTTGTTGATCTTGTCGAGCGTCGAATAGCGCGTGTTCGCGTAGTCGCCGGTCTGGATCGCCCATTGCTCGGGCTTTCCGATCTCTGCCAGAACGCTGTCGTTGGCCAGTGCCGAGGTGCCAGACAGCAGCAACGCCAGAGCGGCGCCCTTGATCAGTTTCTTCATGATTTCCCTCCGCTTTCAGGCCAGCGCGACTCCTCCTCGCGGGGTGGCCATCCCTGTGACCGAGTCTCCCTGCCGCGCTACCCCTGCGTCAACGAAGCCGACAGCCTCGCCAAACTAAAGTCTTAGGGAAACGAGGAAACTTGGTCGGGATTTCTACCTGCCCGAGGGTCCGGGCCGATTCTATCGCCTTCGTGATCGCGGGGGCCTGGCCGGCCCGCCGCGGATTCCCTTCGCCTTTACCGGCAGAAGTCCGAGGGTCGATCAACCCAGACGTTCGGCGTGCCAGCGGATATGGTCGGCGATGAAGGTCTGGACGAAGAAATAGCTGTGGTCATAGCCCTTCTGCATCCGAAACTCTCCCGGCTGGCGCCGGGCCAGCATCGCCTGCCCCAGCGCCTCGGGCTTCAAGAGGTCGAGGAACTGGTCCGCCGATCCCTGATCGATCAGGATCTCGCCCGGATAGCCGCGCTCGCGCATCAGCACGGTCGCGTCATGGCGGTTCCAGGCAGCACGATCCTCTCCCAGATAGGCGGTGAACTGCTTGCGGCCCCAGTCCGATTCCGAAGGATTGCTGATCGGCGCGAAGGCTGAGACGGATTTGTAACGCTCGGGCATGGTCATGGCGATGGTCAGCGCGCCATGCCCGCCCATCGAATGGCCGGTGATTCCCTGAGCCTCGCGGTCGAGCTGGAAGTTTGAAAAGACCAGCTCGGGCAGTTCATGCGTCACATAGTGCCACATGCGGAAATTCGGCGCCCAGGGCGCTTGCGTCGCATCGACATAGAAGCCCGCGCCCTGCCCCAGATCGAAGGCCTCGTCATTCGCGACCCCTTCGCCCCGCGGCGAGGTATCGGGGAAGATCAGGGCGATGTCATATTCGGCCGCCCATTCCTGCGCGCCCGCCTTGGTCATCGCATTCTCATGCGTGCAGGTCAGGCCCGAGAGATACCAGAGAACCGGCACCTTGCCGTGCTTCGCCGCCGGCGGAAGATAGACCGCGAAGGTCATGTCGGTGCCGGTCGCCTGCGACTCGTGGCGATAGACACCCTGTGTCCCGCCAAAACTGCTATTCTCGGAAACGGTCTCGAAGCTCATCAGTCATCTCCCTTGAAGCGAAACGATCGCCTGTGACGGTGCAAGAACAACTCTGCTGGGGACCCGACAACCGACAACCGCGCTTTCTGCCACGATTGGCTTGCTGGCCCCACGTGACCGCAAGGACACTGCCGTCAACAAACCTCAACCGAAGCAGGCTGTCCAGCGCCGTGGCATGATGCCCGGTCCCGCAGGTCCCTCAGCGGGCGGTCAGGTCGCGATACATCACCAGCGCGTCGACATAGCCTTCGCGCGGGTGCAGGAAGGCGCCGGGAAGACGGCCAACGATCTCGAAACCGGCCTTCTGCCAGGAATGCACCGCATCGGCGTTGGTCGAGACGACAAAGTTGAACTGCATCGCCCGGAAGCTCTGCGAGGCGGCCCAGTCGATCGCGTGATTCACCAGCGCCCGCGCGATACCTTTGCCCCGCGCCTCGGGAAGGGTCGCGAAGCTTGCATTCGCGACATGGCTTGCCGGTCCGGGGCGGTTGCGCCCGACATGGCTGGCGCCCAACACGCGGCCCTCAACCTCGGCCACGAAGGCAGTGAAAGGCGCGGCGAACCAGTCCGCCAGCGCCTCGTCTCGGGTGATGTCGGTGGGGATGCAATAGGTCTCGCCCGCCCGATAGACCGGCTCCAGGATCTTCCAGATCGCGTCATGGTCATCGGGGGTGGCGGGACGAATCACGATCCCTGTCCCGCCATTCGTCATTTCAGCTCGTCCACCGTGCGGATGACCTTGCCCAGAAGGCCGTAATCCAAGGCTTCCTGGGTATTCAGCCAGAAGTCGCGCTGGGTGTCCTTCTCGATCCGCTCGATCGTCTGGCCGGTCGCCTCGGCAAAGATCTGGTTCAGGCGGTCGCGCATCAGGCGGACCTGCTCGGCCTGGATCATCATGTCCGAGGAGGTGCCGCCGATCCCGCCGGAAGGCTGGTGGATCAGGAAGCGCGTGTTCGGCAGGCAGTAGCGGTTTTCCTTCTTCGCCGCGACAAAGATCAGCGCGCCGGCCGAGGCGACCCAGCCCGAACCGATGGTGCGCACGGTGGGACGGATGAACTTGATCACGTCATGGATCATGTCCCCCGATTCCACATGCCCGCCGGGCGAGGAAATCAGCATGTTGATCGGCGCGTCGCTGTCTTCGGCCAAAGCCAGAAGATGCGCAACGGTGCGCTGCGCCAGCTTGTCGTTGATCGGGCCGGCGACGATCACCGTGCGCGACTTGAAGTAGAGCTTGCCGATCTTGTCGCCCTCGGGCAGGCCCAGACCCTCGTCCTTTTCGCCTTTCTGGGGGCGATCGTCGTCATCATCGTCGTCGTCATCATTATCGAGCCATTGGTGACGCATCGGCCTGCTCCTTCTGTTCCTCATGGCGACGGCGGGACCAGCGGCCCCGCCGTCCTTTTAACTAAGCAGCAGTTTCGGATCAGTAAAGGACGACCGAGCGGATCGACTCGCCCGAATGCATCAGGTCGAAGCCCTTGTTGATGTCCTCGAGCGGCATGGTGTGGGTGATCATCGGGTCGATCTCGATCTTGCCGTCCATGTACCAGTCGACGATCTTCGGCACATCGGTCCGGCCGCGCGCGCCGCCGAATGCCGTGCCTTTCCAGACCCGGCCGGTGACCAGCTGGAACGGACGGGTGCTGATTTCCGCGCCTGCCGCCGCCACGCCGATGATGACCGACTGGCCCCAACCGCGATGGGTGCATTCCAGCGCATCGCGCATGACCTTGGTATTGCCGGTCGCGTCGAAGCTGTAATCGGCGCCGCCAATCTGGTCGAAGGGCGTTTTCGTCATGTTGACGATTTCGGCCACGACATTCTCGACGTTCTTCGGGTTGACGAAATGGGTCATGCCGAAATGCTCGGCCATGGCCTTCTTCTCGTCGTTCAGATCGACGCCGATGATCATGTCGGCGCCGGCAAGCCGCAGGCCCTGGATCACGTTGAGGCCGATGCCGCCCAGACCGAAGACCACGGCTTTCGCCCCGATTTCGACCTTCGCCGTGTTGATCACCGCGCCGATGCCGGTGGTGACGCCGCAGCCGATATAGCAGATCTTGTCGAAGGGCGCGTCCTCGCGCACTTTCGCGACCGCGATTTCCGGCAGCACGGTGAAGTTCGAGAAGGTCGAGCAGCCCATGTAGTGATGGATCGGCGTGCCGTCGAGCATCGAGAAGCGCGAGGTTCCGTCCGGCATCAGCCCCTGCCCCTGCGTCGCGCGGATCGCGGTGCAGAGGTTGGTCTTGCCCGACAGGCAGGACGCGCATTGGCGGCATTCGGGGGTGTAGAGCGGGATGACATGGTCGCCCGGCTTCACGGTGGTGACGCCCGGCCCGACCTCGACCACGATGCCCGCGCCTTCATGGCCGAGGATCGAGGGGAACAGCCCCTCGGGGTCAGCGCCCGAGCGGGTGAATTCGTCGGTGTGGCAGATGCCGGTCGCCTTGATCTCGATCATCACCTCGCCGGCCTTCGGCCCCTCGAGATTGACCTCCATGACCTCCAGCGGCTTGCCGGCCTCAAGTGCTACGGCTGCGCGTGTTCTCATTGATGATCTCCTTGCGTCTTGGCCGGGGTGGCCACTGAATGTCTTTTCAAGACCCTGACCAGACCGCGTCCGCGGTCATGGTTTCGGGGGCCGGAACGACCGACCCCCTGCTTGCTGCGAAAACGGGGGCCGTCAAGCCGCGAGTGCACCCGATTTCTTGGCGATATGCGTCGCGATCGCGTCCATGAGCGGCGGCGAGAGCGCGTCATAGGGCTCCAGCCCCAATTCGCGAAGCCTCGCGCGAATGCCCGCCATGCGGCTGGGATCGACACCCGATTCGATGACCGAGCTGACGAAGGCGGCAAATTCCGGCGCCGACCAGCCGTCCTGATCCGAAAGCTCGGTATGGACGAAATCGAGGCCATAGAACGGATGCTCGGTATTCTCGATCCGGCCATACATGTGAACGCCGCAGTCCTTGCAGCGATGACGCTGGATCGGGGCGTCCTTGTTGACGATCTCGAGCTTCTCGGCGCCGCTCAGCACCTCGACCGCATCGCGGCCGACGACGGCGACCTGCGAAAAGATGGCGCCCTCGGGCTTCCAGCATTTGGTGCATCCGCAGACGTGGTTATGCGCGGTCTGGGACTTGACCGAGACGCGCACCGGATTGCTGGAACATTTGCAGTGAAGCTCACCGCCGGAAAATCCCGGCGTGGCTGGTTTGATGCCGTTATCAACGGCGGGGTGGATCTTTACCCCGGAAGTGTCGCTCATGGTCCTCCCTCCGATAGACCCTGGGCCTTGACCGGCACCAGTGAGCGCAGTTTGCGCCGCAGAAGGGCGCAGGCAAGTGGGCAAAAGGTTGTAACGCGGTCAGGATTCCGGCCGCGTCACCAACCACAGCGCGACCGCGCTGCAAACCAGCGCCTGCGCGACAATCAGGCGCGGATCCAGCCCAAAATAAAGCGACCAGCCCACGCCGCAGGCCATGGCCACCGTCGCCCAGATCTTGGCCGGACGCCCGATCACGCCGCGCTTGCGCCAGTTGCGCAGGGCCGGCCCGAAGGTCGGGTGCCGCATGATCCGGGCGCTGAGCCGGGGCGAGGATTTGGCAAAGGCCCAGACCGCGATCAGCAGGAAGGGCACCGTTGGCATCACCGGCAGAATCGCCCCGATCACCCCGACCGTCAGGGAGAGCCAACCAAGCGCGAGCCAGAGGAAACGCATGCTACTCCGCCAATTCGCGCAAGATGCCGTTCAGGACAGGGCGGCCGATGGCCGTCGCTGCAAGCCGGTCGTTCCGGGTTTCGACCAGACCAAGCCCGATCAGATCCGCGACGCGATCTTGCGGCAGCCTCGCCCCATGCGCGGCATAGCGCGAAAGCTCCATCCCTTCAGCAAGCCTGAGCGACATCAGCAGATATTCGACCGCCCGGTCCGAGAGCGTCAGGCAGTCGCGCAGGCTGTCGCCGCTGCCCTTGCCCTCGACCGCGTCCAGCCATGCGCCGGGCGCGAGATGGGCCTCAGTCGCCCAGCGGCCATTGGGCAGCGTCAGGCGGCCATGCGCCCCCGGCCCGACGGCCGCCCAGTCGCCCTGACGCCAATAGACCAGATTGTGCCGGCTTTCCGCCCCGGAACGCGCGTGATTCGAGATCTCATAGGCCGGCATCCCGGCAGCCGCGCAGATTTCCTGCGTGTCGAGATACATGTCGGCCGAGAGATCGTCGTCTGGCAGCCCCTTGAGACCGCCGCGGGCATGGCGGGCGCCAAATGCGGTGCCCGGCTCGATCGTCAGTTGATAGGCCGAGAGGTGGTCGACGGCCATCGACAGCGCTTCGGTCAGCTCGCGCCGCCAATGCGCGCGGTCCTGATCCTGCCGGGCATAGATCAGGTCGAAACTGACGCGGTCGAAGCAATCGCGGGCAATGTCGAAGGCGGCGCGCGCCTCGGCCACGCTGTGCATCCGGCCCAGCCGCCGCAAGTCCTCGTCGTTGAGCGCCTGCACGCCCATCGAGATACGGTTGACGCCGCCATCGGCATAGGCCCGGAAACGCCCCATCTCGACACTGGTGGGGTTCGCCTCCAGCGTGATCTCGATATCATTGGCGAAGGGCCACTCAGCCCGCGCCGCCTCGATCACGCCGGCGACGGTTTCGGGGTTCATCAGGCTGGGGGTGCCGCCGCCAAAGAAGATACTGTTCAGCACGCGTCCCGGCAATTCGCGCCCCAGCCGCGCCAGCTCACTGCGATAGGCCTGAAGCCAGCGGCGCTGGTCGATCGTCGCGGCGACATGGCTGTTGAAATCGCAATAGGGGCATTTCGAGGCGCAGAATGGCCAATGGACATAAAGCGCAAATCCCCCTGCCCGCCAGTCCTGGGCAAGGGGGTCACTTTGTGGGATTGCGGCGGCGGCTGTCATTCCTTGAACGCTGTAACCTCGATCTCGACCTTCATTTCGGGTTTGATGAGGCCCGCGACAACCATCGTGGCCGCAGGTAACGCAACCTTCATCGCCTCGCCCAGAACCGGAGCGATTTCGTCAACCAAACCGGGATCGACGATCGTGTATTGCACCCTCACGATGTCCTCGGGCGCGAATCCCGCCTTGCGCAGCGTGTCGAAGATGGTCGCGAAGGCATTGCGGGCCTGATCGGCGGCGCTTTCGGGCATCTGCATCGCGGCATAGTCATAGCCGGTCGTGCCCGAAACGAAGCACCACGGCCCCTTGACCACGGCGCGGCTGTATCCCAGCGCGGCCTCGAACGGAGAGCCGGTCGATATCCTAACCAAGGGCGGCCTCCAGCTTGCGGAAGGCATCGGCGCGGTGGCTGATGCGGTTCTTCTCCTCGGGCTTCATCTCGGCATAGGTCAGATCGTGGCCGTCGGGAATGAAGATCGGGTCATAGCCGTGACCCTCTGCCCCGCGCGGCGGCCAGGTCAGGCGACCGGGCGCGACACCCTCGAAGATCTCCTCATGCCCATCGGGCCACATCAGGATCAGGGTCGCCCGGAACTGGGCGGTGCGGGGGTGAGGGGCGGAGCGCGCCTCAAGCTCGTTCCAGGTGCGGGTCATCGCCTGCATGAAGTCCCGGCCATTCGGCGTCTCGGCCCAGTCGGCGGTATAGACCCCCGGCGCGCCGTCAAGCCCGTCCACGGTGATCCCGCTGTCATCGGCCAGAACCGGCAGGCCCGTCGCCTCGACCGCGGCGCGGGCCTTGATGCGGGCATTGCCGATAAAGCTCGACTCGGTTTCCTCGGGCTCGGCCAGACCCATCTCTCCCGCCGAGGTCACCTCGATCCCGTGCGGGGCCATCATCGCGCGGATTTCATCCAGCTTGCCGCTGTTATGGGTCGCGACAAGCAGTTTTCGCTCGCCCAGCTTCCTCATGCGATTGCCGCTTTCTGAGCAGCAACGAGTTCTGCAATCCCGCCCTCGGCGAGGTCGAGAAGCTGGTTCATCTCGGGGCGCGAGAAGGTGGCGCCCTCGGCCGACATCTGGACTTCGATCAGGCGGCCCGATCCGGTCAGGATGAAGTTGCCGTCAGTCCCCGCCTCGCTGTCCTCGGCATAGTCGAGGTCGAGGATCGGCTGGCCGGCATAGATGCCGCAGGAAACCGCCGCCACATGATCCATGATCGGGTCGGTACTGATGACACCCGCCGTCAGCAGCTTGTTGACGGCAAGCCGCAGCGCGACCCAGCCGCCAGTGATCGAGGCGCAGCGGGTGCCGCCATCGGCCTGGATCACGTCGCAATCGATCACGATCTGACGCTCGCCAAGCGCGCGGCGGTCGATGCCGGCGCGAAGCGCGCGGCCGATCAGGCGCTGGATCTCCTGCGTGCGGCCGGATTGCTTGCCCGCCGCGGCCTCGCGCCGGTTGCGGGAATTGGTCGCGCGGGGCAGCATTCCGTATTCCGCAGTCACCCAACCCTGCCCCGAACCCTTCAGAAAGGGCGGCGCCTTCTCCTCGATCGTGGCCGAGCAGAGGACGCGCGTGTCCCCGCACGAGATCAGACACGAGCCCTCGGCGTGGCGCATCACGCCCGTTTCGATTGAAATCGGACGCATATCGCTTAAATTCCGGCCAGAGGGTCGCATCGGTCATTCCTTTCGGGGGTTTTGCTGTTCAAATACAGGTCGCCTGCCCCTGACCGCAACCCCGTGAACGATCAGCTTGAGCCATCATGCCAGAGACCGCCCTGCTTTCCGATCTGAACGACCGCTCGCGCGAGGTGTTTCGCCGGGTGGTCGAAGCCTATCTTGCGACCGGCGAACCCGTCGGATCGCGCACACTGACCCGCGACATGACCGAGCGCGTCAGTGCCGCGACCATCCGCAATGTCATGCAGGATCTGGAGCATCTGGGTCTGCTGGACCATCCCCATGTCTCGGCCGGGCGGATGCCCACGCAGCTTGGCCTGCGCCTTTTCGTCGACGGGCTGATGGAGGCGGGGCCGGTCTCGCCCACCGACCGGGAGATGATCCAGGAGACACTGGCCGATGAACGCGGCGATACCGGCGCGAGGCTGGACCGGCTCAGCACCGCGCTGTCGACGCTGACGCATGGCGCCTCGCTGGTGCTGATGCCGAAACAGGAAGCGCCGGTTCGCCATATCGAGTTCGTGAGCCTCGCCCCTGATCGGGCGCTGGTGGTGCTGGTCTTTGCCGATGGGCGGGTCGAAAACCGGGTCTTTTCGCCCCCTGCGGGGTATACGGCCAGTTCTATGCGGGAGGCGGCCAATTTCCTCAATGCAGTGGCGGAGGGGCGGACGCTGGCGGATCTGCGGCAGGGCATCTCGAAAGAGGTCGAGGCGAGCCGTCAGCAGCTCGATAAGGCGGCGGCAGAACTGATCGCCTCGGGCCTTGCCATGTGGAATGACGACGGCCCCGACCCGCGGCTGATCGTTCGCGGACGCGCCAACCTACTTGCACATGAACTGGCGGACCTCGACCGCATACGGACGCTTTTCGACGACCTCGAGCGGAAGCGGGACATTGCCGAATTCCTTGAACTTGCCGAGCATGGCGAGGGCGTGCGCATCTTCATCGGGTCCGAGAACAAGCTTTTTTCACTTTCCGGTTCATCTCTCGTCGTTTCTCCCTATATGAATGCCGACCGTAAGATCGTTGGCGCGGTCGGCGTGATCGGCCCAACGAGGCTGAATTACGGAAGGATCGTGCCGATCGTTGATTATACTGCGCAGCTCGTCGGCCGGATCATCTCTGGCCGGAAAGGATGAAGGACATGACGAACGAGTATCCGAATGCAAACCCCCTCGATGACGAGGATTTCCCCGAGTCCCTGCCCGAGGCTGCCGAGGGCGCCGCACTGGAGATCGAAGCCCTGACTGCCGAACGGGATAGCCTGAGGGACAAGTTCATGCGCGCCCTGGCGGATGCGGAAAATGCACGCAAGCGGGCCGACAAGGACCGCCGCGAGGCCGAGCAATATGGCGGATCGCGCCTTGCCCGCGACCTGCTGCCGGTGCACGACGCGCTGACGCGCGCCCTCGAATCCGTCAATGACGAGCAGCGGGCAAATGCCGCCGCACTGATCGAGGGTGTCGAACTGACGCTGCGCGAACTGGGGAATGTATTCGCCAAGCATGGCATCCATATCGTCAAGCCCGAGATCGGCGACAAGTTCGATCCGACGCTGCATGAGGCGATGTTCGAGGCCCCGGTTCCGGGCACCATCGCCGGCAACATCATCCAGGTCATGGGCGACGGTTTCATGCTGCACGACCGCCTGCTGCGCCCCGCCAAGGTCGGCGTCAGTTCAAATCCGGCGTCCTGATCCGAAGCACAAAGTTCACAAAACCCCGGATTTCGATCCGGGGTTTTAGCTTATCTAGGGGTACGATGTTGCTGGCTGACTATATCTAGTCAGTTACCGAGCATCTGACAAAGCCGATCGAGCTGATCCAGATCCTTATAGGCAATGACAAGCTGTCCGCCTTCCTGCCCCGAATGATTGATCGCCACGCGCATTTTCAGGTGCGCAGACAGATCGCTTTCGAGCGCCCTGGTATCGGCATCCTTTTCGGGCCGGCGCGATGCAGGTTTTTGCTTCGCGGCCTCTGCCTGCCGGCGAACCAGTTCCTCGGTCTCGCGAACCGACAGGTTCTTTTCGATCACCTTGCGGGCCAGTTCCACCGCATTGGGCGCCGTGATCAGTGCGCGGGCATGACCGGCAGTCAGCTTGCCTTCCTTCAGCCAGTTCTGGACCTGATCTGGAAGGTTCAGCAATCTCAACAGGTTGGCGATGTGGCTGCGGCTCTTGTTCAAAGCCTCGGCAAGCTTTTCCTGCGTATGCCCGAAGCGATCCATCAGTTGGCGATAGGAAGCGGCTTCCTCGATCGCGTTGAGGTCGGCGCGCTGGATATTCTCCACGATGGCAATCTCGAGAACTTCCGTATCGCTGAGCTCTCGGACGATAACCGGAACGTCGTGCAATTGGGCGAGTTGCGCCGCGCGCCAGCGACGCTCACCTGCGACGATCTGATAAAGTCCCCGATCGCTCGGATGCGGGCGGACGATCAGAGGCTGCAACATTCCGCGCTGACGAAGCGAATCTGCCAGCTCCTGCAACGATTCCTGGGCGAAACTGCGGCGGGGCTGGTCTGGATTGGGCGTGATCTGCTCGACAGGCAGCAGTTGCCGCGGCATCGGCCTTTCGGAGGGTATCAGGTCGACATCGGCCATCAATGCCGACAACCCACGCCCCAGCCCTCTCTTCTCAAGCTTGTTCTCTGACATGGCGTTCCCCCTAGGCTGTCACGAATTGTCTGGCCAGAAATTCCTTGGCAAGCTCCCGATAGGCGATACTGCCCTTGGAACCCGGATCGTAATGCAGAACCGGCAGAGCATGCGACGGCGCCTCGGACAGACGCACGTTGCGCGGAATAACCGTGTTATAGACCAGCCCCGATAGCGTGTTCCGGGCATCCGCCTCGACCTGCTGCGAGAGATTGTTGCGGTTGTCCGACATGGTCAGCAACACGCCCTCGATCCTCAGATCGGGATTGGCTGTCTGCCGAACCTCACGCACCGTCATCAGCAGTTGCGACAGCCCTTCAAGGGCATAGAACTCTGCCTGAAGGGGCACCAGAACGCTTCCAGCAGCCACCATGGCATTCACCGTCAGAAGACCAAGCGCCGGCGGGCAATCGATCAAAAGATATTCAAGATCAGCGCCATGCGCCAGTTTCCGGCGGAGGAGTTGGGTCCGGCCCGGCCGATTGGAAATTTCGAAATCGACCGAGGACAAATCACGGCTGGACGGAACAAGGCTGAGATTATCAATTCGCGTGGGAATCATGCATTCGACAAGACCCGCATCCGCCGTCAGAAGATCATAGGAGGTCAGATCTCTCTCCTCGGGCGGAACGCCAAGTCCGGTCGAAGCGTTTCCCTGCGAATCGAGGTCGATAATCGCAACCTTGTGCCCATTCTCTGCCAATGCAGCAGCCAGATTGATCGCGGTGGTGGTCTTTCCCACCCCACCCTTCTGGTTCGCGACCGCGATGATCCTTGTTTCAACCATGGCATATATCCGCTATCTCCAGGATTGCTGCATCAGGATCGGTTTCACTTTGGTGAACCCGAAGAGCGAATTGCCATTGTTTCCGGGCTTCATCCACCTCAGATGACCAGTTTCTGCCCTTCATGAGCCATGCTCTCCCGCCTTCAACCAGATGTCTCGCTACATATGACATCAGGAGGGGGAGCGGGGCAAGCGCGCGTGCGCTGACATTCGCGGAAGAAAGCGGCTTTGCCTCCTCGATACGCTCTGTAACGATGTTTACGTTGGTCAAAGCTAGCTCTCGGGTCACGGTCCGCAGGAAGGCAGACTTTCTTTTGTCGCTTTCCACCAAGGAAACCTCGAGATCGGGCCGACATATGGCGACAACTATTCCAGGGAGTCCGCCTCCGCTTCCCAGATCGGCCCATGTTCCGACGGCCTCCCGCGACGCTTCCACAAGTTGTCGGCAATCAGCGATATGCCTGATTTCGACCTCGCTCAGCGTGGACGGCGCCACAAGGTTGATCGCAGGATTCCATTTTCGGATCAGCGAAGCATATTTCTGAAGCGCTTCTGTTTCACGTGAAACAGTCATCTTGCTGCACGTTTCTCGCCGGACCGGAGGATCGCGAGAATGAGTGTCAGCGCAGCTGGCGTCATCCCTTCGATACTTGCCGCAGCTGCGAGCGTGGACGGCGCAAAGCGCTTCAACTTTGCCTTAAGCTCGTTCGAAAGCCCTGAAATCCGATCATATACGAAATCGGCGGGAATTTTGACCGCTTCCTCCTTGCGCAGGATGGTGGCGTCCCTCTCCTGCCGATCCGTATACTGCCTATAGAGGGCATCAGTCGCCAGTTGTTGTAGCGTGCGCGTATCAGTCGAGGCAAACTGATGGTCCAGATCCACGACCCTGCTTCGATCGATATCCTGCTGCCCCAGAAGCGCCAGCAAGCTGCGCCGGCTTCCGTCCTGACGAACCTCAATTCCCGCTTGCCGCAGTTCCGATGGTGTGAAACTCACACGCTCGGCGCGATCCCGTGCCACGGAATAACGCTGCATCTTATCGGAGTAGCTCGCTTCCCGCGCCTCGCCAACGCAGCCAAGCCCCAGTCCAAGCGGTGTCAGGCGCTGATCGGCGTTGTCGGCGCGCAAAGAGAGTCTGAATTCAGCCCGCGAAGTGAACATCCGATAGGGCTCACTCACGCCGCGAGTCACGAGATCATCGATCATAACTCCGATATAGCTTTCCGAACGGCTGAAATGCGTAGCGGGACGGCCCTGAGCCCTCAATGCTGCGTTCAAACCGGCCACCAGCCCCTGCGCCGCGGCCTCTTCATAACCGGTCGTGCCGTTGATCTGCCCCGCGAGGAACAGTCCGGGCATGGTTTTCACCTCGAGCGCAGGGTTCAGTGCCCTCGGATCAATATAATCATACTCAACTGCGTAGCCGGGTTGGACAATCTCGACATTTTCAAGGCCGCGAATGGAGCGCACATAGGTAAGCTGCACATCCTCCGGCAAGGAAGTGGAAATTCCGTTGGGATAGACCAAGTCGGAGTCCAAGCCTTCGGGCTCCAGGAAGATCTGATGCGAGTCTTTATCGCCGAAACGGACAATTTTATCCTCGATCGAAGGGCAGTAGCGCGGTCCAACTCCCTCGATTCTGCCGCCATACATCGCAGACCGACCGAGATTCTCTCGAATAACGTCGTGAGTGCGCGTATTTGTATGGGTGACGGCACAACTGACCTGTTCGACCAGCGGCCCGTCACTAAGATACGAAAAGAGCACCGGATCATCGTCGCCCGGTTGCTTCGGCAGACTATCCCAGTCAATCGTCGATCGGAGCAGACGGGGCGGCGTCCCCGTTTTCAATCGACCCAGCGGCAATGAAAGCGGCCACAAAGATTCCGCAAGCTCGATAGAAGCAGCAGATCCCCAACGTCCGGCCCGTTTCGTCTTATCTCCGATGTGGATCAGGCCATTCAGGAAGGTGCCCGCCGTCAAGACGACCTGGTGTGAAACCAATTCCGTGCCATCACTTAGAACCACGCCTCGCACGCCATCCGGGCCATGCTCGATCCGGGTCACCTCGCCCAGCACCGCTGTCAGTCCCGCTTGACCTTCAACCAGCTTCTTCGCCGCTTGCTTATAGAGCTTGCGGTCCGATTGAGCACGCGGCCCTTGCACCGCCGGGCCCTTGCGACGATTCAGCAGACGAAACTGGATCCCCGCCGCATCCGCCAGCAGGCCCATTGCCCCGTCCATCGCGTCGACTTCGCGAACGAGGTGTCCCTTCCCAAGCCCGCCAATCGCCGGATTGCAGGACATGGTGCCGAAATCTTCCAGGGAAAGGCTCACCAGTGCGGTATCGGCCCCCATCCGGGCAGCCGCCATCGCGGCCTCCAGACCGGCATGACCTCCACCCACTACGACCACGTCAAACTGTTTCACGTGAAACACCCTATTTCCCGATACAGAACGAAGAGAAGATTTCGTCGAGATAGTCTTCCGCCCCGATTCTTCCTAGAAGCGAGGCCAGCGTAAATGACGCTTCCCGGAGTGATTCTGCAAGAAACTCCGGCGCCATTTCCTCACTGACGGCGAGGGAACGCAGCGCTCTCTCCAATGCCTCGGCCTGGCGGCGATGCCCGATGAGACCGGATTTTGCCGCCCTGACCCGCAGTCGATCATAAACCAGATCCAGCAATTCAGAAATACCCTCACCGGTCTTTGCCGAGACCGAGAGGGTGTTGCCCGCCGACAAGTCCGCCTTCGATCGGACGATCAGGTCGCCCTCCTCGGCAGCGCCAGCCCCGTCAGCCTCTTCGGAGAGAAGGATTCGCAGGTCCGCATCTTCGGCGCGGCGCAGCGCCCGCTGCACTCCCATCGCTTCGATCGGATCAGCGCTTTCCCGCATACCTGCCGTATCCAGAAACGTAACCGGCAATCCCTTCAGATCGGTGCGAAGCTCAAGGATATCGCGTGTCGTGCCCGCGATATCCGAAACAAGCGCAAGCTCTCGCTTCGCTATTCTATTGATAAGACTGGATTTACCGGCATTTGGCGGGCCGATGATCGCGACCTCATAGCCCTGCCGCAGCCGCTCGGTAGCTGGATAACTTTCCAGCATCGCCGCAATCTCGGCACGGGAGGATCGGATCAGGTCAAAAACCTCGGCCGGCACATCCTCGGGTACTTCTTCGTCGGCAAAGTCGATACTGGCCTCGACCAGCGCGCCCGCGCGCACGAGTTTTGCACGCAACTCCTCGACCTTCCGGCCCAGCTCTCCGTCGGTCGACTTCATCGCCAGCCGACGCTGAGCTTCGGTTTCAGCCGATAGCAGGTCTGCCAGACCCTCCGCTTCCGCGAGGTCCATGCGGCCGTTCAGGAATGCTCGCCGCGTAAACTCGCCCGCTTCGGCGCGACGCAAGCCACGCGCAAGCAATGCCTGGGTCAAGCGGTTCGCAATGACCGGCGCGCCATGTAGATGAAATTCCGCAACTTCCTCGCCGGTAAAGCTGTGGCCTTCCTCGAACCACATGACAAGGGCGTGGTCGATCAGGTCATCACCGTCACGAAGCGCGCGAAGATAAGCGCGCCGCGCTTGCGGCACGGCACCGGTCAGCGATTGCAGGACAATGCGCGACTCCGGGCCGCTCAAACGAACGACCGAAACGCCTCCTCGACCGGGCGGCGTCGCCTCGGCAAAGATCGTGTCCACCGCATCCTCCGCGCCGTCAGGCGTTCATGGAATCAAAGAACTCACTGTTGGTCTTGGTCTGCTTCATCTTCGAAAGCAGGAATTCGATCGCATCTGTCGTACCCATCGGGTTGAGGATGCGACGCAGAAGATAAGTCTTCTGCAGATCTTTCGAATCGACCAGCAGTTCTTCCTTTCGCGTGCCGGATTTGAGGATATCCATGGCCGGGAAGACCCGCTTATCGGCGACCTTGCGGTCAAGGACGATCTCGCTGTTGCCGGTGCCCTTGAACTCTTCGAAGATCACCTCGTCCATGCGCGAGCCGGTGTCGATCAGCGCGGTCGCGATGATCGTCAGCGATCCACCCTCTTCGATATTCCGTGCCGCACCGAAGAAGCGTTTCGGCCTTTGCAGCGCATTCGCATCCACGCCGCCGGTCAGCACCTTGCCAGAGCTCGGCACGACCGTGTTGAATGCCCTACCAAGTCTTGTGATAGAATCGAGGAGAATAACAACATCTCGTTTATGCTCGACAAGACGCTTGGCCTTTTCGATCACCATCTCCGACACTGCGACGTGTCGGCTGGCAGGCTCGTCGAAGGTCGAAGAGATCACCTCGCCCTTCACCGAACGCTGCATATCGGTCACCTCTTCGGGGCGCTCGTCGATCAGCAGGACGATGAGATAGCATTCAGGATGATTTTTCTCGATCGAATGCGCGATATTCTGCAAAAGCACCGTTTTACCGGTTCGCGGCGGCGCCACGATCAGCGAGCGCTGCCCCTTCCCGATCGGGGCGACGAGGTCGATGATCCGGGCCGAGCGATCCTTGATCGTCGGATCCTCGATTTCCATCTTCAGACGCTCGTTCGGATAAAGCGGCGTCAGGTTGTCGAATGCAACCTTGTGGCGGGCCTTTTCCGGGTCCTCGAAGTTGATCTTCTCAACCTTCGTCAGTGCGAAATACCGCTCATTCTCGCCGGGAGCGCGGATCACGCCCTCGACAGTATCGCCAGTGCGCAGCGAATGCTGCCGGATCATGTCCGGGCTGACATAGATATCGTCCGGGCCGGGCAGATAGTTCGCCTCGGTCGAGCGCAGGAAGCCGAAGCCGTCCTGGACGACCTCAAGCACGCCGTCGCCGCCGATGTCCCATCCCTCTTCCGCATGCTCCTTCAGGACCGAGAACATCATCTCGCCCTTGCGCATGGTCGAGGCGTTCTCGATCTCCCACTCCTCGGCCATGGCCAGCAGGTCAGCGGGGCTTTTCGCCTTCAGATCGGACAGGTTCAGACGTTCTTCGGTCATATCAGGCCCATAGACGCAACGGATCAGCGGATCGCGCCACAGTAGAAATTGTGAATGGAAAACGGCCGCCGGACGGCGGTTGAAGCCCAGATAGGAAGATTCCCCTCGGGAGTCAATTCTCAGAACTTCACAATCACCGAAAGCACGATCACCACCATCAGCACGGTGGGCAGTTCGTTCATCAGCCGGTAGCGTCGGCCGGGAAGCCCTTGCCCAGCCAATATCGCCTTTCTCTGGACCGCCAGCCACATGTGAAACCAGGTCATGGCAATGACGGCCGCAGCCTTGCTCCATGGCCAGACCATCGTCCAGTCAACGATTCCCGGTGTCGCAACCAGCATGAGACCCGCGATCCAGGTCAGGATCATCGCCGGCCTCATGATCAGCCGCAGGAGCTTATCCTCCATGATCGCCAGAGAAGCCGCAGGTTCGCCCTGGGGACTGGTCCCGCGTTCGACGTGATAAACGAACAGTCGCGGAAGGTAGAACAGCCCCGCCATCCACGCGATGACCGCCATGACGTGAAGGGCTTTAACCCAAGGGTAATACAGGGAGAGCAGATCGAGCATGGGACCTCCAGATGCACCAAGCCTCTATCAATGAAGATAAAGAGAAAGAAGATTGATGTAGTGATAGGTCCTGTGGATGACTGGATACCATTGTTTCACGGACGAAATCCCCAGACCAAAGCATTGGGGAAAACTTGAACGTAAATGGTTTGTTAACATATTTATCAATATAAACCAAATACTTACAAAGTATCGTCCTGTGGATAAGATTGTGAAAAGTTGATTCACTCACAGGCTGTGGAAAGTGGCATACCAGTTCTCAACATGGGGAAAACTCGCCGGGGTTCCCCTCCCGTTCGCAGGGGTAATCCACAACCGGGAACAGGCCAGGGTGATTCCCACAGATTCGCCCTCGTGAGTCGCACCCGATTCCTCCACAGGGTTATTCAGCGGTCGGGCGATCCGGGCTGATGGCGGAGTCTGCGAAGGTCAGATTTCGTCCTCGGAATGTCGCATTTGGCGGATTGCGACGGCACAATCCGATGCAAACCTCGCGCTAAAGACGCCCTCGCCCAGCCAATGGAAGCCAGCCATGCTGAACAACACCGAAATCCTGTCCCAGCTCGTCAATCGGCAGAAGAACCATGCGCTGACGCGCGATCTCTACTGCGATCCGGGCGTGTTTGATGCCGATCTCGAGCAGATCTGGTACAAGGAATGGCTCTTTGCCATCCCGGCCTGTGAAGTGCCCAAGACCGGGAACTATGCGACCATGCAGGTCGGCGCCTTTCCGGTCCTGATCATCCGCGGAGGGGATGGCAAGATCCGCGCCTTCCACAATGTCTGTCGCCATCGGGGCCAGCGCCTCTGCTCGAAGGCCAGCGGCTCGACCCCGAAGCTGGTCTGCCCTTATCATCAATGGACCTACGAGCTGGACGGCAAGCTTCTCTACGCCCGCGACATGGGCGACGATTTCGATGCGTCGAAATTCGGGCTGAAGCCGGTTCATTGCATCGACCTGAACGGCATGATCTTCGTCTGCCTGGCCCAGGTGCCGCCGCCGATCGCCGATCTTGCCAAGCATCTGATGAGCTATCTTGTGCCCAGCGGTCTGGCCGACAGCAAGGTCGCCTTCTCCTCCACCATCGTCGAGAAAGGCAACTGGAAGCTGGTGATCGAGAACAACCGCGAATGCTATCATTGCAGCGGCTCGCATCCCTCGCTGTGCCGCAGCTATTCCGACAACCCGCTGATGACGGTGATGGAGGGGCCGAACGCCGCCTCGCCCGAGATCCTTGCCCATTGGGACCGTTGCGACGAGGCCGGGGTGCCGGCGCGTTTCGTCAATCAGGCCGACATGCAATGGCGCCTTGCGCGCGTGCCGCTGCTCGACAATGCCGAGAGCTTCACCATGTCGACCAAGTCTGCTGTCTCCCGGCTGATGGGCAGTATGCCCTGGGCCGATGCGGGCAGCCTGATGTTCTATCACTTCCCGTCCAGCTGGAACCACTTCCTGCCGGACCACGCGATCGTCTTCCGCCTGCTGCCCATCAGCCCGACCGAGACCGAGGTGACGACCAAGTGGCTGGTCCACAAGGATGCCGTCGAGGGCAAGGATTACGACCTCCAGCAGCTGACCGAGGTCTGGCTTGCCACCAATGACGAGGACCGCCGCGTCGTCGAGGAGAACCAGAACGGCATCCGCTCTCCCGCCTATGAGCCCGGCCCCTATTCGCCGACGCAGGAGGAAGGGGTGATCCACTTCGTCGACTGGTATACCTCGCTCTTGGCGAACCGCCTGAACCCAGCGCCCGCGATGGCGGCGGAATAATGGCGGTTCTGGTCAAGGCTTTCGGCGACCGGCCATGGAAGGACGACGAACCGCTGGAATGTGCGATGGTGGTACCCGAGACCTCGGACACCGCGACCTTCACCTTCCGCGCGCCGTCGGGATCGTATTTCGACTATCAGCCCGGCCAGTTCGTGACGCTGGATCTGCCGTTGCCCGGCGGGAACGTCCAGCGCACCTATACGATCAGCTCCAGCCCCTCGCGGCCGCTGTCGATCGGGGTCACCGTCAAGGCCCAGCCCGGCAGCATCGGCGGGCGCTGGATGCTGGACCATTTGCGTCCCGGCATGCGGCTCAGGGCCTTCGGCCCCGCCGGGATCTTCAGCTTCATCCGCCACGAAGCGCCGAAATATCTGTTCATCTCGGCCGGTTCCGGCATCACGCCGATGATGTCGATGACGACCTGGGCCTGGGATTCGGGCGAAATGCCGGACATCATCTTCGTCCATGCCGCGCGCAGTCCCAGCGACATGATCTTCCGCCAGCGGCTTGAGCAGATGGCGGATCGCGTTCCGGGGTTGCAGCTGCGCTTCACGGTCGAGGAAGCCGATCCCTTCCGCACATGGCACGGCTATCGCGGGCGGCTCAACCAGATCATGCTGGGGCTGATGGCGCCGGATTATCTTGAGCGCGAGGTGTTCTGCTGCGGGCCCGAGCCCTTCATGCAGGCGGTCCGCGACATGCTGGTCGCCCTTGGCTACGACATGGACCGCTATCATCAGGAGAGTTTCGGCGCCCCGGTCCGCAACGAAGCCGAGGCCCCGGTGATCGAGGATGTCGTGCCGGACGAAGCGAGCCAGGCCCAGATCACCTTCGCCGCCTCGGGCCTGACGGTGAAATGCACCGAGACGGACACCGTTCTTGGCGTGGCCAAGTCGAACGGGCTGAACATCCCCTCGGGCTGCACCTTCGGGCTTTGCGGCACCTGCAAGATCCGCAAGACCTCGGGCGAGGTGCATATGGTCCATAACGGCGGGATCTCTGACGAGGACATCGAGGCCGGCTATATCCTTGCCTGCTGCTCGCACCCGATCGGAGCGGTCGCGGTCGAGGCCTGAGGATCACTCTTCCCCCCTCTCATTTCAAAGCGATTTCATCAATTTAATGCGAGGCCCCTCGACGGGCTTCGCGCATCGCTTTGCTTGACAAGCCGATTGGCCGGGAGGCATGCTGGCAATACCTATCCATTTGACAGGCAAAAAGGGGGCACGATGAATATCGACCTCTCACGTCGCGGCTTTCTGAAGCTCGCGGGTGCAGGCGTCGCGGCCACATCGCTCGGGGCTATGGGTTTTGGTGAGGCGGAGGCGGCCGAACAGGCCCATGTCCGCGCCTTCAAGCTGGCATCGACGACCGAGACGCGCAACACTTGCACCTATTGTTCGGTTGCCTGCGGCATCCTCATCTACTCCAAGGGTGATCTTGCCGCCGGCGAAAAGGCCGAGATCGTCCATATCGAGGGCGATGCCGACCATCCGACGAACCGCGGCACGCTTTGCCCCAAGGGCGCGGCGCTGAAGGACACGGTGCTGTCCGAGACGCGCCTGACCCAGCCCCGCATCCGCCGCCCCGGAGCCGACCGGCTCGAGGAAATCAGCTGGGAGGAGGCGCTCGACAAGATCGCCCGCGCCCTGAAGGACGACCGGGACGCGAATATGGTCCTGACCAACGATCTTGGCGTGCCCGTCAATCGCTGGACCTCGTCGGGTTTCCTTGCCGCATCGGCGACAACGAACGAGACCGCGTGGCTGACCTACAAGGTGGTCAGGGCCATGGGGATCGTCGGCTTCGATAACCAGGCGCGCGTTTGACACGGCCCCACGGTGTCCAGTTTGGGCCCGACCTTTGGCCGCGGAGCGATGACGAATCCCTGGACCGACATCAAGAATACCGACCTTGTCATCGTCATGGGCGGCAATGCCGCTGAAGCCCATCCCTGCGGCTTCAAATGGGTGACCGAGGCGAAAGCCCATCGTGGCGCCAAGCTGATCGTCGTGGACCCCCGGTTCACGCGCACGGCCTCTGTCGCGGATTACTACGCGCCGATCCGTCCAGGCTCCGACATCGCCTTCCTGATGGCGATGATCAACTGGATGATCCAGAACGACAAGGTGCAGTGGGAATACGTCAAGAATTTCACCAATGCCGCCTTCATTGTGAAGGACGAATTCGGGTGGAGTGACGGGCTTTTCACCGGCTACGACCCCGAGAAGCGCGACTATGACAAGTCGAGCTGGGACTATGTGATCGGTGATGACGGGTTTGCGCAGGTCGACATGACCCTGCAGAACCCGCGCTGTGTCTGGAACCTGCTGAAGGAGCATGTCTCGCGCTACACGCCCGAGCTGGTCGAGCAGGTCTGCGGGACGCCCAAGGACAAGTTCCTGCATATCGCCGAGATGATCGGCGAATGCTCGGCGCCCGACAAGGTCATGACCTCGATGTATGCGCTTGGCTGGACGCAGCACGCCAAAGGCTCGCAGAACATCCGCGGCATGGCGATGCTGCAGCTGGTCCTTGGCAATATCGGGGTTCGGGGTGGCGGCATGAACGCGCTGCGCGGGCATTCCAACATTCAGGGCCTGACCGATATCGGGCTGATGTCGAACCTGATCCCCGGCTATCTGAACATCCCGACCGAGGCGGAAACCGACTGGACGACCTACATGTCCAGCCGTTCTTTCAAGCCGCTCAGGCCGGGACAGACGAGCTATTGGCAGAACTATCCCAAGTTCATGGTCAGCTTCATGAAGGCCATGTGGGGCGATGCCGCGCGGGCGGACAACGATTGGGCCTATGACTATCTGCCCAAGCTGGATGTCCCGACCTATGACATCCTGCGCATGTTCGACCTGATGAACGAGGGTCAGATCACCAACTATTTCTGCCAGGGCTTCAACCCGCTGCTGTCCTTCCCGAACCGGGCCAAGCTGACCGCTGCGCTGTCCAAGCTGAAGCTTCTGGTGGTGATGGACCCGCTGGAAACCGAAACCGCGCATTTCTGGGAGAACCACGGCGAATATAACGACGTCGATTCCGCCTCCATCCAGACCGAGGTGATCGAGCTTCCGACGACCAGCTTTGCCGAGGATGACGGCTCGCTGGTGAATTCGGGCCGCTGGCTGCAATGGCACTGGGCGGCGGGAACCCCTCCCGGTCAGGCGCGGCGCGACACCTGGATCATGTCGCAGATCTTCCTGCGCGTGAAAAAGCTCTATCAGGACGAGGGCGGGGTCTTCCCCGATCCGATCCTGAACCTGACCTGGGACTATGCGGACGAGAATGAGCCGACGGCCGAGGAACTGGCGAAGGAGCTGAACGGCAAGGCGCTTGGCGATGTCTACGACCTTGTGGACACGACCAAGCTTCTGGCCGGGCAGGGCAAGCAATTGCTGAACTTCAGCCAGCTTCGCGACGACGGTTCGACCATGTCGGCCTGCTGGATCTATGGCGGCTGCTGGAACGAGGATGGCAACAACATGGCCCGCCGGGACAACAGCGACCCCGACGATACCGGCATGTTCCTGAACTGGAGCTATGCCTGGCCGCTGAACCGGCGCATCCTCTATAACCGCGCCTCGGCGGATATGGAGGGGCGGCCCTGGGACGCCTCTCGCAAGCTGATGGAGTGGAATGGCGAGAAATGGGTGGGGTATGACATCCCCGACATCTCGCCCACCGCGAAACCCAGCGAGGTGGGGCCGTTCATCATGAACGCAGAGGGGGCCTCACGGCTCTTTACCCGGGGCATGATGCGCGACGGACCGTTCCCCACCCATATGGAGCCGTTCGAAAGCCCGATCGCCAATGTCTTCAACCCGGAAATGCGCGGAAACCCGGTGGCACGGGTCTTTGCCAGCGATGCGGAACAGTTCGCGACCAGCGACGAGTTTCCGTTTGTGGCAACGTCCTACCGGCTGACCGAGCATTTCCACTATTGGACCAAGCACAACCGCATCAACGCCGCGCTGCAACCCGAGTTCTTCGTCGAGATCAGCGAGGAGCTGGCCGCCGAGAAGGGCATCAAGAAAGGCGGCATGGTGCGGGTCTGGTCCAAGCGGGGCGAGGTCTGGGCGCGGGCGGTCGTGACCAAGCGGATCCGGCCGCTGCAATGCGGCGAGAAGCTGGTCCATGTCGTCGGCATCCCGCTGCATTGGGGCTTCATCGGCGCGGCCCGCAAGGGCTTCGGCCCGAACAGCCTGACGCCCTTCGTCGGGGACGCAAATGTCGAGACGCCGGAATTCAAGGCGTTCCTCGTCAATATCGAGCCTGCAACAGGGGAGGCCGTGTCATGACCATGGACCCGAACCTCGACAGTCCGCGGACGGCGGTGTCAAACCCGCCGATCCAGCCGATGAAGGCGAACCTTGGCCCGGGCGACGTCGTCCGCGCCTCGGCGATGCCCGACCTGCCCAAGCCCGAGCGCGAGCTGACGCCCGTGGCCAAGCTGATCGACGTATCGAAATGCATCGGCTGCAAGGCCTGCCAGTCTGCTTGCGCCGAATGGAACGATACCGTGCCCGAGATCGGGTTCAATGCGGGCGTCTATGAAAACCCGCATGACCTGACCCCGGACATGTTCACGCTGATGCGCTTCAGCGAATTCGACAATCCCGAGACCGGCAATCTGGAATGGCTGATCCGCAAGGATGGCTGCATGCATTGCAGCGATCCCGGTTGCCTCAAGGCCTGCCCGGCTCCGGGGGCGATCGTGCAATATTCGAACGGGATCGTCGATTTCATCCACGAGAACTGCATCGGCTGCGGCTATTGCATCACCGGCTGTCCCTTCGACATTCCCCGCGTCAGCAAGGTCGATCACAAAAGCTATAAATGCACCCTCTGCTCGGACCGGGTGGCGGTGGGACAGGGACCGGCCTGCGCCAAGGCCTGTCCGACCCAGGCCATCGTCTTCGGCACCAAGGACGACATGATCGAGCACGCGAACATGCGGGTCGAGGACCTGAAATCGCGCGGCTTCGAGAATGCCGGCATCTATGACCCGGAAGGCGTGGGCGGCACCCATGTCTTCTATGTGCTGCATCACGCCGACCAGCCCTCGCTTTATTCCAACCTGCCTGAAAACCCGCGGATCTCGCCGGTCGTGCAGGGCTGGAAAGGCGTGACCAAGACCATCGGCCTTGCGGTGATCGGGGCTGCGGCTGTCGGCTCGATCCTGCACGGCTTGCTCGGGCGGGCCAACAAGGTCAGCGCCGAGGAAGAGCGCGAGGCCGAGCATCTGGTCGAAAGCAACCTGCCCGCCGGCAAGGAGGGGTCGTGATGGAAAAGCGTCTCTACTCGCAATCTGGCGACCATATCGAAAGCACGGACCCGGTGACGGTCAGCCGCTATCGTGGCTTTACCCGGATCAACCACTGGGTCACGGCACTCAGCCTGATCGTGCTGCTGATCTCGGGCCTCGCGCTGTTTCATCCGTCGCTCTATTTCCTGACCGGGCTGTTTGGCGGCGGGCAGAACACGCGCTGGCTGCATCCCCTCGTCGGGATCCTGCTGTTCGTGAGCTTTTTCATCCTCTTCGTGCAACTCTGGAGGCTGAACCTGCCCAAGCCCGAGGATCGGACATGGGTTGCGAATATCGGCGATGTGGTGACGGGGCATGAGGAACGCCTGCCCGAGCTTGGCAAATACAATGCCGGGCAAAAGGGCGTGTTCTGGGCGATGTCGGGCCTGATCATCGTGCTGATCGTCTCGGGCGTGATGGTGTGGGAGGAATATTTCCCCGAACTCGTCTCGCTGCCGGTCAGACGCTGGGCGATGCTGATCCATTCGCTGGCTGCGGTCCTGATCATCCTGACCTTCATCGCCCATGTCTATGCCGCCGTCTGGACGCGCGGCACCCTGCGCGCCATGACGCGCGGCACGGTGACCGGCGGCTGGGCCTGGCGCCATCACCGCAAGTGGCTTCGGGAACTGGCTGGACGCGAGCGCGAGGGTCCGGCAGAGTAGGCCAGACGCAAGGGCCAGGACGCAATGACCTCCAGCTTGAAACCCGATCCCTCGATGATCGGCGGCGTCGCCAAGGTTCCCTTGGCGCGCCTTCCCGATCCCGAGACCCTTTTCACCACGCGGGCCGAGCGGTTTGAATTTCTCGCTCTGCACAGCCCGAACCTCGCGCCCTATCTGCGCTTTCTGGGCCGCGTGGCCCGCGCCCAGGCGGAACTGGCGCGGGAACTGCCCGTGCCGGCACCCCCTTCCGCCTCGCGGATCGAGCTGGCGCGCTCCAGCCGGATGCCGCCCCTCGACCGCAATGACATGCGCGCGGGGCTTTCGGTCGCGCTGGACCGGCTTTGCGACCTCCTCGCCGACGCCGAGATGCCCGAGCCTGCCCGCCTCGCCCTTCGCGCGCTGCAATCGGCCGAACCTGCGGACCGGGACTGGGTGATGACCAATGTGCTGACCGACACCATCCCCGAGGATAGCGTCGCCCCCCACCTTTTCGCGGCGGCGGCACTTCAGGTCCATGCCGCGATGATGGCCGCGACGCTTCACGTGGAACAACTGGTGCCCATTCGAACCGGGATATGCCCCGCATGTGGTGGCAGGCCGACGACAAGCATGGTGACCGAGAGTATCGGGGCCGAGGGCGCGCGCTATTGTTCCTGCGCGACCTGCCAGACGCTCTGGAACGAGGTGCGGGTGAAATGCACCTGCTGCGGCTCAACCAAGGGCATCACCTATCGCTCGGTCGAGACCGAAGAGGCGACCGTCAAGGCCGAGATCTGTCGTGAATGCGCGCATTGGGTGAAGATCCTCTATCAGAACAAGAACCCGACGCTTGAGCCGGTGGCCGATGACGTGGCGAGCCTCGGCCTCGACCTGATGATGCGCGACACCGAATGGAAACGCGGCGGGTTCAACCCGTTCCTCGTGGGCTATTGATGGATCTGCGCTCCCTGCCCTCGGTCGACCGGTTGCTGACGGCTGCGGCGGGGCTGGTCGACCTTCACGGACGCGCGGCCGTGACCGATGCGCTGCGGGCCGAGCTTGCGGCGATCCGGGCCGCGCGTCCCGATCCCCTGCCCGATGCGGGCCAGATCATCGCCTCGGTGGATCGCGGCATGGCGGCGGTCGCGCAAAGTCGCCTCCGCCCGGTCCTGAACCTGACGGGCACGGTCCTTCACACCAATCTTGGCCGCGCCCTGCTTGCCGACCCGGCGGTCGAGGCCGCGATTGCCGCGATGCGCGCCCCCGCCGCGCTGGAATTCGACCTCGATACCGGCGGGCGGGGCGAGCGTGACAGCCATCTGCGCGGGTTGCTTTGCGAATTGACCGGGGCCGAGGACGCAACCGTCGTCAACAACAATGCCGCCGCCGTCCTCATCGCGCTGAACACGCTGGCGCGCGGGCGCGAGGCGATCGTTTCGCGGGGTGAGTTGATCGAGATCGGCGGCGCCTTCCGCATGCCCGCGATCATGGAGCAGGCCGGTTGCACGCTCCGCGAGGTCGGGACGACGAACCGCACCCATGCCCGCGACTATCGCGACGCCCTCGGCCCGGAAACCGGCGTGGTGATGAAGGTCCATACCTCGAACTACCGTATCGAAGGCTTCACCAAGGAGGTTCCGGCCCCCGAACTCGCCGGTATCGGGCATGAGGTGGGCTTGCCGCTGCTGAACGACCTTGGCTCGGGCACGCTGGTCGATCTGCGGCGCTGGGGCCTCGCGCCCGAGCCGACCGTGGCCGAAGCGGTGGCCGAGGGGGCCGATCTGGTGACGTTTTCCGGCGACAAGCTGCTCGGCGGTCCGCAGGCAGGCTTCATCGTCGGCAGGCGCGACCTGATTGCCCGGATCAACAAGAATCCCCTGAAACGTGCCCTGCGCATGGACAAGATCCGTATCGCCGCGACCGAGGCGACACTGCGCCTCTATCGCGACCCCGACCGGCTGGCTGAGCGTCTGCCGACGCTGCGCCTGCTCTCGCGCTCTCAGTCCGAGATCCGCGCGCAGGCCGGGCGTCTTGCCCCCATCGTCGCAGAAAAGCTGGGCTGCGAGGTCCGGGTGATCGATTGCGCCAGCCAGATTGGTTCGGGTGCGCTGCCGACCGAGACGATCCCAAGCGCGGGCCTTGCCCTTGGCCCCGCGCCCGAGGCGCTGGCCGCGCGGCTCAGGGCGCTTGCAGTGCCGATCATTGGGCGAATCCATGACGGCGCGCTGATCCTCGACCTGCGCTGCCTGCCCGATGACGCTGCCATGCTGGATGCGCTGGCCGGATGATCGTCGGCACGGCGGGGCATATCGACCACGGCAAGACCGCGCTGGTGCGTGCCCTGACCGGCATCGACGCCGACCGTCTGGCCGAGGAAAAGGCCCGCGGCATCACCATCGAGCTTGGCTTTGCCTATGCCGATCTGGGCGGCGGCGCGGTCACCGGCTTCGTCGATGTCCCCGGCCACGAGAAATTCGTCCATACCATGCTGGCGGGGGCCGGCGGGATTGATCTGGCGCTGCTGGTGATCGCGGCGGATGACGGCATCATGCCGCAAACGCGCGAGCATCTGGCGATCCTCGACCTGCTGGGTATCACGCGCAGCATCGTCGCCTTGACGAAATCCGATCTCGCCGACCCTGATCGCATCCAGATTCTTTCTAATGAAATAAAAGATTTACTGGAAGGAACGGGCCTCACTGACGCGCCGATCCTGCCCGTCTCGTCGCTGACTGGTGAGGGGATCGACACGCTACGCGCGGCGCTCGCACTGGCCGAGGACGAGACCACGGCCCGCGCCGCGGACGCCCGCTTTCGCCTTGCCGTGGATCGCAGCTTCACGCTTGCCGGGGCGGGAACGGTCGTCACCGGCACTGTGTTTTCGGGCCGCGTCGCGGTCGGCGACCAAATCACGATCAGCCCCTCGGGCCTTTCCGCGCGGGTGCGCGGCATCCATGCCCAGAACCGCAAGGCCGAAATCGGGCTCGCCGGTCAGCGCTGCGCCCTGAACCTCAGCGGCGAGGGCATAACGCGCGAGGCGATAGCGCGCGGCGACATGGCGCTTGACCCGGCCCTGCACGCTCCGACCGACCGGATCGACGTGATCCTGCGTGCCCTGCCGTCCGAGCCGAAGCCGCTTGGCACCTGGTTTCCCGCCCGGCTGCATATCGGTGCGGCCGAGCTTGGCGCGCGGATCGTGCCGCTGGGAGGTCCCCTCGATCCCGGCGCCGTGGGGTTGGCGCAGATCGTCCTCGATCGCCCGGTGGCGGCCGCGGTGGGGGATCGCTTCATCCTGCGCGATGTCTCGGCCCGGCGCACCATCGGCGGCGGGCGGGTCATCGACCTGCGCGCCCCGGCCCGCCGCCGTGCCCGGCCCGAGCGGCTTGCCGCGCTGCGTGCCCTTGCCCTGACCGACCCCGCCGCCGCGCTGGCCGCACTGGGCGAAACCGGGCTGGTCGATCTGGATGGTTTCGCCCGGGATCGCGCCCTCTCGCCCCCGCAACTCGAAGCGGCCTGCGTCGCATCGGGCCTTGTGGTGATCGCGGGCACGCGGATGGCGCTTCCACCTGCCAGCCTCGATACCCTGCGCCAGCAAATGCACGAGCTGCTGAGCGCGTTTCACGCCGAGAATGCCGATCTGCAAGGGCTGGGGCGCGAGCGGTTGCGGCTGCTGCTCGTCCCGCGCCTGCCCAAGCCCGATTTCGCCGCCTTCATCCGCGCCGAGGCCGAGGCGGGCCGGGTCGCGCTGGATGGCGCCTTTCTCCGCCTTCCCGGCCACCTGCCCCGCCTCTCACCCGAGGATGAGGAGATCTATGCCCGGATCCTGCCGCATCTTCTGGGAGACGAGCGTTTTCGCCCGCCCCGCGTGCGCGATTTCGCCACCGATCTCGGGGTGGACGAAGCCGAGATGCGCCGCATCCTGCGCATGGCCGCGCGGCAGGGCCGGGTCGACCAGATTGCGCATGACCATTTCTTTGCCCGCGCAACGACGGTCGAGATGGTGGGCATCATCCGCGACCTTGGGACCAAAGCCGAGGATGGCTGGTTCACTGCCCCGGCCTTTCGCGACCGGGTGCAGAACGGGCGCAAGGTTGCGATCCAGATTCTCGACTTTTTCGACCGGCTTGGTCTAACCTTGCGGCGGGGCGATTTACGGCGCATCAATCCGCACCGGATCGATCTGTTCACCCCGGACGGGTCGCAAGGATGAGCCATTGTGGAAGAGAATCGTCCCCGGTGGGGCGGCCGGACTTCAAATCCGGTTGGGGCAGCGAGCCTGTCCCGGGTGGGTTCGACTCCCATTCTCTTCCGCCATTTCTGACGAAGGAAGTTTCATGCAACGATTGACGCTTGGCAGCAGCGGGGTTTCGGTCAGTGCCGTCTCGCTCGGCACCATGACGTTTGGCAACCAGACCGGTTCGGCGGATGCCCATGCCCAGATCGACATGGCGCTGGAGGCGGGGATCACCTTCCTCGACACCGCCGAGATGTATCCGGTGAACCCCGTCACGCGCGAGACGGTGGGCCGCAGCGAGGAAATCATCGGAAGCTGGCTGGCCGATCACGGTGGCCGCGACCGGGTCGAGATCGCAACCAAGGTGACCGGCTCCAGCGACAAGGTCCGGCATGAGGGATATGACGGCAAGATCCTGCGCCAGACCATCGACGCCTCGCTGAAGCGGCTGCGCACGGATTATATCGACCTCTACCAGCTGCATTGGCCGATGCGGGGCAGCTATGCCTTTCGCCAGAACTGGCGCTATGACCCGCGCAAGCAGGACCGCCAGCGCACGTTGGATCATATGGCCGATGTGCTTGAAACCGTTGCCGATTCTGTCAAGGCGGGCAAGATCCGCGCCTCCGGTCTCTCGAACGAATCCGCCTGGGGCACCACGCGCTGGATCGACACGGCCGAGCGGATGGGGGCGCCGCGGGTCGTCTCGGTCCAGAACGAATATTCGCTGCTCTGCCGCCTTTATGACACCGACATGGCAGAGGTTGCCGTGAACGAGGATGTGACGCTGCTGGCCTATTCGCCCTTGGCTGCGGGGCTGCTGACCGGCAAGTATCGCGGCGGGGTCGAGCCCGAGGGCAGCCGCGCCGCCGTCGACCGCGCGCATGGCGGGCCGGGCGATCTGGGCGGACGGCGGACCAAGCGCGCGCCCGAGATCGTCATGGCCTATCACGCGCTGGCCCATGAACTGGGCCTCGATCCGGTCCATATGGCGATCGCCTTCACCCGGCAGCGCCCCTTCGCCTCCATCCCGATCATCGGCGCGACCGATCACGGCCAGCTCGACCATCTGCTAAAGGGCATCGACCTGAAGCTGAGCGACGAGGCGCTGGCGCGGATCGACCGGCTGCACCACGAAAACCCGATGCCCTACTGAGGACGCTACGAAACCCTTGGCGGCGCGCGGCGGCTTGTGCAACCTGCCGCCCGTGCTGACCAAGGAGGAGACGTCATGCTGCCCCCCATTCTTGCCCATCTGCGCATCCCGGTCGTGGCCTCGCCCATGTTCATCGTCTCGGGGCCCGAACTGGTCATCGCGCAATGCAAGGCCGGGATCGTCGGCAGTTTTCCGGCGCTGAACGCACGCGAGAAAGAGGGCGAACCGCCTTTGCTCGATGCCTGGCTGAAGCGGATCTGCGAGGAACTCGACCGCCACAATCAGGCCAATCCCGACCATCCGGCGGCACCTTTCGCGGTGAACCAGATCGTCCACCGCTCGAATGCGCGGCTGGAGCGGGATATCGAGATCTGCCACCGCCATCGCGTGCCGATCTGGATCACCAGCCTCGGCGCGCGGCCCGAGGTCAATGCCGCCGCGCATGATTGCGGCGGCATCGCGCTTCATGATGTGATCACGAATACCTTCGCCCGCAAGGCGATTGAGAAAGGTGCCGATGGGCTGATCGCGGTCGCCGCAGGTGCCGGGGGCCATGCCGGCCAGCAATCGCCTTTTGCCTTGGTGCAAGAGATCCGGCAATGGTTCGACGGCCCCTTGCTGCTTTCGGGCGCAATCGCGACCGGGCGGGCGGTTCTGGCGGCGCAGGTGATGGGGGCGGACCTTGCCTATATCGGCAGCCCCTTCATCGCGACCGAGGAAGCCAATGCCCAGTCAGACTACAAGCGCATGATCGTCGAGGGCGGCGCCGAGGATATCGTCAACTCAAGCCTGTTTACCGGGATTCACGGCAATTATCTGGCCCCCTCGATCCGCAATGCCGGGCTCGACCCGGCGGCGCTGGCCAGCGCGGACCCGTCGGCGATGGATTTCGGCAATGCAAAGGCCAGAGCCTGGAGCCAGATCTGGGGATCGGGTCAGGGGATCGGCGCGGTGCGTGCAGTCCAGCCCGCCGCCGCGCTGATCGAGCGGCTCGGCCGCGAATATGCCGCGGCGAAGCGCGCTGTCGTCGAAATGTGATCACAGCGGAGGGGCCTCCCCCTCCGCCACCCCTTACGCCGCGTTCAAGCCTTCGGTCGAGGCGAAGAACATCGCCTGGCTCACGGCCGAGCGCACCTGTTCCTCGGAATAGGGTTTCGAGATCAGGAAGGCCGGCTCGGGCCGGTCGCCGGTCAGCAGACGCTCGGGGAAGGCCGTGATGAAGATCACCGGCACGTCGCCCATATCCGCGATAAGCTCGTTCACGGCCTCGACCCCCGAGGAGCCGTCGGCAAGCTGGATATCGGCAAGGATCAGGTCGGGGCGACGCTCATGCGCCAGTTCGACCGCGGCCTTGTGGGTCCGCGCGATGCCGGTCACCGCATGGCCCATGGCCTGGACGATGCCCTTGAGGTCCATGGCGATGATCGTCTCGTCCTCGATCACCATGACCTTGCCGGAGAGCGTCTGGCTCATCTCGCTCAGCGCGATCTGGACCAGTTCCTCGGCCTCGGATTGGTCGACCTGCATCACCTGCGCGATCTGGTCATAGCGCAGCTCCTCGATCGTGCGCAGCAGCAAGGCCTCGCGCGAGTTGGGGGTAAGCTTGCGCAGATGCGACTGGGCGCGCGCCTCCTGCGGGGTCTGGCCCTCGATCTCGATCGGTTGGCCGGAGCTTTGCCAGATGGCATGGAAGGTGCGGAACAGCGACATGCGCGTATCCTCGCCCGCCACCAGGTTCCGATCGCTCAGAATGGCCTCGAGCGTGGCGGCTGCGTAATTGTCGCCGGCGGATTGGCTGCCGGTCAGCGCACGCGCATAGCGGCGCAGGTAGGGCAGTTCCCGGCTGATGGATTGGGCCAGCTCTGCTGCGGTCATGATATCCTCAAAATTGCTGATCTCTCAGGGAACCTGACAGGATAGGTAACGGTTGATGGCAGTGCGCACAAGAATTTCGGGAATAACTTAAATATGAATACAAGGCGGGAAGAACGCAAACGGGTCGCGATCGAGAAGCAGATCGATGAAAACCTCAAACGCGTCTACGAGCAAGATTCGACTCAGAAAATTCCCGACAGATTTCTGGAGTTGCTCGATAAACTGCGCGAGCAGGAGTAAGCGCGCATGACGTCGAAACCCAAAGCTCCGCGCGCTTCGGAAAAGCAGCATGGCGACCCCAGAAACGAACTGGTCGATCACCTGCCCGCGCTTCGCGCCTTTGCCCTGTCCCTGACGCGGGAAGGCTCCTCGGCCGACGATCTGGTGCAGGACACCATCGTCAAGGCCTGGACCCATATCGACAAGTTCCAGCCCGGAACCAACCTGCGCGCATGGCTGTTCACGATCCTGCGAAACACCTTTTACTCCGCCCGCCGCAAGACCCGGCGCGAGGTCAGCGACTCCGACGGCATCCATGCCGCCCGGCAGGCCACGCGGCCCGAGCATGACGGCCGGCTGGCGCTGAACGACTTCCGCAACGCCTTCCAGCAGCTTCCAGACGAGCAGCGCGAGGCGCTGATCCTTGTCGGGGCCTCCGGTTTCTCGTACGAAGAGGCGGCAGGAATGACCGGTGTGGCCGTCGGCACGGTCAAGTCCCGCGCCAATCGCGGTCGCCGCAAGCTGGCCGAGCTGTTGAAGCTGGAGGAAGGCGAAGAGCTGGAGATGACCGATCGCGCGACCCTTGCCGTGATGGCGCAAAACATCCCGACCATCCGATAGGTGGGTGCAGTCGTGCTGCGCCGGCTGCTGGAAAAGCCCGAATTCTTCAAGGGGCTGGGCTTTCGTCTGGGCGGGCTCCTGTCGCTTGCGATCCTGCCTATCGGGCTGATCTCGGTCATCCAGACCCTGCACCTGTCGCGGGAATACGAGCGCTCGTCCGAAATCGGGCTGCTCGGGCGCACCGCGACCGCTGCCGCGGGCGAGCGGGCCTTGCTGCAAAGCGCGCTTGGCACCGCCGACGCGCTGGGGCCTGCCGTCCTGGAAACCATGAGCGATCCGCGCGCCTGCGCCGATATCATGCGCGGCTTCGTCCAGCGTTCGGTCAACTTCGCCTATGCGGGCTTCACCCGGCTTGACGGGACTGCGGAATGCACCTCCGAACCCGGAACCCGCGACATGACCAGCGATCCGGCCTATCGGCTGTTCGTCGACAGTCCGGGCACGCTGGTCACCACCACCGGCACAAAGGCGGACAGTTCCGCCGCCTCGATCGTGGTGATCCAGCCGCTTTACCGAGGGGCGGAACTTCTGGGCTATATCTCCGTCGCCATGTCCCATGACATGCTGCGCTCGACCCATGTTGCCGGGCTTGGCCCGGAAAGCGTCCGGGTGCTGACCTTCAACAATCTGGGTCAGGTCTTGACCGGCGGCGAGGAGGGCGGCGACACGATCGAGGACCAGTTGCCGCGCGGAAAGACCCTGCCCTCGCTGCTGTCGCGCAGCGAGACGACCTTCTCGGATTATTCCGCCACCGGAGAGCGGCGGGTGTTCAGCGTCGTGCCGGTGGTGCCGGGCCTTGTCTATGCGATGGGGTCATGGACGCGCTCGGAATCCGGTATCGCCGGGATCGACCAGACGCGCCGGGCGGCGCTGGTCCTGCCGCTGATCCTCTGGGCGGTGTCGCTGGTGGTGGCCTATTTCGCGGTCTACCGGCTGGTCCTGCGCCATATCCGCGAGCTGCGCGGCCAGATGCGCCGCTTCGCCATCGGCGACCGTTCCGCGCCGCCGCCGGTGCTGCAGGACGCCCCGGCCGAGATCACCGATGTCAGCCAGACCTTTCACAACATGGCCCGCATCCTGATCCGCGACGAGGATGCCATGGAGGCCGCCGTCAACGAAAAGACGGTCCTGCTGAAAGAGGTGCATCACCGGGTCAAGAACAACCTGCAGCTGATCGCCTCGATCATCAACATGCAGATCCGTGTGATCGACCACGAGGATGCCCGCCGCGTGCTGCGTTCGGTTCAGGACCGGGTCGCCTCGCTCGCCACCATCTATCGCAATCTCTATCAGGCCGAGCATCTCGACTCGGTCGAGGCGGACCGGCTGATCGGCGACATCATCAACCAGATGGCCAATGCCTCGGTCGAGCCGGGATCGGGCCTGCGGGTCAGCACGGATCTGGAAAAGCTGGTCCTGATGCCCGATCAGGCGGTGCCGCTGTCGCTTCTCGCGACCGAGGCCTTTACCAACGCGCTGAAATATTCCGGGATTTCGCTGGATGGCGGTCCGCCCTGGGTGCGCGTCACCCTGCGCAGCATCGGCGCGCAGGAGGCGATACTCGAGGTCGAGAACTCAACCGGCGAGGCGGCGGAACTCGCCGAGGGCACGGGCCTTGGCAGCCAGTTGATCGAGGCCTTCGCCACCCAGCTCGAAGGGCAGGCGGAGCTGAGCCAGAACGCCGGGCGCTTTACGCTGAGATTGCGGTTCAAGGTCCAGCCGGTCGAACGGGACCAGCCGGGCACGGACACGCAAAGCGTGATCCTGACCTCGGCCGCGCGACCGGGTTCGCGGCACTAGCCTTCCTTGCCGGCGGCACGGCGCGCCTCGCGCCGGATCCTGCGGGCGGCGGCGATGCGGCGATGGCGGGCCAGTTCCAGATTGATCAGCGCCCCCAGCATGACCGAGAAGCCGCCCAGATAGAACCACATCAGCAGCGCGATCACCGCCCCGATCGAGCCATAGATGCGGTTGTAGCTGTTGAAGCTGGCCAGATAGGTCGAGAAGCCATAGGACGCCGCCGCCCAGGCCAGCGCCGCGAAAAGCGAGCCCCAGGTGAACAGCGCCGTCCGAGGCGCCTTCACGTTCGGGCCATAGCGATACATGATCCCGATCACCACCAGCACGATCACGAAGATCGCGGCCCAGGGCACCGAGCCGATCATCCAGTTCCTGAGCGGGACATCCGGCAGCAGGTTGATGGCCAGCGGCACCACGATGATGACCGCAAGCCCGAGGATCACCACGCCCACGATCACCAGCGTCAGCCCATAGGCCAGCAGGAACCCGAAGATCGTCGAATGCGACCGGACGCCATAGGCCGCGTTCAACCCCCGCACGAGGGCGTCGACCCCGGCCCGCGCCGAGATCGTGGCGATCAGGAACGAGATCGCGGTCGCCCAGCCAAGCTGCGTGCGGCCCGCCGCGATCAGGGCGTTGATCTGGCCATAGATGATGTCGGCAGCGCCCTGCGGGATGAACTCGTCGGCGGTGTGGACATAGTCCTCGATCAGCTGCGGATCATACCAGAGCCCCCAAAGCGCGAAGAGCGCGGCCAGCCCCGGAAAGACCGCGAACATGGCATAGAACGCGACCCCGGCCGCGATCAGGCTCATGTGGATCTTGTCCATGCGCTCGAAAAGCGCCGAGATGAATTGCCAGCCATCCCTCAGCAACAGCCCGCCCTCATCCGGTTCCGTCTGCCCGTGAGAGGCCAAGCCGCCGGTCGGGGAAAGGTTCCCGGCACGCTATGCCGCCGCCCCCGGCCGGCTGTAGCGCAGCCATACCGCCTTCTCGCCCAGTTTCGCGACAAAGGCCGCATGGGCCTCAGCCTCGGCCTCGGTCAGACGCGGCGGCAGGGGGCGTGGCCTTGCGCCGCGCGGCGCGGCGCCCTGCCCCTGTGCCCCGGCCCCGGTCAGCAGATCCGCCCGCGCGGGGCCTTCCAGCACCAGCCCCGGCTGCCTGCCGCCGCGAAGCGCGAGGTAGACCTCGGCCAGGAGTTCGCTGTCGAGCAGCGCGCCGTGCAGCGTCCGGTTCGAGTTGTCGATGCGGAAGCGCCGGCAAAGCGCGTCGAGCGAGTTCTGCGCGCCCGGAAACTTGCCCCGCGCCAGTTCCAGCGTGTCGACGGCGCGGCTGTAGGGCATCACCGGATAGCCGCATTTGCGCAGCTCGGCATTGAGGAATTTCATGTCGAACTGGGCATTATGGATGACCAGCTTGGCATCTTCGCCGATGAAGGTGACGAAATCGCCCGCCACGGCGGCAAAGACCGGCTTGTCGCGCAGGAAGTCGTCGCCCAGCCCGTGGACGTCGAAGGCTTCCTGCGGCATCGACCGCTCGGGGTTGATATAGACATGGAAGGTTCGCCCGGTGGGCAGGTGGTTCATCAGCTCGACCGCGCCGATCTCGACGATGCGGTCGCCGGTATCGGGGTCAAAGCCGGTGGTTTCGGTATCAAGGACGATCTCACGCATGGGGCTTTCCTGCCATGATCCGGTCGCAGATGTCCATAATTGCGGCCTGCGCGCCCTGCCGCGTGACCGAAGGAATGACGAAATCGGCCCTTGCGCGTTTCTCGGCGTCAGGCATCTGCCGCGACAGGATCATCTCGAAGGTCTCGGGGGTCATGCCCGGTCGCGCCAGCACGCGCTCGCGCTGGAGGTCCGAGGGGGCCGAGACGACGGCGACGGCGTTCATCTCTCCCTCGCTGCCCTTTTCAAAGAGAAGCGGGATGTCGAGGACGATGATCGGCGCGCTGCCATGGCGGTCGATGAACGCCTTGCGGTCGCGGGCCACGAGGGGGTGGACGATCGCCTCCAGCCGCGCAAAGCCCTCGGGATCGGCGGCCAGCGCCTCGCGCAGGGCCGCGCGGTCGATCGCGCCGCCCCTTTCGACGCCGGGAAAGGCGGCCGAGACCGGGGTGACGGCCGCGCCGCCCGGCCCGTAAAGGCGGTGAACGCTTTGGTCCGCGTCCCAGACGGGATGGCCCAGTTGGCGGAACATCTCGGCGGCGGTCGATTTTCCCATGCCGATCCCGCCGGTCAGTCCCAGCAGGAAGCTCATTCCAGCACGACCCGGCGCAGTTCCTCGTCCACTTCGGGGCGGTGGCCGAACCAGCGCTCGAATCCGGGCGTGGCCTGATGCAGCAACATGCCCAGCCCGTCCACGACCTCGCAGCCGCGGGCCTTCGCCTCCTCGAGGAATGGGGTCATCAGGGGCGTATAGACAAGGTCGGTGACCAGCGTGCCGGGGGTCAGCGCGTCCATCGGGATGCGCAGGGGCGGCTTGCCTACCATGCCCATCGAGGTCGCGTTCACCACTGTGACCGCGTCCTCCATCATGTTGCCGGCCTGCGCCCAGTCATAGACGACGACCTTGGCGCCGAACTCGGCCTTGATCTGCTCGGCGCGGATGCGGGTGCGGTTGGCGATCCGCAGCTCGGTCACGCCGCTTTCCAGAAGCGAGGCGACGACGGCGCGCGCCGCGCCCCCGGCCCCGATCACCGCTGCCGGGCCAAGATCGGGGATCCAGTCCGGCGCGTGCTGGCGGATATTGGCGATGAAGCCGTAGCCGTCGGTATTGTCGGCATGGATCTTGCCGTCCGGGCGGAAGATCAGGGTATTGGCCGCACCGATCAGCGCCGCGCGGTCCGTCACGACATCGGCCAGCGCCAGCACGCTTTCCTTGTGCGGGATCGTGACATTCGCGCCGACAAAACCCATGCGCGGCATCGCCCGCAAAACCTCGGCCAGATGCTCGGGCAGGACGGCGACGGGGATGTAATGGCCGTCGATGCCGTATCGCTTCAGCCAGTGGCCATGCAGCCGGGGCGAGCGGGAATGCGCGACGGGCCAGCCGAGGACGCCGGCAACTGGGACGTGGCGGGGGCTTGGAGCTTGGGCTTCCGGCATTTTCGGTCAGGCACTTTCGGAGGTCGTTGTGTCATGGCCGTCGCGCAGGCGGACGACGTTCAGACGAGAAGTGCCGCCGCCGCGGTCCGGGGTCAAGCCGGGCGCCCGGCATCGGCGCGCCAGCATGGCAGAAAGGCAACCTTTCCCGCCCTTTGCCGGGGTTCAGACGGTGCCCCCCATCTCGGGCAGCCCGCCCTCCTCGACCAGATCGGCGAGGGTCAGGGATTCGATCAGCAGCAGATAGGACCAGAACACCTGCCCGAACATCTTACGCAACCGGCAGCTTGCCTCGTCCGTGCAATCCTCGCAGCGCTGATAGGAACGCCGGGACAGGCAGGGCAGCGGCGCGATCGGCCCGTCGACCTGGCGTAGAAGCTCGCCGATCGAGATTTCCTTGGGTTGCTTGATCAGGATGTATCCGCCGGCGCGCCCACGGCGCGAGCCGACATAGCCCGCATTGCGAAGCTCCAGCATGATATGTTCGAGGAAGCGCTTGGGCGCGCCGGATCGCTGCGCGATCTCTTCGATCGTCAGCGCGCTTCCGCCTGCGGCAACCTCATCTGCCAATGCCATCAGGGCCTTGATGGCGTATTTCGTTTTCTGCGAGATCATAGGAAAATCAATACTGATCGCGGCGACGTCTTGCAATCGTTTCGCATATTGAAAGGAAGCGCAGATTGCATGGAACACAGGGCTATCGTCAAAGCGTTATAATCCTGAAACATTGCGCGGGCATTCCTGCCGCGCAACAGAAGGAGATGGTGATGCGCATTGCAGTCCTCGGAGGAGACGGTTTTGTCGGTTGGCCGACCGCCCTTCATCTTTCCAGCCTTGGACATGAAATCCATATCGTCGACAACCTGTCGCGGCGCTGGATCGACACGGAACTGGGCGTGCAATCGCTGACCCCGATGGATTCGATCCAGGAACGCTGCCGGATCTGGCATCAGGAAACCGGGCGCAAGATCCATTTCCACCTCCTGAACCTCGCGACCGAATATGAACGCCTCAAGGGCTGGCTGGCCGAGCAACGCCCCGATGCGGTGATCCATTTCGCCGAGCAGCGCGCCGCGCCCTATTCGATGAAGACCGACCGCCACAAGGTCTATACCGTCAACAACAACACCAACGCGACGCATAACCTATTGGCGGCGCTGGTGGAAACCGGCATCGACGCGCATCTGGTCCATCTTGGGACGATGGGAGTCTATGGCTATTCCTCGGTCGGTGCGCCGATCCCCGAGGGCTATCTCGACGTGCGGATCGACACGCCGACAGGCCCGCGCGATCAGCAGATCCTGTATCCGACGCGCCCCGGCTCGGTCTATCACATGACGAAAAGCCTCGATCAGATCCTGTTCCAGTTCTACGCCCAGAATGACGGGCTGAGGATCACCGACCTGCATCAGGGCATCGTCTGGGGCACCCATACCGACCAGACCCGCCGGCACGAACAGCTGATCAACCGCTTCGACTATGACGGCGATTATGGCACCGTGCTGAACCGCTTCCTGATCCAGGCCGCGATCGGCTATCCGCTGACCGTGCATGGCACTGGCGGCCAGACCCGCGCCTTTATCCACATCCAGGATTCGGTGCGTTGTATCGAGCTTGCGCTGAAGGATGCCCCCCCGGCGGGCGAACGTGTGCGCATCTTCAACCAGATGACCGAGACCCACCGCGTCCGCGATCTGGCCGAACTGGTGGCGAAGCTGACCGGGGCCGAGGTTGCCTATCTGCCGAACCCCCGCAAGGAGGCGGACGAGAATGAGTTGGTCGTCAAGAACGATCAGTTCCTCGCGCTGGGTCTGAAGCCGATCACGCTGGCCGAGGGGCTGCTCTCGGAAGTGGTCGAGGTGGCGAAGAAATACGCCCACCGCATCGACCGCTCGCGCGTTCCCGCCGTCTCGGCATGGACCAAGGACATCGCGAAGCGGATCGAGCATGATCCCGAAGGCAAGAGGCTGCGTTCCGTATCGTGACCACCGGCGTCCATCCCGAAGGCAAGGCGCGGTCCGACCGCGCCTTTGTCACATTGGCGACCAATCCCGACTACGCGACCGGCGCGGCGGCGCTCTTCCGGTCGCTGCGTCGCACCGGCACGACGGCGGATCTGGTGCTGCTTTACACCGACCTGCCCGCGGGGGCCGTGCAAGACCTGCGCGCGCAGGGGGTTCGGCCCGTGCGCGTGGACCTGCTGCCGACCTCGGACGGGTTCAACCAGCGCCATGCCCGCGACCGCCTGCATGGCGCAGCCCCCTTCACCAAGGGCGAGAAGCCGCCCTTTCACACCCCGCTCGACAATTTCGCCAAGCTGCGGCTGTGGCAGCTCGACTATAACCGGGTGGTTTTCATCGACGCCGATGCGATCGTCTTGCAGAACATCGACCGGCTCTTCGACTATCCCGAGTTTTCTGCCGCGCCGAATGTCTATGAAAGCCTTGGCGACTTTCACCGGCTGAATTCGGGCGTGTTCACGGCGCGCCCCGCGCAGGCGACTTTCGATGCCATGCTGGCGCGGCTGGATCAGCCCGGCCAGTTCTGGCGGCGCACCGACCAGACCTTCCTCGAGAGCTATTTCCCGAACTGGCACGGCCTGCCGGTTTTTGACAACATGCTGCAATATGTCTGGCTGAACCTGCCGCAACTCTGGCGCTGGCAGGATATTCGCGTGCTGCATTTCCAATATGAAAAGCCGTGGCAGGACCATGCCAAGGCGGACAGCCTGCGGGTGCTGATCGACCTGTGGCACGCCCATGCCGGCGAGGGGCCGGTGCCCGACCTGCGCGACCTGCCCCTGCCCCCCGGTGCGGCATGAGGATCGCGCTGACCGGGGCCACGGGCCTTGTCGGCCGCTGGATCGCCCGCGCGGCCGAGGCGGCGGGCCATAGCGTTGATCCGCTGCCCGGCTGGCGGCTGGGCGAGGTGCCCGATCTGGCAGGTTGCGACGCGCTGGTTCATGCGGCGTTCCGGCACGTTCCGGGCCGGTATCGTGGCGGTGAGGGCGACGACCCGGAGGGCTTTGTCCGCACCAATCTGGATGGCTCGCGCGCGCTTTTCCACGCGGCGCGGGATCAGGGCGTGGGGCGGGTGCTGTTTCTGTCCTCGCGCGCGGTCCATGACGGGCACGCGCCCGGAACGGAACTGGCCGACGACCTGCCCCCCGCCCCGACCAGCCTCTACGGAGAGGTGAAGGCCGAGGCCGAGGCCCTGCTGGCCGCGATGGAGGGACCGGACTTCCGCACCGCCAGCCTGCGCCCGACCGGGGTTTTCGGGCCGGGCCAGCCGCAGAAATGGGCGGGGCTGATCCGCGACTTTCTGGCCGGGCGCTCGGTCCCGAGCCGAGTCGCGACCGAGGTTCATGGCGCCGACCTTGGCGCGGCGGCGCTGCTGGTTCTGGATGATCCGGCGATGGGCGGCAGCTATAATGTCAGCGACCTGATCCTTGACCATCACGATCTGCTCTCGGGCATCGCGGTGCTGACGGGCAGCCACATGCAGCCGCCGCGCCGCGCCGATGCCGGCAGCCTTCGGGTGCCGGTCTGCGCCCGGCTTGACGCGCTTGGCTGGCGCCCTGACGGGCTTGCGCGCCTTCACGCGGATCTGCCACAGATCCTTCGGGACGCCACCGGGGAAGAATCATGAAACAGGTCGATTACGACGAACTTGGCCGCACCATCGCCAGCCTGACCCATGGTGAAACCGACGAGGTCGCGCTGATGGCGACGCTGGCTTGCGAGATCCATCACGCCGACGACCGCTTCGACTGGACCGGCTTCTATCGCGTGACCGGGCCGGAAATGCTGAAGATCGGACCCTATCAGGGCGGTCACGGCTGCCTTGTTATCCCCTTTTCGCGGGGTGTCTGCGGCGCGGCGGCCCGGACGGGGGAAACCCAGCTTGTCCCCGATGTCGATGCCTTCCCCGGCCATATCGCCTGCGCCAGCTCGACCCGGTCGGAGCTGGTCATTCCCGTCTTTGGCCCCGGCGAGCGTCTGATCGGCGTCCTTGACATCGACAGCAACCAACCCGACGCTTTCACGCAGCAAGATGCGGACCGCCTGCGGGAGATTCTGGATGCCAGCTTCGGAAGATACTGAATTCACCGGCCACTGCCTCTGCGGAAAGATCCGCTTTCACGGCACCTATGACGACAGCCACGGCCTGAACGCCTGCCATTGCAGCCAGTGCCGGCGCTGGTCGGGCCATGTCTGGGCGGCGATCCTGCCGAAATCCATGGTGATCGAGGGCGAGCCAAGCTGGTATCGCGCCTCGGACTTCGCGCGGCGCGGGTTCTGCGCGACCTGCGGCTCGTCGCTGTTCTGGCAGCGCGACGGATCGGACATCATCGACGTGGCGGCGGGGGCGCTCGACAGCCCGACACGGCTGCATCTGCTGGGCCATATCTTCGTCGCCGACAAGGGCGATTACTACGACATCTCCGACGGTCTGCCGCAGTTCCAGACGGAGTGAGGCGGACGTGAAAGGTTGACGTTCCGGCGGCTGCGTCCGATACGCCCGCCAAAGGTGGCCTGCATTCCGATGGCCGCCGCGTGACGGGGTCTGGGATGATCTGGGATACACTCGCGAATTTTCCGGCCGAGCATCTGCTGGCTTTCATGGCCGGCGCTTTGGTGCTGAACTTCGCGCCCGGTCAGGACGTGTTCTTCGCCAGCGCCTGCGGCATCCAGAACGGCCCGCGCGCCGGCGCGCTTGCGGGGCTGGGCGTCGGACTGGGCGTGGTCTGCCATGTCATCATGGCGACGATCGGGCTGGGTGCGCTGGTTGCCGCCCATCCCGGCGCGCTGGTCGCGATCAAGTTCGCCGGCGCGGGCTACCTGCTGTGGCTGGCGTGGAAAAGCTGGACCGCGGGCGAGGTCGACCCGCGCGCCCGCGCCGCAAGCTCCACCTGGAACATCCTCCGCCGCGGCGCGCTCTCGAACCTGCTGAACCCCAAGCCGGTGCTGTTCCTGCTGGCGTTCCTGCCGCAATTCACGCGGCCGGAATTCGGCCCGATCTGGCAGCAGATCCTGGGGCTTGGCCTGATGTTCATGGCCTCGGGCACGCTGGTCACGATGGGATACGGCATCGTCGGCGGCTATGCCGGCCATGTCATCGGCAAGCGTCTGGGGATCGTCAACCGCATCGCCGCCGTGATGTTCGCGGGCCTTGCCCTACGGCTGGTGGCGAAATGAGCTTTGTCTACCAGCCCACGGACGAACAGCCCGAGATCATCCATGCCGATCATGAGGTTCTGGTGGTCTCGAAACCTGCGGGTCTGCTTTCCGTGCCGGGTCGCGGCGACGATCGCAGCGATTGCCTGATCGAGCGGCTGCGCGGCGCCTTTCCCACCGTCCTGCTGGTGCATCGGCTGGACATGGACACCTCGGGTGTCATGGTCTTTGGCTTGACCCCCCATGCGCAGCGCCACCTGTCAAAGCAGTTTGAGGACCGCAAGACCAAGAAAACCTATGTCGCGCGGTTGTGGGGCCGGCTGGAGCCGAAGACCGGCACCGTCGACCTGCCCCTGATCGTCGACTGGCCGAACCGCCCCCGGCAGATGGTTGACCACCAGAACGGCCGTCCGGCCCAGACCGATTGGCGCGTGGTCCGGGCCAATGATCAGGAGACGCGGGTGCGCCTCTCGCCCATCACCGGGCGCAGCCACCAGTTGCGCGTGCATATGGCCGAGCTGGGCCACCCGATCCTTGGCGATCCGCTTTATGCGACCGGCGCGGCGGCGGATTTCCCGCGCCTGATGCTTCATGCCGAAAGCCTGCGCTTCAAGCATCCCGAAACCGGGGTCATGCACAGCTTTACCGCGCCCGCGCCTTTCTGAGCCTGTCACGACAGTTTCACTCGGGCATCCTCGCCTTTTCGCGTAAGATTGTGCCGGATCAATCAATTGGAGAGCGAAGAGATGTCGAAAACCGAAATCAGCCGTCGCGATGCCATTCTGATCGGGGGATCGCTGCCCGTGCTGCTCGCCTTGCCGTCGGTCGCTCTGGCGCAGGCCGCCGAACCGCAGAAGGCGGGGCCGGTCGGTCAGGCCCATACCGTCAAGCTTGGCAGCTTCGAGGTGACGACGCTGCTTGGCGGCGCGTCGATGCGGGAAAACCCGATCGAGACCTTCGGCATCGGCGCCGAGCCGGCCGAGTTCGCGACCCTCAGCGAGGCGAACTTCATTCCCGCCGACCGCTCGGGCCAGTCCTTCACCCTCACGCTGGTCAAGACGCCCGATGCGCTGGTGCTGTTCGACACCGGCATGGTCCCCGATACGAACGCGGCCGCGATGGCCGCGGCAGGCTATGCGCCCGGCGATGTCACCCATGTCGTCCTGACACATATGCATGGCGACCATGTCAGCGGGCTGATGCAGGGCGAAACGCCGGTCTTTGACAATGCCAAGCTGATCGTGCCCAAGGACGAGAACGACTATTGGGCCGCCAATCCCAGCGAGGCCTATACCACCCATGTCGCGCCGCTGATCGGTGCCGCGACGCAGATCGGGGACGGGGACGAGGTTCTGCCCGGCATCACCGCCGCTGCGGCCTATGGCCATACGCCGGGGCACACGACCTACCTTCTGGAAAGCGATGGGCAAAAGCTGCTGATCACCGGCGACAGCTTCAACCACTATGTCTATTCGGTCCAGCGGCCCGACTGGCATGTCAGCTTCGACGTCGACAAGGAAAAGGGTGCCGAGACCCGCAAGGCCGTTCTGGCGCGGCTGGCGAGCGAGCGGATCCCCTTCATCGGCTATCACATGCCCTTCCCCGCCATCGCCTTCATCGCGCCGGGCGAGGGCGAGGGCAGCTTCCGCTATGTGCCTGCGACCTATCAGTTCGCGGGCTAGCGCCGATTGCCAGCCTGCCGTCGCGGCGGGCTGGCCTTCATGCGTCAGAGATTGAACACCCGGCTGGGCTGGACCTCGCCGCCCATGTAGCGGCCGATGCAGAGGGCGCGGCCCTGACGGCTGACCCAGACCTCCTCGCCGAACTCGGCATGGCCGAGGACCTGGCCCGGATTGCCGTTCAGGATGCGGATCTCGCCCATCTCGGTCGCCTGCATTTCGGGCAGGTCGGCCAGCGCGGACTGGATCGGCAGCAATGCGGCCTCAATCTCAGCCTGATTGGCGCGGTCGATGCGGTCGAAGGCGATGCCGTCCGATGCCTCGAACGGGCCGGACCAGATGCGGCGCAGATGCGCGACATGGCCAAGGCAGCCCAGCTTGCGGCCAAGGTCGCGGGCAATCGCGCGGACATAGCCGCCCTTGCCGCAGACCATGCGCAGGTCGGCGGAGTTTTCGGAAACCCCCAGCAGCTCCAGCGACTCGACCCAGAGGGGGCGGGCGGCAAGCTCGACCACCTCGCCCTCGCGGGCAAGGTCATAGGCGCGCGCGCCCTCGACCCGAACGGCCGAGACGGCGGGCGGAACCTGCATGATGTCGCCGGTGAAGGCGGGCAGCGCGGCCTCGATCGCGGCGGCGTCGGGGCGGGTCTCCGAGGTTTCGCGAACCTCGCCCGAGGCGTCGTCGGTCGAGGTTTCGGCCCCCCAGTTCACCCGGAACTCATAGGCTTTCAGCGCGTCGGTCAGGATCGGGACGGTCTTCGTCGCCTCGCCAAGCGCAATCGCCAGCACGCCGGTCGCGTCGGGGTCCAGCGTCCCGGCATGGCCGGCCTTCTTCGCGTCCAGCGCCCAGCGGACCTTGCCGACCACGTCGGTCGATCCCACGCCGGCGGGTTTGTCCACGATCAGCCAACCGTGGATCTCGCGTCCCTTCTTGCGGGCCATGTCAATTCTTTCCTGTATATCCGATGATCGGGCCGAGCCGGCGCCCGAAATCCGAGCGCCTGAGCTCGGGCGAGTAGAGCCGCGAGATCGAGCCGTCGAAGTAAAGCGCATCGCGCGCGCCAAGCCCGTCGCGGAACAGCCGCCCGAACTCGTGAAACGTCACCGCGTCGTCCGAGATCGCGAACCACGCCATCTGCCCGTCGGGCGACACGCCGACGCCGTTCCTGATATAGCGGCTGTCGCTGTCGACCAGAAAGCGCGGATGGAGGTCGCCGTCGATGACCAGCATCGGCCCCGATTGCGTGGCGATGCGGCATTGCGGCTGGGCCTTCTGGAAGGCGCGGCTCTCGACCACCTGATAGGGCCGCGCGCCGCCCGCGCAAAAGACGCCGTTCGGCAGCAGGCCGAAATTCCCGCCGCCGCCTGCCGTGACCAGATCATGTTCCTTCTGCCCCTCGCTGACATAAAGGCCGACGGGGCTGTAATCGGGGTGATACATGCCGGCATTCATCGCAAAGGCCAGAACCTCGCCCTCGGGCAGGGTCTTGCGGACGCTGTGGAAGTCGCCCAGCACCTTGCCATTGGCATCGTTCAGCCACAGCTTCAGCCCCGGCTCCTGCCCGGCGGCAAGCGTGCAGATGACATAGCCGCGCCCGTCGAAATCGCGTTTCTCGCAGATGCCGGCCATGGCGGGCAGCGTCATCGCGACCAGCGCGCCGATCGCAAGGCCCAGCCGCCGCTTCAGGTCAATCTTCATCGTCTTCTTCGTCGTGATGCTCGACATCGCGGCGCACGCGGTCCTCGTTCAGAAGGCGGCGGGTGTCGTCCATGCGGTCGAAGGTCTCGTCCAGCACGAAGCGAAGCTGCGGCGCGTATTTCAGCGTCATGGCCTTGGCGACCAGATGGCGCAGCTCGCCCGCATTGCGGCGCAGCGCGGCCAACGCTTCCTCGGCGCCCTGACCGCCCAGCGGCAGGACATAGGCGGTCGCGACCTTCAGGTCGGGAGACGTCCTGACCTCGCCCACCGTGATCGAGTGGCGGTTCAACTCGGGGTCATGGACGTCGCCGCGCAGCAGGACGTCGGACAGCGTGCGGCGGATCAGTTCGCCCACGCGCAGCTGACGCTGCGAGGGACCTGTGCCGGAATGAAAGCGGTTCTGTGCCATGCGCGCAGATGTAGGGGGTCGCGGCGCGCGCCGCAACGGGATAGACCATGCCAAAACGGGGGTATGGACATGGAAAAGCCGGGAATCGTCATCACGGGTGCGTCGGGTCGCATGGGACAGATGCTGCTGCGGACCGTGCTTGCCTCCGATCAGGCGCGGCTGGTCGGCGCAATCGTGCGCGAGGGCAGCCCTTGGGCCGGCAGCGACATCGGCGAGGCGATGGGCGGCGCGGCGGTCGGCGTCATCGCCACCGACGATCCGATCGACGCGATCGCGAAGGCGCAGGCGGTGATCGACTTCACCACCCCCGCCGCGACCGTGGCATTCGCCGAGCTGACCGCGCAGGCCCGCGCCGTCCATGTCATCGGCACCACTGGCTTTGCGTCCGCGGACCTCGCCCGGATCAAGGCCGCCGCCCGCCACGCCCCGATCATCCGCGCCGGGAACATGAGCCTTGGCGTCAACCTGCTGGTCGGCCTGACCCGCAAGGTCGCGGCCGTGCTGGGCGAGGACTGGGATGTCGAGGTGGTCGAGGCCCATCACAACCGCAAGGTGGACGCCCCCTCGGGGACCGCGCTGATGCTGGGCGAGGCCGCGGCCGAGGGGCGGGGCCGCGACCTCGACGAATTGCGCACGCCCGCGCGTGAGGGGATCACCGGCGCACGCGTGCCGGGAACCATCGGCTTCTCGGCCATCCGGGGCGGCGACGTCGTGGGCGAGCATGACGTGATCTTCGCCACCGGGGGCGAGCGCGTGGTGCTGCGCCATCTTGCCACCGACCGCGCCATCTTCGCGCGCGGCGCGCTTCACGCTGCCCTTTGGGGTCAGGACAAGGGGCCGGGCGAATATGACATGGCCGATGTGCTGGGGCTTTGACGCCCGGCCGCGCTGCCCTTTAAGTTCACCGACATGACCCTGCTTGCGACGCTCGACCCCGCCGATGCCGACCTGACCGCCTGCCTTGCGCGGGTGATGGCGGCTGTCCTGAAACCCGGCGACGTGGTCGCCCTCGGAGGGCCGGTGGGGGCGGGCAAGACGCATTTCGCCCGCGCCTTCATCCGCGCGCGTCAGGGCGACATGGCCGAGGATGTGCCCAGCCCGACCTTCACGCTGGTCCAGACCTATGACGATCCGATGGGGACCGAGATCTGGCATGCCGACCTCTACCGCCTGACCCATCCCGATGAGCTGGTCGAGCTGGGGCTGGACGAGGCGATGCGCGAGGCGATCGTCCTGATCGAATGGCCCGATCACGGCGGCCCCCTGCCCGACCCGCTGGTGCTGGGGCTTGAGCCGCTGGCCGATTTTCCCGATCTGCGCCGCATTACCCTTGCCGGGGCCGCGCCGCGCTGGGGCGGCATGGCGCGGCTTCCGGCCATCGCCCGGCTGATCCATCGCGCCGGCTGGGGCGAGGCGCGGGTGCTGCCGCTGGCGGGCGACGCCTCCTCGCGCCGCTATTTCCGGTTGATCGAGGACGGGCGCAGCGCCGTCCTGATGGATGCCGCGCCCGGCAGCGTCGGACCCTTTGTCGCGATGGCGCAATGGCTCCGGGGTCGCGGGCTTCACGCGCCCGAGATCCTCGCCGCCGATCAGCCCGAGGGGCTGCTGCTGATCGAGGATCTGGGCGACGACCTCGTCGCCCGGGTGCTCGAGGCCGAGCCGCAGCTTGCCCCGCGCATCTATGACCGCATGACCGACCTGCTGGTCGAGCTGCATGGCCATGCGCCGCCCGATTTCGTGCAGGCGCTGGACGGGCCGGAACTGGCGCGGCAGGTCGGGCTTTTCGCCGAATACTACCCCGCCGCCGCGGGCACGCCCGGCCTTGGCGCCGAGGTCGCGCCGCTGATCGAACGGCTTCATGCCGAACTGGCCGCCGACATGCCGCCGGTTCTGGGCCTGCGCGATTTCCATGCCGAGAACCTGATCTGGCGCGACGACGTCCCGCTGGGCCTTCTCGATTTTCAAGACGCGGTGGCGGTGCATCCGGCCTATGACCTCGTCTCGGGGTTGCAGGATGCGCGCCGCGACGTCGACCCGGCGCTGGAGGAGGCCGAGATCGCCCGCTACATCGCCGCGACCGGCGTGGATGGCGCGCGTTTCCGCGCCGCTTATGCCTTGCTGGGCGCGCAGCGGAACCTGCGGATCATGGGGATATTCACCCGCCTCGCGCAGCGCGATGGCAAGCCGCGCTATCTGGCCTTCATGCCAAGGGTCTGGAATGCGATCGAGCGCGACCTCGCGCATCCGGCGCTGGCCCCATTGGCCGCGGCGCTGGAGGGGATTCCCGCGCCCTCGCCGGAGGTGATCGAAAGGATCGCGCTAGGATGACGCTGCCCCTGATGATCTTTGCCGCCGGCAAGGGCACGCGGATGGCCCCGCTGACCGATGTGACGCCAAAGCCGCTGATCCGGGTGGGCGAGCGGACCCTCCTCGACCGCGCGCTGGATCTGGGCCGCGCGGCCGGGGTCGGGCGCATCGTTCTGAACACCCATCATCTGGGCGATCAGATCCGCGACCATGTCGCGGGGCAGGGCATCCTGATCTCGGACGAGGCCGAGTTGCTGCTGGAAACCGGCGGCGGCCTCAGGAAGGCGCTGCCGCTGCTGGGGCCGGGGCCTGTGATCACAATGAATCCCGATGTGATCTGGACCGGCGCGAACCCGATCCGCGCGCTTCTGGATGCCTGGGACGACAGCATGGATGCGCTGCTGATGCTGGTCCCGATCGCGCAGACGCATGGTCGTCAGGGCGGCGGCGATTTCAGCCTCGACCCTGAAAGGCGGCTGATCCGCAAGGGCGATCTGGTCTATGGCGGCGCGCAGATCATCCGCCCCGACCGGCTGGCCGGGATCGAGGGGGAGGGGTTCTCGCTCAACCGGCTCTGGGATCTGCTGATTGCCGATGGCCGGGCTTATGGCCTGATCCATGATGGCGAATGGTGCGATGTCGGTCGCCCCGACTGCATCCCGCTGGCCGAGGCGCTGCTCGATGGCTGACTGGGAGAGCGGCCTGTTCGCCCTGCCCTGCGGCGCGGATTTCGCCGGCGCCTTCGCCGATGGGCTGATCGCGCGGATGCGGTCCCGGCCGCCGCAGGACATGGCGCGGGTCACGGTCTTTGCCAATTCCGGGCAATCGCTGATGGCGCTGCGCGATGCGCTGATCTGGCGCGGGCCGCTGATCCTGCCGCAGTTGCGGCTGATCGCCGATATCGGTGGCGGCGCGGCGACCCCGCCCCTTCAGCGGCGGCTGGAGCTTGGCCGGCTGATCGACGCGGCGCTGCGCGCCCAGCCTGATCTGGCGCAGGGCCAGTCCGTGCCCGAGCTTGCGACCTCGCTGGCGGGGCTGATGGCCGAGATGCAGCTTGAGGGGCTGGGGCCGGAGGCGCTGGACCGGATCGACGCGGGCGAGCACGCCCAGCATTGGGGCCGGGCGCTGGCCTTTCTGCGCATCGCCGCCGGCTATTACCATTCGGACCCGCCGCAGGACCGCGAGGCGCGCCAGCGCGCCGCCGCCGAAAGCCTTGCCGCCGACTGGGCGCAGGGCCGGAACCTGCCCGACGGACCGGTGGTCATCGCCGGTTCGACCGGCTCGCATGGCGCGACGCGGGATTTCATGCGCGCCGTCGCCCGTCTGCCGATGGGCGCGGTGGTGCTGCCGGGCTTCGATCCCGACCTGCCGGCATCGGTCTGGGACGGCCTAGACGCGCTGGAGGATCATCCGCAGGCCCGCTACGCGCCTTTCGTGGCCGAATTCGGCATACCGTCGGACTGGGTCGCGGGGACGGCCCCCGATCCGGGGCGGAACCGGCTGATCTCGCTGGCGCTGAGGCCCGCGCCGGTCACCGACCAATGGATCGAGGAAGGCCCCGATCTTGGCCCGCTGGTCCCCCTGACGCAGAACCTCACGCTGATCGAGGCTGAGAGTCCGGGCGAGGAGGCCGAGGCGATTGCGCTGATCATCCGCGAGGCGGTGGAGCGCGACCACCCGGTCACGCTGATCACCGCCGACCGGATGCTGACGCGGCGCGTGCAATCCGCGCTGGACCGCTGGGGGATCATCCCCGACGATTCCGCGGGACGGCCTTTGCCCCTGACCGCGCCCGGCCTGTTCCTGCGCCATGTCGCCGATCTTTACGGCGCCGAGATGATGATCGACGGGCTGCTGGTCCTGCTGAAGCATCCGGTCATGGCGACCGGCCTTGGCCCCGAGTTCCGGCGCGAACACCTGCGCCACAGCCGCGATCTGGAACTGGAATTGCGCGCGAACGGTCCGGCATTTCCGGGTGGCGACGCGCTGAGGGACTGGGCCGATCGCGGGGACGAACGGCGCAAGCCCTGGGCGCTGTGGTTGGCCTCGCTGCTCGACCGGATCGTGCCGCTGGCGCTGGACCGCGGCCCGCGCCCGGTCGCGGCGCGGCTGGCCGACCTGCGCCGTCTGGCCGAGGATCTGGCCGCCGGGCCTGAGGGCAGCGCCGACGCCTCCGAGCTCTGGGGCAAGGCGGCGGGCGGGCTGGCGCGCGGTGTCCTCGACCATCTGGCGCGGCACGCGGATCACGGCCCGCCGCTGCGTCCGGGCGAGTTCGGCGACCTGCTGCGCGGAGAGTTGCAGGCTCAGGCGGTGCGCGAGGACGTGGCCTCGCATTCCCGCGTGCGCTTCCGTGGCCCGCGCGAGGCCCGGACCGAGGCGGTGTCCGAGGGGGCGGGGCTTGCGATCCTTGCCGGGCTGAACGAGGGCGGTTGGCCGCAGGCCTTGCCGCCCGATCCCTGGCTTTCGCGCCCGATGCGGCTTGCGGCGGGGCTGACCCTGCCCGAGCGGCGGGTGGGTCTGGCCGCGCATGACTTCCAGCAAGCCGTCGGCGCGGCCGAGGTGATCCTGACCCGCGCCCGTCGCGATGCCGAGGCCGAGACGATCCCCTCGCGCTGGCTGAACCGTCTGGTGAACCTGCTGGGCGGGTTGCCCGACCAGCAGGGGGGCGAGGCGCTGGCCGATATGCGCAAACGTGGGCAGGACTGGCTCGATCTGGTCGAGGTTCAGGGCCGCCCGCGCCGGCAGCTGGAACCGGCGCGCCGCCCCTCGCCCATTCCGCCCGCGCCCGCGCTGCGGCAGATGTCGGTCACCGAGGTCAGGACGCTGATCCGCGACCCCTATGCGATCTATGCCCGCCGCGTGCTGGGACTGCGCGCGCTGGACCCGCTGCGCCCCGAAGCCGATGCGGCCGAACGCGGCACCGTCCTTCACGACATCATGGACCGTTTCCTGCGCGGCCTGCCCGAACTGCCCGAGACGCCCGAGGTGATGAAGGCGCGGCTTCTCGGGATCACCGGCGAGGTGCTGGAGGTGGGGGTGCCCTGGCCCTCGGCCCGGCTGTTCTGGCGCGCGCGCATCGCGGGCATCGCCGACCGGCTGATGGCGGACGAGGCGCGGCGTCTGGAGCAGGGCCGCCCCACCGTGGTCGAGGAATATGCCGAGCTTGGCATCCCCGGCGTCGATTTCCGCCTGATCGCCAAGCCCGACCGGCTGGACCGCCTGCTGGACGGGCGGGTGCATGTCTATGACTACAAGTCCGGCAAACCGCCGAGCGACGCCCAGGTCCGGCATTTCGACAAGCAGTTGCCGCTGGAGGCCGCGATGGTCGAGGAAGGGGCCTTCAAGAGCCTTGGCCGGGCCGAGGTCGAGGGGATCAGCTATATCCAGCTTGGCGGCGAGGGCAAAACCGAGACGCGCGACTTTCCCCCCGGCTTCGCGCGCGAGACATGGGTGGGCTTTGTCGACCTGATCGGCCGCTATCTGCGGGGCGAGCGCGGCTTTACCGCCCGCCTCGCGATGGAGCGGACCGGGAATGCCAGCGATTACGACCATCTCTCGCGCCACGGCGAATGGGACGCGACGCAGATTTCCGTGCCCGAGAGGTTCCGCGATGACTAGCCCGGCATTCGACGACGCGACGCGGGCGCAGGTTCAGGCCGCCGACCCGCTGCGCTCGACATGGCTCACGGCGAATGCCGGCTCGGGCAAGACGCGGGTGCTGACCGACCGGGTGGCGCGCCTCTTGCTGGCCGGGACCGCGCCCGAACGCATCCTCTGCCTGACCTATACCAAGGCCGCCGCGACCGAGATGCAGAACCGCCTGCTGGCGCGGCTGGGCAAATGGGCGATGCTGCCCGAGGCGGAGCTGCGCGCCGAACTGGCCCGGCTGGGCGAGGCGCGCGCCCCCGACCTGCGCGCCGCCCGCCGCCTGTTTGCCCGCGCGATCGAGACGCCGGGCGGGCTGAAGGTCCAGACCATCCACAGCTTCTGCGCCGGTGTCCTGCGCCGCTTTCCGATCGAGGCGGGCGTCCCGCACGGCTTTACCGAGCTTGACGACCGCAGCGCCGCGCTGATCCGGGCCGAGATCATCGAGGATATGGCGCGCGAGGATGCGCCCGAACTGGCCGACCTGCTGGCGCTGCATTCGGGCGTGCAGCTGGACGGCTTCCTCTCGGGCCTCAAGGGGTTCGAGGAGGCGGCCGACATGGGTGCGATCTGGACCGCCTGCGGGCTGGAGCCGGGCGAGGATCTGTCCTCGCTGATCGCGCGCACCTTTGCCGATGGCGCGCTGGTGATCGCGGCGCTGATCCCGCATCTGTTGAAAAGCGGCACGAACGACCAGAAGGCGGCGGCGAAGCTTTCCGTGGGTGACTGGACTCGGCCGGGACTGGCCGAGCTTCTGATCCTCGAGACGGTTCTGCTGAACGGCGATCGCACCAAGGAACCCTTCTCGGGTAAATACCAGACATTTCCGACCAAGGCCCTGCGCAATGGCCCCTGCGCCGAGCTGATCGACGACCTGATGATCCTGATCGAGCGCGTGGAAACGTCCCGCCCGCGCCGCGTCGCGCTGAGCCATGCCGAAAGGACGCTGGCGCTGCATCGCTTTGGCCATGCCTTCCTGTCGCGCTATCGCGGGGAAAAGGCGCTGCGCGGCTATCTCGATTTCGACGACCTGATCGACCGGACGGCGCGTCTGCTGTCGGAGGGCAGCATGGCGCAATGGGTGTTGTTCCGGCTGGACGGCGGCATCGACCATATTCTGGTCGACGAGGCGCAGGACACCAGCCCCGGCCAATGGCAGGTGATCCAGAGCCTGACGGATGAGTTCACCTCGGGTCAGGGCGCGCGCGAGGCAGGCTCGCGCAGCCTGTTCGTGGTCGGCGATCCCAAGCAGTCGATCTATTCCTTCCAGGGTGCCGACATCAAGGTGTTCGAGGACCGGCGCGTGGGGTTCTCGGAGGCGTTCGCGGCTGTCCAGAACCCGATGCAGGTGCTGGAATTGCGGCACAGTTTCCGGTCCTCGACCGCGATCCTGTCGTTGGTGGATCAGGTCTTTGCCGGTGCGGCCTCCGACGGGCTGGGCGATCCGCCCCGCCACCTCGCCTTCCGGTCCGGGATGCCGGGACGGGTCGATCTGTGGCCGCCGGTCCCGAAGCCCGAGAAGCCCGAAGCGGGCGACTGGACCGATCCGGTGGACCAGCCAGCCGAGAATTCCGCGACCACGCAGCTTGCCCGCGCCATCGCCCGTGCCGTCCGCGACATGCTGGGCAGCCCGATCTTCGACGCGAAAAGCGGCGAGGTCCGGCAGATCCGCGCGGGCGACATCCTGATCCTCGTCCAGCGCCGGTCCGAGATTTTCGCCGAGGTCATCGCGGCCTTGAAGGCGGCAAGCCTGCCGGTCGCGGGCGCCGACCGTCTGAAGCTGGCCGGAGAGATGGCGGTGCGTGACATCCGCGCCGTGCTTTCCGTCCTTGCCACGCCCGAGGACGATCTGGAACTGGCCGCCGCGCTGCGCTCGCCCTTGTTCGGGATCTCCGAGGAACAGCTTTACCGGCTGGCCGCCGGGCGGAAGAAGGGCGAATACCTGTGGCGGCGTCTGCGCGATTCCCACCATCGCGCGGCGGTGGACCTGCTTTCGGACCTGATGGGCCAGACCGGTTTCATGCGGCCCTATGACCTGATCCAGCGCCTGCTGATCCGTCATGGCGGGCGCGAGCGGTTGATCGCCCGGCTTGGCTCCGAGGCCGAGGACGGCATCGACGAGCTGCTGTCGCAGGCGATGAATTATGAAAGCTCGGAAACGCCGTCGCTGACCGGCTTCCTCGTCTGGCTGAGCGGTGACGATGTCGAGGTCCGCCGCCAGCCCGGCAGCGCGGGCGAGGATGGCGAGGGGCTGATCCGGGTGATGACGGTCCACGGCTCGAAGGGTCTGGAAAGCCCGATCGTCATCATGCCCGATGCAGCCAAGCGCAAGCCTCCGCGCGAGGATCAGGTGATGGTCGGCCCGGGTGGCATGGCGCTCTGGCGCGGCACCAGAGGCGAGCGTCCCGAGATGGTCGAGGCACTCGCTGCCGAGCGCACCGCGCGCCAGTTGCAGGAGCGCAAGCGCCTGCTTTATGTCGGGCTGACGCGGGCGGAAAGCTGGCTGATCGTCGCGGCCGCGGGCGTTACGGATGCGGAAAGCTGGCATTCCATGGTCGAGGCCGGTGTCTCCCGCAGCGACCTGACCGAGACGCGCATCCCCGCAAGCTGGGGCGGCGAGATCCGGCGTCTGGCATTCGGCGACTGGCCCGAAACCGCGCCCGAGAGGGTGCAGGTCGCGCGTCCCGAGATCGCCGAACCCGCATGGCTGCGCGCCGCGCCGCCGCCAATGCCCCCGAAGCGGCGCCCGGTCGCGGCGACCGGCCTTGGTGGCGCGAAGGTCATGCCGGGTCAGGGCGAAGGCGATGGCGAGGCCGCGATGCTGTTCGGCACCCGCCTGCATCTGCTGCTTGAGCATCTGCCGGGGCGCGATGCCGGCGACTGGCCGGCCATCGCCCGCGACCTGCTGGCCGATGCCGAGGGCGGGCTGCCCGAGCCCGCGCTGCTCTCGGCCCTGCTCGATGAGGTGCGTGAGGTTCTGACCGCGCCCGCGCTCTCCGAGGTTTTCGAGCTGCCCGAGGGTGCGGAGGTGTTTCAGGAACTGGCGCTTTCCGCGCCGCTGCCGGGGATCGGGATGCTCTGGGGCAAGATCGACAGGCTGGTGGTCGCGCCGGATCGGATTCTCGCCGTCGATTACAAGTCGAACCGCGACGTGCCTGCGCGCGCCGAGGACACGCCCTTGGGCATCCTGCGGCAGATGGCGGCCTATCGCGCGGCGCTGCGCCAGCTTTGGCCCGACCGGCGGGTCGAAGCGACGGTCCTCTGGACCGCGCCGCGCCGCCTGATGACATTGCCCGATCCGCTGCTTGATGGCGTCATTGCGGCCCTTGACCGCACCCCCCCGCATGCCTAGCTCTGGTAGGACATGCCCTGCCGGACCCTACCCGGCGTATTGCAGGAGTTCTTCATGGCCACCCAAGCCGTTTCCGATGCCGAATTCGACAGCGAAGTCCGCCAGTCCGCCACCCCGGTCGTGGTCGACTTCTGGGCCGAATGGTGCGGCCCCTGCCGTCAGATCGGCCCTGCCCTCGAGGAACTGGCCGCCGAATATGGCGACAAGGTCAAGATCGTGAAGGTCAATGTCGACGAGAACCCGGAAAGCCCGGCCGCGCTTGGCGTGCGCGGCATTCCGGCGCTGTTCCTGTTCAAGGACGGACAGGTCGTCTCGAACAAGATCGGCGCGGCACCCAAGGCGGCGCTGAAAGCCTGGATCGACGACGCGATCTGATCGCTAGCGGAATTCGAACGAGTGAGGGGCGGCGGTCAGATTGGCCAGCCGCCCCTTCTCATTGCGGCGCGGATGCGTTCGGCGGCATCGGGGAGCGTCGCGTTGACCGATTTCTCCTGCAGGAACCAGTAGACATAGCGGTCGAAATCCGGCGCATGGCGCAGGGCGGCGTCAAGGGCCGGCCTCGCCTCCATATCCGCGACATTAAGGCCGATATGGTGGAAGTCGATCTGGGCGAAGAGGACCGCGGGCTTGCCGAGGATATAGCCGTCGAAGGCGACCGCGCTGTTCTCGGTCGCGACGAAGGCGCAGTCGCGCAGGATGTCGGGCGTCCGCCCGCCGATCGTGAGATGTGCGTGCCGCTGTGCCAGGTGCCGGAGGGCCTCGATCTCCGCCTCCGGCAGGTCGAGCTTCGGATGCAGCGTCGCGGTCACCGGCCGCCCGGTCGAGGCCACGCGGTCGAGCATGTCGAGCGGGCTCATGGTCTGGAAGCTGCGGCATTTGCGCAATTCGGCCTGGAGGGGGACGAGGATACGCTCGCCCCGCCGGGGCGGTGGGCCGGGCAGCACGCGTTCGCGCAGACGGTCCATGAAGCGGCGCGCCTCCTCCGGGTCGATCGCGCCGGGGTCGAAATGGCTGCGGGCCACGTCGAATCGCCAGCGCTGCTGCGCGCGTTCGATCTGCCAGAACGGATAGTGATAGGCGCGGCGGAAGGTCAGCGCCCGGTCATGGGTCGGAGCCTCGGCATGGTAGAGCGCATATCCGTCGAAGTCCGGGGCGCGGTTTCGCGCCTCGCGCCCGGTCTCGCACCATTCGACGCGCCAGCCCACCTCCTCGACCGCGCGGCGAAGCACGTTCAGGAAGTTGAAGCTGCCCTCGCGGGCGGAGTTGAGCATCGGGGCTTCGAGATAGACGCGTAGCGGGGTCGGTGGGCTCATGGTCAGGAAGCCTAGCGGCAGTGGTCGGGTTGCGAAAGACCCGCGTGACCCATATCTGACGGCCAAGACGAAAGCGGAGAATACCGATGTCCGATGAGAAATTTCCCGGCTGGCACGGCACCACGATCCTGGCGGTGCGGCGTGGCGGCAAGGTGGTCGTCGCCGGGGACGGTCAGGTCAGCGTAGGCCCGACCGTGATGAAGGGCACGGCGCGCAAGGTGCGCCGCCTGTCGCCCGGCGGGCATGACGTGGTCGTGGGCTTCGCCGGCTCGACCGCCGATGCCTTCACCCTGCTGGAGCGGCTGGAGAAGAAGCTGGAGGCCGCGCCCGGCCAGCTTGCCCGCGCCTGCGTCGATCTGGCCAAGGACTGGCGCATGGACAAGTATCTGCGCAACCTGGAGGCGATGCTGATCGTCACCGACGGCCGCGAGATTTATGTCGTGACCGGGGCGGGCGATGTGCTTGAGCCCGAGCATGACGTGGCGGCGATCGGATCGGGCGGGAATTTTGCGCTGGCCGCCGCGCGCGGGCTGATGGAGAGCGGGCTGGATGCCGAGGGCGTCGCCCGCAAGGCCATGGCCATTGCCGCCGATATCTGCGTCTACACCAACGGCAATCTGACGGTCGAGGTTCTGGGCTGAAGAAGGGGGCGCTGCCCCCCGTCCTGCGGACTCCCCCCGGGGTATTTTGGAAACGGTGAATTCCAGCCGGTTTCCGCGAAGAAGAAAGGTTCAACATGAGTGATTTGACGCCGCGCGAGATCGTGTCCGAGCTGGATCGCTTCATCATCGGGCAGAAGGAGGCGAAGCGCGCCGTCGCGGTCGCTCTGCGCAACCGCTGGCGTCGGCGCCAGCTGGGCGACGATCTGCGCGATGAGGTCTATCCGAAGAACATCCTGATGATCGGGCCGACCGGCGTTGGCAAGACCGAGATCAGCCGGAGGTTGGCGAAGCTGGCGCGCGCGCCCTTCCTGAAGGTCGAGGCGACGAAGTTCACCGAGGTCGGCTATGTCGGGCGCGATGTCGAGCAGATCATCCGCGACCTTGCCGATGCCGCCGTCATCGAGACGCGCGAGCGGATGCGCGAGGAGGTCAAGGCCAAGGCCCATAAATCCGCCGAGGACAGGGTCGTGGCGGCGCTTGCCGGCGAGGGCGCGCGCGAGCAGACCCGCGAGATGTTCCGCGACAAGCTGAAGCGGGGCGAGCTGGACAATACCGTCATCGAGCTTGAGGTGCAGGACAATTCCAATCCCTTCGGCATGATGGAGGTTCCGGGCCAGCCGGGGCAGGCCATGGGTGGGATGATGGATCTGTCGGGCCTGATGAAAGCCTTTGGCGGAAGGCGCGTGCGGCGCAAGGTCACGGTGGCGGAAAGCTATGAGCTGCTGATCTCCGAAGAGGCGGACAAGCTGCTGGATGACGAGGCGGTCAAGGCCGCCGCGCTGGAATCGGTGCAGGAGAACGGCATCGTCTTTATCGACGAGATCGACAAGGTCGCGGCGCGGACCGATGCGCGGGGCGGGGATGTCAGCCGCGAGGGTGTGCAGCGCGACCTGCTGCCGCTGATCGAGGGCACCACGGTCTCGACCAAATATGGCCCGGTCAGGACCGACCATATCCTGTTCATCGCCTCGGGCGCGTTCCATATCGCCAAGCCCTCGGACCTGCTGCCGGAATTGCAGGGCCGCCTGCCGATCCGGGTGGAGCTGCGGGCGCTGACCGAGGAGGATTTCATCCGCATCCTGACCGAGACGGACAATGCCCTGACCCGGCAATATACCGCGCTGATGGCGACCGAGGGGGTCGAGGTCAGCTTCACCGAAACCGGCATCCGGGCGCTGGCGCGGATCGCGGCCGAGGTGAACAGCTCGGTCGAGAATATCGGCGCGCGGAGGCTCTATACCGTGATCGAACGGGTCTTCGAGGAGCTGTCCTTCAGCGCGCCGGATCGCTCGGGCGAGGCGGTGGTCGTCGACGACGCCTTTGTCGAGAAGCATCTGGGCGATCTTTCGCGCTCGACCGACCTGTCGCGCTACGTCCTGTGAGGAACTTCCCGCTGCCGCCATCGTTCTTATGGCGGCAGCAGCTTGGGGAAGGCTCATGGGTTATGTCATCAGCGCGATCATCTTTGCCCTCGACATCTGGGCGATCGCTTCGATCATCAACACGGATGTCCAGACATCGACCAAGATCATCTGGATCCTGCTGGTCGCGATCCTGCCGGTGCTGGGGCTGATCATCTGGTGGTTTGCCGGGCCGAAGGCCAATTACCGGTCCTGACAGGGCGGCCTTCGGGCCGCCTTTTTTCGTCAGCGCCGCAGATAGACGTAATAGGCGCCCTCGCCGCCATGACGCCGATGCGCCGGGCGGACCTGCAGGACCAGCTGGTTGAGTGGCGCCATATGCAGCCAGAGCGGCACGTTATGGCGCAGCGCGCCGGGGCGGACGGGCAGCGGCGCCTCGGGTCCGCCCTCGCGCCCCTTGCCGGTGATCACCAGAACCAGCCGCAGACCCGAGGCCTGGGCGTTCAGCACGAAGCGCATCAGCGCCGGCTGGGCGACGGCCAGTGTCATGCCATGCAGGTCGATGCGCGCCTCAGGCGCGAGCTTGCCCTGGCTCATCCGGCGATGGGTCTTGTGGTCCATGCGGACAGGCTGGTCGCGCAGCGCGTGGCCGGGATGCGGGGAAAGGTCGATCCGGGTCGCGGCGGGCTTCAAGGGCCGCGATCCGATGCGGAAATCGCCGAGCGGCAGGGGATCCGGGGCGGGCGTGACCGCAGGAACCGTGGGCGCGGGCCTGGGAGGCTCGGGCTGGATCGGGGCCTTGCGTGCCGGGTCGAGCGGGACCGCCGTTGCGGCGATGCGGGACCACAGGGCCTTTTCGTCGGCCGTGAGGCCCCGTCGCCGTGCCATTACGCGGTGGCGACGAGCTGCCAGTTCGGATCCTCGGCGCCCATCTGGCGCGCGAAGGTCCAGGTGTCGCGCTGCTTGCGCGCGGCCTTGGCATCGCCTTCGACGACATTGCCCTCGGCATCGCGGGTCGCGATGATCACCTCGCCCACGAAGCGGACCGAGATCTCGGCCTCGCCGGTCGTGGGGTTGAATTCGGCATTGGTCAGGGTCGTCTCGCGCGTGCCGAGGAATTGGGCCTCGGTCGTCAGGCCGCGGGCCTTCCGGTCGGCAATGACGCTCTCGAAGGCCTCGGCCACCTGCGGGGCGAGAAAGGCGCGGACCTCGGACAGGTCGCCGCGCTCGAAGGCCATCAGGATCATCTCATACGCGGCCTTGGAGCCGGAGAGGAAGGGGCCGACGACAAAGCTCGGCTCGACCTGTTTCATCGCGGCTAGAGCGCGCGCATTGGCGCTGCCGGGCTCGACATGGTCGTCGATGTCATTGTCGAAATTCTCGGCCGTGCCCTCGATCACGTCGAAGCGACGGGGCGGCGTGGTTTCGTCGGGGACGCGCGGGGCCTCGAAGCCGTCGCGGGTGCCCAGGACACCCCGCAGCCGCAGGATCAGGAATACGGCAATTGCGGCGAGAACGAGAAGCTGCAGCATGGGGTTCGACATCAACGGTCCTGGAGGAGCTTTCTAACTGGGCATCAAATACCTATGTAGGGTGCAGGGCGGGCCAAGTCCAGTTGCCCCCCTGCGAAGTCAGAAGTTAAGGGGGCGCCCATGTGGCTGCTATTGCCATTCGTGATCCTGCCGATCGTCGAGATCGCGTTGTTCATCCAGGTCGGCGGCGCCATTGGTGTTCTTCCGACCATCGCGCTGGTCATCCTGTCTGCGCTGGCAGGGGCCGCGGTGATGCGCCGCCAGGGCGCGGTCGCGATGCTGGATGTGCAGCGCGCGATGCAGGAATTCCGCGATCCCACCGCGCCGATGGCCCATGGCGCGATGAGCATGATCGCGGGCGTACTGATGATCGTGCCCGGACTTTTCACCAGCGCGATCGGCCTGCTGCTGCTGGTCCCGGCGGTCAGGGATCTGGTCCTGCGCTGGATGGGCGGACGGGTCAGGGTCGCGGGTTATGGCTATCCCCGGCGCGGGAACGAGAGTGATTATGCCGGCGATTTTCCGGCCGGCTTCGGGCGCGGGCGTTCACGCGGGGATGGTGTCATCGACGGCGAATACTCGGTCCAGGACGATCCGCCCGCCCCCATCCGCGAAGGACTGACGGACCAGCGGCCGGGCGAGGACGGGACGCGGGGCAAATCCGGCTGGACCCGCCATTGAGCGTGGCCCGAGTGAGTGCTAGAACCTCTCGCAAAATCCAGGGAGAGCCCCAATGAGCGATGAAACCATCACCGACGCACCTGCGGCCAATTCCGGCGCGCAAGCTCCGGTGCGCATGCAGGTCCTGACCCAGTATATCCGGGATCTGTCTTTCGAGAACGCGGTCGCGCAGAAGGGCCTGCCCTCGGGCGACGTGCAACCGGAAATCACCGTGCAGGTCAGCCTCGACGCCCGCAAGCGCGCGGTCGAGCACCAGTACGAGGTCGTGACCAAGTTCCGCGTGCAGTCGACCAATGCCAAGGACAAGTCGCCGATCTTTCTGTGCGAGCTGGATTACGGCGGGATCTTCCATGTCGAGGGCGTCCCCGAGGACCAGCTCCACCCGTTCCTGATGATCGAATGCCCGCGGATGATGTTCCCCTATGTGCGGCGCATCATTTCGGACATGACCCGTGACGGCGGCTTCCCGCCCTTCAATATGGACCCCGTCGATTTCGTGGCGCTCTATCGTCAGGAAATCGCCCGGCGCGCACAGGCGGAACGTCCGGCGGACCAGCCGCTTTCCTGAAGCATCACATTTACGTCAAGGCCCGCCTTTCGACCAAAGGCGGGCCTTATTCATTTGCTGGCGCGGACCCAATTCGCGCGCTAGCCTGCCCGGAATTGACGGAGATGTGATCATGGCAAAGCGCGCCAGGCGTGCATGGCAGAGAATGTTGTCGGGCCGGCGGCTGGATTTGCTTGATCCCACGCCATTCGACATCGAAATCAGTGACATCGCGCATGGATTATCCTTTGTTGCCAGATGGAACGGCCAGACGCATGGCGACTGGCCCTATTCGGTTGCCGAACATTCCCTGCTGGTCGAGGAAATACATCGCCGCACCGAACCTGAAAGCCCGGTGCTCTGGCATTTGGCCGCCTTGCTTCACGATGCACCGGAATATGTGATCGGAGACATGATCTCGCCGGTAAAGGCGGCGCTTGGCAGCGAATATGGCGAAATGGACACGCGTTTGACGGCGGCAATTCACCGGCGCTTCGGACTGCCTGCGCAATTGCCCAAGGAAGTGAAGGGCGCCATCAAGCGTGCCGACCGGGTTTCCGCCTGGCTCGAGGCGGTCCAGATCGCCGGATTTTCGCGCGCGGAGGCCGACAAGCTTTTTCCGGTTCCCGATTCCGGGCTGCTGGAAGGGCTGGAGATCAGGCTGAGGCCGCCGGTCGAAACGCGGAATGCTTATCTTGAGAGATTTTCCGCGATCATTGCGGAAATCGACGCCGGCCGGAAATGAAAACTCCGCCAAGTGGCGGAGTTTTCATTATTTCAGATTTCCAGTTCTTCCAGCTTGCGCCCGGCATCCAGCGCCTCGACCACCCAGCGGGGCTTGCGGCCACGGCCGGTCCAGGTCGCTTCGGGATCGGCCGGATTGGCGTATTTCGGCGCGACCTTGCTGCGGCTCGATTTGGCATCGGCAAGGTCGGCAAGGCTGAAGCCGAATTCGCGCGCGGCGGTTTCGACGGCAGCCAAGGCCTCGCGCTTGCGGCGATCTTCAAAGGTCGAAATTGCTTTTTCGACCTTGTTGCGGAAATCGCGAAGTTCGCGAAGGGACAGTTTGTCCAGATCCAATTCCATAGGTTCGCTTCCTGCCGAGCTATTTATATATGCCCAACACATTAGAAGATGCGTTCGTTCCAATGCAACCTATGTAAAAGGTTAATTCAGCGCGGGCTTCGTTTGGCCAGAATCCGCTGAAGCGTTCGGCGATGCATATGCAGCCTGCGGGCGGTTTCGCTGACATTGCGGTCGCATTGTTCATAAACGCGCTGAATATGCTCCCAGCGGACCCGGTCAGCGGACATGGGGGATTCCGGCGGCGGCGGAAGGACTTCTTCGGTGCTGGAAATCAGGGCACGCATGACTTCGTCGGCATCCGCGGGCTTCGAGAGATAATCCGTCGCCCCCATTTTCACCGCAGCAACGGCAGTCGCAATCGCGCCATATCCCGTCAATACCACGATGCGGGCCTCTGCCCGCGCCTCGCGCAGCGCATCAACCACATCGAGGCCATTTCCGTCCTCGAGCCGCAGGTCGACGACAGCATAGGCCGGCGGAGCCTCAGCGACGATCCCGCGCGCCTCGCTGACCGATCCGGCGGTCGAAACCTCGAAGCCGCGTTTTTGCATGGCCCGCGCCAGCCTGCTCAGAAAGACCTCGTCATCGTCAACCAAAAGGAGGCTGGCATCAGGTCCAATATTCCGGCTTTCCGCCATGTCCAGTTACCCCTGAAATTTACCGACGTGCTTCTATGGGCTTTCGGCGCAGCGGTCAAACCCCGCAGAGGGCGGAGGCGCCGGGACATGTTCCCGTTGTTCAAATCCCGCAGCCGGCGTATCAACCCGTGGTTTTTCGCAAGGGGGAGAAGTCCTTTGTTCATCGGCCTTGTCTCGCGCCGCTTCGATCTGCTGCCGGGCCAGCCCGGGCCCGAGCCGATCCGGCTGCGCACCCTGATCCTGCTGCGCTGGGTCGCGATCGCCGGCCAGTCGGCCGCTGTCGCCGCGGCGCTGATGATCGGCGCGCACCTGCCCTTCCTGCCGGTGCTTCTGGTGATCGGGCTGGCGGTGCTGATGAACCTCGCGCTGATGCTGCGCACCACGCGCCGGATCACCGCGAACGAGGCGGCGTGGCAGCTTGGCTTCGACCTTGCCCAGATTGCGGCGTTGCTGTCGCTGACCGGCGGGCTTTCGAATCCCTTTGCGCTGCTGCTGCTTGCTCCGGTTACGGTGGCGGCGACCGCCCTGCCCGGCCGGCAGCTGATCGCGCTTGGCGTCGCGACCTTCATCATGGTCTCGATGGCGGCATGGTTCGCGCGGCCCCTGACCTTTGCCGAGGGACCGATCCTGACCCTCGCCAATCCGCTTCTGGTCGGCGACTGGTGCGCGATCATTATTGGCGCGGTGTTCTTTGCCTTCTACGCCCGGACCGTCACGGCCGAGATCAGCGCGACCTCGGACGCGCTCTTCGCTGCGCGCATGGCGCTCGAGCGCGAGCAGAAGCTGCAGCATCTGGGCGGCGTGGTGGCCGCGGCGGCGCATGAGATGGGAACCCCCCTTGCGACGATCAAGCTGGTCAGCGCCGAGCTGGAGGACGAGATCGCCGAAAGCCTGCCCGACCGCTCGGACCTCAGCGAGGATCTGGCCCTGCTGCGCCAGTCGGCGGAACGCTGCGCCGCGATCCTGAAATCCATGGGCAGCGCGGGCAGGGATGACCTGCTGATCCGAACGGCCCCCCTGCGCGAGGTGCTGGAGGAGGCGGCAGGCCCGCACCGGGATCGGGGCATCCGCATTCGGATCGAGGTGCCGGGCTCTTCGGTCGGCATCCAGCGCGACGCGGCCCTGATCCATGGCCTGCGCAACCTGATCCAGAATGCTGTGGACTTCGCCCGGGCCGAGGTGCTGATCGAAGCGAGCCTCGGCCGTCGCGAGCTGCGACTCAGGATCGCCGATGACGGGCCGGGATTTCCCGTGCAGCTTCTGCCCCGGATCGGCAGCCCTTTCCTGACCACTCGCCCCCGGGCCGAGGACGGGCGCGGCTATGAGGGCATGGGGCTTGGCCTTTTCATCGCCAAGACGCTGCTGGAGCGGTCCGGCGCGACCGTCCGCTTCGGCAACAGCCAGCGCGGCGCGCAGGTCACGATCGCGTGGCCGCGCGGGTTGATCGAGGCGGACGGGCGCGGCCCGCTGGGGCAAAACCCCGAAATTACCGCCTGAATCCCGTTAACCCTTCATTCAGCTTCTGGGGCTAGCTGTTGGTGGAACGTGATTCACCGGCAGGTCGTCCCGATGCTGACACAGTTCCTGATCGCCTTTGCCGCAGCCCTTGCCGCCGTGATGCTCGCGCGCCTCGCCGCAAGCCGATGGGGTCGGGACGCGCATCCCGCCCAAACCGCCTCGCTGGAGCGGGAGCTGGAGCCGATCGTCTTCCTGTTTCGCGACCGGCAACTGGTCGATGCCACGGCGCCCGCGCGTGCCTTGCTGACCGTTCTGCCGGGCGAGGGGGACTGGCAGCGCCTGCTCTCCTGGCTGGCCTCGCGGATGCCGGATGCGGTCGAGCCGCTGAATGACCTCGGCCGGCGCGACCGGGTCGAGCTGGCGAGCCGCGATGCCGGTCTCTCGGGCCTGCGCGTTCTGGCCGAGGATCTGGGCCAGGGGCATCTCAGGCTGACCCTGACCGATCCGATGGCCGAGAATGCCGGGATCGTGGTCGACTCGCTCACCCTCGCCGCGATGGAGCATGAGCTGGAGATCCTGCGCAGCACCATGGACCATTCCCCCATGCTCGCCTGGCGGCAGGACGAATTCGGCCATGTCACCTGGGCGAACTCGGCCTATCTGCAACTGGCGGATGTCGTGATGCAGGGCCAGACGCTTTGGCCTCTGCCCCGGTTGATCCAGCTGTCACCCCGGAGCGAGGTGGGGCAGGCAACCCATGGCGCGCAGCGCGTCCAGATCCAGGCCGACCGGCAAAGCCGCTGGTATGAATGCCATTCGCACGAGATCTCGGACCAGACGGTGGCGATTGCCCTGCCCGCCGATGCCGCCGTCCGGGCCGAGCGCAGCCTGCGCGAATTCGTCCAGACCCTGACCAAGACCTTTGCCGACCTGCCGATCGGCCTTGCCATTTTCGACCGCGACCGCAATCTCCAGCTGTTCAATCCGGCGCTGATCGACCTGACCGGGCTTGCCACGGGCTTCCTGACCGCCAGACCGACCCTCTACGCCTTTCTCGATCGCCTGCGCGAGGCGCGGATGGTGCCCGAGCCTAAGGATTACCGAAGCTGGCGGCAGCGGATGAACACGCTGGAAACCGCCGCGGCATCCGGCCACCATGTCGAGATGTGGTCCCTGCCCGGCGGCCAGACCTATCGCGTGACCGGCCGGCCCCATCCCGACGGCGCGCTTGCCTTCCTGTTCGAGGACATCACCTCCGAGATTTCGCTGACGCGCAAGTTCCGCGCCGACCTCTCGCTCGGGGCCGAGGTTCTGGACGGGCTGGCGGATGCGCTGGCGGTCTTTGCCGCGAATGGCGAATTGCTGCTCTCGAACCGGGGCTATACCGAGCTTTGGGGCGGGCCGGATCGCGCCGGGGTCGAGGAGCAGGTCGCGCGCTGGATCTCCTCCTGCGGGGACAGTCCGGGCCTCAATGCGCTCTGCGATGCGGTCCGGCTGCCGCTGAACGCCGCCACCCCGTCAAAGGGACTGCTGGTCGGTCCAACGGGCGGGCTGCTGACCTGGTCGCTGCGCTCGCTCTCCGGCGGGCGGCTTCTGGTCAGCTTTCAGCTTCCCGTCAGCCATCCCGCGCGGGATCCGGCGCTGCTTGCTTCGGCCTCGGCCTCCGCGGCGGAAACGCGCGTGATGCCGGGTTGAGGCCGGGGGCGACTTGTGCCAGCACTGGCCGGACCGATCCCGCTTCGCAGCAAAGGTGAGACAAGCGATGCATCCGCTGCCGGTGATAGACAGGATCGCGGGCCATGACGTCCTTTTCGTCATGGCGGTCGATGCGGAATATGGTCCCCATCTTCGCCAGCGGATCACGCCCCTGATGACCGGCGTGGGCCCGGTCGAGGCGGCAGTGGTCCTGACCTCGGCCCTTGCCGGGTTGCAGGCCGTCGGGCGCTTGCCCGCAATCGTGGTGTCACTGGGCTCCGCCGGCTCGCGCGTGCTGGAACAGGCGCGGGTCTATCAGGTTTCGACCGTCGAATATCGCGACATGGACGCCTCTGCCCTCGGGTTTCCCAAGGGGCAGACGCCGATGCTCGACCTGCCGCCGCGGGTGGCGCTGCCGCAGATGCCCGGCCTGCCGGCGGCGAGCCTCGCGACCGGCGCAAGCGTGGTCAGCGGGGTAGGCTATGATGCGACCGCCGCCGAGATGGTCGATATGGAAACCTTTGCCGTCCTGCGCGCCTGCCACCGTTTCGGCCTGCCGATGATCGGGCTGCGCGGCATTTCCGACGGCGCAGAGGAGCTGTCGCATCTGGATCACTGGACGCAATACCTGCATCTGGTCGATGAGCGGCTGGCGGAAGCGGCCGATCTACTGACCGGCGCCCTCGAGCGGGGTCTGCTGCCGGGACTGAAGGCTTAAGCGGCTGCTGCAAAAGTTTTTGGGGACGCGGCGGAAAACGCTCCAGATCCGGTGAAGATCGAGCCGAAAATGGGGGCGGCCGGTTTGCGGCGGCCTCTTTGATCCCGATCCGCGCTGCCCCGCCGCACGGGCTTTTCGGCGGAAACGCTGCCCCATCGGCTTCAACTCATGCGGAAGTTGAGCGGTCCCGAAAGGATGATCTCGTCCGGGCCGCTTAAGGCTCGCCGCCGCTTGGCAGGTTGAAACCGATTCCCGCGCGTCGCCCGGCCATCTTTTCTTGCCCGGCTTCATCCTGCGGACCGTCGACAAGTGCCATGACTACCGCGATCCGCTGTGCCCTTAAGCCGCATCGTCAGAGGCCGCGATCTGCTGCACCCCTCCTTATGAAAGCACAGAAAGAACCCGCCCTCGAACGCCGCGCCCAAATTAAAATGGCGCCCCTTGGGGCGCCATCATCTTGCGAGCGGTGGAAGGCTCAGCCTTTCTTCAGACAGCGGCTCCCCAGCAGTTCCGCGATCTGGACCGCGTTCAGCGCCGCGCCCTTGCGCAGGTTGTCCGAGACGATCCACAGGTTCAGCCCGTTCTCGATCGTGACGTCCTGGCGGATGCGCGACACGAAGGTCGCGAAATCGCCGACGCATTCGACCGGCGTGACGTAGCCACCCGGCTCGCGCTTGTCGATGACCAGGATGCCCGGCGCCTCGCGCAGGATGTCGCGGGCCTCGTCCTCGTCAAGGAAATCCTCGAACTCGATGTTGACGGATTCCGAATGGCCGACAAAGACCGGAACGCGCACGCAGGTCGCCGTGACCTTGATCGACGGATCGACGATCTTCTTCGTCTCGGCCGTCATCTTCCACTCTTCCTTGGTGTCGCCGCTGTCCAGGAAGACGTCGATCTGCGGGATCACGTTGAAGGCGATCTGCTTCTGGAATTTCTTCGGCTCGACCTCCTGACCGGGGACATACATGCCCTTGGTCTGGTTCCACAGCTCGTCCATGCCGTCCTTGCCCGCGCCGGAAACCGACTGGTAGGTCGAGACGACCACCCGCTTGATCCGCGCGCGATCATGCAGCGGTTTCAGCGCGACGACCATCTGCGCGGTCGAGCAGTTCGGGTTCGCGATGATCATCTTGTTGCGGTATTCTTCGACCGCGTCCGGGTTCACCTCCGGCACGACCAGCGGGATCTGCGGGTCGTAGCGGTAAAGCGACGAGTTATCGATCACCACGCAGCCCTGCGAGGCGGCGATGGGCGCATAGATCTTGGTCGCGTCCGAGCCGATCGCGAACAGCGCGATGTCATAGCCGGTAAAGTCGAAACCCTCGATGTCCTTGCACTTCAGTGTCTTGTCGCCAAAGCTGACCTCTGTGCCAAGGCTCCGGCGCGAAGCCAGAGCAACAACCTCATCGGCAGGGAACTGGCGCTCGGCCAGGATGTTCAGCATTTCGCGGCCCACATTCCCCGTGGCGCCGGCGACAACGACCTTGTAGCCCATCTGGGGGTCTCCTCATCTAAGGACATCGCGATATAGGGCAGGAAGCGGGAAAACGAAAGCCTATTCCGGTGACGGATCAGCGGATATGCCGGATACGTTGGTCGTTTTTCTGCAATTCTGCCACCCATTCCGCCTCTTTGCCGAAATCATGCGGCACTTTGCCCGCCGTCCTGCTGCCCGAGAGCGAGAGCGAGGCAAAGAAATCAAAGCCATAGAGGCTGAGGCGGGTCATTTCCGAGCGCGCGATCAGGTCGATCATCATGGCCCCGGTCGTCGGCGGCGCGCCGAGGCGCTGCTTCAGCGCCTCGAAATCGCCAAGCGGATGCAAGTAGAATCCGGGGCTGGTGGCGGTGCGCCAGTCCAGCCGCTTGCGCTTGTGCGACATCCAGAGGATCCGCCCCGGCTGGATGCGCGCGCGATCCGCCTCGCCCAGCCGAACGGCGACGGCGAGCCAGTCGGTCCGCCGCCCGTGGCTTTCGGGGTCGGGCATCGGCGCGCGATTGATCCGCACCACCACATCCGCGCCGTCGATCTCGGCCCCGTGGTGCGTGCGGGAGAGCGCGCGCGCATTCCCGACCAGCGCCACGCTGCGACCCGCCAGATCGTCCAGCAGCAGGGACTGCGGCACTGACAGTCTTTGCAGCGCAGCCTCGTCCCGCAGAGTCCGGGCGAGGAGGAAGCCGAGCCGGTTCACGCCAGCAGCTTCCGATAGACCTCGACGATGGCGCGCGCCTCGCCCTCGATGGCGTGGTTCGCGACGACACGGGCGCGCGCGGCGCGGCCCGCCGCCTTGCGGGCGGCATCGTCGTCCAGCCAATGCGCCAGCGCCGCGGTCAGCGCATCCGCATCCTCGCGCGGGACGAGGCTGCCCGTCTCTCCGTCGCGGATCAGGGTCTCGAAGGCGCCGACCCGTGCTGCGACCACCGGAACCTCGCAGGCCATGGCCTCGAGCGGGGTCAGCCCGAACCCCTCCCATCGGGCGGGGGCGGCGAAAAGGTCGATGGCCTGATAGTTGCGGACCACCTGCTCCCACGGAACCTCACCCAGAAAGCGGATGCGGTCGGAGAGGCCAGCGGCCTCGATCCTTGCCTTGAGGTCGTCGGCGAACTTCTGGTTGTCCGCCGTCACCCGGCCCGTGAAGATCAGTTTCGCGCGCGGACGGGTCGGAAACAGGCGCAACGCCGCCTCGACCAGCAGGTCCACGCCCTTCTGTGCGCGGATGCGGCCGAAACAGCCGATCACGATGTCATCGGGAGAAAAGCCCAGTTCCCGCCGCAATCCGGCGCGATCCGGGGCGGGATGGAAGACCGAAAGATCGACGCCATGCAGGATCACCGTCGCCGGACGCTCCAGATAGCTTGCCGCTTGGGGCGAGGTCGCGATCAGCGCGTCCTGCTGGCGGATCAGCCAGCGCGTGAACCCCGTATGTTGTCTTTGCGCGGCTGAGGTAAACAAAAGCTTGTATTTGCGCCCCAGCAGGCGACGCAGGATCAGGCCCAAAGCCATCTCGGTATTGCGGCGGGCGTGCCAGACGCGCCAGCGGTCGCGGGGCAGCGACGCCGCGCGGCTCAACGGGATATGTGGCAGTTCGGGGGGCAGGCCCGGCCCGGTGGTGACGATGCCGATCATCCGCGACTGGACCGGGATCAGCCGCACCACGGTCGCGGTCACCCCCGAGAGGCGGCGTTTCAGGTTCGGGGCGACGACCTCAATTTCCGGCATGGCGATCCTCGGAGCTGAACAGATAGATAACCAATCCAAGCGCCAGAGGTATCAGGAAGAAGAGGAAGATGTAACCATATGCCGTCGGCGCCTCGTGGCGTTCCGACGCGGCCAGATAGACCGGGCGCGACATGAACTGCATCACCCCCACCCCGGCGATCGAGACCATGTTGAGGAAAGTGATGCCCCGACCGACGAGGTGATGGGGCAGGAACACCCGCCCATGCGACATGATCAGCGAATAGGAACTGTCCGAGATGCAGACCATGACCAGCAGCGTGGCGGAGAGCCCGAGGCTCATCCCCGGCGCGAAGGCGAGCGTCGCGAGGACGGAGCAAAGCAGCGCGGTATTGGCGACCGAGGTGCGCTTGTCCGAACCGAAGAGCCGCACGATCCAGCCCACCGACAGGTTCGCCGTCACCATGGCAAGGCCCATGCCCAGCGTGACCCAGCCGATCAGGTAGTCGCTGGCCCCGAAAACCTCGACCAGATAGGGCCCGGCCCAGAGGCCACGGATGCAGGCCGAGGCGGCATAGGTCACGCTGAGCAGCGGCAGGATCGGCCAAAGCTCGCGCACCTTCAGCAATTCGCGCAGGCGTGCGGGCGGCAGCTTTCCGGCGGGCCGGTCGGGGTTCTTGACATAGAGGAAGATGGTCGCGGCAACCGCCAGCGTGACCACGGCCAAGACCAGCAGCGTCTCGCGCCAGCCGATCTGGTTGACGACCCAGACCAGAGGTGCGGCGCCCAGCATGTTGCCGAGCGAGCCGAGCCCGACCACCGCGCCGCCCGCCGCGCTCATCGAGGCGGGGGGAAGGGTGCGGGCAAAGATGAAGAAGCTGCCCATCATCACCGGGGCGCAGCCGACGCCCAGCAGCGCCATGGCGACATGGGCATGCCAGGGCGCGGTCGCCAGCGCAAAGACCAGCGCGCCGCCCCCGCCTCCCAGCGCGAGGAGGAAGGCCACCGTCTCGCGCGGACCATAGCGGTCGAGGCCCCAGCCGACCGGGATCTGCATCGCCGCGAAGGCGATATACCAAAGCCCCGATGACAGCGCGAGATCGGCCGGCCCTGCCCCAAGCTCGCTTTGCAGCGTGGGGGTCAGCACGGCAAGGAAGGCGCGGTAGAACTGGCTCAGCGCATAGCCAAGCACAAGGGACATGAGTCCCGGCGTCATGATCCAGCGCATGTTCTCCCCCTCCGCTTGGTGGCCGGCAAACTGCGTCAGCGGGGCGGCAAGTTCAAGCCGCCCGCGACGGTCAGGCGGCCGCCAGACGCGCGGGGGCCTCGCGCACCGGCAGGTGGATCAGGGCGCTGAACGCGCCGACCCCGACGCCGACCCACCAGACGAGGGTGTAATCGCCGTAAAGGTCATACATCTTGCCGCCCAGCCAGACCCCCAGGAACGAGCCGAGCTGGTGGCTGAGAAAGACGAAGCCATAAAGCGTGCCCATATAGCGCAGCCCGTAGATATAGGCGACGAGGCCCGAGGTCAGCGGCACGGTGGCCAGCCACAGCGCGCCCATCACCAGCGAGAAGATGATGACGCTGGTGGGTGTGATCGGCAGCAGGATGAAGGCGGCCGCCGCGATGGTGCGCAGGGTATAGATCCCCGCCAGCAGGTATTTCTTGGTATAGCGCTTGCCGAGCCAGCCGGCGAAGATCGCCCCGGCGATATTCGCAAGCCCGATGAGCGAGATCGCGGCCGCGCCAAGGGCCGAGGTCGTGGTGATCCCGATGCTGGCCAGCGTGCCCATCGGACTGATCGGGCCGCACATCTCGGTAATCATCGCGGGGAAATGCGCGGTGATGAAGGCAAGCTGATAGCCGCAGGAGAAGAAGCCCGCGAAGATCATCAGGTAGGAAGGATCGGTGAAGGCGCGCTTGAGGACGGTGCCCATGCTCTCCTCAAGCTCGTGGCGCGAGGCAGGCTTGCGCCCGCCCAGCATCGGCAAGAAAAGCAGGCAGGTCAGCACGACCACGCCGAAGATGACGAAGACCGTCTGCCACGGATAGACCGAGAGCAGCCCCTCGGCCAAGGGCGCGCCAAAGACCTGCCCGGCCGAACCCGCCGCCGTCGCGATGCCAAGCGAGAGGCTGCGGTTTTCGTCGCTGGAGGCGCGGCCGATCACGGCGAGGATAACCCCGAATCCGGTGCCGGCGACGCCGAAACCGACCATGATTTCAAGCAGTTGCATCGTCGCCGGATCGCTGGCGAAGGAGGTCAGGATCAGGCCCGCGGAATAGAGGAATGCGCCGATGATGATCGACCAGCGATCACCCCAGCGTTCCCCCAGCGCGCCAAAGATCGGCTGGCCGATGCCCCAGGCAAGGTTCTGGATCGCGATGGCAAGGCTGAACTCGGCCCGCGGCCAGCCGAATTCGGTCGCGATCGGGATCTGGAATACGCCGAAGCTGGCACGCAGCGCGAAGTTGATCAGCAGGATGAGCGACCCGCCGATCAGGACCGGCGTGAAGAGTTGCGCGCGCGTGGCGTTGGTCATGGCGTGATCCTTGGTATGGCAGTCCCAATTCCTGCGCCCGGCCGCAGGGGAGGTCAATGGCCCGCCTATGGCCGCGAGGGGCGCAGGCGCAGTTTTTCCGCCGCCGCCTGCCCGGCCAGCCGCCCGGAGGCGAGGCAGGCGGTCAGAAGATAGCCGCCGGTCGGGGCCTCCCAGTCAAGCATCTCGCCCGCGGCAAAGACGCCCGGCATGGCCCGCAGCTCCAGCCCGTCGAGGCTTGTCGCGGTGATGCCCCCGGCCGAGGATATGGCGCGCTGAAGCCCCATTGCGCCCGAATGGATCAGCGGCAGCGCCTTGGCGCGCCGGGCCAGCTGGAGGGGATCCGTGGGCAGGGGCCGTCCCCATTCCATCAGCAGCGCCGCTCGGACCGGATCGCCCAGCACGCGCCGCAGCCGGTTCCCCACCGAAAGCTTCGCGGGCGCGTTCGCAAGGCGGCGGGCAAGTTCCTCGGACGAGAGGTCGGGGGCGAGGTCGATCGTGGCGGCGGAGCCGTCGCGGATGACCTGTGCGACCTCGTAGATGCCGCCGCCCTCGATCCCGGTCTGCGTCACGACCCATTCGCCCCGGCTGGAAAGCCTGCCCGCGTTCAGGGCGACGCCCTTGACCGCCTGCCCGAAATGCCGAGCCATTGCCGGCGACCAGTTGACGCGGAAACCCATATTCGCCGGGCGGAAGGGCGCGATCCCGACCCCGCGCGCGGCGAGCCACGGCACCCATGCGGCGTCGGAGCCGAGGCGCGGCCAGCTTGCCCCGCCAAGGGCGAGGATGACGGTTTCGGGTTGCAGCACGGCCGCGCCCTCAGGCGTGTCGAAGCGCCAGCCCTGCCCGTCGAACCCGGTCCAGCGCCAGCGCGTCCGCAGGTCCACGCCCAGACCGGCCAGCCGCGACAGCCATGCGCGCAGCAGCGGCGAGGCCTTCATGCCCAGCGGAAAGACCCGCCCGGTCGATCCGGTGAAGAGAGCAATCCCAAGCCCCTCGGCCCATGCCATGACCTCGGCCGGTCCGAAGGACTGCAACCCGAGGTCGATTTCGCCGGTCACGCGCCGGGAAAAGGCCGCGGGCGATTCGCTCTTGGTCAGGTTCAGGCCGGACTTGCCCGCCATCAGGAATTTGCGGGCCGGGGTCGGCATCGCCTCGGCCACGACCACGCGGGCGCCCTGCCCGCCCAGGACTTCCGCCGCCATCAGACCGGCAGGACCCGCGCCGATGACCAATGCGTCGATCCGTTCGACCGGACTCACCGGCCCCCCCGGGGCATCATGGTAAGCCGCAGGAGCATCCGCTCCATCACCGCCATGGCGGGCGCGCGAGAGGCGGAGCGCAACTGCAGGTCGGTGTCGATCAACTGGTGGACCGCATCCTCAAGCGCGCGCATACCCCAGGCTTGTGCCTGCCGCAGCATCCGGTCGCGGCGCGGCCCGAAGACCGGCGGACGCAGGCGCGCGAGTCCCGCCCCCGGCCCGCCCGGATCCGAGGCGCCGGCATGGAGCGCCCGGAAATGGCGCAGGGCGGCGATGCAGAGCGTGACCGGCAGGATGCCCTGCCCCTCGATCCGGCGCATCAGCAGGCCGAACTCGCCCGCCCGACCCTCGGCCACGCAGTCGATCAGTTCGTCCACCTCGGTCTCGATCGTGGCGGGGGCAAGCAGGGCGATTTCGGCCGGGGTCAGCGGGCTCGGGTCGTCGTATTTGTAGAGGCCGATCTTCTCGACCGTCTGGCGGAAATCGCCGGGATCGAGCGCGCGGCTGAGCGCGACCAGATCCCGCATCGCGTCGCGCGGCACCTCGCGCAGCCCGGCATCGGACAGCCAGCGGGTGATCTCCTCCTCGCCCGGCGGGTCGTCATAGATCGGCGCGGTCACGGCGGCGGGATGCGGCTCGAAGAGCTTGCGCAAGGCGGAAGATTTGGAGAGCCCGCCCGCGGCAATGACGATGACCGCGTCGCCGCTGCGCCATTCCTTGATCGCGGTCGCGATGGCGGGGGCCGCCGCATCGGGCGTGTCATCGACAAGGACGAGGCGCTGGCCGGGAAAGAAGCCGACCGCCTTGACCGCATCGAGCAGCGCGGCCGGATCCTTGCGCAGGTCGCTGCCGGGCAGGCGGGTCAGGCGCATCTCCTCCTCGGCACCCTCGCCGACGAGGGCCTTGACCGCCTCGGCCCGCTTCAGGGCGACGCGCATCGCGTCCTGACCATAGATCAGCAAGGCAGGGCGCGTCGGATCGGGGCGCGCCAGATAGCGGGCGATCTCGGCGCCCTTCAGGATCATGGAATCGTTGCTGGATCGACTGCCAGCAGACGCGTCACGACCATGTCGGCCAGAAGCCGGGCCAGACGCTTATGCGCGTCCTGCTCGGCCGTCATCGTGGCGATCGTGGTGCCCGTGGTCGAATAGGAGGTGAAGCTGCTGACCTGCCCGCGCGTGACCGCCCGCCCGGTCGCAAGCTCGGTCAGCGTGTAATAGGCGCTGCCGTTCAGGGCGTAGCGGGTCGTGACCTCCTCGGGCGTGATCGCCTGCGGCACGACGGCGATGCGCATCTGCCATGCCAGCTCATAGGAGGCGCTGGCCTCCGGTCCCAGACGCTCGGCAATGCGCCCGGCAAAGGCGAAATCATCGGGCGAGTTCGGATCGGCGGTGCGCACCTTGCCGAAAAGCCGCCCGCCGGTCCCGCCCGGTCCATAGACCGGGGTGAAGCCGCAGGCAGCGAGCGCCAGCGCGCCGAGGACGAAGGCGCGCCTAGACCACGACATTGACGATACGTCCCGGCACGACGATCAGCTTTTTCGGCGCTGCGCCGTCCATGAAGCGCAGGACGGTTTCATCCGCCAGCACCATTGCCTCGATCTGTTCTTTCGGCATGTCCTTCGGCACCTCGATCTCGGCCCGACGCTTGCCGTTGATCTGGATCGGCAGAACGACGCTGTCCGAAACGAGCAGCGCCGGGTCCGCCTCGGGCCAGGCGGCATTGACCACCATGCCCTCTCCACCGGCTTTCGACCAGAGTTCTTCGGCAAGATGCGGCACCATCGGCGCAAGCAGCCTTGCGAGGATGCGCAGCGCCGCGCGCCGCTCCTCGCCGCCTGCCTTCGACTTGCCGATGGCATTGGCAAGTTCGTAGAGCTTGGCGACGGCCTTGTTGAAGGCAAAACCCTCGATCGCCTTGGTCACATCGGCGATGGCGCGATGCGCGGCGCGCAGCAGGTCTGGATCGTCGCCTTCCGCGGGGATCTCGTCGGCAAGGCGCCAGACGCGGGACAGGAACTTGTTCGCGGCCTCGGCCCCGGCGGCGGTCCATTCCACGTCACGCTCGGGTGGGCTGTCCGAGAGCATGAACCAGCGCGCGGTATCGGCGCCGAAGCTGGCGACGATGTTGACCGGATCGACGACGTTCTTCTTGGATTTCGACATCTTCGCCGAGGGCACGATCTCGACCGCCGTGCCGTCGGCCAGCTTTCCGTCCGTCACCGCCTCGGGCAGGTGATAGACTGGCCGGCCGCGCTCGTCCCGGGTCATGTAGATTTCATGCGTGACCATGCCCTGCGTGAAGAGCGCGTCGAAGGGCTCCTTCGCGCTCTCAGGCAGGTGGCCGGTCTTGACCATCGCGCGGGCGAAGAAGCGCGAATAGAGCAGGTGCAGAATCGCGTGTTCGATGCCGCCGATATACTGGTCGACATTCATCCAGTAATCGGCTTCCTCGCGCACCGTCGGGGTCGAGGCGTGAGGTGCGGTGAAGCGCGCGTAATACCAGGACGAATCGACGAAGGTGTCCATGGTGTCCGTCTCGCGCCGGGCGGGCTTGCCGCAGACCGGGCAGGCCACGTTGCGCCAGGTCGGGTGGCGGTCAAGCGGGTTGCCGGGCACGTCGAAGGTCACGTCCTGCGGCAGCAGGATCGGCAGGTTTTCCTTTTTCTCGGGGACCGTGCCGCAATCGGGGCAATGGACGACGGGAATCGGGCAGCCCCAATAGCGCTGGCGCGAAATGCCCCAGTCGCGCAGGCGGAACTTGGTCACGCCCTCGCCATAGCCTTCGGCCTCGGCGTGCTGGATGGCGGCGTCGACCGCCGCCTCTCCGGTCTGCTCGACCGCGCCCGAGAAGCCGCGCACATAGGTCACGACCTCGGATTTCAGCGGCACATAGGGGGCCTCGGCGACAAGCGCGTCCGCCTCGGCCAGCGTCGCGCCTTTCGGTCCGAAGGTGGCGCGGATCGGCAGGCCGTATTTCTGCGCGAATTCATGGTCGCGCTCGTCATGCGCGGGCGAGCCGAAGATCGCGCCGGTGCCGTAATCCATCAGCACGAAATTCGCGATCCAGATCGGCAGTTTCCATTCTGGATCAAGCGGATGGCGCACGGTCAGGCCGGTGTCGAAGCCAAGCTTCGGCGCGGTCTCGATCGCTTCCTCGGTGGTGCCGATGCGGCGGCATTCGGTGCAGAAATCGGCGATCTCGGGGCGGGTTTCGGCCAGCGCCTTGATCAGCGGGTGATCCGGCGACAGCGCGACGAAGCTTGCGCCCAGCAGCGTGTCGGGACGGGTCGTATAGACCTCGATCCGGTCGAAGCCCTCGGGCGCGTCCACGGTCTCGAAGCCGAATTGCAGCCCGCGCGACTTGCCGATCCAGTTCTGCTGCATCAGCCGGACCTTTTCCGGCCAGCCGTTCAGGTTGTCCAGCGCCGAGAGCAGCTCCTCGGAATAGTCCGAGATGCGGAAGAACCATTGCGTCAGCTCGCGCCGCTCGACCAGCGCGCCCGAGCGCCAGCCGCGCCCGTCCTCGACCTGTTCGTTCGCAAGGACGGTCATGTCGACCGGATCCCAGTTCACCATCGCCGACTTGCGATAGATCAGCCCGGAATCGAGGAAATCGAGGAACAATGCCTGTTGCTGGGCGACATAATCGTCGTCGCAGGTGGCGAATTCGCGGCTCCAGTCGATCGAGAGGCCCAGCGGCTTCAGCTGCTCGCGCATGGTGGCGATATTGGCATAGGTCCAGGTGCGGGGGTGGCCGCCCTGCTCCATCGCGGCGTTTTCGGCCGGCATCCCGAAGGCGTCCCAGCCCATCGGATGCAGCACGCTGAAGCCCTGCGCGCGCTTGAAGCGCGCCACCACGTCGCCCATCGTGTAGTTGCGAACATGGCCCATATGGATGCGCCCCGAGGGATAGGGAAACATCTCGAGGACGTAGTATTTGGGCCGCTCGTCCCGCACGGCAAGGAACGTGCCGGCTTCGTCCCACGCCTGTTGCCAGTGCGGCTCGCTGATTGCGGGATCATAGGGCATGGGAACCTCCGGGCGTCAGATTGCCCGCAGGGTATTATATGCTGCTTGCCCGCAGGTCCAGCCGGTCAGAGCTTGCCGTCGCGGACGCGCATCTGACGCGCGCGGGTCAGGATCGCATCCTCGACCGCGCGGACGGTGTCGGGGGCGACTGCGCTGCCGCCCGGTCCCTGCAGCGAGACCTTGAGCGCGCGGGCGTCAAGCGACGGGTCCGAGACCTTGATCGTCGCGCGATAGGAACGGCCTCCGCCAGGGGGCGTGCCGTAGCCCGTGACGATCACCCCGGTAAAGGGATCGACCGTCTGGATCGGCAGGAAGTTCAGCACCTCGAGGCTCGCGTTCCACAGATAGCGGTTCACCGCCACCGTGTCGTTCGAGCTGCGGCGATTGCCGAACAGATCCCAGAGCGAGGCATCGTCAGGCGCCACCTCGTCCTGCCGTCCGGTGTTCTGGCTGGAGCCGGAGCCCGAACAGGCGGCAAGCCCTGCGCAAAGAAACAGGGCGGCGGTCAGCCGTGCGGCGCGTCTGGTCATCTGTCATCCCCCGGATCGTCCTTCGCCGAGCCATAGCGCAAATACGGCCCTAGCGACAAGAGAGGGGATTTCAGCCCCGGAAGGCCGCTGGCCTGCGTCCAGAGGGCCACTTCCGGTGTGGCGCATGCGTGCCCGCGTCGGTTCGGAGCATCCGCAAGTCACGATCCGGGGGTCCGCCCTGCGCGCTGCCTTCCATACCGTATGTCGCGACGATTGCAGAGAAAATCCCGATAATCCCCGCCCTTCCGACCCATTCTGGCGGCGCGGCTTCCGGGCGGTTTCAGCTGGTGTGGCCCTTGTGCATCACAGCCATCGCTAAACAGAGAGTTCGAACCTGAATCCGTTGCAATGAAATGGGGAACAGGCGACATACCGGTCCATACCTCATGCCGGCGTGCCGGTTGGGGCACACGAGAGAGACAAGAGGGAAAACCATGAAAAAGGTTCTTTTCGCCACCAGCGCCCTGGTGCTTTCGGCGGGCTTCGCCTCGGCCGAAGTCGCTGTTTCCGGCGACGGCCGCATGGGTGTGATCTATGACGGCAACGACGCGCAGTTCTCCAGCCGCGCTCGCGTTCGCTTCACCCTGACCGGCGAATCGGATGCTGGCCTGTCGTTCGGCGGTGCGTTCCGCGTCGACCAGGAAAACTACAGCGACTACCCGGACTCGCTGCGTTCGGCCGCTCGCGGCACCGCTGGCGCCGTCTGGGTTTCGGGCACCTACGGCAAGCTGTCGATGGGTGACGTCGTTTCGGCTTCGGAAAACGCGATCGGCGACCTGTACGAAGTCGGTTACACCGACGGTACGTTCGGTAACGACATCGAAGAAATCTCGTACCTGACGGGCGACGGTGAAAACCTCGACCAGGGTCCGAGCATCCTGTACGAATACACCTTCGAGAACTTCTCGGTCTTCGCTTCGGCTTCGGACGGCGTGAACACCAGCGGCCCGGCCATCACCGGTCGCGGCGACGCAGTTTTTGACGAAGACGGTGCGTTCATCGGTTACGAAACCGACGTTGACACCGCTTCGACCGCCTGGAACATCGCGGCGAAATACGAAGCCGACAACTTCTGGGTCGCTCTGGGCTATGCCAAGCATGACGACGCAGACGAAGTCGTTCTGGGCGCCGAAGGCACCTTCAACAACTTCTCGGTCAAAGGCGTCTACTCGAAATACGGCGACCGCTACTCCGCGTTCGGCGACGACGGTACCGCCACGGAAGAATACGATCAAAGCTATGGTATCGCTCTGGCCTACCAGATGGATGCGATCCTGATCGAAGGCTTCTACCGTCGTGACGAATACAACGGGCTGGTCGACGGCGTCTCCGACTCCGACTACGACTCGTTCGGTATCGGTGCCGAATACGACCTGGGCGGCGGCGCTGTCCTGGCTGGCGGTATCATCGACAGCGACTTCATGGACGACACCGTTGCCGACCTCGGTGTGAAGTTCAAGTTCTGATCCTTCGGGACAACGAACGGATGAAGAGCGGGCCTTGTGCCCGCTCTTTTCTTTTGGGAATTTCGCATCATGGGACTGGAACAGATCAGAAGCCGCATTGCCGCGGCCGAAATCGCCGCCGGCCGGCCGCAAGGCTCGGTTCGGCTGATTGCCGTCAGCAAGGTCCAGCCGCCCGAACGGGTCGAGGCCGTGCTGAACGCCGGCCAGCGCGTCTTTGGCGAGAATTATGTCCAGGAGGCTGCCGGGAAATGGCCTGAATGGCGTGAGCGCTATCCGAATGTCGAATTGCACATGATCGGGCCGCTGCAGACCAATAAACTGAAGCTGGCACTGGATCTGTTTGACGCGATCCACACGCTCGACCGTCCCTCGCTGGCGTCGAAGCTGGCGCGTCAGATCCAGGCGCGTGGGGCCGCACCCCAGCTTTTCGTGCAGGTGAATACCGGTGCCGAACCGCAGAAGGCGGGAATCCTGCCGGACGAGGCGGATGGTTTCATCGCGGAATGCCGGCGCCTCGACCTGCCTTTGACGGGCCTGATGTGCATCCCGCCCGAGGACGCGGATCCGGTTCCGCACTTCGCCGCCTTGCGCGGGATTGCGGCGCGGAACGGCCTTACGGGCCTCTCGATGGGCATGAGCGCCGATTTCGAGAGCGCCATCGCCGAAGGGGCGACCCATATCCGCGTGGGCAGCGCGATCTTTGGCGCCCGCGACTATGGTTGAGGCAACCTTCGGACTCCGTTAACCTTTTCGGCCGAAACCGGATGCGTTCCGGCCAGCACCAGCCTAGGCTTTCCTGAGGGGTTCACGATTCTCGAAGGTGTCTCATGCTGCTTTTGGGTGGCCTGATCGGGCTTTTGTTCATGGGCGTCGCGATCGACGCGATCAGCGCCGATGAAGACGAAGAATCGCCGCCGGAAGCTGATGAGCCGGGCCTGCGGATCGACGGCGGCGAAGGCCCGGACGGGCTGACGGGCGCCGCGGGTGACGACCTGCTGGCCGGGCAGGGCGGCGATGACGACCTGCAGGGCGGGCAGGGCGACGACACGCTCAGCGGTGGCGACGGCAGTGACTGGATCCATGGCGACGGCGATTTCGGTCCCGGAGGCAACGACTTGCTGCTGGGCGGGGCAGGCGACGACCTGCTGGCCGGGCAGGGCGGCGATGACACGGCCCGCGGCGGCGGGGGCGACGACACCATCTTCGGGGGCGAGGGCGATGACCTGCTCTTGGGCGGGGCGGGAAACGACTGGATCTCGGGCAATGCGGGCAATGACACATTGGTCGCCGGTCCGGGTGAAGACGATCTCGATGGGGGCGAGGGTAACGACCTGCTGCTGGGTTGGGACGGAGCCGGCCGGGCCTGGCTGCATGGCGGAGCGGGGCAGGACACGCTCAACCCCCGGTCCGGCGATTTCGCCGAAGGTGGCGCGGGGCGTGATCTGTTCCTTCTCGACGAACCCGGTGTGGGGATGGTCGAGATCGGCGATTACGACCCGGTGGAGGATCGGATCGAATTGCGATGGCCGGGGAATGAGGGCGACCCGCCGCCAGAGGTGAAGCTGGAACCCGATGGCAATGGCGCGACGATCATCCGGCTGGATGGCGAGGCGGTGGGGCGCGTGCTTGGCGCCGAGGGGTTGACCCTCAGCGACATCATCCTGACAAAGATCACTCCGCAGGGGTGATCCGGCAGAAATACCTTTCATTTCCACGGGATTTCGCCTATATGCCCGCATCCTTCGGGGCCAGCCCCGGCGGATATCTCCACGGGCCCGCGCTGGACGACATCCCGGCCGGAGCCATAACCCTTTGTTTCTGAAAGGAGACCCCGATGTCGATCACTGTCGAGGAAAAGAATCGCCTGATGGCTGAATTTGCGACCAAGAAAGGCGACACCGGTTCGCCCGAGGTTCAGGTTGCCATCCTGTCGTCGCGCATCGCGACGCTGACCGAGCATTTCAAGACCCACAAGAAAGACAACCACTCGCGTCGTGGTCTGCTGAAGCTGGTCGCGCAGCGCCGCAAGCTGCTGGACTATCTGAAGCGCAAGGAAGAAGCCCGCTATACCGATCTGATCGCCAAGCTGGGCCTGCGCCGTTGATCCGCGCCGGAACTTTCTGACCTTACGCCCGCGACGAAAGCCGCGGGCGTTTTTCGTGGAAGGTCAGGCGGGGTGGTCCGCGCCATCTCCCTGCGCAATCCGGCCCGGTCCTAGCCACTTCCCAAAACCCTTGTTTTGCTGTATGCCCCGCGCATCTGTGACGTGACGCCCAAGCCCCGGGGCACATGCAAAGGATAGGGGCAGGCGGCAATGGGGCCGCCATATGACACGGGACGCGACCGGAGGGGCCGGCCGTTCCCAGAGGAAATCAGATGTTTGATGAAGTGAAGAAATCGATCCAGTGGGGCCAGGAAACGCTCACGCTGGAAACGGGCAAGGTTGCCCGTCAGGCCGACGGCTCGGTCATCGCCACGCTTGGCGAAACCAGCGTCATGGCCAACGTCACTTTCGCGAAAGAGCCGAAACCGGGGCAGGACTTCTTCCCGCTGACGGTTCACTACCAAGAGAAATACTATGCCGCCGGCAAGGTGCCGGGCGGCTTCTTCAAGCGCGAGGCGCGCCCGACCGAGAAAGAGACGCTGACCGCGCGTCTGATCGACCGTCCCTGCCGCCCGCTCTTCGCCCCCGGCTTCAAGAACGAAGTCCTGGTGATGTGCACCGTGCTGTCGCACGACCTGGTCAACGATCCCGACATCGTCGCGATGATCGCCGCCTCGGCCGCGCTGACCATCTCGGGCGTGCCCTTCATGGGTCCGATCGGCGCCGCGCGCGTGGGCTTTGCCAATGGCGAATATGTGCTGAACCCGGAAGTTCAGGACATGGACCAGCTGCGCAACAACCCCGAACAGCGTCTGGACCTTGTCGTCGCCGGCACCAAAGACGCCGTGATGATGGTCGAATCGGAAGCCTATGAGCTGACCGAGGAAGAGATGCTGGGCGCCGTGAAATTCGGCCACGAGCAGATGCAGCCGGTGATCGACCTGATCATCGACCTGGCCGAAGCCGCCGCGAAAGAGCCCTTCAACTTCCAGTCGCCGGACTATTCCGCGCTTTACGCCCGCGTGAAATCGCTGGGCGAGACCCAGATGCGCGCCGCCTATGCGCTGCGCGACAAGGGTGAGCGTCATGACGCGATCGAGGCGACCAAGGCCGCGATCAAGGCGGGCCTCTCGGAAGAAGAGCTGGCCGATGCCAACCTCGGCTCGGCGCTGAAGAAGCTGGAATCGGGCATTCTGCGCGGTGACATCATCAATGGCGGCGCCCGCATCGACGGTCGTGACACCAAGACCGTCCGCGCGATCGACAGCGAAGTCGGCATCCTGCCGCGCACCCACGGTTCGGCGCTGTTCACCCGCGGCGAGACGCAGGCGCTGGTCGTGACCACGCTGGGCACCGGCGACGATGAGCAGATCATCGACGCGCTGCACGGCAACTTCCGCTCGAACTTCCTGCTGCATTACAACTTCCCGCCCTATTCGGTCGGCGAGGTTGGCCGCGTGGGTTCGCCCGGCCGCCGCGAGATCGGCCACGGCAAGCTGGCATGGCGCGCGCTGCAGGCGGTGCTGCCGGCGGCGACCGACTTCCCCTATACCATCCGCGTCGTGTCCGAGATCACGGAATCGAACGGCTCGTCCTCGATGGCTTCGGTCTGCGGCGGCTCGCTGTCGATGATGGATGCGGGCGTTCCGCTGAAGGCTCCGGTCGCCGGCGTCGCCATGGGCCTGATCCTTGAGGAAGATGGCAAATATGCGGTCCTGACCGACATCCTTGGCGACGAGGATCACCTCGGCGACATGGACTTCAAGGTCGCGGGCACCGAAAACGGCATCACCTCGCTGCAAATGGACATCAAGGTCGCGGGCATCACCCCGGCGATCATGGAGCAGGCTTTGGCGCAAGCCAAGGACGGCCGGATGCACATCCTGGGCGAGATGGCCCATGCCCTGACCGAAGGCCGCCGCGAGTTCAGCGCCCATGCGCCGCGCATCGAGACGATGACCATCCCGACCGACAAGATCCGTGAAGTGATCGGCTCGGGCGGCAAGGTCATCCGCGAGATCGTGGAAACCTCGGGCGCGAAAGTCGACATCAACGACGACGGCGTCATCAAGATCGCCTCGGCCAATGCCGATTCGATCAAGAAGGCCTATGACATGATCTATTCGATCGTGGCCGAGCCGGAAGAGGGCAAGGTCTATGTCGGCAAGGTCGTGAAGCTGGTCGATTTCGGCGCCTTCGTGAACTTCTTCGGCAAGCGCGACGGTCTGGTCCACGTGTCGCAGATCGCCAACAAGCGCCTGACCCATCCGAACGAGATCCTGAAAGAGGGTCAGGAGGTCAAGGTCAAGCTGCTGGGCTTCGACGATCGCGGCAAGGTCCGCCTTGGCATGAAGATGGTCGACCAGGAGACGGGCGAGGAGATCGTCCCCGAGAAGAAGGAAGAATCGGCCGAGTAATCGGGCGTTCTTTCCCCTGATATGGCCGGCCCGGCAGAAAATCCGGGCCGGTCTTTTCATGCGAGGCAATTGATGCGGAATTCCCTTGCGACGCTTTGGGTCGGAGAGCGTCTTGGCCCGATCGAGCTGGCCTCGGTCGCATCCTTCCTGCGGGTCGGCAATCCGCTGACCGTCTACAGCTATGCGCCGATTGCGAACCTGCCTGCGGGGGTTACGGCGCGGGATGCGCGCGACGTGTTGCCGGGCGAACGGATCGCCATCTATGCGCGCGAGAAAAGCCCCTCGCTGCATTCGAATTTCTTCCGCTTTGCCCTGATGCGAAACACCGACCATATCTGGGTCGATCTGGACATGATCGCGCTGAAGCCCTTCGAGTTCGAGGGTGAGCGCGTCTATGGCTATGAAAAACCGGGGCAGGTGAATTGCGCGGTGCTGCGTCTGCCGAAGGACTCGCCGGTGCTTGCGGCGCTGTCGCTGCTGACGCCCGAGACGCGCGGCATCGCGCCCCATATCACCGGCCTTCGCCGCGCGAAATACTGGGCAAGGACGCTGGGTCGCGGCGTGCCGATCGACCGCTGGCCCTGGGGCAGCACCGGCCCGCGCGCGCTGACCGCCTATCTGCGCCAGCATGACGAGCTGAAGCACGCCCTGCCGATGGATGTGCTTTACCCGGTGCTGACGCGCGAATGCAGCCGCTTCATCGAACCGGGTGCGCTGAGCGATGAAAGTTTCGGGCCGCAGACCCGCGCCGTCCACCTGACCGCGAGCAATATCAACAAGCTCTTGAAGCGCGAGGGCCTGACGGAAATCCCCGAGGATTCCTTTCTGGGCCATCACGTCGCGCGGGCACGGGCGGCGGGCTTCCTCTAGGCCGTGTCGCCGTCTTTTCCGCGCAATTCGGACATGCGCCGGGCCATACCGGCCTGGCCCGTGGCCTCAAGCCCCGCGATGACGCCAAGATAGTCGCGCGCGTCGCGGTTCTGGCTCAGCTTCGACTTGGCGAGCGTCCGCGTGACCGTCAGCCGGAAGGCGACGATGTTCCCCAGCATTTGCTCCATGTAATCCGCGGGCGCATCGGCCATGCGCCAGGCATCCTTGCCGTTCAGCCGCCGTTCATGGATGCGGGTCAGCAGGCCGACCGCGGCGCGCTTGGCCTGCTCGTCATGCTGGAAGCCGAGCGTGCCATAGACATGCACGACCTGATAATTCCAGGTCGGGACATGGCGGTGATGCTCGGGCTTCGAGGGGTAGAAGTTGGGCGAGACATAGGCGTCCTCGCCCCGGAAGATCGCCATGACCTCCTGCCCCTCGGGGATCAGGCGGTGCATGTCATTGGCCAGCGCGACATGACCGATCAGCGTGCCGTCGGGCGCGGCCAGCAAGGGGACATGGTTCGCGATCAGCCCCTCCGCCGTCTGGGCCACGATGCAGGCCAAGGGCGCGTCCTGCATGATGCCCGCGATCTCGTCCGGGCTGATTTCCTTGAAATGCGGGGGAATATACATCTGTCCGTCCGAAGCCTGTCCGGCGGACAGAATCGCGCGTTTCCCCCGAACTGTCCAGTCGGGGAGGGGCCGCGCCCGAAGGCGCGGCGGGGCCAGGAATCAGGCCGGATCCTTGGCAAAGCGCAGATAGGGCAGCTTCTTGTCGAGCTGGCCGTATTTCGCCTCGGCCGCCGCGTCGTCGAGCGCGAGCGCCACGATCACGTCCTGACCGGGGATCCAGTCCGCCGGGGTCGCCAGCGGAACGCCATCGGTCTTTTGCACGGCGTCGAGGGCGCGCAGGATCTCGGCAAAGTTGCGACCGACCGACATCGGATAGGTCATGGTCAGCCGCACCTTCTTGTCCGGGCCGATGATGAAGACGGTCCGCACCGTCGCCGAATGGGCCGGGGTGCGGCCCTCGGCCGGAAGGTAGTAATCGGCCGGCAGCATGTCATAGGCCTTGGCGACGTTCAGTTCGCTATCGTCGATGATGGCGAAGTTCGCGGGGACGCCGGCGACCTTCTCGATATCCGCTTTCCAGCGGGTATGGTCGGCGGCCGAATCGACCGAGACGCCCAGAACCTTGGTCTTGCGCTTCTCGAACTCGGGGACGAGGCGGGCGACGGCGCCGAACTCGGTCGTGCAGACCGGCGTGAAATCGCGGGGATGCGAAAAGAGGATGACGTAGCTGTCGCCGATCCAGTCGTGGAAATTGATCTGGCCATCGGTTGAGTCGGCGGTGAAATCCGGGGCGGTGTCGTTGATGCGCAGGGACATGGCAATGGTTCCTAATTGGTTGATCCGCTGCCACACCATATTCAAGCGGCAGGCATTGTCCAACACGACTTGCCCGGTCGTGAAAGTCCTCCTCCCGCCGCGGGTCTTGAAGCGCAGGTGCGGGAGTGTCACCTTGTCGCCAGTCAATGAAAGGGGGTCCGCTCATGGGCGAGCTGGCAGACAAGCGGAAATTCTACATCAATGGCGCCTGGGTTGCTCCGGCGGTACCGAATGATCTGGAGGTCATCGACCCCTCGAACGAGGAGCCGGTAGCGATCATCTCGCTGGGCGGGCAGGCCGATACCGATGCGGCGGTCGCCGCCGCCAAGGCCGCGTTCCCGGCATGGTCGGCCACCCCTCCGGCCGAGCGGCTGGCCTATGTCGAAAAGATCCTCGCCGTCTACAAGCGCCGTCAGGCCGAGATGGGCAAGGCGATCGAGGACGAGATGGGCGCCCCCCATGACATGGCGATCGACGATCAGGCGGGCTGCGGCATCGGCCATATCGAGACGTTCATCGACTCCTTCCGCGAGTTCGAGTTCATCCGCCCCCTCGGCCCGAACACACCGGGCAGCATGGTCGCATGGGAGCCGATCGGCGTCGTCGGCCTGATCACGCCCTGGAACTGGCCGATGAACCAGGTCACGCTGAAGGTGATCCCGGCGCTTCTGGCGGGCAATACCGTCGTGCTGAAACCGTCCGAAATCGCGCCGCTGTCCTCGATCCTCTTCGCGGAATTCGTGGACGAGGCGGGGCTGCCTCCGGGCGTCTTCAATCTGGTGAACGGCGATGGCGTGGGCGTCGGAACGCAGCTTTCGGTCCATCCCGATGTCGAGATGATCAGCTTCACCGGCTCGACCCGCGCCGGCATCGCGATCACCAAGGCGGCGGCGGATTCGCTGAAAAAGGTCGCGCTGGAGTTGGGCGGCAAGGGCGCGAACCTGATCTTTGCCGATGCCGACGAAAAGGCGGTGACGCGCGGCGTGCGCCATGTGTTCTACAACAGCGGCCAGTCCTGCAACGCGCCGACCCGGATGCTGGTCGAGCGGTCCTTCTATGAAACCGCCGTCGAGCAGGCGAAGAAGATCGCCGAAAGCACCGAGGTCGCGACCGCCCACCAGTCGGGCCGCCATATCGGTCCGGTGGTCAGCAAGCAGCAATGGGACAAGATCCAGGACCTGATCCAGAAAGGCATCGACGAGGGCGCGCGACTGGTTGCCGGCGGCCCCGGCCTGCCCGAAGGCGTCAATCGCGGCTATTACGTCCGTCCGACCGTCTTTGCCGACGTGACGAACGACATGACCATCGCCCGGCAGGAGATCTTCGGCCCGGTCCTGTCGATCATCCCCTTCGACACCGAGGAGGAGGCGGTCGGGATCGCGAATGACACGATTTACGGCCTGACGAACTATGTCCAGACGCAGGATGGCCACCGCCGCAACCGCCTCGCCCGGCAATTGCGCGCCGGCATGGTCGAGACGAACGGCCAGAGCCGCGGCCGCGGTTCGGCCTTCGGCGGCGTCAAGGCCTCGGGCCGGGCGCGCGAAGGCGGCGTCTGGGGCCTCGAGGAGTTCATGGACAGCAAGCAGATCAGCGGCTGGGACGCGGACGCCTGATCATTCGGGCCATGAGATGCGTGGGGCCGGGGGCAGATCGCCTCCGGCCCGTCTCTTTCTGCCCATCACGGCAAGGGTTTCGCTTTCCCACCGGCCGCTCTAGTTTGCCTGCGCAAAGCAGCGGGGGAAGACATGCGCGTGGTTTCGGTCGGAGAATGCATGGTGGAACTGTCGGGCGCGGGGCAGGGGCTTTGGCGTCAGGCGTTCGCGGGCGACACGTTCAACACTGCATGGTATCTGCGCGCCCTGATGCCGCAGGACGCAAAGGTCGACTACCTGACCTGCATCGGGCAGGACGCGATCTCGACCGCGCTTCTGGATTTCATCGCCGGGGCGGGGATCGGCACCGGCTGCATCACCCGGCATCCGACCCGCGCGCCGGGGCTTTACATGATCGACCTGAAGGATGGCGAGCGCAGCTTCACCTATTGGCGCGACAGCAGCGCCGCGCGCTGTCTGGCCGATGACGTGGACCATCTGGCGCGCAGCTTTCACGATGCCGACCTGATCTATTTCTCGGGGATCACGCTGGCGATCCTGACCCCCGACCGGCGCGAGGCCCTGCTTGCGGCGCTGAAAGCCGCGCCCGGCAAGGTCGCCTTTGACAGCAACATGCGCCTGCGCCTCTGGTCGGGGGCCGAGGAGATGCGCGACTGGATCGTCAAGGGCGCGGCAGTGGCCGATATCGCCCTGCCCAGCTTTGACGAGGAGGCGCAGTTCTTCGACGACGCGACCCCGCGCCAGACCGCCGAGCGTTATCTGGGTGCCGGCGTGGCCGAGATCCTGGTCAAGAACGGCGGCGAGGACATGCTGGGGCACACCCCCGACGGCGACTGGCTGGACCTGCCCTGCGGCGAGCGGATCCAGCCCGTCGACACGACCGGGGCAGGGGACAGCTTCAATGGCGGCTATCTTTCCGCCCGGCTCTCCGGTCTGGACATGGCCGGGGCCGTCGCGCGCGGCCACGCGACCGCCGCCCGCGTCATCCGCCATCCGGGCGCGCTGATCCCGCATGAGGCACTTTGACCGGATTGACGTATACATTGGCCGGGCTCACGGCCCGACCTGTCTTTTCGGATTTGTTCCAATAAAAGGCTTGATCGACCCGCGGCTTCCTGCCAGCCTGCCCGCCAATGGATACCTTTGGGAGGAGGGATCGCATGGCCTCGGTCACTATCCGCGAGATAAGAAAATCCTATGGCGCGGTCGAGGTGATGCATGGCGTCTCGGTAGACATCGACGAGGGGGAGTTCGTGGTTCTGGTCGGCCCGTCCGGCTGCGGCAAGTCGACCCTGCTGCGGATGCTGGCAGGGCTTGAGCATATCACCTCGGGCGAGATTCTGATCGGCGAGAAGGTGGTCAACGACCTGCCGCCCAAGGATCGCGACATCGCGATGGTGTTTCAGAACTACGCGCTCTACCCGCATCTGACCGTGGCCGAGAACATGGGCTTTTCGCTGAAGCTCAAGGGCACCTCGCGTGCCGAGATCGAGGAGAAGGTGCGCCCCGCCGCCAATATCCTCGGGCTCGCGCATCTGCTGGACCGCTATCCGCGCCAGCTTTCGGGCGGCCAGCGCCAGCGTGTCGCCATGGGCCGCGCCATCGTGCGCGATCCGCAGGTCTTTTTGTTCGACGAGCCGCTGTCGAACCTCGATGCCAAGCTGCGGGTTTCGATGCGCACCGAGATCAAGAACCTGCACAACCGCCTCAAGACCACGACGGTCTATGTGACCCATGACCAGATCGAAGCCATGACCATGGCCGACAAGATCGTCGTCATGCATGACGGCCGGGTCGAGCAGATCGGCGCCCCGCTGGAGCTTTACGACAGGCCCGCGAACCTGTTCGTCGCCGGTTTCATCGGCAGCCCGGCAATGAACATGATCAATGGCCGCGCAGAGGGTGGGGCCTTCGTCGCCGCCGATGGCCAGCGCCTGCCGGTGACGCGCGCGCCCGAGGGGCGCAAGCTGGTCTATGGCGCCCGCCCCGAGGCGATCACGCTGGGCGGCGACATTCCCCTGACGATCGAGGTCACGGAGCCGACCGGGGCCGAGACCTATGTTGCGGGCAGGCTGGGCGGCGAAGCCGTCACCTGCGTTTTCCGCGACCGCGTGACCGCCCGGCCGGGCGAGGTGATCCATGTCGCCATCGACCCCACCGCCGTTCATCTTTTCGACGCTGACAGCGGGGTGCGCCTGACGGACTGAGGACGACCCCGCGCCTTCGGGGGCGGGGCAGAACAGGCCGGAAGCCGGCCGCATTGCACTTTGGGAGGAGTTAAGCAATGTCCATAGACCGCAGAAAGCTCTTGCAGGGCGGCGCCGCCATCGCGGCGGGTGCCGTGTTGACCAGCCCCTTCATCCGACCGGCCCTCGCACAGGCGGGCGGCGCGATGTTCACCCCGGAAGAGGGCGCGAGCCTGCGCCTGCTGCGCTGGGTGCCCTTCGTCAAGGGCGAGGAGGATGCCTGGAACGCCAACACCAAGGCCTTCACCGAGGCCACCGGGGTTGAGGTCAGGATCGACCAGGAAAGCTGGGAGGATGTGCGCCCGAAAGCTGCCGTCGCCGCCAATGTCGGCTCTGGCCCCGACATGGTGATGAGCTGGTTCGACGACCCCTTCCAATATCCCGACAAGCTGGTCGACGTGACCGACCTCTGCACCATGCTGGGCGAGAAGAACGGCGGCTGGTATGACGGCTTGCGCGGCTATGGCGAGCAGGACGGCAAGTTCATCTCGACCCCGCTCTGCGCCATCGGCAACGCCATCTGCTATCGCGACAGCCATATGAAGGCGGCGGGCTTCGACACCTTCCCGACCGATACCGAGGGTTTCCTCGCGCTTTGCACTGCGCTCAAGGAAAAGGGCACGCCGGCCGGCTTCCCCTTCGGCAAGGCCGTGGGCGACGGCAACAACTTCGTCCACTGGCTGCTCTGGAGCCATGGCGGCCAGACTGTCAACGAGGCGGGCGAGGTCGCGATCAACAGCCCCGAGACCGCGGCGGCGATCGAATATGCCAAGAAACTCTACGCCGTCTTCGTGCCCGGCACGGAAAGCTGGCTCGACATCAACAACAACCGCGCCTTCCTGGCCGGGGATATCTCGCTGACGGCGAATGGCGTGTCGCTCTATTACGCCGCGATGAAGGAGGAGGCCACCAAGGCCCTGGGCGAGGATATCCGCACCTCGAACCTGCCCATCGGCCCGGTCGGCAAGTCGATCGAGCTGCACCAGACCTCGACCATCTCGATCTTCCAGCATTGCAAGTTCCCGAACGCGGCCAAGGCCTATCTGGAATTCATGTATCAGCCCGACCAGATGAACGCCTGGCTGACCGGGGCCAGCGCCTATTGCTGCCAGGCCCTGAAAGGCTTTGCCGACAACCCGGTCTGGACCTCGAACCCGATCCACGCGCCCTATGCCAAGGCGTCTGAATCGCTGCGTCCGAACGGCTATGCCGGACCGCTGGGGCCGGCATCGGCCGGGGTGATGGCGGATTACGTCCTCGTCGACATGTTCGCCGAGGCCGTGACCGGCCAGCGCTCGACCGAGGAAGCGATCGCCAATGCCGAGCGTCGCATTTCCCGCTACTATCGCTGAGCTTCCGGGGCGCCTCCGGGCGCCCCCTTTTCGGAAAGGAGCCGGGGATGCCCGACCTGCCTGAGCCGCGCGCCCCATTCTGGCGCCGCCTTGTCGAAAGCCGAAACGGCCTTGGCCTGCTGTTCATGCTGCCTGCGGCGGTGTTTCTTCTGTGCTTCCTGACCTATCCCTTGGGCCTTGGCGTCTGGCTGGGCTTCACTGATGCCCGCATCGGCCGGGCCGGTCAGTGGATCGGGCTCGAGAACTATGCCTGGCTGATGGATGATCCGGTCTTCTGGCTCTCGGTCTTCAACACGCTCTTCTATACCGTCGTCGCCTCGATCCTGAAATTCGGGCTGGGCCTGTGGCTGGCGCTCCTCTTGAACCGGCATTTGCCCTTCAAGAACTTCTTCCGCGCGATCATCCTGCTGCCTTGGGTGGTGCCGACGGTCCTATCGGCTCTCGCCTTCTGGTGGATCTTCGACAGCCAGTTCTCGATCATCAGCTGGGTGCTGATGAAATGGGGCCTGATCAGCCAGCCGATCAACTTCCTGGGCGATCCCTGGAACGCACGCCTCTCGGTGATGGCGGCGAACGTCTGGCGCGGCATTCCCTTCGTCGCGATCTCGCTGCTGGCCGGGTTGCAGACCATCCCGCAATCCCTGAACGAGGCCGCGGCCATCGACGGCGCGACGCCCTGGCAGCGCTTCCGCCGGGTGACG
>NZ_DATMFA010000106.1:0-11263 GCF_035556475.1 Paracoccus sp. (in: a-proteobacteria) | reverse complement strand
CAGGATCTGGCGCAGGCCGTCGGCGGAGAGCCGGCGCTTCAGCACCCGGTCGGCCTGGCTGACCGGCCGGAACAGCGGTCCGTCCTCGATCCGCGCCACCGCGATCCAGCGCATCACCGCGCGGGCGGCACGGCCCTTCAGTGGCAGCCGCGGCGCCAGTGCCGGACCGGTGGTCTTGGTGCTGAGCAGGCGGATGCGCAGCAGGCCTTTCTCGGCAAATTCGTCGCTGTCGATATCGGCCCGGTTCAGGGCGACGATCTCGGCCCGGCGCCGGCCGCCGGAGGCCCAGCCCAGCATCAGGCAGGCGCAGTCGCGCAAGCCGCGATGGCTGGCATCGCAGGTGGCCAGCAGCTGCTCCAGCACCGCCCGAGTGATCGGGTTGGCCGATTTCCGTTGCCGCGGCCGGGCGGCGGCGCGCCGGGCGCGGCCGCGGGCCTCGGCGATCAGCGGGCTCCCGAAGGGCGAGGGCAGGTTCTTCATGCGATGGAAGGCGCGCCAGGAAGCGATGCGGCGGTCGAGTGTGGCCGGGGCAGGGCAGGCGAGGCTGCGGCGCAGCTCGGCCGCGATCAGCGCCTCGGCCACCTCGCGGGCCGGGCCGGAAGCCTGGCTCAGATCCTGGGCATGTTCGAGCAGGAAGCGCAGTGCCACCGGCTCGGATTCCGGCCAGGCCAGATCCTCGCCGCAGGCCAGCAGCTTCCAGGCGGCGATATAGGCGAGGTCGCGCTCCCAGGCGCGCAAGGTGTTGTCGGGGGTGCCGCGGCGCCAAAGATCGGTCAGCGCTTCGGCCTCGGCGGCGGAGAGGGCAGGGGGCGCGATTGGCAGTTTCATCGCGCCATTCTGCGCGGCCTTCTCCCGGATCACAAGACTCACGATAAGCGGGACTTATCGTAAGTGATCAGCTTGTTTCGAGAGCGCTGAAGTCATCCGTGACATACTTAAATAATGCGGATAAAGGAGAAAATGCCCTGAAAAATTTAGATTTCGCGTTAACCTTCCCATGTCAGAGTCGGCTAAGCCCATCAGTTTTGCGAGCATCGTGACATTGGACGGTGACCATAATCTGGCCTGGCCGGCGAGGTGTTTGCCCCAATACTTGAGAATGAGATCGACTTCTCGCGCGGACAGGTCCTCGTCGCGACCCAAGAACTGCAGGAGGCGCCGAGCAGTTCGAGTCTAACTGGTCTGGAGGGACAATCACGACCTGATCCCCGGCCGGGGTCAGAAGAAGAACTTTACCGGCATCGACTCGACCAACGAGGAACCACATTCGCCGAGGGCGGCCGTTTCGGCTGTGTAGGTGCCCGAATGCCAACGTGAACTCCAAGGTGGTGGCCGAAGCAACTTTTGCACCGGGCCTGACGGCGCGGCCCAGGTTCTACCGGCAGCCCGAAGCGCAGCAACTCTTCGAGACCGGCGAGTTGGGCGCCAGCCGAATACCCCATCTGACCCTAGCCCATGGGATCGCGAATTGGCTGCAGCATCCCCGCCGTCCCAAATGCGACAGCTGTGTCCAGGAGGCCCGCCATTGGATCTGTCTCTTCCTCCTGGACTAGCTCGTTCAGACGGCTGGCCCCGGAAAAGGCATAGAGATAGGCGCCAATCAGCAGAGACATGCGCTGGTAGATCTCACGCGATGTCAGTTGGGGCAGCAACTTGGAGAAAGCATCTGCGTAGGCTCGAGTCGGCTCGTTATGGACCAGCCTGCGGAGTTCATAGGACAGTTCTTCCGGCTCCATGTGCAGACGGGCGTGCAATCGCAGGAACGCGCGCCCCTGCGGGTCGTCAAACAACTCCGCGGCGGGCGAGATGAAGGCACGCACCAGTTCTTCGACCGTGTGGGATCCCCCAGCGTCGAGCGCCTGCAACCGCTCCATCCGCTGGCGAGAAATGGAGAAGCCCCGGCGGGTGAAGACAGCGCGGAACAGATTGTCCTTGTTCTGGAAGTAGTAGGCGATCATCGCCGGCGTCACTGCCAGCCGCTCAGCTACCTGACGCAAGGTGGTACCTGCGTAGCCGCTTTCAGCGAACAGAACCTCAGCAACGTCAAGGATGTTGTCGGCGAGGTTCGTCTGTCCTTCGGGCCGACCTGGCCGCCGGGGCCTACCAGCGCGTTCGGAGGCGGGCGGCTTGGGTTCGGCCTGCCGGTCTTCCGGCGCGCTCATACCCCGCATCCGCTGTGCGACGTGGCGCGGGTCAGGCCGGAGGTTTTGTAAAACTGCATCTTTATCCGCATTTCTGATTGCTTTTCGGCCTCATCCTAGCCTCGAAGCAATGCAGAGGGAAAAATATTAATTATATGGTTGATTAATTAATCTGCCTTGTTACTCTGGGTGCAATCACAAGACCAATCGCCAACAGGGTTCACACCATGATCAACGCTTTTCGCTGCGGCATGCTTGCCGTTGTCCTGACGTCTGTTGCCTTGCCGGTCGAGGCCGAGAGCCGGCCCAAGGTGACGATGCAAGCCGTGGCCGGCAGCATCGGCGGTGTCCCGATGATGATCATCGAGGGCGAGAAGCTGGATGAGAAATACGGCTTTGACGGCAGCTTCGAGTATCTACCCAGCGACGGGTTGTTCCAGAATTTCCTGATCGGCAATGCCGACGTCTCGATGGACAACGACATGCTGGGCGTGGCGATCGCGCGGGCCGAGGGTTTTGATGTCTCGGCATTCTATCCGGTAGGGAACCTCTATCTCGGCATCATCGTGCCGGGTTCATCAACCGCCACTACGCCCGAGGATCTCAAGGGGCACAAGGTCGGCCATTTCGGAGCGGAATCCGGCACCACCTCCTTTATCCGGCTCATCGTGGAGGAGATGTATGGCTTCGACGTACTCAAGGAGTACCAGATGTCGCAGGTTGGTCCCGGCGCGCTTGTGCCGCTGCTGGCCAAGGGCGAGGTCGATGCGATCTTCAACTTCGAGGGTTTCGCCTCCGAGGCGATGGTCGCGACCGATGGGCGCTACTTGTTGCAGGCCCATGCCGATTACGCCAAGTTCAACGGCGGCTTCGCACCCTGGATCACCAATATGGCCGCGCATGGCGAATGGCTGCGCGACAACCCCGAACTCGCCTATGCCGTCCGCGACGCCTATGACGAGGCCATCCATCTGCTTGAAAGCAGCAATTACGATATCCTTAAGAAACCTTACATCGCCGAGAAGCTGGGTATCAGCAGCGAAGGCGTGCTGGAAAAGGTCATCGAGAACGGCCGCACCTACGGCTATTTCTCGAACGATTGGTCGCCCGAGAAGCGCGCGGCGGCCTCGGCCTTCCTTGACAAGCTGGCCCAGGAAGGCTCGGTCATCCAGAGCGTGCCTGAAGGAACCCTGATCGCGCTGGAAGACGCGATCGGCCCCCGTCCCCAGGGCAAAACGCAATGAGCGGCTTGGCACGAACTGCTTGGGCAGCGCTAGCGCTGGTCCTACTGATCCCGGCCTGGCATCTGGCTGCGGCAAGCACAACCTTCATCGAGAGTCCCTCGGTTGTGATTAGAGCGCTGCCGCATTTTCTGGGCAGCGCCGACACCTGGAGCAATATCGGGATCACCCTTGCGCGCGTCCTGGCCGGATTGGCACTTGGCATCGTCGCGGGGTTCATTGCCGCTCTGGTGATGAGCCGCTCGCCCTTCATGGGCGAGGTGCTGGGCTATTACGTCACCGCCGCCCTGCGCACGCCAAGCGCCATTGCCGCGATTCTGGCCCTGGCAATCTTCAAGGGGTCCGAGGCAGGCTATGTGCTGGTTGTCGCCTTCATTACCTTCCCCTACATGGCAGTCGGGATGCGCGACGGGCTGAACAGCGCCGATCGCGAGCTGGACCAGATGGCGGCGATCTATCACCTGAACCTAGCAAACCGCATCCTCCATGTCTGGGTGCCCTTCGTTACGCCCTATATCTTCTCGGCGCTACGCAATGCCCATGCATTGGCCTGGAAGGTTATCGTCGTCGCCGAGATCTTTGGCGCCGCCCGCATGGGGTTTGGCGCCAGGTTCGAACATGCCTGGGAATACATGCTGATGACCGAGGTCCACCTGTGGTTGCTGGTCTTCATGGCCATCGTCCTGGTCGCCGAATACGGCCTCATCCGCAATATCGAAAAATACACGTTCCGCTGGCGCTAGGCGCCGTCCCGAACCTGCAAAGCGAGAATCCCATGACCACCGACACCCGTCCCTCTGTTCTCAGGGTCGAAGACCTAGGCGTGTCCTATGGCAGCTACGAGGCCGTCAACCGTCTGGACTTCGACATTCGCCGCGGTGAATTCGTAGCCATCCTCGGGCCTTCGGGCTGCGGCAAATCCTCCATGCTCAACGTGATCTCGGGGCTGAACCCGCCCAGTCGAGGCACCGTCCATGTCGAGGATCAGCCGCTATTCACCCCAAGGTCCAAGGCGCCAAGGCTGGGCTATGTCTTTCAGTCCCACCGCCTGCTGCCTTGGCGCAGCGTGAAGAAGAACCTCGAGATCGCTCTGGCCGCCTCGCTGGTCCCAGAGCGTGAATGGGAGGCGCGGATCGACGAGATTTTGTCCATCCTGCACATCGCGCAATTCAAAGACGCCTGGCCGATGCGCCTGTCCGGCGGTCAGCGCCAAAGGGTGTCGATTGCCCGGGCGCTGATCGTGAACCCTTCGTACATTCTGATGGACGAACCGCTGTCGACTCTGGATGAGGTGACGGCCCGCTCGCTGCGGCAGGAACTGACCGGGATCTGCCAACGCACCAATGCAACCGCGGTCTTTGTCACGCATTCAATCCGCGAAGCCGTCTATCTGGCCGACCGCATCCTGATCCTGACCCGGGGGCCGGCCCGCGTGCACGAGGATTACACAGTGCCGCTAGAGCGCCCCCGCGACTATGACGATCCGCGCATTTCGGAAATCGAAAACGACATCATTCGTCGCGTGCAGGCCCCCTGGGGTCTTGCCCGGACCGAGGAGCGGGCCGTTGCATAACCTGGACATCGGCAAGCAACTCGGAGCTTCGCCCCTGGTCCGTGCCCTTGCCGCCCTTCCGGCGGGGCGACTGGGCGCGGGGATCGTGTCAATTGGCTCTATGCTGCTGATCTGGCATGTCATGTCGCTGCATTTCCGACCCTGGGTGCCAGATATCGGGGCGACTCTGACGGCCATCGGTCAGCAACTCCAATCGCCCGGGTTCTGGGAGAACTTCTTCCTCACGCTGGGCCGGGTGCTGACGGCTTTCGTCGCAGCTTCGGTCGTGGGCGCGGCGATCGGGCTGTTGATCGGCCTGAACGAGCGGGCCGAGGCCTTTTTCCAGCCGCTTCTGGCACTTGCGTTGGCGGTGCCGGACCCGGTCTATATCATCTTCGCGATCCTGGCCCTAGGTACGGGCGAAACGGCAGGCTTCGTCGCCCTGACCATCGCGGTTGTGCCGTTTGTCACCAACATCGTGCGCTCGAACGTTCATGCGCGTGACAGGGCACTCGACGAAATGGCCCAGATCTATCACTTGCCGCGCCCGGTCCGCCTGATGGCGGTGCTGGTGCCCCAACTGGTGCCTGCTCTGCTGACGGCGATGCGCTTTTCCTTTGCGCTATCGTGGAAACTGGTCGTTGTGGTCGAGGCCATCGGCCAGCCCAACGGCATCGGCTCGGCCATCTTCCACAGCTTCCGGCAGCTGCGGATGCGCGAGGTTGCGGCCATCGCGATCATCTTCATCATCACCATGCAGCTTCTGGAACGCGGCGTGCTTGGCCGTGTCGAGAAACGCCTTTTGCGCTGGCGAAACTAGGCTGCGCCTTTCTTCTTAAGAACAAGGAACGACACTATGAAAATCGGCATCATCGGCGGTGGCATCGGCGGTACCGCAACGGCCCGGGCTTTGCTGAACAAGGGCTTCGACGTCACCATTTTCGAACAGGCCCCCGCCTTTGGCGAGGTCGGCGCGGGAGTCCAGATCACCCCTAACGCGGTCAAGGCCATCATGGGGCTGGGGCTGGAACAGGCGCTATACAAGGCTGCATTTTACCCGCAAGCAGTGGTTGGTCGCCACTGGCAGTCGGGGCGGCAGAACTTCCGCATCGACCTTGGCCCCGAATTCCGCGCGCATTATCGTGCTCCGTTTATCCATATCCACCGCGCGGATCTGCTCGACATCTTCGCCTCGGGCCTCCCCCCCGAAATCTGCCGCTTCAACATGCGCTGTGTCGGCGTCTCCCAGACCGAAAGCGGAGCGCGCGCAGAGTTTGCGGATGGGAGCTATTTTGACGCCGACCTGATCATCGGCACGGATGGAGTGCGCTCGGTCGTGCGCCAGACCGTCTTTGGCGCAGGCGACCTGCGATGGACCGGACACCAGTGCTATCGCGCTCTAATCCCGACAGGGGGGGTGGTGGGCCATACCGACCCGGTCAGTGCGTTCTGGATGGGGCCTAAAGCCCATGTCGTGACCTATTATGTCAAGGGCGGCGAAGCGGTGAATATCGTCGCCGTGACCGAGGCGCCCGAATGGGTCGACGAAAGCTGGAGCACACGCGCCTCGCGTGACGAGATGCTGGCCGATTTCGACGGCTGGCACCCTGACCTGCAACGCCTGTTCGCCGGCGTCACCGATGTGTTCAACTGGGGTTTGTTCGATCGCGACCCGATGGAAAGCTGGACCCGGGGTGCGGTTACGCTGCTGGGCGACGCCTGCCATCCGATGCTGCCCTTCCTGTCGCAGGGCGCTGCCATGGCGATCGAGGACGCCTATGTGCTGGCCGAGGCGCTGGCGCTGCATCCCGGCAATCCGGGCATGGCACTTTCCGCCTATCAGGACGAACGCCTGCCCCGCACAGCCCGGGTGCAGCTTGAAGCGCGCGAACGGGGCCGCACCTATCACCTGCCGACCGAAGAGGAGATGGCTGCGAGGGACGCCGAATATGCCCGTCGCGCGCTCGAGGATCCGCGCACAACGGGCATCGACACCGACTGGGTCTATGATTACGACCCGCGCGCCTTCTCCGCGCGACTGGCGGCTTGACGGGACGCAGAAACCTCGGCCGGCGAAATGGCGGGCCGAGATATATTATTCGAATGAATAATAATTCCGGTCCAACTTGAGATCGAAGGCCCCGCGTGGCAACTTGGCACCAACCGAAACCCGAGACAGGCAGGACCAAGTGGCAGAGCGACGCAAGCCGGGGCGACCCCGCGAAGGGGTGGATCTGCGCGACCAGATCCTGGATAGCGCAGAACTGCACTTCGCCGAGCAGGGGTTCTCGGGAGCCTCGACGCGCGACATGGCCGCCGATGCAGGCGTCAACCAAGCCCTGATCCGTTATTACTTCGGTAGCAAGGAGTCCCTGTTCCAGGAGGTGTTCCGTCGTCGTGGCGGCGCGCTCTCGGGCCGCCGCCACGTGCTGCTGGACCAACTCCTGGCCAATGACCAACACCCGACGGTTCCCGAGATCGTCCGTGCCTATCTGACCCCTCAGTGGGATATGAAATATTCTGGCCCCAACGGAGCCGCCTTTGTCCGCTTGCAGGCCCGCCTTCACGCAGAACCAGAGGAATACGCCTTGCAGTTGCGGCGCGAGGTTTATGACGGTTCGGTCAAGCGCTATATCCAGGCACTTGAAAAGGCGCTGCCGGCCATCCCGCGCGAAGTCATCTCGATCCGCATGGCGTTTCTGGTTGGCACCTATCTGTTCATGTTGAACGACCTTGGCCGCTTGGGCGACATGACCGACGGCCAACATTACGACATCGGGAAAGAGCCGATGCTCGATCACCTTGTCAGCTTCTTGACAGCGGGGCTCAAGGCGCCCGCCCCCTGATCTGCACCAGTATTTCATCGGCTGAATAATATTCGTTGTAATTATTCATTCGAATAATTACGGTTTGATTCGAACCGTGTTCAGCCAAGGCAGACCAATGAACCCCATCCGCATCGGCCAGATCGTCCCCAGTTCGAACATCACCATGGAGACCGAGATACCTGCGCTCTTGAAGGCGCGCGAAATGATCGCGCCCGAACTTTTCACTTTTCACTCCTCGCGCATGCGGATGAAGCATGTGACCAAGGACGAACTGTTCCGCATGGACGCAGACAGCGATCGCTGTGCGCTGGAGCTCTCGGACGCCAAGGTCGACGTGATGGGCTATGCTTGCCTGGTTGCTATCATGTCGATGGGCCTCGGCTATCACGCCGCCTCGCAGGAGCGTCTGACCAAGGTTGTCCGCAACAACGGGAGCGACGGCGCCGTCGTGAACTCGGCCGGGGCGCTGATCGCGGGGCTCAAGGCGCTCGGCGCGAAGAAGGTCGCCGTCGTCACCCCTTACATGAAGCCTCTGACCGAGCTGGTGGTCGATTATATCCGCCACGAGGGGTTCGAGGTCGTCGACTATCGTGCGCTGGAAATCCAGGATAACCTGGCCGTCGCCGCGCACGACCCGATGAACCTGCCACAGATCGTCGCCGGCATGGACACCACCGATGCCGACGTGATCGTGCTTTCGGCCTGCGTGCAGATGCCCTCGCTGCCTGCAGTTTCCGTGGTCGAGGCGCAGGCGGGCAAGCCGGTGCTCACCGCCGCCATCGCCACCACTTGGTCGATGCTGCGCGCATTGGATCTGCCGACCCGTGTGCCGGGCGGCGGTGCGCTGCTATCTGGCGCTTACTGAGGATCCGACCATGACCAATGGCTACAACGTCCGTGCCAACGGGATCCGCCACCATCTGCTGCATTACGCGGGACCGGGCCCCGACTTGCTGCTGATCCCCGGTATCACCTCGCCGGCGATCACCTGGGGCTTCGTGGCCGAACCCTTGTCCAGTCGCTACAACGTCCACGTTCTCGACGTGCGGGGCAGGGGCCTCAGCGAGGCGGGCGATCTCGACTACTCGCTGGACGCCATGGCCGAGGACGCCATCGCTCTGATCGAGGCCTGCAGGCTGCAAAAGCCCATCGTGATGGGTCATTCCATGGGAGCCCGCACGGCAATCCGCGCTGCACGGAAGAACCCGGAACCGTTCTCGGGTCTGATCCTGTTGGATCCTCCGGTCAGCGGCCCGGGCCGGCGCGCCTATCCCAGCGCCTGGTCCTGGTATGGCGACTCGATTCGCATGGCGCAACGGGGTTGCGCGGCCGAGGAGATGCGCAAGTTCTGCCCGACCTGGACCGATGAACAGGTCGCGCTGCGCGCCGAATGGCTGCACTCCTGCCAGTATACGGCGATCAAGACCGCCTATGACGGGTTTCATACTGACGACATCCACGCCGATCTGCCGCATCTGGCGCTGCCGGTGCGGCTGGTCAAGGCCGGCGCCGCACCGGTGATCACTTCCGAGGATCTGGCCGAGTTCCAGACATTGGTTCCCCATCTCGAGACCCGCATCGTCGAAGGCGCAGGCCACATGATCCCCTGGGACGACCTCCCGGGGTTTCTCGCTGCCACCATGGATTTCCAGACATAACCTCCAACGGGAAGACTGACATGGACCACACGAGTTTCACCGAGATCTGCCTGCATCAGTTGAAGATGTCGGGTGTGCGCAGCGGCGAACGCCTGATCGTGCTGACGGAGGGCACCGAGCGGTTGGATTACGCCGATGCCTTCATGGCAGCCGGCCAGCGGCTGGGCGCCCAGATGTATCACATGCGTTTGCCCGCCCCCCTGCCGACCGACGGTTGGGCGGTGGGCCAGACCGGCCTTGCGGCCATGCCCGACGCGGTCGAGGCGCTGAAGAATTGCGACATGCTGATCGACTGCATCTTCCTACTGTTCAGCCCCGAGCAATTCGCGATCCAGGCCGCCGGCACCCGGATTCTGACCGCTGTCGAGCCGCCCGAACTGTTGGCGCGAATGCTGCCCTATCCCGAACTTCGCGAGAAAGTCGAGATCGCGGCCGGTATCCTCGACCGCGCCAAAGTCATGCGCATCACCTCGGCCCACGGTACCGATGTAACCTATAAGCTGAACACCTATCCGACCGTGCCGGAATATGCCTGCACCGACACACCCGGCCGGTGGGACCATTGGCCCTCGGGCTTTGTCTTTACGGGCGGCGACGATGATGGCGTGGACGGCACCATTGTCGTGGCGCCGGGGGATATTCTGCTGCCGCAGAACCTGATGGTGCGCGAGCCGATCACCTACACCATCGAAAAGGGCTGGATCACCGATATCGGCGGCGGGCTCGAAGCGCAGATCGTCAAGTCCTACATGGACAGTTTCAACGACAAGCGCGGCTTCGGCATGAGCCATGTCGGCTGGGGCATGAACCCGAACGCGAAATGGCACAATTTCGTACCCGGCACCTTTGAGGGCGGCATGGGTATGGAGCCGCGCAGCTTCTATGGCAACGTCATGTTCTCGACCGGGCCCAACAATGAACTGGGTGGGCCGAACGACACGCATTGCCATCTGGACATCCCGATGCGCGACTGCTCGCTGTTCCTCGATGACGAGGCGATCGTGATCGACGGCGATATCGTCGTGAAGGACATCCAACTGAACCGCGCTTGATCCGCCCAGGGCAGTCTGATGATGGGCTGCCCATTTCTTTCCAAGGAAACAGAACATGTCTCAGCAACAGGTCTATGAGGCCGCCGGTTTCGGCGGCACGGTCGAGCGGGGCACCCGCCCGGCCATTGTCGTGGTGGATTTCACATATGGCTTCACCGATCCGCAGTATCCCACGGCGGCCGACATGTCCGCCGAGATTGCTGCGACCCGCAAGCTGACCGATCTGGCCCGCGCCAAGGGATTTCCCGTCATCTATACGGTCATCGCCTATACGCCGGGGCAGCTGGACAAGACGCCCTGGCTGAAAAAGGCCACGGGGATGTCAGCCTTCATGGCGGGCAGTCGTCTGGTGCAGATCGACGAGGCGACGGGCAAGCAGCCCGATGATGCATTGGTGGTGAAGAAGGGCGCTTCGGCCTTCTTCGGTAGCGCGCTTGGCGGGCTGCTGGTGGGTGCCCGAACCGATACGGTGGTGGTTTGCGGCACGACCACCTCGGGTTGCGTGCGCGCGACTGTGGTCGATGCCGTGCAGTCCGGTTTCAACGTCCTGGTGCCGCGCGACTGCTGCGCGGACCGAGCAGCGGCTCCGCATGAGGCGAACCTTTATGACATGCAGCAGAAATATGCAGATGTAATGGATTCCGACGATGTCCTTGCCTGGTTGGAGACACTTTAGCTCGGCCCAACTTCAGGAAAAGCGCCGGCGGCGAGGGTGAAAACCCCCGCCGTTTTCATGTGGAGAAGCCTCTCGACCAGTATGAACGAAATAGGGGCGACCAACGTCGCCCCCC
>NZ_DATMFA010000105.1:0-65311 GCF_035556475.1 Paracoccus sp. (in: a-proteobacteria) | reverse complement strand
CGATTTCCGCATTGGCGCCGGCATCCTGCGCGAAATGGGCTTTGGCAGTGTCCGGCTGATGACGAACAACCCCCGCAAGGTCGCCATGCTGGAAGGCCACGGCATCAGCGTGGCCGAGCGCGTGCCGCTGATCACGCCAAGGAACCGCCACAATACCGGTTATCTGGACGTCAAGGCCGCGAAATCGGGGCATCTGCTGTGAGGCTGGTGCTGACCCCCTCGGGCCTGCGTGTCGGCCGGCGGATCATCCCTTGCAGCATCGGGCGCGGCGGCATCAGCGGCGATAAGCGCGAGGGGGACGGCGCGACGCCCTTGGGCGAGCATCGCATCGTGGGCCTTCTCTATCGTCCCGACCGCGTCGCGCGTCCCGCCCGCTGGGCGCAGCCGATCCTGCCGGGCGATCTGTGGTGCGACGCCTCGGGGCACGAGGATTACAACCAGTTCGTCCGCGCTCCCTTTAGCCCCAGCCATGAGGCGCTGCGCCGCGCCGACCCGCTTTACGACATCGTGCTGATTACCGACTGGAACTGGCCGAATGCCGAGGCCGGCAAAGGCTCGGCCATCTTCCTGCACCAATGGCGCCGCCCGGGCTTTCCGACCGCAGGTTGCATCGCCATGGCGCGGCCCGACCTGATCCGGCTGGCGCGCGAAGTGACGCCCGGCGCCGAACTGATCGTGCCCGCCCTGCCCCGCTGGCCCGCGCGGCAGGCGGCGGCGCGCCACGGCAAGGATTAGAGGTCAGGGACGCTGGGTCATCCGCTCGACCGCCTCGGCGGTGCGGCGGGTATTGTCGTAGATGCCAAGGCCCAGATAGATCATCCCGCCCATGAGGATCAGATAGAAGGCCCCGCCGATCCAGGTGACGATGCCTTGCAGGAACCCGCCCTGCGCCGAGAACATGACGACCAGACCGGCAACGAACACGCCGATCGCACCAATTGCGATCAGCACGTTGATGATCCGTTCCATCCAGTAAATGAAGAAATCGCGCAATATCCTGTCCTCACAGTAAATATGCCTGTGGGGGATGCTGACACAGCCCCGCGCGTTCGGCAACAACCGGGAACGAAAAACCGGGCGCGCTATAGCGGCCCAGTCTGGAACAGCCGGATCTTCAGCCCGCCGTGCGCGACATAGGGGCCGGGGTCGCGGAACGGCAGGCCGGTCGCGCGGGCAAGCTGGGTGTCGCTGGTGACGATGGCGACGCGCCAGCCCTTGAACCTTTCGCGCAGCACCTCGCCCATCGCGGCGTGAAGGCCGAAAAGCGGACCCTTGTTGCCGATCCGCGCGCCATAGGGCGGGTTGATGATGACAAGACCCGGCGGCCCGGCGGGACGCTCAAGGTCGGCGATGGCGAGGCTTTCGAAGCCGGTCCAGCCGGCAAGCCCGGCGCGCTCGGCATTCTCGCGGCTCATGCGGATCGCGCCGGCGTCGCGGTCGCTGCCGTAAAAACGCGGCTCGGCCGGGGCGGTCGCGACGGCTTCGCCGCGCATCGCCTGCCATGCCTGCGCATCGAAGCTGACAAGCTGCTGGAAGGCGAAATCGCGGGCGCGGCCGGGTTTCAGCCCCGCCGCAATCTCGGCCGCCTCGATCACAAAGGTGCCCGAGCCGCACATCGGGTCCAGCACCGGCCCGGAGCCGTCGAAGCCGCATTGGCGCAGGAACATCGCCGCCATCGTCTCGCGCATGGGGGCCTTGCCGACCGCCTGCTTGTGCCCCCGGCGATGCAGCGACTCGCCCGAGGTGTCGAGGCTTATGGTGCAAAGGTCGTCCTCGATCCTGACCTTGACCGTGACCGGCGCGTCATCGGCGATGGTCGCGCCAAGGCTCTCGAGCAAGGCGGTCTCGATCCGCTGGGTGATGGCGCCTGCGTGATAGATGCGGGACTTGCGGCTGGTTGCCTCGACCCGGACGGGCACGTCGGCGCGCAGGAAATCCGCCCAGGGAAACCGCCGCGCCCGCTTGTCGAGCTGCGCCGGATGCATGGCGCGAAAGGCGCCGATGCGGACCAGAACGCGGGTCGCGCCCCGGATCTCCAGATTGGCGCGCCAGACCTCGGGCCAGCCGCCGGTAAAGGTGACGCCGCCCGGCTGGGCCTCGGCCGCGAAACGAAGCGCGCGGGCTTCCTCGGCCAGCGGCTCTTCGAGGCCGGGCGTGGCGACCAGAAAGATCTCCATCCGGCTCTGGTCGGCGGCCAAAGGCGCGGGCGTGGCCACCTCGGCTGCGGGGGCGGGTCGGGATATTGGCCGGGACGGCTTGGCGGGCCGGCGCGATTGCTGGGGTCTGGGGGTCATGGGATCATTCGCAAGGGATCGCGCATCATGCGTCACCTACGCGCGGAAGGCAATCTCGCGCCCCGGATTGCCGCCGAAATGGCGACAATGTTCCCCTGACCTTGCCCATTTCCCGAAAGCCCGCGCGGCATTAGGTTCCGGGCAAGCAAATGACAGGAGTTGAGCCAATGGCTACCAGTGACGCCCCCATCCAGATCGGTCGCGTGGCGCTGACGGTGCGCGATCTGGACGCAACCGGCGATTTTTACCAGCGCATCATCGGCCTCGACCAGCTTTCCGGCGACGGCACGGAAACCCTGCTTGGCGCGGGCGATGTGGCCCTGCTGCACCTGCGCGAGGACAAGGCCGCCCGCGCGCATCCCGAGGAAGCGGGATTGTTCCACACCGCTTTCCTTCTGCCTGACCGCAAGGCTCTGGGAAGCTGGCTGCGCCGGATCGCGGCCGAGGGGGTCGCGCTTGACGGCGCCTCCGACCACCTCGTCAGCGAGGCGATCTATCTGCGCGACCCCGAGGGCAACGGGATCGAGGTCTATGTCGACCGCCCCCGCGAAAGCTGGCAATGGCATGGCGGCGAGGTCACGATGGACACCGCCCGCCTTGACCTGCCGGGGGTGCTGGCCGCAGGCGACGACAATTGGCAGGGCGCGCCCGAGGGCACGGTGATCGGCCATGTCCACCTGCAGGTGGGCGATCTGGCCGAGGCCGGAGAGTTCAACATGGACCAGCTCGGCATGGACCTGACCTCGCACCGCTCGGGGGCAAGCTTCTTCTCGACCGGGGGCTATCACCACCACCTTGCCGGCAATATCTGGAACAGCCGCGGTGCCGGTCGGCGCAGCCCCGATGCGAGCGGCCTGTCCGAGATCGTGCTCTCCGCCGATCCCGAGGCGCTGGCCAAGCTGGGCGGGACCGAGTTCACCGATCCCTGGGGCACGCGGATCCGGGTCGAATCCAAGGTCTGATCCACGAAGCCGCCGGGCGAAGTTTGCCCGGCGGCTTCGGACCCAGATGACATGCGTGTCTAGTCGCCAGCGGGCCGCCAGCGCCCGTCGATGCGGGCAAAATGCAGATGCTCGGGCGGCCGGAAACCCGGCTCGCCCATCGGGGCGACATGGCGCGTGATCTGAAGGTCCGGCCCGTTGAAATCGAGGACGGCAAACTCGTTCTGCCGGTCGCCTTCACGCGCGCAAAGCGCAGTGCCCGCCTGGACCTGCAAAAGCCCCCGCCCCTCGGGCGGCAGGAAGGCTCCGGCCGACCAGACATGCAGATGCCCGCTCAGCACCACGTCGATCCCCTGCAACTCGAACAGCGCCAGCGCCTCGGGACCGCCGCGCATCAACTGCTTGTCCACCTCGGGACGCTGCTGCATCGGGTGGTGGAGGGCGACGATATTGATGCAATCCGGCTCGATCCCCTCGATGACGCGCCGCATCTGCGCGGCAGTCATCACGCCGCGCTGCCAGGCCATCGGATCGACGCTGTTGACACCCTGAACCCGGACCTTGCCGACATGGCCGATCGGTTCGAGGTTCTGGGCAATGGCGCGGCGATAGCGCAGATAGGGCTGCATCATCCGGTCGGTCAGCCGGTAGAGCGGGATGTCGTGATTGCCCGGAACCGCGATCAGCGGCGCCTCGATCCGGCGCAGGAAGGCGGCGGCCTCGGCGAATTGCGCGGACCGCCCGCGATGGGTCAGATCGCCGGTGACGACCACCAGATCCGGCCTTGCGCCATTCACCTGCTCCAGCAACGGCTCGACCAGTTCCTTGCGCTCGAAGCCGAAATGCAGGTCGGAAAGATGGATCAGTCGTGTCATGTCGCGTCGCGGCCACCGCTGCCCTCGGGCACCAGAATCGCCAGCGCCTCGGGCCAGACGCGGACCCGGAAGGGCGAATCCATCCAGCTCTTCTCGCCGTCATGGGCGATGTATTCGTGCTGCGGGATCGTCTCCAGCTCCATCTCCTCCGCGCTGATCAGGTCGAAATCCTCATAGCGCGCGGTCTTGCCGAGGGCGAGGCGCAATGCCGCGCGGATCAGCGGCCCGGGCCTGCGCGCCCGCGCGATCAGTAGGGCGAGCCGTCCTTCGCGGATGTCCTCGGCCCCGTCGAGGCTGAAGGCTTCAAGCTGGTAGGCGCTCTTGGCGACGAAGGCGAGGGCGGTGGTGAACTGCCGCTCCTGCCCGTTCGCCCGGACCGTCAGACGCAGCGGACGGCGCAGGTTCCAAAGCGCCGCGACCGCCGACCAATAGGCCGCGATGCGCGACCGACCCCAACGCTTATAGATGCTTTCGCGGTGCTTCAGGATCTCGGGATAGGCGCCGAAGCTGACATTGTTCAGAAAAAGCAGCCCGTTCATCTCGCCCGCATGGACCATCCGCAGGCTTGGCGCGTCGAAAACCTTCAGCGCCTCGTCGAGCGTCTCGCCAGTGCCGAGGTCGCGGGCGAAATAGTTGAAGGTGCCGCCGGGCATCACCGCCATGGCCGTCCCGGTTCCGGCGATCGCGGTCGCAACCGCGGCCTGCGTGCCGTCGCCCCCGGCCGCGACGATCAGGTCGAAGCCCGCATCCACCGCCGTGCGGGCGGTCGCCAGTACGTCCCCGCCCTTCTCGATATGGCGCAACTCCAGCCTCGCCACCCGGTCCTGCAGGCGCTGGCGGATCTGCTCGGCGATGGCCGCCCCGTCCTTGCGACCCGAGCCCATGTTGACGATCACGCAGGCGCTGGCGCGCGCTAGGTCATAGGAAGTTCCTGTCTTGGTCATCGCCCTTCTGCCGCTTTGTCGACACCCTTGCCAACACCCCGGCCGGGGCCGGGTTCCGCATTGCAGCATGATTGCGCCGATGGCGGATAGGCCGCCCACCTATTCCTGACGTTTTCACTTGCCTTCTCATCCCCCGTCTGACAGGTTTCGCGCGGGCAGCCCGCGCTGGACGCCACGTCCTCCGCCCGTCTGATCTTGTCTGCCGGTTTACCGGTGGCAGCAGACGCATTCGCCACCCGCCACCGTCACCAGTTGGAGTTTACGTCCCCGTCGTGGCCAGGCCCCTGGCCGCCCGTGACAAATTTTCGCCCCTTTTCGCCGGAACCCGGCTCCGGTCGGCATATGGGCTCAAAGCATTCGATGAGACACCGCATGAACATTCTGATGTCTGAGGCACAGGAACTTCTGGCTAGGCCCAGCCACGATCCGGTGCTGTTCGCCTTCGCCGGCCCCCAGGGCAATGTGATCGGCAAGGGCGCGCCCGTTCAGGTGGCGCGCGGCACGGCGACGACGCTGGCAAGCCGCGTGGCACGCGCCCTTGAGGATGCCGGCCCCGACGCCCTGATCGGCGGGGCCCTGCCCTTCGACCGGGCCGAGCGTGATTGCCTCTGGCTCTGCCGCCGCGCGCCTGCGCAAGGGGTGGTCCCGGCCGAGCCTGCCGCCCCGAGGCTCCGCCCCAGTCTGGTGGCCGAGCCTCCGGCCGCCGAATATGCCCGGCAGGTCGCCCGCGCGCTGGCCATCATGGACGAGGGGGCAGGCCAGACCGACGCGCTCGAGAAGATCGTCCTCGCCCGCACGCTCCGCATCGAAGCGGGGGAGGAGATCTCGGCCGAGGCGCTGATGGCCCGGCTGGGTCAGGATCCGGCAGTCACCGCATTCCGCGTGGCGCTGCCGCCCCGGGGACAGGCCCGGCGCGCGCTTGTCGGCGGCACGCCCGAGCTGCTGGTCGAGAAATCCGGCGCGGTCATTACCTCGCACCCGCTGGCCGGATCCGCCCGGCGCGAAGCGGACAGGTCCGCCGACCGCGCCGCCAGCGAGGCGCTGCTCAGGTCCGAGAAGGACCAGCGCGAACATGCCTTCGTCGTTGAATATATCATGGACACGCTTGCCCCCTGGTGCCGCGAGCTTGGCGCGCCCGAGGGCACGACCCTGACCAGCACCCAGAGCATGTGGCATCTGGGAACGCGGATCACCGGACGGCTGAAGGATCCCGAGACGCCCTCGGTCCTGCTTGCCGCGCTGCTCCACCCGACGCCCGCGGTCTGCGGCCTGCCGATGGCGCGGGCCTATGATCTGATCGGCGAGCTTGAGCCGGTCCCGCGCGATTTCTATGCCGGTGCGGTCGGCTGGTGCGACCAGCGGGGCGACGGCGCCTGGCATGTCGCGATCCGCTGCGCCGAGGTCAGCGGCCATGTCGCCCGCCTTTATGCCGGTGCGGGGATCGTGCCCGGCTCGGACCCGATGGCCGAAGCGGCCGAGACGGGGGCGAAATTCGGCGCCCTGCTTGCCGCGCTCGGCCTGCCGGCCGATGCTGCCCTGACGACGAACGACTGAAAAGAGAGACGCTGAATGGCCCTGCCCGGCATACCGAATTACGACCTTCCCCTCCAATCCGAACTGCCCGCGCCGCGCGGGCCGTGGCAGGCGCGGCGGGACCGGCTGGCGCTGCTGGTCCATGACATGCAGCGCTATTTCTGCCGCCCCTTCCCCGAAGGCGCGCCGCTTGCGCCGGCGGTCGAAAACATCGCCGCCCTGATCGCGGGCGCGCGCGCCGCCGGGATTCCGGTCTTTTATACAGCCCAGAAGGGCAACCAGTTCCGCCCGGATCGCGGGCTTCAAGCGGATCTGTGGGGGCCGGGGATGAGCGCCCTGCCCGAGCATGAGGAGATCCTGCCCGCATTGCAGCCCACCGAGGGCGACATCGTTCTGGTCAAGCACCGCTACAGCGCCTTCCAACGCTCGAACCTCGAAACACTGATGCGGGCGCGCGGGCGCGACCAGCTGATGATCTGCGGGATCTACGCCCATATCGGCTGCCTCGCGACGGCGGCCGAGGCGTTCCAGCGCGATATCGAAGCCTTCGCCATTGCCGATGCGCAGGCCGACTTCAACCGCGAGAAGCATGATCTGGCGATGCACTGGATCGCCGAGACCTGCGGCGTGCCGATGCTGACGGCGACGGCGCTGGATGTCTTTGGCGGGGCGGAGGCGAAATCATGCGCCTGACCGGATTCGAAGGGAAAACCGCCATCGTCACCGGCGGCGCGGGCGGCATCGGGCAGGCGATCACCCGCGCGCTTCTGGATGCCGGGGCAACCGTGGTCGCGACCGATCTTGCCGCCGCTTTGGAGGCGTCACCGCTGCCCGAGGGCGCCATCGCGCTTGCGCTGGACGTCCGCGACGGCGCGGCGGTCGACGGGCTGGTGGAACGGGTCGAGGCCCAACATGGCCCCGTCACGCTTGGCGTCCACGCAGCCGGCGTCCTCTCGATCGGGCCGCTGACCGAGATCGGGGCCGAGGAATGGGACCGGGTGATCGGCGTCAACACCACCGGCACCTTCAACGTCACCCGCGCGCTTGGCCGGGCGATGGCGCGGAACGGCGGCGGCGCGCTGGTCGCGGTCAGTTCGAACGCCGCCGGGATCCCGCGCAAGAACATGGGCGTCTATGCCGCCTCGAAAGCGGCGGCGACCATGATGATCCGCTGCCTCGGGCTGGAACTGGCCGAGGCAGGGGTGCGCTGCAATATCGTCGCCCCCGGATCGACCCTGACGCCGATGCAGACCGGCATGTGGACCGAGGATGGCGGCAGCGGTCAGGCGGCGGTGATCCAGGGCAGCCTGGAGCATTTCCGCACCGGCATCCCGCTGAAAAAGCTGGCGACGCCCGAGGATATCGCGGGCGCCGCCATGTTCCTGCTGTCCGATCAGGCGGGCCATGTCACCATGGCCGACCTTTATGTCGATGGCGGGGCGACGCTGCGCGCCTGAGCGCGCAGCACCACCCTCAGCGGCGGGCGCCGATCAGCGCCCACCATGCGTCCAACGTCGGATCGCGGGCCAGCTCGTCGAAGCTGGCCTCGATCCCCATCTTCTTCAGCTCGGCCGAGAAGGTCATCACCGCGATGGAATCGAGGCCGTAGAGGACCAGATTCTCGGCCGGGTCGATCTCGCATTCGTCCTCGATCATCGCGGTGACGCGGGCGGCCAGCCATTTGGGGCTGAGTTCGGTCTTTTCGGCCAGTTCCATGTTTTTCCTTTCAGGCATATTCGTCTCAGGCATTCTCGGTGGCGAGACTGTCGCGCAGGTGGCGCTTGTCGATCTTGCCCACCGCGGTCAGCGGCAGGGCAGAAAGCATGCGGAACCGGTCGGGCAGCTTGTATTCGGCGACGCCCGCGTCAAGCAGGTGGCGGCGCAAGGCGGGCGGGCTGAGCTTCGCCGCCCCGTCGCGCAGGACAAGGAAGGCGCAGCTTTTCTCGCCCAGATGCGCGTCGGGGGTCGCGACCAGCGCGGCATGGGTGATGTCGGGATGGCGCATCAGCAGGTTCTCGACCTCCTCCGAGGCGATCTTCTCGCCGCCGCGGTTGATCTGGTCCTTGATCCGCCCGACGACGCGCAGATAGCCGCCCTCGCGCACCACCACATCGCCCGAGTGATAGAACCCGTCCGCGTCAAAGGCAGTCGCGTTATGCTCGGGGCTGCGGTAATAGCCGCGGAAGGTATAGGGGCCGCGCGTCGCCAGCGCGCCGGGTGTCCCGTCCGGCACCGGATGGCCCTCCTCGTCCAGCACGCGCACCTCGTCATCCGGGCTGATCGGGCGGCCCTGCGTGGTAAAGACAGTCTCGGTCGGATCGTCGAGGCGGGTATAGTTCACCAGCCCCTCGGCCATGCCGAAGACCTGCTGCAAGCCGCAGCCCAGAAGTTCGGGCACGCGCCGCGCGGTCGCCTCGGCAAAGCTTGCGCCGCCGACCAGCATCAGCGTCAGGCTGGCAAGCCCTGCGCGCCGCGCCGGCTCCTCCTCGACCGCGCGCAGCCACAGCGCCACGGCGGGTGGCACCAGCGGCACCATCGTCACCCCCTCACGCGCGATCAGCTCGAAGCAGGACAGCGGCTCGGGGCTGGGCGCGAGGATCACGGTGCCCCCGGCATGAAAGACGCCAAGCGCGCCGGGGGAACTCAGCGGGAAGTTATGCGCCGCCGGAAGCGCGCAGAGAAACCGCGTCGCCGAGGTCACGCCGCAGATCGTCGCGCTGGCGCGGACGCTGTAGTCATAGTCGTTATGCGTGCGCGGGATCAGCTTGGGCGTGCTGGTGCTGCCGCCGGAAAGCTGGAAGAAGGCGACCTGATCGGCCGGGGTCGGCCCGACACCTGCCGGCATCTCGGGCCCCGGCGTCAGCCAATGGGCGAGGCTCAGCCCCTCGTCCTCCTCGCCCAGCAGCAAGACGTGGTGCACCCCGCCCGCGCGCAATTCATCGGCAAAGGCATCATCGCGGAACAGCTCATGCTGGCGCGAGGCGATGACCACGCCCGGCGCGATCTGGCGGGCATATTCGGCCATCTCCATCCGGCGGTGGCTGTAAAGCGCATTGACCGGGGCGACCCCGATCCGCAGCAGGGCGAAGAAGGCGACATAGAACTCGGCGACATTCGGGAGTTGCACCAGCGCCGTGTCGCCATGGCCCAACCCCGCCGCCGCCAGCCGCGCGCCAAGGTTGCGCGACAGCCGGTCAAGATCGGCATAGCTGAACCGCCGCGCGCCGCAGACGATCGCGGTCGCTTCGGGATTTGCAGAGATCTGCGCATCGAGGATCTGGGTCAGGGGCTGGTCGATCCAGTATCCGGCCTCGCGATAGCGATGGGCCAGATCCTGCGGCCAAGGGGTAAATTCAATCATGGCAAAGCAATCCTGTTCCTAAAACCCGCGGACCCGGCCGGGCAGATTCCCGCCTCGCCCCCTCAAGTCCGCTTGACGGCGCAAAATAGTCGAGTATTTTTATCCGGCTTTCTCTCTCGAAGCAAGCGGCCCGCGGATTTCCCCCGCGGGCCAGCCAGCTCCCTTCCCTCACAGGCAAAAGCGCAAGCCCCAAGGACGGGTATTTTTCCAATGACATTTCAATCCGAACTGACCGACCGGCCGCTGACGCTGGCCCAACTCGATTTCTGGGAGGAGTTTCGCCTTCACCCGAATGAGGCGGTCTCGACCGTCGCCCATGCGATCGAGTTCACCGGGGCTGTCGATGCCGAGGCCCTCGCTCGCGCGATCACGCGGACCATCGCGGAAGCCGATGTCCTCGCCCTGCGCTTCACCGAAGGCGCGGACGGTCCGCGCCAGAGCCTTGACCCGCGGCGGCGGCCCGAATTGCGGCGCATCGACCTGTCTGGCGAGGCCGCCCCCCTCGCCCGCGCGATGGAGATGATGGAGGCCGATGTCGCAGCCCCCCTCGATCTGGTCGCGGAACCGCTGGCGGCGGCATGGCTGGTCCGCCTCGGCCCGGATCACCTTGTCTGGTACAGCCGCGGGCATCACATCGTCCTCGACGGCTATGCGATGGGGATGATCGAATCGCGCGTCGCCCAGCTTTACGCGGCCGAGGTCCGGGGCGACGATCCCGGCCGGCCCTTCGGCCGCTTCGCGGATTATGTCGCGGAGGAGGAGGGCTATCGCGCCTCGCCCCGCCATGCCGCCGACGGCCTGCATTGGACCTCGGTTCTGGCGCAGCCACCTGCGCCGCGCGTGCTGCGGAAGGGGTCCGAGAACTATCCGACCGAGGAAATGGCGCATGAGGAATCCCTCACCGACCTGCGCGATCCCCTGCTCGCCCGCGCGGCAGAGCTTGGCATGGGCTGGCCCGACCTGCTGACCGCGCTCTGCTCGGCCTGGGCGGTGCTGCATCTGCGGGACGATTCGGCCGCGATGAGCGAGGACGGCCAAGGCCAGATCACCATGCCCGTCTGGCTGCCCTATCTCAGCCGGATGGGCAGCGTCGCGATGGGCGTACCCGCGCTGGTCGTGAACATCCTGCCCTTTGCCGCCTCGCTCGACCCCGCCGAGGGGTTGGAGACCACGATCAGGCGCCTCGCGACCGGGTTGCGCCGCCTGCGCCGCCACGGCCGCTACCGGATCGAGCAGATCGGCGCGGATTGGAGCCTTGGCAAGTCCGAGCGCTTCTTCTTCTCGCCCCTGATCAATGTCCTGCCCTTCGACCCCGCCCGCTTCACGGGCTGCGAGACCCGGCGCCACGTGCTTTCGAACGGGCCGGGCGACGGGTTCAACATCACCATTCGCGGCGATGCCGGGGCGGGCGGGCTGGAGCTGCGCGTCGACGCCGATCCGGCCCTGACCCCGCGCGCGGATTTCGCCCGGCATCGCGCGACCCTGCCCCGCTTCCTGCGCGCAGCACTTCAGGCCGGGGCCGGCGACCGTCCGGCCGGCCGCCTGATCCCGGCGCTGGAGACCTTGTGAGCGGGGATCGCAGATTTTTCACGGAATGCGTTTTTTCCCCTTGCGCCTCCCGGCGCGGTCCCATAAATGACCGCTCACCGGCGGCGACGAGCCAAGGGTATGGAGTGCGGGCGTAGCTCAGGGGTAGAGCATAACCTTGCCAAGGTTAGGGTCGTGAGTTCGAATCTCATCGCCCGCTCCAATATCTTCCCTCGCGGAAGAAAACGAAAAGCGGCCTTCGGGCCGCTTTTGTTTTTCAACGGCTTCACCATCGAAACCATCGTCACACGGGTCTTGACCCGACCCATGCGCCTGCGCTTAACCTAGGCTCGTATGGCAGGAACGGACCCCCGCAGGTCCGCGTTTCGCAAGACGAGGTGCGCCATGACCGCCGTAGATCGCATGATTCAATCCAAGCTTGACCAGCTTCAGGTGCCGCTGAGCGTCCGCCTTCCATCGGGCGAGAAGATCGGCCGCAAGGATGCCCCGGTCGAGGTCGTCTTCCACGACCTGACGGCGCTCGGCCAGCTCGCATCGGGCAATCTGGGCGGGCTGGGGGCCGATATCGTCTCGGGCCGGGTTTCGATCCAGGGGGGGATGCGCGATCTGATGCAGGTCGTCGCGGCCCTCGTCCCGGACGAAGGGCAGCCCCAGCGCCCCCGCCTCTGGCAGCGGGTCTGGTGGAGCCTCGGCTCCGTCCTGCACCACAGCCGCGCCCGCGATGCGGCGCAGATCCGGTTCCACTATGACGTCTCGGACGAATTCTACCAGATCTGGCTCGATCCGCTGCGGGTCTATTCCTGTGCCTATTTCCGCGACCCGAACATGAACCTCGCCCAGGCGCAGGTCGCCAAGCTTGACCATATCTGCCGCAAGCTCGATCTGCGCCCCGGCGAGCGTTTCGTCGATATCGGCGCCGGCTGGGGTGGGTTGCTGTTCCACGCGGCCGAGAATTACGGCGTGGACGCGACCGGAATCACCCTGTCGCAGAACCAGTTCGATCACGTCTCGCGGTTGATCGAGGAAAAGGGGCTGGGGGACCGGGTTCGCGTCCTCCTTTGCGACTATCGCGACCTGACGCCCGACCAGCCCTTCGACAAGCTCGCCTCGGTCGGCATGTTCGAGCATGTCGGGCGCGCCAATATGGCAACCTATTGCCGCCGCATCCATGACCTCTTGCGACCGGGCGGCATGGCGCTGAACCACGGCATCAGCGTGACCGGCCTTGACGAGGCGATGGTCGGCGGGGGGCTTGGCGACTTCATCGAGAAATACATCTTTCCGGGCGGAGAACTGATCCATGTCAGCCAGGCCATCCGGCAACTCTCGCAAGCCGGCCTCGAGATGGTCGATACCGAGAACCTGCGCCCGCATTACGCCCGCACGCTCTGGTGCTGGTCCGACCGGCTCGAGGCGCATCTGCCCGAGGCCGAGACCGTGCTGCAAAAGACCCTCGCCCCCGAGCGCGCGGCCGAGGTTCTGCGCGCCTTCCGCCTCTACCTCGCCGGCTGCGCGCTGGCCTTCGAGGAAAGCTGGACGGCGCTTTACCAGATCCTGCTGACCCGCCCGGACGGAGTGGGCGCGGCCTCCGACCTGCCAGGGACCGGCTCCTCCTATCCGTTCCGCCGCGACTATATCTATACGTCCTCACCCGGCTGAGTTCGCGAAACGCCGTCTTGCACCCCGCCGCCGAAGCAGCTAAACCCGCTGCCAATGCTACGGCAACGGCGGGTTGGCGGAGAGGTTACGCAGCGGATTGCAAATCCGTGAAGACCGGTTCGATTCCGGTACCCGCCTCCACTTCCCTTATTTCCGTCCCGACGTCCCACCTAGCATCGCGACGACCGATGACGCGGTGAAGGCTGTCCCTTCCGCGCCTGCTGACCCCCTACTCCACCGGGCGGATCAGCTTGCGCTCCAAAATGCGCAGGACGTTGGCGAGGTCGTGGCCGCGTTTCAGGATGCGGCCGTCCATGGCGATGACGGCATATTGGCCCTGCGCGGCGCGCAACTTCGGGCGCTTCTCGATCCGGTAGAGCGGATGCTCGGCCGCGCGGCGGAAGATCGAGAAGACCGCGACTTCGCGCAGGAAGGACATGGCATAGTCGCGCCACTCTCCTGCGGCGACCATCCGGCCATAGACCGACAGGATGAGCCCAAGCTCGGACCGGTCGAAGGCGACCCGGTCATGCTGCGAGGAAATGCCGGAGGGCGCATTCATCATGAAGGAATGGTGACACCTCGCTGCCCCGCGATCAATCGAAAACGCGCGGCCTCAGGCCCGGCGCCGGCCCGCCATCCGCGACAAGGTGCCGTCGCGCCACATGCCCTCGTGCAGCCCGACCATCACGACATGACCGGCGATCAGCGCCAGCAAAAGCCAGGCCAGCTCGCCATGCAGCGCATCGCCAAGCCCGACCATCCAGCCGATCGGGGGCTGCTGCGCGGCGAAAATCTGGAAGCCGAAGGGGGCGAAGGGGCGCTCGGAGCCATAGGCGCGCAAAAGCGCAAGAAAGGGCACCAGCGCCATCGCCGCATAAAGGGCGAGATGACCAAGACGCGCGGCAAGGCCCAGAAGCCCCGCGCCATGGCCGGGACGGTTGCGGCGGTTCGCGAAAGCCCAGACCACCCGCAGCAGGATCAGCAGGAAGAGGACCGTCCCCACCTTCTGATGCGAGCCGACGAAGAAGGAAACCAGCGGCGTGCGCCCGAGGGCAAGGCGCAGCCCCATGCCCAGGAACTGCCACAGCACCAGCGCCGCAATCGACCAATGCAGAAGCCGGGTGAGCCGCCCGTAGCGATCCGAAGTATCGCGCAAAGGCAGGCTCTCGGTGCTGTTTTGTCCCTGCGCCATGCGCCCCGTCCCTAAAGTTGACTAAATCTGTCCGCCACCGTAAGCCGGGCGACGCAACCGGGACAAGGGTCCGGCAGCCCATCTCACGCCAATTTGGTCTACCGAAAGTGCATGTCATGTCTTGTCTTTTGCCTCCAGCAACGCCGAACTGGGTTGAAATGACAAGCACCACCCCCGCGCCGAAAATCTGCCTGCCCCTGACCGAGGCGCAGGAGGGGCTTTGGTTCGCGCAGGCGCTGGACCCGGCCAATCCGCTGCTGAATACGGGGCAATATCTGGACCTCGTGGGGCCGCTCGACCGGGACGCGCTGGCCCGCGCCGTCAGCCTGACCATTGCCGAGACGCCCGCGCTGAGCCTGCGTTTCGTCGATCATGGCGACGGCCCGAGGCAGGAGGCGGGGCTGCCGCCGATGCTGGGCTTTGCCGATCTCTGCTCGCAGCCCAATCCGATGGGGCAGGCGCTGGCCCTGATGCAAAGCGACAGCAACCGTCCGCTGCGGCTGGCCGAGGAGCCGGCGGCGGCCTTTACCCTCTTCATGGTCGCGCCGGACCGGCACCTGCTTTACGAGCGGATCCACCATCTCGCGACCGACGGCTACGGGATGGTGCTGGTCACGAACCGGATTGCCGCCCATTACGCCGCGCTGACGGCTGGTGCAGCGCCCCCCGAGCCCTTCGGCCCGCTGACCCTCGCGACCGAGGAGGACGCGGCCTATCTCGCCTCGCCGCGCCGGGCCGCGGATCGCGACTGGTGGCATGGCGAGCTTGCCGGCCTGCCCGAGGTCACGGGGCCTGCCGGGGGCCGGGCGGTCAGCGACCACAGTTTCCATCGCGACTCGCGCCAGATGCCCCGCGACCTGCTGGCCGCGCTGAGCGCCTATTCGACCCAGCATCGCCTTGGCTGGCCGGATGTGCTGAACGCGCTTTGCGGCGCCTATCTTGCGCGCTGGACCGGGGGCGAGGTAGTGATCGGCCTGCCCTTCATGGCGCGCATGGGCCGCAAGATCGCGCAGCTTCCCTGCATGGCGATGAACGTCCTGCCCTTCCGCCTTGCCCCGGACGAGGACCAGCCTTTGCCGGAATGGCTGGCCGCGCAGTCGCGCCGCATGGCGCGGGCGCGTCGCCACGGGCTTTACCGCAGCGAGCATCTGCGCCGCGAACTGGGCCTGATCGGCATGACCCGGCGGCTTTACGGCCCGATCGTCAATGTGCAGCCCTTCGACCGCCCGCCGGAATTTCCGGGGATCGAGACGCGGCTCAATATCCTCTCGGCCGGCATGGTCGATGACCTGACCCTAACCTTCCGTGGCGACCCGGAGGCGGGGATGCTGTTCGAGGTCGACGCCAACCCCGCGCTCTATTCCGCCGAGGAGGTCGCGGCACATGGCGCGCGCATCCTCTCGTTTCTCGCCACCGCACTCGGGGCCGGAAGCCTTGCGGCGGTGCCGACCGCAAGCCCCACCGAGATCGCCGGGATCGAGGTGCGGCGCCGTGCCGCCCGGCACGAGGTTCCCAACACGACGCTGACCGCCCTGATCGCCGGGACAATCGCCCGGACCCCGGATGCGCCCGCCGTCAGCTTCGGCGACCGGACCCTCAGCTTCGCGGCGCTGGACCGGCAAAGCCAGGCGCTGGCGCGAAAGCTTCAGGATCTGGGCGCGGGCCCGGACGGGATCGTCGCGGTGGCGCTCGAACGCTCGCTGGAACTGCCGGTGGCGTTGCTGGCCTGCATTCAGGCGGGGGCGGCCTATCTGCCGCTCGACCCCGATCACCCGCCCGAACGCATCGCGGGGATCCTTGCACAGGCGCAACCGGTTGCTGTGCTGACCAGCGCGGATCTTGCCGATCTTTTCCCGGCGGATGCCCCTCTCCTCCTGACCGGGGACTGGCCGCAGCAAGGCCGCGCCGAGGGAAGCGCGGGGCCGGGCGATCTGGCCTATGTCATCTTCACCTCCGGCTCGACCGGCGCGCCCAAAGGCGTCGCGATCGAGCATCGGGCGATCGTGAACCGGCTGATCTGGATGCAGGCGCGCTACGGCGTCGATGCCAGCGACCGCATCCTGCAAAAGACCCCCGCGACCTTCGATGTCTCGGTGTGGGAGTTCTTCCTGCCGATGATCGCCGGGGCAGAGCTGGTCATGGCACCGCCCGGCGCGCATCGCGACCCGGCGGCCATTGCGCGGCTGATCCGGGATCGCGGGATCACGACGGCGCATTTCGTTCCCTCGATGCTCTCGGCCTTCCTCGCCTCGCCCGCCTCGCAGGGGCTAACGCTCAGCCGCGTCTTCTGCTCGGGCGAGGAATTGACGGCGGACCAGCGCGACCGCTTCCACGCGCGGATCGGGGCGGAGTTGCACAACCTCTATGGCCCGACCGAAGCCGCAGTCGATGTCAGCGAATGGGCCGCGACGCCCGAGGACCGATCGAACCCCATCCCGATCGGCTTTCCGGTCTGGAACACCTCGCTCGAAGTGCTGGACGACCGGCTGCGGCCGGTCCCCGCCGGGCTTGCCGGGCATCTTTATCTGGGCGGCGTGCAGCTTGCCCGCGGTTATCTGGGCCGCCCCGACCTGACCGAGGAGCGTTTCGTCACCGTCGCGGGTCGTCGCCTCTATGCGACCGGGGATCTGGCTCGGCTCCGGCCTGATGGGGCGACGGTCTATCTGGGCCGTTCGGACCATCAGGTGAAGATCCGCGGCCTGCGCATCGAGCTGGGCGAGATCGAGGCCGCGATCATGGCCACCGGCCTTGCCCGCGAGGCGGTCGCCATCGCGCGCGAGGATCATGGCGGAGACAAACGGATCGTCGCCTATCTGGTCCCGGCCGAGGGTTGGCAGCCCGGCCTCGTCAACGAGCGGCTGGCGACGACGCTGCCCGTCTATATGATCCCGCAGGCGGAGGTCGCGCTGGAGGCGCTGCCGGTGACCGCGAATGGCAAGCTTGACCGCAAGGCCCTGCCCGCCCCGGATTTCGATGCCACGGGACGCGCGGCCGACAGCCCGACCGAACGCCGCCTTGCCCGGCTTTACGCGGAAATCCTGCATCTCTCTGCCCCTGCCCCGGCCGAGGCTGATTTCTTCGCGCTCGGGGGCGACTCGCTCAGCGCGGTGCGCCTCGCGCAGGCGATCGAGGCGGAAACCGGGCGCGATCCCGGCCTTGGGACGATCTTCGAGCATCCGGTATTGGCCGCGCTGGCCAATGCGCTTGACCAGCATGTGCCGCAGGGCGACGGCCTTGGCCCGGTCCTGCTGCTGGCCGAGGGGAACGCGGATGCAGCACCCCTTTTCCTGATCCATCCGGCGGGCGGCCTCGGCTGGGGCTACCGCAGGCTCGCGCGTGCGCTGGCCCCCGGCCGGCGGGTCTATGGCCTCCAACATCCGGGCCTCGATCCCGAGGTGGCGATACCCGACGACCTCGCGGGCCTTGCCGAGGACTACGCCGCGCGTATCCTTGCCCTTGCTCCGGGTGGGGCGGTCCATCTGGCCGGCTGGTCGGTGGGCGGCATCCTCGCGCAGGAGATCGCGGTCAACCTCACCGCGCTAGGCCACAAGCCCGGCCTTGTCGCGCTGCTCGACAGCTATCCCTGCGACGTCTGGCGGGATGAGCCAGAACCGGACCCCGCCGCCGCGCTTCGGGCGCTCCTCGCCATCGCGGGCCACGACCCCGAGGCGCATCGCGACCTGACGACGCCCGAGGCGGTGGTGAGCTTCCTGCGACAGGGCGGCTCGGCGCTGGGGTCGCTGCCGGAATCGGTGCTGCATGGCGTGGTGCGGGTGGTGACCGGGACGAACCGGCTGATCCGCAACCACCATCACCGCCGCTATGAGGGCGTGCTGACCCATTTCCGCGCCGCCCGCGACCATCAGGACCGCGACCTTCAGGCCGCGATGTGGGAACCCTATGCGGCCGCGGTCGATACCGTCGAGGTGCCCTTCCTCCATGCCGAGATGGTCTCGCCCGAGGCGGTCGCGATGATCGCGCCCGAGATGGCCCGGCGGCTCAGCTAGCCGCGAAAGGCAGCGCCAGCGGGAAAGAGCCGGCCAGCGTCTCGATATGGACATGGCCCGCCAGCACATGCGGATCGGCGCGATGGCCGGGATGCCGGGCCAGATCGGCGATAAAATTCATTGTCGCGGGCGCCGGCCCGTCCGGCGGCGGACCCGATGAGCCGCTGCGCTTCTCGCGGTCGCCAAGCGCGACCAGCAGAGGCAGCGAGGCCGGGGCGGCCGCGGCGGCGATGCGGCGCATCAGGGCCTCATCCCACCAGATTGAGGGGCTGATCGCGGCATAGCGCGCGAAGGCCTCTGGCCGGGTCAGCAGCGCATAAAGCGTGAAGAGCCCGCCGAAGCTGTGCCCCCAGAGCGTGCGCCGCGCCGGATCGACCGGCAGGCCCGCCTCGGCCTCGGTCCGCAGAATCCCGGTCAGCCGGTCGTGAAAGATCTTCGCGCCGCCGACCGTCCGGGTCGCATCCACGTGATCGGGGCGCAGGCCATCCCCCGGCCCATCGGGCGGGGTAAAGTCCAGAATCCGCTGGGTCCGGGCGAACTGCCGCTCGGTATCATGGCCGATACCGACGATTGCCAGACCGGGGACCAGCGCCAGATGTTCGGGCGTCAGGAAATCGAAGGCGGCATTGCCGTCCAGCATGTAGAGCAGCGGATAGCCCGCAGCGGGCGGCGGGGCTTTCGGCATCGCGATCAGCAGCCGATAGCCCGAACCGGTCGCCACCGTCTTTTGCGTCAGGCTATGGGTCGGCGCGCCGGTCTGCAAAATCCGCAGCAAGGCCGGGCGACGGGCGTGATCCGGCCCCACGCGGCCATGAACAGCAGGATCGGGTTGCGACATTTCAGAACCATCGATTAGTTGACAAGGGCAGTCAGGAATATAGGTTGCGCGCTCAGCGACGCCAGCCGAAAAATCGGTCAGCCCGCCGCGCCCCCGCCCCTGTTCCAGAGACGCCCATGCAACTGCCCCGCCTTCTCATCGCCGTTCTCGGCCTCGCCGCCGCGCTGCTGGGTCAGGCCGGCGCGGCACAGGCCGACATCACCGTTACCGACATCCTCGGGCGCGAGGTTACCCTTGACCAGCCCGCCCATCGCATCGTGCTGGGCGAGGGGCGGCATCTCTCGGTCCTCGGGCTGATCCATGATGATCCGGTCGCGCTGGTCGCGGGCTGGCGGCTCGACAAGCCGCTGGACGAGCCGACGATGGCAGCCTATGGCGCGAAATTCCCGGCCATCGACCAGATCCGCCCGGTGGGCGCCGGCAATCGCGGCCTTTCGGTCGAAAGCGTGATCGCCCTCGACCCCGATCTGGTGGTGCTGAGCCTGATCGACGAGAAGGACACGGCGATGAAGGTCGCCGAAGCGCAGCTTGCCGCCGCCGGCATCCCGGTCGCCTATGTCGATTTCTTCTCGCATCCGCAGGAAAACTCGATCCCCAGCCTTCGCATCCTGGGCCAACTGACAGGAGCGGAGGCGAGGGCCGAGGAGTTTGCCGAGTTCTACGACACCCGCCTCAACCGCATCCGCGAGCGGCTAGCCGATCCGGCGATTCCCCGGCCGCGCGTCTTTTTCCACGTCCATGCCGCGCCGGTGAATTGCTGTTCGACCGTGGGCACGGGCGTTTTCAATGATTTCATCACCACCGCGGGCGGCCAGAATATCGGTGCCGATCTGGTCAAGGGTGTGCTGGGCAACAGCTCGCTGGAATTCCTGATCGGCGCCGACCCCGACATCTATATCGCCACCGGCGGCACCCATATGGCGGCGCGGGGCGGGCTGGTTCTGGGCTCGGGCGTCGATGCGAAAACCGCCGGGGCGAGCTTTGACAAGCTGATCTCGGCCCCCGGCTTCGCCTCGCTGCGCGCGGTCGAAGAAGGGCGCGCCGCCGGGGTCTGGCATCTGTTCAACGACTCGCCAGTCCATATCGCGCTGATCGAATACCTCGCCAAGACCTTCCACCCCGATCTTTTCGCCGATATCGACCCGGCCGCGACGCTGGCCGAGATCGAGGCCCGCTTCGCCCCGGTCAGCGTGCCGGGAACCTGGTGGGTCAGGCAGGAACCATGACCGAAGCGACGCTCGCCCTCTATCACCGGCAAGGCCGGCGCCATGCGGCGCTGGTCGGCGCGCTGGTTCTGGCGGCGCTGGCCGCGCTGCTGCTGGACCTCGTCACCGGCCCCTCAGGCCTGCCCTTGTCGCAGACGCTCAGCACACTGGCCGGGGCCGAGGCTGGACGCGCCGCGCAGGTCATCGTCTGGGACGTGCGCCTGCCGGTCGCGGTCATGGCGCTGCTGGTCGGGGCGGCGCTGGCGCTGGCCGGGGCCGAGATGCAGACGGTCTTGGAAAACCCACTGGCCGAGCCCTTCACGCTCGGCGTCTCCTCGGCCGCCGCATTGGGTGCGGCGACCGCCATCGTCCTCGGCCTGACCCTGCCCGGCCTTCCCCCGGTCTGGAGCGTCTCGGCCAATGCCTTCGTCTTCGCGGTCGGCGCGCTCATGCTGCTGCAACTTCTCGGCCGCCTCAGGGGCGGCGGGCCCGAGGTGCTGGTGCTGTTCGGCGTGGCGCTGAACTTCACCGCCGCCGCGCTGCTGGCGCTGGTGCAATTCGTGGCCTCGGCCGATGCGCTGCAACAACTGGTCTTCTGGTCGATGGGCAGCCTTGCCGCGACGCAATGGCCGGGTGTCCTGCTGATCGCGGCGATCCTTGCTGCAACCGTGCCCTTCTCGTTCGGCGCCGCATGGCGGCTGACCGCGCTGCGGCTGGGCGAGGATCAGGCCCGCAGCTTCGGCGTCGACGTGACCGCGCTGCGGCGCTGGACATTGCTGCGGGTCAGTCTGCTTTCGGCGGCCGCCGTGTCGATGGTGGGGGTGATCGGCTTCGTCGGGCTGGCCGGGCCGCATATCGCGCGAATGCTGGTGGGCGAGAACCACCGCGTCTTCCTGCCGGCTAGCGTGCTGACCGGGGCGCTGGTCATGTCGCTGGCCTCGACGCTTTCCAAGACCGTGGTGCCGGGCGTGCTGCTGCCGGTCGGGCTGGTCACGTCGCTGATCGGCCTGCCGATCTTTTTCGCGCTGATCCTGCGCGGGCGGCGGCGCGGATGAACGAGGGGCTTTCCGTCACCGACATATCGGTCCGCTATGGCAGCCGCCCGGTGCTGTCCGGGCTGACCCTGCCCCGCATGTTGCCGGGCGAGGTCACGGTCCTTGCCGGACCCAACGCGGCAGGGAAATCGACCCTGCTGCGCGCCATTGCCCAGATCGCCCCCTATCAGGGCAGCGTCACGCTGGACGGCCGCGACCTTCGGCACCTGCCCGCGACCGAACGGGCCGGGCTGATCGGCTTCATGCCCCAGACCCTGCCCTCCGCCACCTCGCTCATCGCGCTCGAGGCGATCATCGCCGCCCTGCGCGCCGGGCGCACCCTGCCCGCGCGCGAGGCGGATCACGCGGCCATGTCGATCATGGAAAAGCTGGGCATCGCGGCCCTCGCGCTGGAACCGATCGAGGCGCTCTCGGGCGGGCAGCGCCAGATGGTCAGCCTTGCGCAGGCCATCGTCCGCGATCCGCGCCTGCTGCTGCTGGACGAGCCGACCAGCGCCCTCGACCTCGCCCGTCAGGTCCGGCTTCTGTCCGAGCTTCGCCGCCTTGCGGCCGAGGGGCGGATCGTCGCCGCCGTTCTCCACGACCTCGCGCTGGCGGCGCAGTGGGCCGACCGGATCGTGCTGATCCATGACGGCCATGTCCATACGCATGGCCGCCCCGAGGAGGTGCTGACCCCCCGCCTTCTGGCCGAGGTCTACGGCGTCAGCGCAAGGGTCGAGCGCTGCTCGAAAGGCCGGCTGATGGTGCTGATAGACGGAGAGATCGCCTGATCTCAGTTCGCCCGCTGGCGAGAGCGGAAGGGCAGCGGCGCGACGGGAATCCCGTCCTCCAGCAGCTTCTTCGCGTCGTCGAGCCTCGCCTCGCCGTGGATCGCGCGCGAGGGGACCGCCCCCTCATGCATCGCCCGCGCCTCCTCGGCGAAGGACATGCCGACATAGTCCGAGTTTTCCTCGACATGGCGGCGCAGTTTCTCCAGCGCGGCCTCCTGCTCGTTTCTCGGGGAATGCAGGTCGCGGTCAGGGCGCGGCGAGGTGGCGACGCCGGGCGCCATCAGGACCTTTTCGACCGCGACGGAACCGCAATGGGTGCAGGCAACCTGCCCCGCCTTCCTCAGGGTCTCGAAACCCTCGGAGGAGCGGAACCAGCCGTCAAACTCATGCTCATTGTCGCAGCGCAGATCATAGCGGATCATTTTTCGTTCCTTTCCCGCCAGATATCGGATCTGGCAGGGTCTTTCGCAAGGCCACCCCGCGCAAGGTCGAGGATTCGTGCGACGAGCGGTTGCGGATTCCCGGCGCGCGACAACAGCATCTCGCGCGCCCCCTTGCCCATCCGGTGCTGCCGGCGGGCATCCCCGGCCAGCGCGGCAAGCCGGCGGGGCAGATCCTCGGCCGTGCAGGCCTCGGCGGCGCCCGCCGCGTCCAGATCGGCATAATCCGCCGCATGGTTCGCGACATGGGGGCCGTGCAGGATCGCGCAGCGCCAGCCCGCCGGCTCCCACGGCGTATGGCCGCCATGGTCCGAGAACGAGCCGCAGGTGATGCAGATCCCCGAGGCCGCATACCAATCCGCCATCTCGCCCAGCGTATCGGCCAGCAGAACGGGTGTATCGAGCCCGCCGCCCTCGCTCCTGCGGCGAAAATCGACCCCCTTCTCGCGCAGCAATGCCGCGACCGCACCGCCGCGCACCGGATGGCGCGGCGCAAGGATCAGCCGCAGGCCGGGAACCTCGGCCCGCGCCGCAAGATAGGCGTCGATCATGGCCGCATCCTCGCCCTCATGGGTCGAGGCGGCCAGCACGGTCAGGGCGCGCGCCGGGCTGTCCGCCGGCGGCTCGACCCGCGCGGGGTCCAGAAGCTTCAGGTTCAACCGCGTGCCCACCGCCTCCTCCGGCAGCCCCAGCCGCAAAAGCCGCGCCTCGCTCTCGGCATCCTGGGCCGAAAGCAGGTCGATCCGCTCCAGCATCGGCCTGATCAGCCGGGGCAGCTTCGCCCAGCGCTCGGCCGAGCGCGCCGAAATCCGCGCGCCGACCACGACCTGCGCCACGCCAAGTTCGGCCGTCATCGCCGAACGGTTGGGCCAAAGCTCGTTCTCGACCGTGACCAGAACGGCAGGCTCCACCCGGTCGAGAAAGCGCCGCACCGCCTGCGGCAGGTCAAGGGGCGCCAGCATCGCGGTATGGCCCAGCTTTCGCGCCAGCGCCCGCCCGGTCGTGCTGTTCGTGGTAACGACGACCCGCGCCTCGGCCGCAAGCGCGGCGACCAGCGAACGCGCCGAGGTCAGTTCCCCAACACTCGCCGCATGCAGCCATATGCTGCCCGGAACCACCTCCGGCCCGGTCAGGGCCAGACGCTCGCGCCAATCGGCACCGGAAAGCGGCGCGGCCAGCCGCAATGCCGCGCCCGCAAGAGCTGTCGCCCCGCGCCAGATCATCGCCGGTGTTCCAGTTTCGGTGTCAGGGCGCGCCTCCGATCGGATCGAAGCCAGCCTAACCCCGCCTCCCGCGGGGATCAACGCAGGGCAGACTCGGCAGCCGACCGGATCGCCCGGATGTTCTCGCCATAGGGCGCGCTGTTCGAAACCGAGCCGCCCTTGAATACGGCGGAGCCCGCGACCAGCACGTCGGCGCCCGCCTCGACGACCAGCGGCGCGGTGGTCGGATCGACGCCGCCATCGATCTCGATATGAACGGGACGGTCGCCAATCATCGCGCGCAGGGCGCGGACCTTCTCGATCTGGCTTTTGATGAACTTCTGCCCGCCAAAGCCGGGGTTCACGGTCATGACGCAGATCAGGTCCAGATCGTCGATCAGCCCCTTCGCCGCCTCGGCCGGAGTGCCGGGGTTCAGCGCCAGCCCCGCCTTGGCGCCACTCGCCCGGATCGCCTGCAAGGTGCGGTGGATATGCGGCCCGGCCTCAAGATGCGCGGTGATGAAATCCGCCCCCGATTCCGCGAAGGCGTCGATATACTGGTCGACGGGCGCGATCATCAGGTGGACGTCCATGACGCCCCGGATATGCGGGCGGATCGCCTTGCAGGTGGCGGGGCCAAAGGTGATGTTCGGGACGAAATGCCCGTCCATCACATCGACATGGACCCAGTCGGCGCCCTGATCCTCAACGGCGCGGATCTCCTGTCCGAAATTGGCGAAATCGGCGGAAAGGATCGAGGGGGCGATCTTGATGCTGCGGTCGAAGCTCATGGCACGTCCTTCCTGCGGCTGCCGTCAATGTCGAGCCCGCCGGAAAAGACGCGGCTCGCGCGGATATCGGCCTCCGTTATCGTGGAAAGCGTTTGGGCGTCAACCACGGCCCCCGCGGAAAAAAGCCGGTTCGCCTGACGTAACTTCGCCCGGTCCAGCGCATTGCGGATGCTGCGGGCATTGGCGAAATGCGGCTGGGCACGGCGCAGCCGGACATATTCCTCCATCGCTTCCGCCCCCGCCGTATCGAACGCATATCCCTGCCCCTCAAGCATGGTGCCCGCGATGCGGCCAAGCTCGTCGTCGGTATAGTCGGGAAACTCGATGTGATGGGCGATGCGCGACCGGAAGCCCGGATTGGCGGCAAAGAAGCGGTCCATCCGGTCGGCATAGCCCGCCATGATCACCACCAGATCGTCGCGATTGTTCTCCATCACCTGCAACAGGATCTCGATCGCCTCCTGCCCGTAATCGCGCTCGTTATCGGGCTTGTAGAGGTAATAGGCCTCGTCGATGAACAGGACGCCCCCCATGGCGCGCTTCAGCACTTCCTTGGTCTTGGGCGCGGTATGGCCGATATACTGCCCGACCAGATCGTCCCGCGTGACCGAGACGAGATGCCCCTTCCTCACATAGCCCAGCCGGTGCAGCAGCCCGGCCATCTTCAGCGCCACCGTCGTCTTGCCGGTGCCGGGATTGCCGGTGAAGGACATGTGCAGCACCGGCGCCTCATGCGCCAGCCCAAGATCGCGCCGCGCCCGGTCGACCAGCAGCAATGCCGCCGTTTCCCTGATCCGCTCCTTCACCGGCGCCAGCCCGATCAGCTCGCGATCCAGCTCGTCCAGGATCTCGCGCACGCCCGAGGATTCATATTCGGCCTGCAGATCCACGGTCTGCGGCTTTCCGGTTGCCAGCGTCTCGCCCACATCGCCATCCATCGGGCTTTTCTCCGTTTTCCAAATACCCTCGGGGGGTCCGGGGGGCCGAAAGCCCCCCGGCTCTGCCTCAGCCGGTCAGCTCATGGGTATAGCGGATATGCCGGCCATCAGCTTCCATCCGCCATGTCCTGAACGACGGCTCGGTCTTCGGGCGATTGACGATGAAGGACATCATCACCGTCTCCCATCCGCGGGTGCTGTCGAAGGCGTTGATGCGGATATAGGCGTCGCCATGCGCCTTTCGGCAGGCGTCCAGCTCCATCATCACGCCCTTTGCGTCCTTCAGGTCGAACATCGGATTGCCCCACATCTCCCAATAGGTATTGCGGGGATGGGGTTCGTCCGTGAACTCGATCCCGACCGCCCAATCGCGCCTCAGGATATATTCCACCTGATCGCGGACCTGCTCGTCGGTCAGGTCGGGCAGGAACGAGAAACAGCCTTGGGTGATACGCATCTTTTCTCTCCTCAGCTGACGGATGCGGTCGGAACGAAGTCCGAGGTGTCGGTGGAGGTGTAGTTGAAGGTGATGTTCCCCCAGGTATCCAGCGCGGCCTCCAGCGGCTTGCACCATTTCGCGGCCTTGCGCAGGACTTCCGGGCCTTCGGTCGCGATGTCGACGCCCTCGTTGCGGGCGAGGACCATCGCCTCCAGCGCCACGCGGTTCGCGGTCGCCCCGGCCTGAATGCCCATCGGATGCCCGATGGTGCCGCCGCCGAATTGCAGAACCACATCATCGCCAAACAGGTCGATCAGCTGGTGCATCTGCCCGGCATGGATCCCGCCCGAGGCGACAGGCATGGTCTTTTTCAGGTTGGCCCAGTCCTGCTCGAAGAAGATGCCGCGCGGCAGGTCGACCTCGTTCACCGTCTCGCGGCAGACATTATAGAAGCCCTGCACGGTCATCGGGTCGCCCTCCAGCTTGCCGACGGCGGTGCCGCAATGCAGGTGGTCCACCCCCGCCATGCGCAGCCATTTCGCGATCACGCGGAAGCTGATGCCGTGGTTCTTCTGGCGGGTATAGGTGCCGTGGCCTGCGCGGTGCATGTGCAGGATCATGTCATTCTGCCGGCACCAGTTCGAGATCGACTGGATCGCCGTCCACCCCACGATCAGGTCGACCATGACGATGACCGAGCCAAGCTCCTTGGCCAATTCGGCGCGGCGATACATCTCCTCCATCGTGCCGGCGGTGATGTTCAGGTAATGGCCCTTGACCTCGCCGGTGACGGCGGTGGCCTTGTTCACCGCCTCCATGCAATAAAGGAAGCGGTCGCGCCAATGCATGAAGGGCTGCGAGTTGATGTTCTCGTCATCCTTCATGAAGTCGAGGCCGCCCTTCAGCCCCTCATAGACCACCCGGCCATAGTTCTTGCCCGAAAGCCCCAGCTTCGGCTTGGTCGTCGCGCCCAGCAGCGGACGGCCGAACTTGTCCAGCCGCTCGCGCTCGACCACGATACCGGTGGGGGGACCGGCAAAGGTCTTCATATAGGCCACCGGGAAGCGCATGTCCTCGAGGCGCGCGGCCTTCAGCGGCTTGAAGCTGAAGACGTTGCCGATGATCGAGGCGGTGACGTTCGCGATCGAGCCTTCCTCGAACAGGATCAGGTCATAGGCGACATAGCAGAAATACTGCCCCGGCGTGCCGGGCACCGGCTCGACCTTGTAGGCCTTGGCGCGATACTGGTCGCAGGCGGTCAGCCGATCGGTCCAGACCACCGTCCATGTCGCGGTCGAGCTTTCGCCAGCAACGGCAGCTGCCGCCTCGATGGGGTCCACGCCCTCCTGCGGCGTGATGCGAAACAAGGCCAGGACATCGGTGTCCTTCGGCTCGTAATCGCCGTCCCAATAGCCCATCTGGGCATATTTCAGCACGCCCGCGGCATAGCGCTTCTTCTTGTCGGTGATTTCGGATTTGCTCATCTCGTTCATAGCGTCCTCCCGTTAAGCGGCGCGCGCGCCGGTGATTGCCGGGTCCAACGCCCCCGACGCGTAGCGTCTGGCCATCTCGTCCATCGGGATGACCCTGATCTTGCCGGCATGGCCCGCCGTGCCGAAGCGTTCGAACCGGTCGCGGCACAAGGCGGTCAGTTCCTCCATGGCGGGGACCATGAATTTCCTCGGATCGAACTCCTCCGGGCGCTCGCGGGCGACCTTGCGGAAATGGCCGGTCATGGCCATGCGGCAATCGGTGTCGATATTGACCTTGCGGACGCCGTGGCGGATGCCGCGCTCGATCTCCTCGACCGGGACGCCATAGGTCTGGGGCATCTCGCCCCCCGCCCCGTTGATCAGATCCTGCAGATATTGCGGCACGCTGGAGGAGCCATGCATCACCAGATGCGTGCCGGGCAGACGGTGGTGGATCGCCTCGATCACATGCATCGCCAGAATGTCGCCATCGGGCTTGCGGCTGAACTTGTAGGCGCCGTGGCTGGTACCGCAGGCGATCGCCAGCGCGTCGCAGCGCGTGCGCTGGACGAAATCCACCGCCTGATCGGGGTCGGTCAGAAGCTGGCTGTGATCCAGCTTGCCCTCGGCGCCCGAACCATCCTCGGCCGCCGCCTCGCCGGTTTCCAGCGACCCCAGCACACCCAGCTCGCCCTCGACCGATGCCCCGACCGCATGGGCGGCTTCCGAGACCTTGGCCGTCACCGCGACGTTGTAGTCGTAATCGGCGGGGGTCTTCATGTCCTCGAGCAGCGAGCCGTCCATCATCACGCTGGTGAAGCCGTGCCGGATCGCCGACATGCAGGTGGCAAGGTTGTTGCCGTGGTCCTGATGCAGGCAGATCGGAATGGTCGGGTTCATCTCGGCCAAGGCCTCGACCATGCGGCGCAGCATGATGTCGCCGGCATAGGACCGCGCGCCGCGGCTGGCCTGCAGGATCACCGGGGCGTCGGTCTGCGCCGCCGCCTTCAGGATCGCGAGCCCCTGTTCCATATTGTTGATGTTGAAGGCGGGCACGCCATAGCCATGTTCGGCGGCGTGGTCGAGAAGCTGTCGCAGCGTGATGAGGGCCATCACTTTCCTCCCTGGATCAGTTGATGGGCAAGCTCCGCCGTAGCCTCGGCGGTGATGCCGAAATGGCGGTAAAGCGCGGGGGCCGGGGCGGATGCGCCAAAGCCCGTCATGCCGATGAAGCCGTCGCCGGGGCGCAGGAAAAGCCCGTCCCAGCCCTGCCGGATCAGCGCCTCGATCCCGACGCGGGGGGCGGTGCCCAGCACCGCCTCGCGCTCGGCCTCCGGGCGGGCGGCGAAAAGCTCGAACGAGGGGGCCGAGACCACCGCCGCCCGTATCCCCTGCCCGGCAAGAAGCTCGGCGGCGGCCAGCGCGATCTCGACCTCGGAGCCGGTGGCGATCAGCGTCGCGTCGCGCGGCCCGTCAGTCCCGCGCAGCAGATAAGCCCCCTGCCTGGTCAGGTTTTCGGTTGCACCGTCCCGAACGGTCGGCAGGTTTTGCCGCGACAGGCACAGGACCGAGGGGGTCCGGGGCGTGGTCAAGGCGATCTCCCATGCCTCGGCAGTCTCGATTGCGTCGGCGGGGCGAAAGACCAGCAGGTTCGGGATGGCGCGCAATGCCGCGACATGCTCGACCGGCTGGTGAGTCGGCCCGTCCTCGCCCAGCCCGATGCTGTCATGGGTCATCACATGGACGACCGGCACCCCCATCAGCGCCCCCAGCCGGATCGCCGGGCGGGAATAGTCGCTGAAGGCCAGGAACGTGCCGCCATAGGGGATCAGCCCGCCATGCAGCGCGATGCCGTTCATCGCCGCCGCCATGCCATGCTCGCGGATGCCATAGTGGATATAGCGCCCCGAGCGATCCTCGGCAGTCACGGCAGTCATGCCCTTGGTCCGGGTATTGTTCGATCCGGTCAGGTCGGCCGAGCCGCCGATGGTGTTCGGCAGGACCGCGTTCACCACCTCCAGCGCCATTTCGCTGGACTTGCGGGTCGCGACCTTGGGCCGTTCCTCGGCCAGCCTTGCGCAGTGATCCGCGGTGGCACGGCGCAGCGCGTCGGCGTCGGGCGCGGCCAGCATGGCAGTAAACATCGGCCTCAGAGGGGAACGGGTCAGCCGCTCCTGCCATGCCGACCGCGCCGCTGCCCCTCGCGCCGAGACCGCGCGCCAGGATTCGGGGATATCCGGCGGCAACGCGAAGGGATCGTGGGTCCATCCCAGATGCTCACGGGCGGCCGCGATTTCAGCCGCGCCCAAGGGTGCGCCATGGACATCGTGACTGCCCTGCTTGTTCGGTGCGCCAAAGCCGATCACCGTGCGGCAGGCGATCAGTGAGGGGCGCGCGTCCCCCTGCGCGGCCTCGATCGCCGCCGCGACCGCCTCACGGTCATGGCCGTCGACGGCCTGCACATGCCAGTTCGATGCCGCGAACCGCGCCTTCTGGTCGGTCGAGGTCGAAAGCCCGGTCCCGCCGTCGATGGTGATGCGGTTGTCGTCCCAGAGGACGATCAGCCGTCCCAGCCGCTGGTGGCCCGCGAAGTCGATCGCCTCCTGGCTGATCCCCTCCATCAGGCAGCCATCGCCGCAGATGACATAGGTGCGGTGATCGACCAGATCGTCGCCGAAGCGCGCATTCATCATCCGCTCGGCCAAAGCCATGCCGACGGCGGTGGCGATCCCCTGCCCAAGCGGGCCGGTCGTCGTCTCGATCCCCTTGGCATGGCCGTATTCGGGATGGCCGGCGGTGCGCGAGCCGAGCTGGCGGAAGGCCCGCAACTCCTCCATCGGCATGTCGTCATAGCCGAGCAAGTGGTTGATCGCATAGACCAGCATCGAGCCATGGCCCGCCGACATCACGAAACGGTCGCGGTCGGGCCATTTGTCATCCGCCGGGTCGATGCGCATGAAGCGGTTGAAGAGGACCGCCGCCACATCGGCCATCCCCATCGGCGCGCCGGGATGGCCGGATTTCGCGGCCTCGACCGCATCCATCGCCAAGACCCGGATCGCGGTCGCCATGCGGGCTTCGGCGTCGGTTTCCATGCGCGTCATCTGGTTCATGGTGGCCCCTCCCTCAGGCGCGTTTCGCTTCGCTGACCATCCGCGTGACCATCGGCGTCAGGATCAGTTGCATCGCCAGATCCATGCGCGGACCCGGAATGACGATGGAATTCGCCCGGCTCATCCACGAGCCCTGGATCATCGTCGTCAGATAGGGAAAATCGATCCCGCGAGGATTGCGGAAGCGGATCACGACAAGGCTTTCGTCCGGCGTTGGGATCCAGCGCGCGATGAACGGGTTCGAGGTATCGACCACCGGCACGCGCTGGAAGTTGATGTCGGTATGGGTGAATTGCGGGCAGATCACATGCACATAGGCGTGCATCCGGCGCAGGATCACATCGGTCACGGCCTCGGTCGAATAACCCCGGCTGGCCTTGTCGCGGTGGATCTTCTGGATCCATTCGAGGTTGATGACCGGCACCACCCCGATCTTCAGATCCGCCTGCCCGGCAATGTCGATGCCGTCGCTGCGGACCGCGCCATGCAGCCCCTCATAGAAGAGCAGGTCCGAGCCAGGCTCGAACGCGGCCCAGGGGGTGAAGGTGCCGGGCGCCTGACCCCAGGTCTCGGCCTCGCGGTCGTCGTGGATATAGTGACGGGTGCGGCCGGTGCCGGTTTCGCCATAGTCGCGAAAGACCGATTCCAGCGTCTCCAGCTCATTCGCGTCGATGCTGAAATGGCTGAAGGTATGGTCCCCGGCCTCGGTCCGCCGGGCCAGCTCTGCCTTCATCGCGGCGCGGTCATAGCGGTGGAAGGCATCGCCCTCGATCGAGACCGCGTTGATGCCCTCGCGCCGGAAGATCTGGTCGAAAGTGTTCTTGATCGTGGTCGTGCCAGCGCCGGAAGAGCCGGTGACGGAAATGATGGGATGTCGCTTGCTCATGGTCTCGCTCTCACGCTCGGAATAGGCCGCGGTTGCCGAAAAGGGCCGAGATCTCGGTCTCAGGCAGGTCGTGATAGGCGGCGATGCGCGCCACCTTTTCGGCGGAACCGAAGACGAAGGGCGTGCGCTGGTGCAGCGCCCGGACATGCTGGTCAAGGATCGGCTCGCAACTGTCGGTTGCTCGCCCGCCCGCCTGTTCGACAAGGAAGGCGATGGGACCGCATTCATAGAGCATCCTGAGCCGGCCCCGCTCATAGCCCTTGCGGCCGTCGGACGGATAGAGGAACACCCCGCCCCGAATAAGGATCCGATGGGTCTCGGCCACCAGAGAGGCGATCCAGCGCATGTTGAAATTCGTCTCGCGCGGGCCTTCGATGCCAGCGAGGCAATCGTCGATATAGGCCCGGACCGGCCGCGACCAATGGCGGTAGTTCGAGGCATTGATCGCAAATTCGAAGGAACAGTCCGGCATCACCTGCCGGGGCGTCACGAGGCGGAAGACATTGGTTTCCGGCTCGAGCGCGTAATGCTGCACCCCGTCGCCGAAGCTGACCATCATCGCGCAGCGCGGGCCATAGATGATATAGCCTCCGGCAAGCTGCTGGCTGACCGGGCGCAGGAAGCTGGCCTCGGCCGTCGCCTCGGCCGGATAGATCGAGAAGATCGTGCCGATCGAGATATTCGCGTCGATATTCGACGAGCCGTCGAGCGGGTCGATCGCGACCGCAAGCGTGCCTTGCGGGTCCAGTTCCAGCGCCTCCTCCTGCTCCTCCGAGGCGAGCCAGCGCACCCCGGCGCCGGCCAGCGCCTTGCAAAACAGGTCATCCGCGATGACGTCGAGAGCTTTCTGGCCGTCCCCGTCGCTGTTCGTCCCGACCAGCCGGCCGAGGTCGCCACCGCGCCGGATCAGTTGCTCCAGCGCGCCACCCGACGCGGCAAGGGCCTGCATGACGGGCAGAAAAGCGGACGGAATGGATGCGGCATCGATGTTTGTGGCGGTCATCGGCCCCTCCCTTGGCGCGGTTCCCGTCTTCTTGTTGACATGCCAGGACTTTCGGGAACATTTAATAATACAAAACGTCTCTTCAGGATTTCCGAATGTCGCGCATCGATGCCGCCACCTTGCGCCAGTTCCGCGCCTTTCGCGCGGTGGTTGAGACCGGCTCGCTGACCGCTGCCGCCGGCGACCTTGGTCTGAGCCCGCCGGCGGTTCATGGCCAGCTTCGCACGCTCGAGGATCTGCTTTCCGCGCCTCTGGTCATCCGGGGCGAGCATGGCGCCTTCCTGCCCACCGAGGAGGGCAAGGCGGTGCTGGAGGCAGAGGCCCAGATCGCCGTGGCGCTGGATGCCTGCGCCCGCCGGATCGCCGCGCTGCAAAGCGGCCATATCGGCAGCGTCTCGCTGGGCGTGGTCTCGACCGGCAAATATTTCGCCCCCCGCCTCGTCGCGGAACTGCGCCAGAGGCTACCCGAGGTCGAGGTTGCGCTGCGCATCGGCAACCGCGATGCCGTGGTCCAATGGCTGACCGCCCGCGCGGTCGATCTGGCCATCATGGGCCGCCCGCCGCGCAGTCCCGCCGTCATCGCCGAGCCGGTCGGCCCCCATCCCCATGTCATCGTCGCCCCGCCCGACCATCCGCTGGCCGCGGCCGATCCCGCCCTGCCGCAAGACCTGCTTGCCGAAACCTTCCTCGCGCGCGAGCGCGGCTCAGGCACGCGGATCCTGATGACCCGGTTCCTCGACCGGATCGGCGACGGCACGCCCTGGCGCATGGTCGAGATGGGCACGAACGAGACGATCAAGCAGGCCGTGATCGCCGGCCTCGGGATCGCGCTGATCTCGCTTCATACCGTGACCGAGGAACTGCGCTCCGGGCGGCTGGTCTCGGTCCGGGCGATCGGGCTGCCGATCCAGCGCAGCTGGTTCCTGATCCGGCGCGAGGATACCGCGCTTTCGCCCGCCGGGCAGCGGGTGCATGACCATATCCGCGACCGGAAAGGCTCGTTCCTGCCGCAGGTCTGACCGCGGCCCCTTGGGGTTTTTTCCGCAGGGCTTATATTGGTGGCAACGCGCGTCGCCGAGCGGCCGGATCGCGCCCACCATTCCGAAGGAAAAATTGATGGCTCAGACAAAGGACCTTTCCTGGGACGACTGCGTGTTGCCCTTTCAACTGGAAGCCTCGGGCGTGCGCGGGCGGATGGCCCGGCTGGGTCCGACCCTCGAACATATCCTGTCGCGGCACGAATATCCGGTCGCGGTCAGCGCCATGGTGGCAGAGCTTGTCACCCTGACCGCCCTGATCGGCCCGACGATCAAGCTGCGCTGGAAGTTGTCGCTGCAGGTGCGCGGCAATGGCGCGATCCGCACGATCGCGACCGACTATTACGCGCCCGAGACCGAGGGCGGCCCCGCCCGCATCCGCGCCTGGGCCAGCTTCGACGCGGACCGGCTGGTCTCGGACCAGCCTGCCTTCGACCAGATCGGGCAGGGCTATTTCGCGGTGCTGATCGACCAGGGCGAGGGCATGACCCCCTATCAGGGCATGACGCCTCTTTCCGGCGGCTCGCTCTCGTCCTGCGCGCAGACCTATTTCGAGCAGTCCGAGCAGCTTCCGACCCGGTTCGAGCTGACCGTCGGCCGTTCGCGGCTGGCCGGGGACAGCGCCGAACATTGGCGGGCGGGCGGCGTCATGCTGCAAACCCTGCCCGCACAGGCGCAGTTCATCCCCGAGGACGGGCAGGAGCTCGAAACGGCCGACATCCTGCAAGGCGCGCAATCCGAGGACTGGACCCGCGCCAATATGCTGATGTCCACGGTCGAGGCGATCGAGCTGGTCGATGCCAGCGTGCCACTGCCCAATCTGGTGTTCCGCCTGTTCCACGAGGAAGAGCCGAGCGCCTTCGAGCGGCAGAACCTGCATTTCGGCTGCTCCTGCACCCCTGACCGCGTGCGCGGCACCTTGTCGATCTATTCGGCCAAGGACATCGCCCATATGACGAACGAGGACGGCATCGTCACCGCCGATTGCCAGTTCTGCGGCGCGCATTACGAGTTCGACCCGCGCAGCCTCGGCTTCGAGGCGACGGTGGACGCGCAGGGAAAGCCCCTGCCGCCCGCCCGGCAAGCGGCGCAGTAAGATGCTGAACGCGCCGCAAACCCTGCTGCGCGATCGGCTGATCGGGGCGCTGTCGGTTCCGGCGGCGCCCTCGTCCGACTATGACTTCGAGGTCGTTCCACCTGCCGAGACGCCTTTGCGTCCCGCAGGCGTCCTTGCCGCCTTTGACGGGCGGGGCCGGCTGATCCTGACCAAGCGCGCCAGCAGCCTGCGCCACCATCCCGGCCAGATCTCGCTGCCGGGCGGCAAGGTCGAGCCCGACGATGCCGACGAGACCGCCGCGGCGCTGCGCGAGGCGCATGAGGAGATCGGCCTCGACCCCGCGCAGGTCGAGGTTCTGGGTACCCTGCCCGCGCATCGCACCGTCACGAACTTCGCCATGATGCCGGTCGTCGGCCTCGTGCGTGGCAATTTCGTGCCGCGTCCCGAGGCGGGCGAGGTCGAGGAGGTCTTTGCCGTCCCCTTCGCCCATATCGCCGATCCCGCGAATTACCGGGTCGAGCGGCGGCGCTGGCTGGGCGGCTGGCGGTCCTATTACGTAGCCCCCTACGGCCCCTATTACATCTGGGGCGCGACGGCCCGCGTGCTGCATTCCCTTGCCCTGCGGCTTGCGGCATGACGCGGCTTGATCACCCCTTCCTGCGCGACCCTGCCTTGCAGCAGGTTCTTGCCGCGCTGACCCGCGACGGCCATCGGGCACTGATCGTCGGGGGCGCGGTCAGGAACGCGCTTCTGGGCGAGCCGATTGCCGATGTGGACATCGCGACCTCGGCCCCGCCCGAGGAGACGCGCCGGCTGGCCGAGGCGGCGGGGCTGCGCGCGGTCCCCACGGGCGTCGATCATGGCACGATCACCGTCGTCGCCGATGGCAAAGGCTTCGAGGTCACGAGTTTTCGCCGCGATGTCGAGACCGATGGCCGCCGCGCCGTCGTGGCCTTTTCCGACCGGATCGAGGATGATGCCGAGCGGCGCGACTTCACCATGAACGCGCTTTACGCGGATGCCTCGGGCGAGGTGCTGGACCCGGTGGGCGGTCTGCCCGACCTCGCCGCGCGGCGGCTGCGCTTTGTCGGCGATCCTGAGGCCCGGATCACCGAGGATTACCTGCGCATCCTGCGTTTTTTCCGCTTTCAGGCCCGCTATGGCGCGAAGGGCGCGGCCGACCCCGCCGCGCTTGCCGCCTGCACCGCGCTGGCAGAGGGGCTCGACCGCATCTCGAAAGAGCGGATCGGGGCCGAGATGCGCAAGCTCCTCGCCGCGCCCGATCCGACCGAGGCCGTGGCGCTGATGGATCAGGCGGGCATTCTTGCCCGCATCCTGCCCGGCGCGGATGCGCGCGCCCTGCCCGGACTGGTCGCGGCGGAACGCGAGGCGGAAGAGACCCCGAATTGGCAGACAAGGCTTGCCCTGCTGGCCCCTGCCGACGCCTTGCGCGATCTGCGCCTGTCCCGTGACGAGGCCCGGCTCCATGACCGCATCACCGCGGCCACGCAGCTCGACCCTGCCGAGGCGGGCTTCCGTCATGGCGCCGCCATCGCCCGCCCGGCCGCGCTGATCCGCCGGGCGCGGGGCATGGCCCTTGCCCCCGACTGGCAGGAGCGCATAGCCCGCGCGGCCGAGGCCCGCCTGCCCCTTGCCGCCGCCGACCTGATGCCCGCCCTTTCCGGCCCCGCCCTTGGCGAGGCCCTGCGCCGGGCCGAGGATGCCTTTGTCGCCAGCGATTTCGCCCTGCCCCGCGATGCCTTGCTGCGCATCGCACTGGAACGACAGGACGCCATGAAAGGTTGATGCGAGATGCATGAATATTTCGCCCGCATGATCGACGCCTTCCGCCCGGCTGACGGCCCGCCGCCCCGCAAGCTGCTGGCCTTCTTCCGCTGGTGCCTGTCTGGCGCCTGGCCGGGGCTGACGCTGGCCGCGATCACCTCGGCGCTTGGCGGTGCCGCGGATGTGCTTTCCGCCGTGCTGCTGGGCTGGGTGGTCGATGCGGTGGTCGTCACCCCTGCCGACCAGATCTGGACCGAGCATGGCGGCCTCCTCGCCGGTTTCGCGATCTTCTTCCTGATCGTCCGCCCCGCGATCTTCGGCCTTTCGACGGCCAGTTCCAGCGTCATCATCGGGCCGAACGTGCTGCCTCTGGTCCTGTCGCGGCTGCATCGCTGGACGATGGGCCATTCCGTGACCTTCTTCGACAACGACTTCGCCGGGCGGATTGCACAAAAGCAGATGCAGACGGCGCGCGCGGTCACGGATGTCGCCTCCGAAATGGTGAACGTGGTGGCTTTCGCGCTGGCCTCGGTGCTGGGTTCGGCTGCGTTCCTCGTCTCGATCGACGGCTGGGGGGCCTTGGCGCTGCTGGTCTGGCTCGCTTCCTATTTCCTGCTGATCCGCTTTTTCCTGCCGCGCATCCGCGTCACCTCGGCCAGCCGCGCGTCGGCCCGCGCCATGGTCACGGGGCAGGTCGTCGACACCATCACCAACATCAAGACCGTCAAGCTTTTCGCCCATGCCGACCACGAGGATCGCGCCGCGCTTGGCGCGATGGCCGGCTTCCGCGAGCGGGCGCTGGATTTCGGGCGCGTCAGCTCGTGGTTCCGGCTGTCGCTGATGGCGATTGCCGGCGCGCTGCCGGTCATCCTTGTCGGCGGCACCATGCTGCTCTGGCGCGAAGGGATGGCCACGGCAGGCGACATCGCGGCGGCGGGGGCGATCGCGATGCGCCTTGCGCAGATGACCGGCTGGGTCAGCATGGCGCTGATGGGCGTCTGGGGCTCGATCGGCGAGGTCGAGGACGGGATGCAGACCCTGTCGCCGCCCCACAGCCTGACCGATGCGCCCGATGCGCTGGTGCTGGGCCGGGTCTCGGGGCGCGTCGATTTCGACCATGTCGATTTCACCTATGGCCGGGAGGAGGGCGGCATTCGCGACCTCGACCTGCATATCGCTCCGGCCGAGAAGCTGGGGATCGTCGGCGCCTCGGGCGCGGGCAAGTCCACCATGGTCTCGCTGCTGCTCAGGCTCTACGACGTCGAGCGCGGCGCGGTCCTGATCGACGGCCACGACATCCGGCAGGTGACGCAGGAAAGCCTGCGCCAGAACATCGCCATGGTCACGCAGGAGACCGCGATGTTCAACCGCTCGGCGCGCGATAACATCCTCTATGGCCGCCCGGACGCGACGATGGAGGAGGTGATCGCCGCCGCCAAGGCCGCCGAGGCGCATGACTTCATCCTGAACCTGCGCGACCATGCCGGGCGCAAGGGCTATGACGCCCATCTGGGCGAGCGCGGGGTGAAGCTTTCGGGCGGGCAGCGCCAGCGCATCGCCTTGGCCCGCGCCCTGCTGAGGGACGCGCCCATCCTTGTGCTGGACGAGGCGACGAGCGCGCTCGACAGCGAGGTCGAGGCGCAGGTTCAGGCCGCGCTGCATCGCGCCATGCAGGGCAAGACGGTCATCGCCATCGCCCACCGCCTCTCGACCATTGCCGAGCTTGACCGCATCGTCGTGCTGGAGCAGGGACGTATCGTCGAGCAGGGCAGCCACGCCGACCTGCTGGCGCGGGACGGCACCTATGCCCGCTATTGGAACCGCCAGTCCGGCGGCTTCCTCGGCACCGATGACGACGACGCGACGGAGGCCGCGGCATGACGATCTGGACCGTCGAGCGGCTGGGCCGCAAGGGCGACGGCGTGGCCTTGGCCGAGGGCGCGCGGGCACTGGCCGCCCTGACCCTGCCCGGCGAGGTGATCGAGGGCGAGGCAGAGGACGGACGCCTTGCGGCCCCGCGCATCGTCACGCCCTCCGACACGCGCGTTCGCCCGCCCTGCCAGCATTACCGCGCCTGCGGCGGCTGCACGCTGATGCATGGCTCGGACGCTTTCGTGCGCGACTGGAAGGTCGGCGTCGTGACCGAGGCGCTGCGGGCGCAGGGCTTGGCCGCGCCGATCGCGGGCGTCCATGTCTCGCCACCCCGGTCGCGCCGGCGGGCAGTGCTGTCGGGACGCCGGACCAAGAAGGGCGCATTGCTGGGCTTTCACGCGCGCGCGTCCGAGATCATCGTCGACATCGCCGATTGCCATGTGCTGCGTCCCGCCATCCAGTCCGCGCTGCCGCTGCTGCGCCGGATCGTCATTGCCGGCGCTTCCCGCGCGGGCGAGCTGTCGCTGGCCGTGACCGAGACGGCGGCGGGGCTCGACGTCGCGGTCTCGGGCGGGAAACCCATGGACCCCGCCCTGCTCGAGGCGCTGGCCGCCCTCGCGGCCGAGGGTGACCTCGCCCGGCTGGCCTGGGGTGACGAGGCCATCATCCGCCGCCCGCCCGCGATCCCCTTTGGCCGTGCGCAGGTCGTGCCGCCCCCGGCCGCCTTCCTTCAGGCCACCGCCGAGGGCGAGGCGGCGCTCGTCGCGGCCACGCGGGACATCACCAAGGGGGCGGGGCGTATCCTCGACCTCTTCGCGGGCTGCGGGACGTTCACCCTGCCTCTGGCCGAAACGGCCGAGATCCATGCGGTCGAGGGTCTTGCCGCACCGCTTCGGGCGCTGGAGGCCGGTGCCAAGCACGCCACCGGTTTGCGGCGAATCACGACCGAGATTCGCGACCTTGCGCGGCGCCCGCTTCTGCCCGACGAACTGGCTTATGACGCGATCGTGATCGACCCGCCGCGCGCCGGGGCCGAGGCGCAGGCGCGTCAGATCGCGCTGTCATCCGTGCCGAAAATTGCATGGATCAGCTGCGATCCGGTCAGTTTTGCAAGGGACGCACGGATTCTGGCCGAGAAAAACTTCGCGATTGCGCGGCTTTACATCGTGGACCAGTTCCGCTGGTCACCCCATGTCGAAACCGTGGCGGAATTTCGCCGAAGCTAGCGAGAATTCGCCGACTGTGCTATTCCATGCCCAAACAAACGTGCGCAGGCACTTAGAGGGCAGTGATGGTAAGGGCAATTCGCGCAGGGATCGCGGTGGTCACGCTTTTCTTGCTGGCCAGTTGCGGCGGCGACAGTGCGCAGCCGCACAACAAGTTCAAATCCTATAGCGGTCCCCCGGTGACGCAGGTTGTCGTCAAGAAGGGGGAGCGCAAGATGTACATGGTCAGCGGACGCACCGTCCTTGCCAGCTATGACATCAACCTCGGCAACCAGCCGGTGGGCGCCAAGCAGTTCGAGGGCGATGGCCGCACGCCCGAGGGCATGTATTTCATCGACCGCAAGAATCCGCGCAGCCGCTATCATCTCTCGGTCGGGATTTCCTATCCTGCGGCCAAGGATATCGCCTATGCCGCGTCGATGGGGCTGCGCCCCGGTGGGGACATCATGATCCACGGGCTTGGACCCGACGGGCGGGCGCTGAACCGGCCGGACTGGACCGCCGGCTGCATCGCCGTCAGCGACGAGGAGATCGAGGACATCTTCGCCATGCTGAGCCCCGGCGTCCCGGTCTTCATCTATCCCTGACACTTCCAGCCACGGAATGCAGAAGGCCCCGGCAATCCCGGGGCCTTCTGGTTTCTGGAGGAAGGCGGGTGGGCCATGCGGCCCTGCCCTTACAGTCCCGGCGCCGAAGCCATCGCGAAGCCGCCGCCCGAGACCGGCGCGGCCATCGTGCCCGATCCGGTCAGCAGCACCCACCAGATCTTGCCCGACGGCTCCTGGAACCAGCCGATGCCGAAATCGGTGACGCGCGGGTCCATGATGACGTCGCGGGTGTCGCGGGTCTGCATCCATGCGTTGAGCGTGGTGACCTCGTTCTCGTAGGTCTCCGAGATGTTCTCGCCGATCAGGTGGCCCATATACCCCTGCCGCCGGATCCGGTCGAGCGGCGAGGAGCCGTCCGAGCCGAAGTGCCAGGCGCGGTTCTGCGCCGACATGTCGCGGGCATGGGCTTTGGCCGCCTGATCCAGCATCGGGTTCTGCGCCACCGGCGGGGCGCCGACATTGGCGCGAAGCTGGTTGATCTGCCCGGCAAGGCGGGCGGGGATCTGCGCCTCTTCCTTGGGCGTGATCTTGTAGGCCACGGGGATCGGCTGGCCGTCGGGGCCAAGTTGCGGGCCCTGCTTCTGGCAGGCCGTCAGCGCAAGCACCGAAACAAGCGCAATGGTTGCAAATTTCATCATGTTGGTTCTGTCCCGGAGAAACTTTTGCGACAGCCATACAAAAGCGAGCGGCGGCCTTCAAACCCAAGATTGCGTGAGCGCAACAGCCTGAGGCCCTGTTGCGACAATGACGCTTGTTTGAATTGCATGGCCGCCTTCGGGGGCGTAATTCCCCGCTCAGCACGACCTCATCGCAAATCGGGCAGAGAAGGCCGCTGAAGGCGGTCCGGGACATATTCAGGAGCGACAGATGATCACGTCGAAAAATCCGGTCTCGCGCCGGAAATTTCTAACCACGTCAATGGCAGTCGGGGCAGCGGGCCTTGCCGCGCCGGCCATCGCACAGCAGATCGACCCCTATACCGGCCAGCCCCTGCAGGGCACCGCCGGCGGCGCCACCCCGGATGCGGGCATGGTGCAATACGACAATACCCAGGATTCGCGCCGGAACATCTCCAGCTTCCGCATGCAGGACTGGCAGCCCTATTTCAGCAATCTCACGAATGGCGCGATCCTGGTCGACCTGACCTCGCGCGCGCTGCATTACTGGTCCGAGGATCAGACGGTCTACAAGCTTTTCCCGACCTCGGTTCCGGTCAGCGCCGACCTGACCCGCACCGGCCGGACCGAGATTATCAAGAAGGTGAAGGGTCCGACCTGGTCGCCCACACCCGAGATGAAGAAGCGCAACCCGGAATGGCCGGATTTCGTGCCCGCCGGGCCGGACAACCCGCTGGGCACCCATGCGCTGTGGCTGAGCTGGCAGTATTACCGCATCCACGGCACGCATGACACGCGCAAGATCGGCCGCAAATCCTCGAACGGCTGCATCGGGCTTTACAACGAGCATATCCAGCAGCTCTACGACCTGACCACGATCGGGACGCAAGTTCTGTTGATCTAGGACCGGAACAGGAAAGGCCCCCGACGGGGGCCTTTTTCGTTTCCGCTCAGATCCAGCCGCCGAGGTTTTCCCCGATCAGCGCCGTCAGCATGTCGAGATGCGCGGCCTCGGCGTTCAGGCAGGGGATATAGGTGAATTCCTCGCCCCCGGCATGGATGAACGCCTCGCGGATCTCGCCCTGGATCTCCTCCAGCGTCTCGACGCAATCGGCCGAGAAGGCGGGCGAGATGACGGCGATGCGGGTGATGCCGCGCTTGGCCAGTTCCGCGACATGCTCGACGGTATAGGGGCGCAGCCACTCCTCCTTGCCGAAGACCGACTGGAAGGTCGTGTCGATCCTGTCCCGGTCCCAGCCCAGCCGCTCGCAAAGCAGGCGCGAGGTCTTCTGGCACTGGCAATGATAGGGGTCGCCCTCCAGCAGATAGCGTTTCGGCATCCCGTGATAGCTTGCGACCAGCTTCGCAGGCTGGCTGCCGCCAAGGGCGCGTTCGACCGATCCGGCCAGCGCGGCGATATAGTCGGGCCGGTCGAAATAGGGCGCGACGGTCCGGGCGCTCGGCTGCCATTTCTGATCCATCAACGCCCGGAAGAACTGGTCATTCGCGGTGGCCGAGGTCGCGCCCGCATATTGCGGATAAAGCGGCAGGAACAGGATGCGGTCACAGCCCGCCTTGACCATCCGCTCGACCACGGATGCGGTCGAGGGATTACCATAACGCATGCAGAAATCGACCATGACCCGGTCGCCCCAAAGCGCCTCTGCCCTTTCGCGAAGGCCCGCCACCTGCTCTTTGGTGATGGTCATCAACGGGCTTTCATTCGCCTCGTTGTTCCAGATGCTGCGGTAATTCGCGCCCGAGCTGAAGGGCCGCTTGGTCAGAATGATCCCCTGCAGGATCGGCTGCCATTTCCAGCGCGGCAGGTCGATGACCCGCTTGTCCGAGAGAAACTCGTTCAGATAGCGCCGCATCGACCAGTAATCGGTCGCGTCCGGTGTGCCCAGATTGGCGACAAGGACGCCGATCCGGCGCGGCGGAATGTCTGGATGGTCTGCGGGCGCGTGGGGCGGACGGGTCATTCCTGCGGCTTCCTCATGCTGGCGAGTGCGTCGGCCAGAGGCATCTTTGCCGAACCCGGCCGGAGCGGTTTCTGCTGGCTCTGATCCGGCGCCCATCCGGTCAGGAAAATCAGGTCGAAGGTCGCGCGGACCCGGCCCGGATTCTCGGGGTCGGGATGGGTTTCGTCATAGATCTGCGCGGCGCGGACCAGAACCTCGCGGCGGGTCGGGTGGCGCAGGCGGCCTGCCAGCGCATTCCCCTCGCCCATGCCGCGCAGGTCATGGGCAAGATGGAGCAGGTTGCGATAGCTGACATGGCGCGTGATCTGGTCGGCCACCGGAAGGGCAAGGCCGGCCCGGCCCGGCAAGGCACCAAACTCGCGGATCTCGGCCATCGGTAGGACGCGGGGCGAGAGGCCGCCCGTGACCTCGACCTCGGCGCGGGTCAGCGCCTCGCGCAACTCATTGAGGCTGCGCCCGCCGGGGCAGGCGGCGATGAACAGCCCGTCGGGGCGAAGCGCGCGGGCGCATTGCACGATCTGCCCGACCGGATCCTCGGCCCAGTGCAGCGCCATGGCGTGGATGACCAGATCATGCGCGCCCGGTTCAAGCTGCAACTCGGCGCTGTCCGGCACGATCCGCGCCGAGGGCATGGCCGCGGCCCAGAAGGCAGGCTGCCCGGTCACCACGGCGATGTTTTTAAACCTTCTGTTTACCTCTGCGAGCCTATCCTCGATCTCGTCCGCGACGAGTTGATGCAGGAAATCGACAAACCCTGAACGCCCGGCGCGGGCACGGTTGCGCTCAAGCGCGGCACGATCGGTCAATCCAGGGACGGAGCTTTGGCGGGCAGGTATCATGGAGGCGCACAATAGGGGGCTTCGCGGCCTGATGAAAGGCGCATTGCGGCTGGTCTATCCGCCGCAATGCCTGTGCTGCGGCGACGCGGTGGCCGAGGAGGGCGCGCTTTGCGCCGCCTGCTGGGCCGAGGCGGATTTCATCGCGGGCGCCTGCTGCTCGCGCTGCGGTGCGCCGCTGCCCGATGCCGGGCTCAAAGAGGAGGAGGACGAGCTTCTGCTTTGTGACGACTGCCTTCGCCTGCCCCGGCCGTGGCTGCGCGGGCGCGCCGCGCTGGTCTATCGCGGCACGGGCCGCAAGCTTTTGTTGATGCTGAAGCATGGCGACCGGCCCGACCTCGCCCCGGCCCTTGGGGATTGGGTCGCGCGCGCCGCCGGACCGCTGGTGCGTCCCGACATGGTGGTGGTGCCGGTGCCGGTGCATCTGCGCCGCCTCGCGCGGCGGAAATACAATCAGGCGGCGCTGCTGGCCGAGCGGGTCGCAAGGGTTCATCGCCTCACCCACCTGCCCCATGCCCTGATCCGCCGGCGCAACACGCCGATGCAGGATCATGGCAGCGTCGGGGACCGGTTCGCGAATGTCGCCGATGCGATGCGGATCGGCGCGCGCGCCGGGATCGAGGGGCGGGCCGTGCTGCTGGTCGATGACGTCATGGCCTCGGGCGCGACGCTGGCCGAGGCGGCGGAGGTGCTGCGCCAGGCCGGATCGGGTCCGGTTTCGGTCGTGGTTCTGGCGCGCGCCGTCAAGGATACCTAGATAGGTGTGGAAACCGAAAACCGCGAAAGCAGAACGATGCCCAAGGTCGAGATCTATACCACCCCCACCTGCCCCTATTGCATGGCCGCCAAGGCGCTGCTGTCGCGCAAGGGGATCACCTTCGAGGAAACCGATGTCAGCCGCGACCCCGACCTGCGCGTCGCGATGACCCAGCGTGCCGGCGGGCGCCGCACGGTGCCGCAGATCTTCATCGACGGGCAGCATGTCGGCGGCAGCGACGACATCCACCTGCTGGACCGTCAGGGCAAGCTGGACGACCTGCTCGGCATCTCAGCATGACAGAGGCGCCGGTCACGGCAGGGCTGATCCAGCTTTGCGTCTCTGATGACCCGGAGCGCAACCTGCCGCAGACCCGCGCCCTGATTCGCGAGGCCGCCGGGCGAGGCGCGGATTTCGTGCTGACGCCCGAGGCCAGCAATATCCTCAACGCCGATCGCGAGACGCAGGAGCGTGTCCTGCGCACCGAGGATGACGACCCGACCCTCGCCGCGCTGCGGGCGGAGGCGCGCGACCTCGGAATCTGGCTGCTGATCGGCTCGCTCTCGCTGAAGACCCGCGACGCGGCGGATACCCGATTTGCGAATCGCAGCTTCCTGATCGCCCCGGATGGAGGGATCAGGGCGCGTTATGACAAGCTCCACATGTTCGACGTGACCGTGTCCGAGGCGGAAAGCTATCGCGAATCCGCGGCCTTCCGGCCCGGAGACGTGGCGGTTCTGGCGCAGGGGCCGTGGCCGGTCGGGATGACGGTTTGCTATGACCTGCGCTTTCCCCATCTCTACCGCGACCTCGCCAAGGCCGGTGCGCATATCCTGACCGTGCCCGCGGCCTTCAACGACACCACCGGCGCCGCCCATTGGGAGGTGCTGCTGCGCGCCCGTGCGATCGAGACCGGCAGCTATGTTCTTGCCCCGGCCCAATGCGGGACGCATGAGAATCACCTGTGCCCCGGCCGCAAGCCGCGCCGGAGCCATGGCCATTCGCTGGCCGTCGATCCCTGGGGCAAGGTGATCGCCGATGGCGGCACCGAACCCGGCGTCACGCTGGTATCACTTGACCCGGCCGCGATAGTCGGGGCACGTTCCCGAATTCCCTCCCTGACCCACGACCGGGTGTATTCGGGACCATGAGAGACCAATGCCAGGCAAGCCCCTATCCACTCAGACGTCCGGCGCGGAGCTTTCCGCCGATTCGCTGGCGGCGAGCCTGTTCTCGGAAGTGTTCATCGCCGACCAGCTCGCCCGCGACCTGATCGGGAAATCGCTGCCAAAGGGCATGCAGATCTCGCATTTTTCGGTCCTGAACCTGCTCGCGCATCTGGGGGTCGAACGCAGCCCGGCCGAACTGGCCGAGGCCTTCCATGTCACCCGTGGGGCGATGACCAACACGTTGTCGCGGCTGGAATGGGCGGGGCATATCCATATCCGCCCCGATTGGGACGATGCGCGGCGCAAGTTCGTCTCGATTAGCCCGGCGGGGCGGGCGGCGCGTGATGCGGCGCTGGCGGCCTTCATGCCGCGGATCGCCGATGTGGTGCGCGACATCGGATCGGACCGGGTGCGCGCGGCGCTGCCGGTGCTGCGGCTGCTGAGAAAGCAGCTTGAGGAGGCGCTGGCGCAGGACGGCCGCTGAGCCGCGCGTGGCAAGCGTCGCCGGGGTATTTGGAAAACGGTGAAAGCCTTCAGGCCGCGCGCAGGGCCGTCATCGCGTAATTGACCGAAAGGTCGCGATGGGAGAGCGACCAGCTCCATCCCAGCGGGTTGAAGACCATGCCGCAGCGGTCGACGATATCGAGGCCAGCGGCCTCGGTCATGGCGGCGAGTTCGTCCGGGGTGATGAAGCGGCGCCAGTCATGCGTGCCCTTGGGCAGCCAGCGCATCACCCATTCCGCCCCGATGATGGCCGCGGCGAAGCTGCGGGCGGTGCGGTTCAGGGTCGATTGGATCAGCATGCCGCCGGGCCGGACCAGATCGCGGCAGGTGGCGATGAATTCCGAGGGTTCGGCGACATGCTCGACGATCTCGAGCGCGATGACCACGTCATAGCTGAGGCCTTCGGCCGCCAACGCCTCGGAGGTGGTGGCGCGATAGTCGATCGGCAGTCCCTGCTGCGCCGCGTGGAGTGACGCAACGCGGATATTGCCTTCGGCGGCATCCGCACCGGTAACGGTCGCGCCGAGCCGGGCCAAGGGTTCCGACATCAGACCACCGCCGCAGCCGATATCGAGGATCGAGAGCCCCTCGAAGGGCGAGGCCGCGTCGCGGTTGCGACCGAACTGCGCGGCGATCTGGCCGGTGACATATTCCAGCCGCGTCGGGTTGAGCATGTGCAGGGGTTTGAACTTGCCCTGCGGATCCCACCATTCGGCGGCCATCGCCTCGAATTTCGCGACCTCGGCCGGGTCGATGCTGCTGGTTTGCGGTCTTTCGTTCATCTGGCCGTCCTTCGTATGGCGGGCGCCTGCCGGGCGTTATATAGTCGTCGCATGGACAGATTGGCAGGGCAAATCGGCGGCCCCCCCTCGCCGGGCAAGCTGCATCCGATGGTCGAGCCTTTCGACCAGCGCCAGATCGACGTTGGCGACGGCCATGTTATCCATGTCGAGCAGAGCGGCAATCCCCGCGGAGTTCCCGTCATTGTGCTGCATGGCGGGCCGGGGGGCGGATGCAGCCCCTATATGCGGCGTTTCTTCGATCCGAAGCATTACCGCGCCGTCCTGTTCGATCAGCGCGGTTGCGGCCGGTCCCGGCCCCATGCCGAGGTTTCCGCCAATACCACCCGTCATCTGATCGGGGATATCGAGCGGATCCGCAGCGAACTGGGCATCGACCGCGCCATCCTGTTCGGCGGAAGCTGGGGCGCCACCCTCTCGGTCGCCTATGCCGAGGCCCATCCCGAAGCCGTCCTGGCGCTGGTCCTGCGCGGGGTCTTTCTGGGGCGGCGCGCGGAACTCGACTGGTTCTATGGCGGTGGCGTCGCGCGGTTTTTCCCCGACCGCTGGGCGGAGTTCCAGAGGCAGATCCCGGAAGCCGAACGCGACGACCTGATCATGGCCTATCATCGGCGGCTGTTCAGCGGCGACCGCGGACAGGAGATCCGCTATTCCCTGCCCTGGCTGCAATGGGAAAACGCGCTGGCCGGGCTGGAAATCTCGGGCGCGGGCCATGCTCCGCCAGATTACGCCCGTGCCTTTGCGAGGCTGGAGAACCATTATTTCGCACATGGCTGCTTCCTCGAGGAAGGCCAGCTTCTGCGCGACCGGCACCGGATCGAGCATTTGCCCGCCTTCATCGTGCAGGGCCGCTATGACATGGTCTGCCCGCCGCAGACCGCCTGGGAACTGGCCAAGGACTGGGACCGGGCCGAATTGCGGCTGGTCCCCGCCTCGGGTCATGCGCTGAGCGAGCCGCGAATCGCCACGGAACTGGTGCGCGTCATGGATGGTTTGCGTGATGCGGCCCAACGGGACGGCCGCGTCGCCTGACGGGGAAACATGCTGTTCCTGACCTTCCTGCTGGCCTGCGCGGCTGCCGCCGCGACTGGCCTGATTTTCCAGCCGGGGCCCTGGTATGAGGGGTTGCGCAAGCCCAGCTTCACACCGCCGAACCGGGTCTTTCCGGTCGCATGGACCGCGCTTTACCTGCTGATCGCATGGGCCGGCGCGCGGCTGGCGGTCCTGCCCGGATCGGAGATGGCGATGGCCCTCTGGGCCGCGCAAATCGCGCTCAACACCTTATGGACCCCGGTATTTTTCGGCGCGCATCGCGTCGGCTGGGGGATGGCGGTGATCGCGGTCCTGTGGCTGACGGTCGCCTGCCTTGTCGTCTCGGCCTTCCGCCTCGACATCTGGGCGGGGCTACTGCTGCTGCCATACCTTGGCTGGCTCGGCCTCGCCGCGGCGCTGAATCTGGAGGTCTGGCGGCTGAACCGCTGAGGAATCGCTTTTCCTTGCAATTCGCGCAAGACCCGCCTATATGACGCTTCAACAGCGGCGCAGGTGTCCAAAGCCTGCCCACCGATAAGTTGTGCGGGCCGCTTGAGCCCGCTTTTTTGTTTTTTGGGATAGCGATCATGACCGACCTCATCGCCAAGACCGCCATCGACCGGCGACTGGCCGAGATCATCTCCCCGGTCATCGAGGATCTGGGGTTCGAACTGGTGCGCATCCGCCTTCAGGGCGGCAAGACCGCGACGCTGCAGATCATGGCCGACCGGCCGGAGGGCGGGATCAATGTCGACGACTGCGCCGATATCTCGACCGCGGTCAGCGCCGTGCTGGATGTCGAGGATCCGCTCGAGGACAATTACCACCTCGAGGTCTCGAGCCCCGGCATCGACCGTCCGCTGACGCGGATGAAGGATTTCGAGACGTTCGAGGGCTATGAGGCCCGGCTGGAAACCAACCAGCCGATCGACGGGCGCAAGCGCTTCAAGGGTGTCCTTGCGGGCATCGAGGGTGACGAGGTTCTGCTGAACATCGAGGAAGCGGGCGAGATTCAGACCATCGGACTGAATTTCGACTGGCTCTCGGATGCGAAGCTGGTCCTGACCGACGATTTGATCGCCGAGATGCTTCGGCAAAAGAAGGAAGCGGGCGTCCAGATCGAGAATCTCGACGAAACCGCCTTTGACGAGATCGAAACAGAATCCGGCGAAACGAACGCCGACGCGAAGGAGTGAGGAATGGCCATTACCTCTGCCAACCAGCTTGAACTCTTGCAGACCGCCGAGGCGGTCGCGCGCGAGAAGATGATCGACCCCGATCTGGTGATCGAGGCGATGGAGGACAGCCTGGCCCGCGCCGCCAAGTCGCGCTATGGCAGCGAAATGGACATTCGCGTCCATATCGACCGCAAGACCGGAAACGCCACCTTCACCCGCGTCCGCACCGTGGTCGAAGATGACGAGGTCGAGAACTATCAGGCGCAACTGACCGTCAAGCAGGCCCAGCCCTATCTGGACGATCCCAAGGTCGGCGACGAGATCGTCGATCAGGTTCCGCCGGTCGAACTGGGCCGCATCGCCGCGCAATCCGCCAAGCAGGTAATCCTGCAACGCGTCCGCGAGGCCGAGCGTGACCGCCAGTATGAGGAATTCAAGGACCGCGCCGGTACCATCATCAACGGCGTCGTCAAGCGCGAGGAATATGGCAACATCATCGTCGATGTGGGCCGTGGCGAAGCCATCCTGCGCCGCAACGAGAAGATCGGCCGCGAGAGCTATCGCCCGAACGACCGCATCCGCGCCTATGTCAAGGACGTGCGCCGCGAAAGCCGTGGCCCGCAGATCTTCCTGTCGCGCACCGATCCGCAGTTCATGGCCGAGCTGTTCAAGATGGAAGTGCCGGAGATCTATGACGGCGTGATCGAGATCAAGGCCTGCGCCCGCGATCCGGGGTCGCGCGCCAAGATCGCCGTGATCAGCTATGACAACTCGATCGACCCGGTCGGCGCCTGCGTCGGTATGCGCGGCAGCCGCGTTCAGGCCGTGGTGGGCGAGCTTCAGGGCGAGAAAATCGACATCATCCCGTGGTCGGAAGATCAGGCGACCTTCCTTGTGAACGCGCTGCAACCGGCCGAAGTGGCAAAAGTTGTTTTCGACGAGGACGCCTCGCGTATTGAAGTTGTCGTCCCCGATGAACAACTAAGCCTTGCGATCGGCCGTCGCGGTCAGAACGTGCGTCTGGCCTCGCAGCTGACCGGTCTGGATATCGACATCCTGACCGAGGAAGAAGAATCGAAGCGCCGTCAGGCCGAGTTCAATGCCCGCACGAAGCTGTTCGTCGATGCGCTGGATCTGGACGAGTTCTTTGCCCAGCTTCTGGTCGCCGAGGGCTTCACCAACCTCGAAGAGGTCGCCTATGTCGACCTGGACGAGCTGACCTCGATCGAGGGCGTGGACGAGGGCACGGCGGAAGAGCTGCAGACCCGCGCCCGCGAGCATCTGGAGGCGGCGAACCGCGCCGCGCTGGAGAACGCCCGCGCCCTTGGAGCCGAGGACAGCCTGATCGAGTTCGAGGGCCTGACGCCCCAGATGGTCGAGGCGCTGGCCAAGGACGGCGTGAAGACGCTGGAAGACTTTGCGACCTGCGCCGACTGGGAACTGGCCGGCGGCTGGACCACCGAAAACGGGCAGCGCAAGAAGGACGAAGGCATTCTTGAGCCTTTCGACGTCTCGCTGGAAGAAGCGCAAACGATGGTGATGACCGCCCGCGTCATGCTGGGTTGGGTCGATCCGACCGAAATGGAGCCCGCTGCCGAAGAGGCCGGGGAAACCGAAGACAAGGAGGCCGGGGTGTAACGCCCCGGGAGGCTGATGACACGCGGGGGCCAGACAAAGGACCGCGAGACGCCCGAACGGCGCTGCATCGTGACGGGCGAGACCCAACCCAAGGCGGGGCTGATCCGCTTTGTGGCTGGCCCCGACGCGATCGTCGTGCCCGACATTGCCGAGAAGCTGCCCGGACGCGGCTTCTGGGTGATCGCCGACAGAAAGGCCTTGGACAAGGCCGCGGCAAAGGGCATGTTCTCGCGCGGGGCAAAGGCGCAGGTCTCTGCCCCGCCGGAATTGCTCGAGATGATCGAGGCAGGGCTTGCGAAACGCGTGGTCGACACGCTTTCCCTGGCCCGAAAGGCCGGTCTGGCAGTGGCCGGCTTCGAGAAGGTCAAGGACTGGCTGGCAGGCGGCAAGGCAAAAGTCCTGCTGCAGGCCAGTGACGGATCGGACCGCGGAAAAGGCAAGCTCTGGACACCTCCCGGCGGGCGGTGGTTCGGCTGCCTGACCGCATCAGAATTGGGTTTGTCCTTTGGGCGTGATCATGTCATACACAGCGCGCTTGCGCCGGGGCGCCTGACCGACATGTTGATCAGGGACGCGAGCAGACTGACGGGTCTGCGTGGGCATGACGGCGGCGCATCCGCCGAGAAGGAATGAATAGCGGAATGAGCGATACTGACGGAAAGAAACCCCTGGGTCTTGGTGGCGGCACTGGTCGTTCGGGCCAGGTGAAGCAAAGCTTCAGCCACGGTCGGACCCATAACGTGGTCGTCGAGACCAAGCGCAAGCGCGTCGTCGTGCCGGGCAAATCCGGTCCGGCAACGGGCGGTTCGCGCTCGGGCTCTTCTTCCGCGATCGGCGGCGATCCCTCCAGGCGCCCCGCCGGCATTTCTGATGCCGAGATGGAGCGCCGTCTTGCCGCGCTGAAGGCCGCCAAGGCCCGCGAGGTCGAGGAAGCCGCCCAGCGTGAGGCCGAGGAAAAGGCCCGCGAGGAAGAACGCGAGCGCCGCCGCCTTGAGATCGAGGCGAAGGAACGCGAGGATCGCGAGCGCGAGGAAGCCCTCCGGCTGAAAGCCGAGGAGGACGAGCGCCGCGCCCGCGAGGCCGAGCTGCGCGCCCAGAAGAAGGCCGAGGTCACGAAGCCCAAATCCGCCACCGACGCGCGTCCCTCCCCGGCCGATCGCGCCGCAGCGGAAGCCGCGGCCGCGCGGGCCGAGACCAAGGGCGTCACCTCCACCGCACCGCGCAAGACCGAGCGTGACCGCGATCCGCGCAGTGGCGCCGACGATCGCAACAACGACCGCAACAAGGGCCGCGACGACAACCGCCGCACCGGCAAGCTGTCGCTGACGCAGGCGATGGACGGCGAAGGCGGCCGCCAGCGGTCGCTGGCCGCGATGAAGCGCAAGCAGGAGAAAGCCCGGCAGAAAGCCATGGGCGGTCATCAGCGCGCCGAAAAGCAGGTCCGCGAAGTGCAGCTGCCCGAGACCATCCTGGTGTCGGAACTGGCGAACCGGATGGCCGAGCGCACGCCCGATGTCATCAAGTCGCTGATGCGCATGGGCCTGATGGTCACGGCGAACCAGGCCGTCGATGCCGACACCGCCGAGCTGGTGATCGACGAATTCGGCCACCGCGCGGTCCGCGTCTCGGATGCGGACGTGGAACAGGTCATCGACCAGGTCGAGGACAAGGCCGAGGATCTGCGCCCGCGCCCGCCGGTCGTCACGATCATGGGCCATGTCGACCACGGCAAGACCTCGCTTCTGGATGCGATCCGCAAGGCGAACGTCGTCTCGGGCGAGGCTGGCGGCATCACGCAGCATATCGGCGCCTATCAGGTGAAGACCGAATCCGGCGCGCTGCTGACCTTCCTCGACACGCCCGGCCACGCGGCGTTCACCTCGATGCGTGCCCGTGGCGCGCAGGTGACCGATATCGTCGTGCTGGTCGTTGCCGCTGATGACGCGGTCATGCCGCAGACGATCGAGGCGATCAACCACGCCAAGGCCGCCAAGGTGCCGATGATCGTCGCGATCAACAAGGTCGACAAGCCCGGCGCCAATCCGCAGAAGGTCCGCACCGACCTGCTCCAACACGAAGTCGTTGTCGAGGAAATGTCGGGCGAGGTTCAGGACGTGGAGGTTTCGGCCAAGACCGGCCAGGGCCTCGACAACCTGCTGGAGGCCATTGCGCTGCAGGCCGAGATCCTCGAACTGAAGGCCAATCCCGACCGCCCCGCCTCCGGCGCGGTGATCGAGGCCAAGCTGGACGTGGGCCGCGGTCCCGTCGCGACGGTTCTGGTGCAGAACGGCACGCTGAAGCGCGGCGACATCTTCGTCGTCGGCGAGCAGTGGGGCAAGGTCCGCGCCCTGATCAACGACCAGGGCGAGCGCGTCGACGAAGCCGGTCCCTCGGTTCCGGTCGAGGTTCTGGGCCTGAACGGCACGCCCGAGGCGGGCGATGTGCTGAACGTCGTCTCGACCGAGGCACAGGCGCGCGAGATCGCGGATTACCGTATCTCTGCCGCCAAGGACAAACGCGCCGCCGCAGGTGCCGCCATCACGCTTGACCAGATGCTGGCCAAAGCCAAGGCGGACGAGAACGTCGCCGAGCTGCCCGTGGTGGTCAAAGCCGACGTTCAGGGTTCGGCCGAGGCGATCGTCCAGGCTCTGGAGAAGATCGGCAACGAGGAAGTTCGCGTCCGCGTGCTGCATTACGGCGTCGGCGCGATCACCGAATCGGATGTCGGTCTTGCCGAGGCGAGCCACGCGCCGGTTATCGGCTTCAACGTCCGGGCCAATGCCCCGGCGCGGAATGCCGCCAACCAGAAGGGCGTCGAGATCCGCTACTACTCGATCATCTACGACCTCATGGATGACATCAAGGCGGCGGCCTCGGGCCTGCTTTCGGCCGAGGTGCGCGAGACCTTCATCGGCTATGCCGAGATCAAGGAAGTCTTCCGCGTCACCGGCGTGGGCAATGTCGCCGGCTGCCTCGTGACCGAGGGCGTGGCCCGTCGTTCGGCAGGCGTGCGCCTGCTGCGCGACAACGTGGTCGTCCACGAGGGCACGCTGAAGACGCTCAAGCGCTTCAAGGACGAGGTCAAGGAAGTTCAGTCCGGCCAGGAATGCGGCATGGCCTTCGAGAATTACGACGACATCCGCAAGGGCGATGTCATCGAGATCTTCGAGCGCGAGGAAGTGCAGCGCCAGCTGTAACCCGCCGACAAGCGAATGTGATGAGGGCGGATGCGCAGGCATCCGCCCTTTTTCATGCCCGATGGCCGGGCGAGCCGACAAGAAAGCGCAGAAACGCGGACGGGGCCCCCTTTCGGAGGCCCCGTCTTCGCGTTCCTGGCAAGGTTATTTCTCGTCGGCTTATGCCACCGCCGCCACCGGCTTGCCCTCATACGTTTTGGAGCCGACTCTCACAACGATGTTGCCGTTCGGCGCCTGACGTTCAAAGACGCCTTGGACAGAAATGCAGCTGCCGATCGTAATCGTGCGAATCATTTCCGGGCTCCCTCCTACTCCACAGTTTCAACTTTGCCACAAAATCGTTAAGGCTTAACTAGATTTGTGTAACAGATCGGCAGATTAGAAAATCTGGGTTCCAGAGCTGTTGTGCAGAAACCTCATATCCAGTCTCTCAGGACCGGAATCAAGGGGATATCGGCCGGAGGCATAGGGTAATCGGTCAAATTTTCCGATTTGACCCATGCGAGCCTCTGCCCCTCCTGTGGAATCGGGACACCCTCCCATCTGCGGCAGGCATATAGCGGCATTAGCAAATGGAATGACTCGTAGCTGTGGCTGGCGAATGTCAGCGGCGCGAGGCAGGAGTTCCAGGTTCGGATCCCCAGTTCCTCCTCAAGCTCGCGGATCAGCGCGGCCTCGGGCGTCTCGCCCGCCTCGACCTTGCCGCCGGGAAATTCCCACAGGCCCGCGAGGGACTTGCCCTCGGGGCGCTGTGCCAGCAGCACGCGGCCGTCCCGGTCGATCAGGGCGACGGCCGCGACAAGGACGATCTTCATGAACGGTAATCGGCGTTGATGTCGATATAGCCATGCGTCAGATCGCAGGTCCAGACCGTGCGCTTCGAGCGCCCAAGCCCCAGATCCACGCCGATGACAAGGTTGTCGCGCTTCATGTAGGCGCTGGCCTTCTCCTCGTCATAGCCGGGGGCGCGCCAGCCCTTCTCGGCCAGGACCATGTCGCCGAAGCGGATGGTCAGCAGGTCGCGATCGGCTTCTGCGCCCGACTTCCCGACCGCCATCACCACCCGGCCCCAATTGGCGTCCTCGCCCGCAATCGCCGTCTTGACCAGCGGCGAGTTGGCGATCGCCATGGCGACCTTATGCGCGTCAGCGGGGCTCGCGGCGCCCGTCACCCGGACCTCGACGAATTTCGTCGCGCCCTCGCCGTCCTTCACCACCTGCTGCGCGAGGTCCAGCATGACCTTCCCCAGCGCCTTGACGAAGGCCCGCGCCGGGGCCGAACGCATGTCGGTGATCTCGGCCGCGGGCGATTTCCCGGTCGCGGCAAGAATCAGCGCGTCCGAGGTCGAGGTGTCGCTGTCCACGGTGATCGCATTGAAAGTCCCGGCAAGCTGGGCCTTCAGCAGCCGTTGCAGCAGCGCGGGTGCGATCTTCGCGTCGGTGAACATATAGACCAGCATCGTCGCCATGTCGGGCGCGATCATGCCCGAACCCTTGGCGATGCCGACGATATTGATCTTGCCGCCGTCACCCTCGAAACTTGCCGAGGCGCCCTTGGGGAAGGTGTCGGTGGTCATGATCGCGCGGGCCGCCTCTGCCGCACCCCCGGCGTTCAGATCGGTGACCAGCTGGCCGATCACGGCGGTGATCCGGTCGGCCGGCAAGGGCTCTCCGATCACCCCGGTCGAGGAGGAGAACACCCGGTCCCTGGGAATCGACAGGATCGAGGCGACGCTGCCCGTCACCTTGTCCACCGCCTCCTGCCCGTTCCTGCCGGTAAAGGCATTAGCATTGCCCGAGTTCACGATGATCGCCGCGCCCTGCGCCACGTCCTGCTTCAGCGCCAGCTTTGCCTGACAGTCGAGGATGCTGGCGGCACGGGTCGAGGATCGCGTGAAGGCCCCCGCGATCGCGGTTCCCCGCGCCAGCCTGACCAGCATGACATCGGTGCGGCCCTGATACTTGACCCCCGCCGCGCCCGAGGCGAATTCGACTCCCTCGACGACCGAAAGCTCTGGAAAGCCGGCCGGGGCCAGCGGCGAGACGGCCTTCTCCTTCTTGGCGGGAACGGGTTTGCGCACCGTCTGCGCCAACGCCCGCGCCGCGGCCTCGACCCGCGTTTCGACGGCGGAGGCGCTGCTTTCCGCCGCCTCCTTCAGCTTTTTCAGCTTCCGCTTCAGCTTCTTCAGCTTTTCAGCATCGGAAAGCTTCTTCTCGGGCTTGGCCATGGTCACTCTCCCAGCAGGTCGGTCTTGCCCAGGAGGTCGGGGCTCAGGCCCTCGGTCTTCTCGACCTTGGCATCGGCCACGCGCTTCTCGATCTCGGCCTGGACCTTGTCGCGGCGGATCTGGACGGCAAGCTGGTCCTTGACCTCCTCGAGCTTCGGCGGCTGGACCTCGCGCTGGTCGATCAGCTTGATGACATGCCAGCCGAACTGCGTCTCGACCGGGGCCGAAACCTCGTCCTTCTTCAGCGTCTTCACGACGTCAGAGAAGGGCGCGACCATCTGCTCGGGCTGGAACCAGCCCAGATCGCCCTTGTTCGGGGCCGAACCCGGATCGGTCGATTTCTCGGCCGCGATGGCGCCGAAATCGCCGCCTTCCTGCAACTGCTTCTGGATCGCCTCGGCCTCTTCCTTGGTCTTCACCAAGATGTGTGCGGCGTTATATTCGACCTTCGGCGCGGTCTCGCTGCCGAAAACCTGATCATAGGCGGCCTTCAGCTCTTCCTCGGTCGGTTCGGCGGCGGCGACCTTCTCCAGCACCGATCCGGCAAGGTACGCGCGGCGCTCGATCTCCAGCCCGGCCTGGTCACGCTTGCTCAGCTCCTTGCCGGCGGCCTGCGCCACGGCGGTCTGGCGGATCATCTGGTCAAGCATCAGATCCCACAGGGCAGTATCGGGCAAACCCTGCGTCGTCTGGGCGTCAAGACCCTGCCGCATGGCGATCAGTTGCCCCAGGGTAATCGTCTCACCATTGACGGTCGCGACGACGGTGTCCGCATCCTGGGCAAATGCCGGGGAAATTCCCATCGTGGCAACCAGGGTCGTGGCGGCAAGAAGCGATTTCAGCATGGTTTTCCCTTTCCTGGGAGTGGTTCATTTCCAGCACTTACACGCAGAGTGAACCCGTGCAAGCGTTGACAGTCTGGCATCCGACGCATACATCCGGCCCAACCGAAAATGCGCGCCCGTCGCCATTTTTCCGGCCCATGTGATAGGGCATGGCGAATGGTGGCGGCAAGTGGGCGGAACGTCCCGCGCACCCCCAGATACGCGATTTTGAAGGCTCACATGCTCGGCATTGGAAACTTGGCTAAACTGGTCTTTGGTACGCCGAATGACCGCAAGGTGAAATCTGTGCGCCCGCTGGTCGCGCAGGTGAACGCGCTGGAGGAGAAATTCCGCGCCATGTCCGACGCGGACCTGATCGCCAAGACGCGCGAATTGCAGGGCCGGGCACAGGGCGGCGAAAGCCTCGACACGCTTCTGCCCGAAGCCTTCGCCAACTGCCGCGAGGGCGCGCGCCGCGCGCTTGGCCTGCGCGCCTTCGACACGCAGCTGATGGGCGGGATCTTCCTGCATCAGGGCAATATCGCCGAGATGAAGACGGGCGAGGGCAAAACGCTGGTCGCGACTTTCCCGGCCTATCTGAACGCGCTGGCCGGCAAGGGCGTCCACGTCGTCACCGTCAACGACTATCTCGCCAAGCGCGACGCCGAATGGATGGGCAAGGTCTTTGCCCAGCTCGGCATGACCACGGGCGTCGTCTATCCCTTCCAGCCGGACGAGGAAAAGCGCGCGGCCTATCAGGCCGACGTGACCTATGCGACGAATAACGAGCTGGGCTTCGACTATCTTCGCGACAATATGAAGGGCTCGATCGACCAGATGGTCCAGCGCGGCCATTTCTTCGCCATCGTGGACGAGGTCGATTCGATCCTGATCGACGAGGCGCGGACGCCGCTTATCATCTCCGGCCCCTCGCAGGATCGCAGCGAGCTTTACCGCACCCTCGACGCCTTCATGCCGGAACTGACCGAAGAGCATTTCAAGCTCGACGAAAAGACCCGCAACGCGACCTTCACCGAGGAAGGCAACGAATATCTCGAGAAGCGGCTGCAGGCGGCGGGCGTTCTGCCCGAGGGACAGACGCTCTATGACCCGGAATCGACCACCATCGTCCATCACGCCAACCAGGCGATGCGCGCGCACAAGCTGTTCCACCGTGACCAGCAATATATCGTCCGCGACGGCGAGATCGTGCTGATCGACGAGTTTACCGGCCGGATGATGAAGGGCCGCCGCCTTTCGGACGGGTTGCACCAGGCCATCGAGGCCAAGGAGCGCGTCGAGATCCAGCCCGAGAACGTGACGCTCGCCTCGGTCACCTTCCAGAACTATTTCCGCCTCTACGCCAAGCTTGGCGGCATGACCGGCACCGCCGCGACCGAGGCCGAGGAATTTGCCGAAATCTACAAGCTTGGCGTGGTCGAGGTTCCGACCAACCGCCCGATCCAGCGCATCGACGAACATGACCGCGTCTATCGCACCGCCGCCGAGAAATACGCAGCCGTCCTCGAGGCGATCAAGGAAGCCCATGCCAAGGGTCAGCCGATGCTTGTCGGCACGACCTCGATCGAGAAGTCCGAGATGCTCTCGCAGATGCTCGATCAGGCCGGCATCGCGCATAATGTCCTGAACGCCCGCCAGCACGAGGCCGAGGCCTATATCGTGGCCGAGGCGGGCAAGCTCGGCGCGGTGACGATCGCCACCAACATGGCCGGCCGCGGCACCGACATCCAGCTGGGCGGCAATGTCGAGATGAAGGTGATGCAGGCGCTCGCCGCCGATCCCGAGGCGAACCCGGACGAACTCCGCGCCCGGATCGAGGAAGAGCATGCCAATGACAAGCAGGCCGTGCTGGACGCCGGCGGGCTCTTCGTGCTGGCGACCGAGCGGCATGAAAGCCGCCGCATCGACAACCAGCTTCGCGGCCGCTCGGGCCGTCAGGGCGACCCCGGCCGGTCGCTGTTCTTCCTGTCGCTGGAAGATGACCTGATGCGCATCTTCGGCTCCGAACGGCTGGACAAGGTGCTCTCGACGCTGGGCATGAAGGATGGCGAAGCGATCATCCACCCCTGGGTCAACAAGTCGCTGGAGCGCGCCCAGGCGAAGGTCGAGGGCCGCAACTTCGACATCCGCAAGCAATTGCTGAAATTCGACGATGTGATGAACGACCAGCGCAAGGCGATCTTCAGCCAGCGCCTTGAGATCATGCATACCGAGGAAGTGGCCGAGGTCGCCGCCGACATGCGCGCGCAGGTCATCGACGATCTGGTGGACGAATACCTGCCGCCGCGCTCCTACGCCGAGCAGTGGAAGACCGACGACCTGAAGACCGCGATCATCGACCGGCTGAACATGGACCTGCCGGTCAAGGACTGGGCGGCCGAGGACGGCGTCGATCAGCAAACCATGCGCGAGCGTATCCAGGAATCCACCGACGCCTACATGACCCAGAAAGCCGAGCAGTTCGGCGACGAGAACATGCGCCAAATCGAGAAGCAGGTCCTGCTGCAGCAGATCGACGCGAAATGGCGCGAACATCTGGTGACGCTCGAGCATCTGCGCTCGGTCGTGGGCTTCCGGGGCTACGCACAGCGCGATCCGCTCTCGGAATACAAGACCGAGGCCTTCCAGCTGTTCGAGACCATGCTCGACGGGCTGCGCTTCGACGTGACCCAGCAACTCGCCCGCATCCGCCCGCTGACCGATGCCGAGCGCGAGGAAATGATGCGCGACTACCAGCGCCAGCAGGCGGATGCACAGGCACAGATGCATCCCGAGCATGAGGAGGCCGAGGGAGGCGAGATTTCAGCCCGTGTCGCCGGCTTTGACGAAACGGACCCCACGACCTGGGGCAACCCCTCGCGCAACGATCCTTGCCCCTGCGGCTCGGGCCAGAAGTTCAAGCACTGCCACGGCGCGTTGGCCTAACGCGCCGCAGCGCCCTGTTCCTCCGCGCGCCGAGAGCGGCAAGCTCGGCATGGGTATTTAGGAAACGGTGAAGATCGGGCGCGGCGCCTGTCTTCACCGTTTTTCAAATACCCAACAGCTAGGTCTCTAGACAAGGCGGCGCTGGTCAGTCAGGCACCAGCATGTAGCCCGTTCCGCGCACCGTCTGGAGATAGCGCGGCTCGCGCGGGTCGCGTTCGATCTTTCGGCGTAGGCGGGTGATCTGGACGTCGATGGCGCGTTCGGAGTTTTCGCTCAGCTCATCAGCCGGATTGCGACCGAGATCATCGATCAACTCGCTTCTGCTTACCGGCTGCCGCGGCGTGTCGGCCAGGCGCCTGAGCAAAGCCTGCTCGGTTCCGGTCAGGCGCAGGGGATTCTCGCCATGCCAGAGTTCGCCCTTGTCGGCGTCATAGCGTAGCGCGCCGAGGGACAGGAATTTCGGACCCTTGGCCTCGGCCACGGGTATCCGGCGCAAGATCGCCGCGATTCGCAGCAACAACTCGCGCGGCTCGAAGGGTTTCGCGAGGTAGTCATCTGCGCCGCTTTCCAGCCCCTCGATCCGATCGCCGGTCTCGCCCTTGGCGGTCAGCAGCAGGATCGGGGTCTGACCACGCTTGCGCAGGTCGCGGGTGAGCGAGAATCCGTCCTCACCCGGCATCATCACGTCGAGGACGATCAAGTCGAAGTCGAGGCCCGAGAGCAGTCTGCGCGCATGGGCTGCGTCGCGCGCGGTGGTGACGAGGAAGTCATTGCGGATCAGGAAGCGGCGCAGGAGGCTGCGGATGCGCTCATCATCATCCACCACGAGGATATGCGCCGAAAGTGTGTCTGGGCTGGTCATTTCGATTCCGGCAGGTCCCTCATGGCCTTGAACTGCCGCAGGGTATCACGGTCCATCATCGCCTCAAGCACCTGTCGAAAGCCCGCCACCGCCTGGGGGCCGGCGCTGCGATAGGCCGCGCGCATCCGGGCCCGCTGGGTTTCGGAGAGGCGGCGTTCCAGCGCGGCACCCTTTTCGGTCAGGAAAAGCTGCCTTTCGCGCCGGTCGCGCCGGCCGATCCGGCTTTCCACCAGGCCGTCATCGATCAGGGTCCGCAGGACACGGTTCAGCGATTGCTTGGTCACGCCAAGGACATCCAGCAGCGCGGTGACGGTCAGGCCGGGATCGCGATTGACAAAGTGCAGCGCGCGGTGATGCGCCCTTCCGTAATCCATGTCCGAGAGGATCAGGTCAGGATCGGAGGTGAAGGCGCGATAGGCGAAGAACATCGCCTCGATCCCGCGGCGAAGCTGGTCGTCGGTCAGGAAGAGCAGGTTCTCGCCACCAACAGGCGCGATGCTGACTTTGTTCTGCATGGTTTCCCCGTAGCGCATGGCTCTTATTACGTCAGACTTGTTGACTTTCCAATCACCAATGGATAGCGAGAACCCTGAGTTGCGCAACTTTATATGCGGACATTGGCAATACAGCGCAACAATCCGAAAACAGACCGGCCGGAGGACAATATGGCAGGCGCTTACGACGATCGTGATGGCAAAATCTGGATGGATGGGAAAATCGTGGACTGGCGCGACGCCAAGGTTCACATCCTGACCCACGCGCTGCATTACGCAAGCTCGGTATTCGAGGGCGAGCGCTGCTACAGCGGCAAGATCTTCAAAGGTCACGAGCATTCGCTGCGGCTGATCGAATCGGCACGGCTTCTCGACATGGAATCGCCCTATACCGCCGAGGAGATCGACCGCGCCAAGGAAGAGGTGCTGAAGGCGAATGGTTTCACCGACGCCTATGTCCGTGCGGTGATGTGGCGCGGCTCGGGCGATGACATGGGCGTCTCGGCAGCACGCAACCCGGTCCGCATGGCCGTGGCCGCGTGGGAATGGGGCAGCTATTACGGCGACGCGAAATGGCAGGGCGCCAAACTCGACGTCGCGAAATGGAAGCGGCCCAGCCCGGAGACGATCCCGACCGCGGCGAAGGCTGCCGGCCTCTACATGATCTGCACCATGTCGAAACATGCCGCCGAGGCCAAGGGCTGCTCGGACGCGCTGTTCATGGATTATCGCGGCTATGTCGCCGAGGCGACCGGCGCCAATATCTTCTTCGTCAAGGATGGCGAGGTTCACACTCCGCTGGCCGACGCCTTCCTGAACGGCATCACGCGCCAGACCATCATCCAGCTTTTCAAGGACAAGGGCGTGCCGGTGCATGAGCGCCACATCCTGCCCGAGGAGCTGACAGGCTTCCAGGAATGCTTCCTGACCGGGACCGCCGCCGAGGTCACGCCCGTGGCCCAGATCGGTGATGACTGGCATTTCGAGGTCGGTCCGGTCACCCGCGACATCGCCGCGGAATACGAGAAGCTGGTCCGCGTCTGATCGCGCTGACGGAATGAAAAGGACCGGCCGCGCCATGGGGTGCGGCCGGTCTTTTCATGGGGCCTGCCCCGGTCAGGTCAGGCGGCCACGCTCGATGCGGACAAACTCGCTGATGCGGCGTCCGCCCTGGTCGTCCACTTTCCGCGGGCGCGCAAGCAGGCTGACGACAGCGGGATGGGTGCCCGATTCGCGCTCCTGCCGGGTGAAGTTCTGGACGCGGCCTGCACCCGTCTCGTGTTGCTTGTCTGCAATATGCCTGGTCATTTCCGAACCTCCGCTTCCGGAGGTCATATCCTAGCACAGGCGCGCCGCGAGATCACCTGTTCAGGCGGCCTTGATGCCCGGCGCGGCGGAAAGCATCGCATGGAGCGCGACCGGATCGTCATTTGCGCGCAGCTTTGCGCGCAGATCCTGATCGCGCAGCGTGCGCGAGACCAGCGCCAGCGCCTTCAGGTGGTCGACGCCGGAATTCTTGGGGGCGAGCAGGGCAAAGATCAGGTCGACCGGCTGGCGGTCCACGGCGTCAAAATCCAGCGGCTTTTCCAGACGCAGGAACAGGCCGACGACGCGGTCCAGACCGTGAAGGCGGGCATGGGGCAGCGCGACGCCGTGACCGACTCCGGTCGGGCCCAGCGATTCCCGCTCCTGCAGGGCGTCCAGGGTTTGAGCGGCGTCAACGCCATAGACGCTGCGCGCCTGCTCGGCGATCTCCTGGAACAAACGCTTCTTGCTGGTGCTTTGCGTCATCGTCCGCACAGCGGAGGGTGAGAGAATGTCGCTGATCTGCATATCGCCCGAAATTATCCAAGTCCCGGTCACGAAAATCGTGGCCGGGACAATTCATTCAACAAGACTGCTCCTGGGGCAGTCTAACGCAAGTTGCGGGGGTCGATCCAGCCCACGTTGCCGTCGTCACGGCGGTGGACCACATTGACGCCCCCATGTTTCTCGTTGCGGAACACCAGCAACGGCGAGCCGGCCAGCTCCATCTGCATCACGGCCTCACCAACGGAAAGCGTGGGAACGCGCGTTTCCATCTCGGCGATGATGACGGGCTGCAGGCCATCTTCCTGCGATTCCCACTCATCCTCGTCAGCGGCCAGCACATACATGCCCGCCTGCTCAAAGGCAACCGGCTCGACCCGGTCCTTGTGGTGATCCTTCAGGCGGCGCTTGTAGCGGCGAAGCTGCTTGTCCATCCGCTCCTTGCACTGTTCGAAGGCGGCATAGATCTCGGTCGATGCACCCTTGGCCTGAACGTTCAGCCCGGTCGAGAGATGCACGACGGCGTCACAGATGAATTCATGCGCATTGCGGGAAAAAATGACGGTCGCATCGGTGGGGCGCTGCGAATATTTGTCGATCGTCTCGCCCAGCTGGGTTTTCACATGCGTCGAGAGAGCATCTCCGACGTCGATCTGTTTTCCGCTGATCTGATAGCGCATGTTGGTCCGTCCTTTCGGTTGCCCGGCCTTGACTGCACGCCGCCCCAACGGCGGAGCCGTCCGGGTTTGGGGGGATCTGCCGATCCCGCCTCATATACATTTGGTGACAGTGGAGGGGTCCTGTCAACGGGCGCAAGATGTCGCACCCACCGGCACCGGCATCAGTTCATGCGGAAGGTTTCGCCCAGATAGACGCGGCGCACCTGGGGATCGTCGACGATCTCTGCCGTGGTGCCGGATTTCAGCACATGGCCGTCATGCAAGATATAGGCGCGGTCGACGATCTCGAGCGTTTCGCGAACATTGTGGTCGGTGATCAGGACACCGATTCCGCGCCGCTTCAGGTCATGGACCAGCCCCCTGATCTCGCCCACGGCGATGGGATCGACGCCGGCAAAGGGTTCATCGAGAAGCAGATAGGCGGGATTGGCGGCAAGGCACCGCGCGATCTCGACCCGCCGCCGCTCGCCTCCCGACAGCGCCATCGCCGCGGCATTGCGCAGATGCTCGATCGAGAACTCGCCCAGCAGGGTCTCCAGCCGGTCGCGGCGGTGATGCGCGTCGCGGCAGACCAGTTCAAGGACGGCGGCGATGTTCTGCTCGACCGTCAGGCCGCGAAAGATCGACATCTCCTGCGGCAGATAGCCGATGCCCATTTGCGCGCGCCGATACATCGGCAGCGCGGTGGCGTCCTGGCCGTCGATCGTGACCTGCCCCGAATCGGGCGCGACCAGCCCGGCGATGCAATAGAAGCAGGTCGTCTTGCCCGAGCCGTTCGGCCCCAGCAGCGCCACGACCTCGCCCCGGTCGAGGGTCATTTCCACATCACGGATCACCGGGCGGCTGCGATAGGATTTGCGCAGGCCGCGGACCCGCAGCCCCGCGCCGGGCGATTCGGATTGGCTGGTCATCGGTTCTGCTCCGGCTGGAGGACGCTGCGCACGCGGCCCGAGGCATTGGCCCGGCCCGTGGCCAGATCGACCGTCACCGTCTCGCCCGCAAGGACGTTTTGCCCCTGCGTCAGCAGGACATCGCCCCGGAGGACGACATTCCCTGATTCGACGTCATAATCGGCGGTCTTCGCCTCGGCCGCGTCCTCGCCGCTGACCATGGTGACATTCCCCTCGGCCTTGAGCGCGCTGATCTTGCGGGCATCCTGCCCGGCATAGGTCACGGTGACGCGGTCGGCGGAAAGCCGCATCGCGCCCTGCCCGATCAGCACATTGCCGGAAAACACCGCCAATCCCGTCTTCTGGTCGACCTGCAGGGTATCGGCCGTGACCTCGACCGGGGCGCTCACGTCCTGCGCATTGCCGAATCCGGTGCTCTGGGCGGATGCGCCATGCGCCATCATCAGCGCCAGCGACAGGGACAAAGGCAGCAGGCCTGAGCGGATCATCGGATTTCCTTTCTGCCGAGGGGCCGCACGGGGCCTGTCGCGGCCGGGTGGGTCAGGCGCGTCATGGCCGGTATATCAAGCGGACTCCGCCCTTCAAATCAAGAACGTGATCCGGGTTGCCCGGCGAAACCGGTCGCAATTCCATCGCGCCGGCGGTCAGATCGCCGAACGGGGCCAGAACATTGACCTCGCGATCGGCGGCCAGCGTGCCCTCGGTGGTCGAGGCATGGAACTCGGGCGCGGTGACGATCCAGCCATCCGCGGTG
>NZ_DATMFA010000104.1:0-6271 GCF_035556475.1 Paracoccus sp. (in: a-proteobacteria) | reverse complement strand
ACAACCATCGGCGGCCACACACTGCCCATGGCGGGTTACCCCCCGCCGTGGTCTACTTCAACAGAATCGAAACCGACCGGCAGGCACAGGCAGTAGCTTAAACATCCCCGAAATCTGTCCAAGGATCGGGGAGTAGCTCAGTCTTTCATCTTGCTGCGCGACAGCATTCACCGAAGCAGCCGTTCATGCCCTATCGCACTCCGACACGAACCGATCACTTCCGGGCACCGCCATCACGACCACGGAGTCACGAGATATTTCTCACCTGTCCTCATGGCCCTGTAATCGGTCACGGCCTGCTTGGTCAGCATCTCGTCGAGATTGACGCGCTTTTTGTAATGGCTGGCGAAGGTGGTGGTGAGGCTCTCGCGCACGCGCTCCCGCATCCGGCTGACGGTTTCCGTCCCGGCCGCTTGGAGAAAGGGGAACAGCAGCCAACCCGAAAGGGTCCAGCCAAAGCCGTAGCTCGGGGACAAGATCGTCGGGGCCATGTCCAGTCGCCCATATATGAACATGCGCTTCGGCTGGTTCGACCCATAGCGCGAATATTCCGTCATTCTGCTGACCGCGACCTGCTCCATGGCCTTGAAGGCATTGTCGACGCCTTGGCCGCCGCCGACCGGGTCGAAGCCATAAAATGCGCCGGTGTCTTCGATCGCGGCACTCAACTGGCGCATGTAATCGTCATTCGACGAGTTGACGACATGGGTGGAGCCGAGGCTTCTCAGCAAATCAACCTGACTGTCCTTTCGGACGATATTGACCAGACCGATGCCATCTTCCTTGCAAATGCGGGTCAGCATCTGGCCCAGGTTGGATGCCCCGACCGTGTGCAGGATCGCGTTCTGCCTGTCCATCCTGGCATTCTCGACGAAGCCCAGAGCGGTCATGGGATTGACGAAGGCGCTCGCGCCATCCTCGGCCGAATGATCGCCCAAGGGCAGGCACATCGCGGCGTCGGCAATGCAATATTGGCTGTAGGCATTGCCCGGGACACAGGAGACGCGCTGGCCCAGGAGCGATCTGGCCGTGTCACTGTCGCCAACTGCGACAACCGTACCGGCACCTTCGTTCCCGGCGGGCAGCTTGAGACCATGGCGCGCCTTCGAGCCCGCGTTGAATGGCTCGGGCACTCTGGCAACGAATTTGCCGGGCGAGTAGCTGGCCGTCTCCAGATCGGCCGCACCGACCAGGATGGCGAGGTCCGACGGGTTTATCGGCGCGGCTTCCATTTTCACGAGAACCTGGTTGCCGGTCGGATCGGGGACGGTCACTTCTTCGACCGCCACCGTCAGCGTTCCATCCGGTTCCAATGTCGTGAACAGTTGCTTGCCCGTGATCGTCATTGCGAAATCTCCAAGCCTCGGTTTTGCGATGAATACTACTGTCGACTCGCCGGAATGAAACGTCCACACGGATTATGATCCACTCATTGGCCACGGCGCCCCTCACGACTTGGGCGTATCAGCCTTGTTGCCGAAGGCGGCAAAATGGCTGCGATGTGCAAGGAACTTGCCGCCGGGTTGAAAGTTGATAGCGACGTTAGGCTTTACTGCTCAACCCAAAGCCCTGCGCGCAGGGCTAGGCGATCAGCTTCAATTCGTTCTTGGCTTTCCCTCGCGACAGGAGACGAAATCATGATGAAACTGGCAGGGGCTGCGGTTCTCATGCTTGCAAGCCTGGGTGGCTTGTCCGGTTGTTCGGACAATCAGGGCGTCAATGCGGCATCCGGGGCCCTGGTGGGCGCGGCCGTCGGCAATCAGGTCGGTTCGGGCAGCGGCAGAACGGCGGCGACGCTGGCAGGTGCTGCGGTCGGTGCACAGGTCGGAGCGCGCCAGCCCACTACCAAGATGTGCAGCTATCGCAATACGCAGACCGGGCAGACCTACACTGCGGCCTGCTGAAGCCTCGCCGCAGATCCGTATCTGCGGCGCTCCTGTCCCGGCCAGTTCGAGCCCTGCGCCAGATGGTCAGCAATCAAGGTCTGGCCGCCCCGAGTGACATGCTGCGGGGCCGAACGAGGGAACTCTCTGTCGAAGAGGGTCGTCCGACTGCCGGCGAGGAGCGGGCCTGCCCAAAGCTGCCGATCGGGCCCAGTCGGGAGCCGCCGCAAAAGCGCCAAACCGGATGTTGGTGCCTGACACTGCGAATTCTTCGACGCAGCGCGGGACGGAGCGGACGGTCGCTTCATGTAGATGCGGAACCGGCTTCTCGGTCTCCGACGCCCTTCCTGATATCGGTCGCGCTGAACCGAATGGTTGCCAGCAATCCGGGATGGTTGTCCGTCAGGATCAACTCCGCGCCGTGCCTTCGGACAATCGCGGCCACCAGACTGAGGCCGAGGCCGTTGCCGGGGGTGTTGCGGCTGCGGTCGAGGCGATAGAGGCGGCGCAGAACGGCCTCACGTTCGGCTTCGGGAATGCCGGGGCCGTGGTCGCCGACGGACAAGGTCTGGCCGTCGACCGCAAGCGTAACCGTCCCGGGCGCGCTGTGACGCAGAGCGTTTTCCAGCAGATTGACAATCGCTTGTCCAAGCAAGGTGCGGTCGCCCTGAACGATGGTCTTCCCCGATACCTGCAACCAAATCTGATGTCCGCTTTCCTGCGCGGCAGGGTCGTAGAGTTCGGCGATATCGCGCGCCAATTGGCCAAGGTCGACGGGCGCGAAATTCTGGCCAGGTCCGCTGCCCTCGATCTGCGCAATGCGCAGCAGCGCGTCAAAGGTCGTCGAGATGTGCTGGATCTCGGCGCTCGCCCGGTTGAAGACCTCCTGCGCAGGCGCATCGGGCAGATCCGCCGCACCCTGATCCAGAACCAGCGCCAGCCGTTGGATCGGGGTGCGCAAATCATGCGCGATATCGGTCGAAACTTGCTTCAACGCCGCGACGGATGCCTCTTGCGCGGCAGCCAGGCGGTCGATCCCCGCGCCGACCCGGCTCAGATCGTCGGGCGGGCCGGGCGTCGGCGGCAGGCGCGCCGTCAAGTCGCCGGATGTGAGCCGCGCCAGCGTATCTTCGATAGCGGTCAATCGCCGGGCCGAGCGCAGGCCGATCATCATTCCACCGGCGAGCAGCAGGCCCGCGGTCGGCAGCAGGGTGAAGAGAAGCACATTGATGAAGACTTCGCGCAGGTCGTCGAAGGCTTCAGTATCCTGACCGACGGTCAGAAGGGCCTCGCCGATGCGTTCAGAGAGCAGGATATAGCTGCCGTCGATATCCTGCCCCTTGTCATGCAGATCGGCCTGCCGCAGCTTTTCGCCGGGCAGGGGGCCGAGATAGTTGCCAACCGGCCCGCCCGGCCCGTCGTAGCGCAGAATCTGGTGTTCGGGGTCGGCCTGCTCAGCGCCATCACCGACCGCGCGGGCGATGATCTCTGGATCGCCTGAAGCCGAGAGTTCTTCGATTTCCTGTTCGAGCACGATTTCGGTGGCGCTGAGCAGAGCTTCGTTCGCAAGCCACCATGTCACGAGAAAGGATACGCTGCCGACGAGCAGGAAAAGCACGACCAGTCGCAGCGTCAACCGCATCGGGGTCGAGCGAAGGGCGTCGCGCCAGCGGTTCATCCGTCGATCCTGTAACCCGCACCGCGGATGGTTCGGATCAACTCGGTCGCAAAGGGCTTGTCGATCTTGGCGCGAAGCCGCGAGACGTGGCTTTCGACGACGTTCGTTTGCGGATCGAAGTTTAAGTCCCACACCGCCTCCAGCAGCATGGTCCGGGTCTGGACGCGCCCTTTGCGCCGCAGCAGGCATTCCAGCAACGCAAATTCGCGCGGCAGCAGCTCGATTTCGGTATCTCCTCGGGTGACGCGTCGGCGGATCAGATCCATGCGCAGGTCACCGGCCATCAGGACGGTTTCCTCATCACGCATCTGCGGACGGCGGCCAAGGGCCTGAATGCGGGCCGACAGCTCACCAAAGGCGAAGGGTTTGACCAGATAATCGTCGGCGCCTGCGTTCAGCCCTTCGATGCGGTCGTCAATCCCGCCCATCGCAGTCAGGAAAATCGCTGGTGTCAGGTTCTTGGCACTCCGCAAGGTGCGGATCAGCGACAAGCCATCAAGGTCGGGCAACATCCGGTCGACGACAAGCACGTCGAAATCCGCGCTTTGGGCAGTCACCAGCCCGTCGCGACCATTGCCGCAGATCTGCGGGACATGGCCTTCTTCGCGAAGGCCGCGTGCAATATAATCGGCAGTGGTCTGGTCGTCTTCGACAATCAGGATGCGCATCTGGCCATTTCCCGAAATGGGGCGGATTTCGCCGCCCCGATCCTATTTCAGATTAACCCTCCGACAGTTCGCCGGAATCGCCCTGACCCTCGATCATGGGGATCAGCTTAGCCGCCGATGCGTCGAATGTATAATCCAGCAGGGAGCCATCGGCCTTGACGATCTCAAGCTGAGTATGCGTCGTTCCATTCTCGCTTTCATGGTCGACCGACATGACCTTGCCGCCGCTTTCCGCCTCGGCCTTCGCCACCACGTCCAAAAGAGAGACCGTCATCTTCGCCGGATCGACCACATCGTCGTCATCCTTCGTGGCAAGCGTGCCCTTGTCCTTGGTTTTGATCACCTGCCCCGAGGCAGCGTCGATCTTGACCTTGGCGACAGTGTCACCTGCGACGGTCTTGACCTCATAGGCCGCAACACCCTTGTGGTCGTCGAACTCGGCCTCGATGGCCTTGCCGCCGGTCGAGGATTCGGCGGCGCGGATCGCGTCCGAAATGCTCTTGGGCGCTTTCAGGAACTGTTGGATTTCGGCCGTGTCGTCGGATGGGGGCCGGGCCTGACCGACGGTTGTGGCGCTTGCCACTGCGATCGCTGCCAGCGCAAGAGTGGATATTGTGCGTTTCATCTTGGTCTCCTTCAAGACGGCGGCAAAATTGCCGCGATGAACCAAAGCTAGGCGGCCCGCCTGACCGTCAAATCCCGTATCGATTACGAATTCGTAATTGTTCCCCCGGAAGGCCGCGACCGCCGCTGAACGCCAAGCCGCAAGATTACGAAGACGTAATCTTTCCCCGATTTTCAGATCATCTGCCGGGTCTAGCTCCTTGGGGCATGAGTCTCATTTCAGAGAGGGACAGAGATGACATATTCGGTCACGCCCGCTGCGCGGGACGATCTTTACAACAAAGTCCCCGAGGTCACGGCTTGCTTTTGGGCTATCAAGATCATGGCGACCACGGTCGGCGAGACGGGCGCCGATTATCTGATCTTCAAGTTGGGGTTGGGCCTGCCCACGACATCGATCCTGATGGCGCTGGCGCTGGCGGTGGTTCTGTTCATCCAGATGCGCGCCGACCGCTATATGCCCTGGATCTATTGGCTCGCGGTCACCATGATCTCGATCGTGGGGACACTGATCACCGACAGCCTGACCGACACCTATGGCGTGGCGTTGCAGCTTTCGACGGTGATCTTCATCGCGGCCTTGATTGCGACCTTCGTCATCTGGTACCGGCGCGAGCATACGCTGTCGATCCACTCGATCGACAATCCGGTCCGCGAGGCCTGTTATTGGCTTGCAGTTCTGTTCACCTTCGCGCTTGGAACCGCCGCAGGCGACCTTCTGGCCGGGCAACTTGGTCTTGGCTATCTGGCCTCGGCGCTTCTGTTCGGTGCGGCGATCCTTGTGGTCGTGGGCATGTGGCGGACCAATATCATCGGCGCGGTCACGGCTTTCTGGCTTGCCTATATCCTGACTCGTCCGCTTGGCGCATCGCTTGGCGACCTGCTGTCGCAACCGGTTGCCAATGGGGGACTGGGTCTGGGGACGACAGCGACAAGTCTGGTGTTTCTAGCAGCGATCCTTGGCCTCGTCGTCTATATGACGATGGCAGGTCCGGCAGAAACCCTGTCCGCCGATCGATAATCGTGTGATCATAGCCCTGTGGCATTAGAACCGGTACGCAGGGCACGGGTCGTCCAGACATTTTATTTTGCAGGGACGCGTCTGGACCGATACGTCACTTCCGTCCTGTAGGTAGGTTGAGGATGTTGGCATTCTTCGCAGACGTAACCGCATTCATCGCAGCTCATCCTCATCTGTCCTATGCGGCCGTGCTGTTTCTGGCTCTCTCGGAATCCATTCCTGTCATTGGCGTGTTCATACCCGGCACTGCTGCAATTTTGGCAATCAGTGCGCTCGTGCCGAGTGGCATCGTGAAGTTGTGGCCGTTGCTGGTGGCGGCCTCGGTCGGCGCGATCATCGGAGACGGTCTCTCGTTCTGGCTTGGCCATCGCTATCACCGAGAAATTCTGCAGCGCTG
>NZ_DATMFA010000103.1:0-48715 GCF_035556475.1 Paracoccus sp. (in: a-proteobacteria) | reverse complement strand
CAGCTTGAAGGCGAGGATCTGGCTCGGAGCGTCGGTCAGGCGCTGCTCGACGACCGGTCGGGCCACCGTTTCGTAGAAGTCGCGGTTGAAGACCAGCCGGACCGCCGCGACGCCGACCGAATCCACCGACTTGCCCCAATGTGCGAAAAGGACGCCTTTGCGCGCGTCGAGGCTGCGGAACTGCACCGCGCCGATGCTCAGGCCCAGTTCATCATGCAGCCGCGCAATCGTGCCCGAATGGCAGCTGTCCGAGATCATCACGATGCGCACACCGCTTTTGAAATCTCCGAAGAGATGCCACAGCTCATCGTCGATCATCTGGTCGTCATAGAGGCAGATCGTGCTGTCGGGATTGCGGTTGGCGATCTCCTTCTCGTCGCCGTTGAAATCGGCGAGCTGGCTGCCGTGGCTCGCATTGGTGAACAGGAACTGGTCGCCCGCGTTGAGGTCACGGGCGGCGCGGCGCAATTCCTCGATGACCGCCTCCCGCGTCGCCTCGCGCGAGAGGAGGGTGGTGGTCGCATAGCCCTGCGCGTCGGCCAGATCGCGAAGGGCACTGGCATCGTCATCCGCCCAGCCATCCTTGCCCTCACCGTCAGGGCAGACGCCGTGATGGAAGAAGGCCTTGATGTCCGATCGCAGGCTGCGGATGCCGTCCTGTGCGGTGCCTTCGGCAACATCGTAAAACATCGCCATCCGATGAAGCATGGCAGCGCTGACCCGCGCGGGTGGCGGGTGCGGACCGTCGCGCTGTCGAAACTGGACGTCGATCTAGGGCCTGTCCCACGCAATTGCCACGCCTACGCTGATCGCACAGGTCGAAGGGCAGGATGCCGGGGCTGCCGGATGCGAACAGATCATACCAAGACAGATGCTCGGGCGGCAAAAGCTCGAAGCGCGGGACAAACATGTGATCACGCAGGTCGATGAGGTCGCGTTTCGCGCCGATTTTTGGAAATCCAGCGATCTCATCCATCAAATTACCTCAACGTCGCGATTATTAAAGGAAATGAGAATCTGACATGCAGTTGCGCGAAGCTGATAATATGCTGCCGCGATCAGCCATAAGTGACGCGGCGAAGTGACGCCTCAATTCACTCCGGTTATTTGGTCGTGGGTATTGATGATGAAATCATCTTTCGGGAAACGGGGATTGACAGGCTGTGTTCAGGCATGTTCCGGCGCAGGGCCGTCCTGATATTCCCGAGCCTTGCGGGGACGTGATCGTTTGCGCGCGGTTGCTGCCTTGGGCGGATCGGTTGCCTCCACCATATCCTCCGGCATTTCCGGGGCCATCGCATATATCGAAAGGCCGACATCCAGCGGTTGTATGGAGAGCCCGGCAAGCGCCCTATGCACGCCGGTTATCAGCCCCGGCAACTCGGCCTGGTCGATCCTGTTGCTGCTGGCCAGATAGCCCATGACGATTTCGACCGTGCGATCGACAAGATAATTCTGCTCACCGGCCAGAGCGTCCTGTGGCCCATCGTCGAAGGGGGGCGCGACCTCATCGGAGAACATGGTTGCCGCCGGGCTTTCCGCCGCGATCTCGGCATCGGCGAAGTCTGCGAAGGCCAGTTCCGGCATGAGCTGATCGGACAGGCTGTACTGTCCGGCCACGAGGTCTTCGGTCATCATGACCGCGTCGAAGCTGCGGGCATGGGGCATCTCGACGTCGCCGGGCGCCCTGACGCTTGCCCGCGCGGCGGCCGTGACTGCCTGCAGAAATGCCGCGTGATATTCGGCGATCACCGTCGCGAGCAAGACCCGCCGGCCGTTGATGGTCTTGAACTCGCGCCCGTTGATGATCTCGCGCGCGCCGACGGGGTCATTGACGTTGCGGTTGAAATAGCGGGCCAGCGTGTGTCGGCCTCGGGCATCGCCGCGAAACCAGCCCGCCTCGGTTCCCACGAACAGGATCGTCGCGGCGTATTCGGGCAGCATGGCCAGATCGGGATTGCGGACCAGATCCGCACCGACAAAGGCCCCGGCCCGGGCGTAGTTCTGCGGCCAGGTCAACTGGACATAGCCGCGCCCGTAATAGGGGTAATAGCGCAGGTTCCTGCGTCGCCAATCCTCGGACAGCCAGAACGCTTCCCGCACGGGCTGCATGGTGCGCGCGGTCTCGTGAAAGGCGGTCGCGAACAGATAGGCAAGCCAGCGCAGGTCAGAACCGGGCGCGCGCCTTTCCCAACTGTTCAGAATGGCGTCCATGCCTTCCACCTGAAGCTGCGTCAGGCGACCTCCGAACAGCGGACGGATCCGGTCAAAGAAAATGCGACGATCCAGCGACATGATACTTCCCTCATTAACAAAAACAGGGTCGACTCATGAAAATATCGAAATATCAGCCGATAATGCAGTGACGAAGTGACGACTTGCATGGGTCATATATACGACCAGGATTTATATTATCAGAATTGGCGCAAAATTTCTACTACCATGTTTTCGCGAGGCGCGTCCCTAACCGACAGGGTTCGAATATCGCGACGAAAGACTTTCCCGACCAATGCGATTTAGTCAGGCTCTCCCGTGCCCCGAAGGCAGGGCAAGCTGCAACGGCGCGCGCCAGCCATAGCCATTCGCGAGGTCGAGGCAGGTCTCGATGCGTTCCACCGCGCCATAGGTGTCCACCGATCGCAGCGATGCCGCGGCCGCCGCATGGGCGAAGGCTAGGCATTCGTCCAGCCCCCGCCCGCGCGAGATGCCGCAGAAAAAGCCCGCGACGAAGGCGTCCCCGGCGCCATTGGTTCCCGCGACGGTGGATTTCGGCACCTGAACCGAGGGATGGGATGCCACCGCCCCGGACCGGTCCACGGCGACCGCACCCGACGGGAAATGCACCACGACCATGGACATCGCCCCCATCTCCAGCGCGCGGCGGGCGGCCTGCAGGATGGCGGGCGCCGCCACCTCTCCGCCGGGCAGAACCTCGATGCCGGTCAGCGCGCCGATTTCGTAATCATTGACCACGAGGTAGTCGAGATGCGGCAGGCAGGGCAGGACCAGTTCCCGCAGCGTGTCGGCGGCGATGGTCATGACCTCCAGATTGGTGCGCAGCCCGGCACTCCGCGCCTTTCGCAGCACCGTCACCCAGCCATTCGGATCATTCTGCCAGGGCGCGTCCATGGCCGCATGGGTGCCCGGCAACCCCAGATGCAGGATGGCTGCCCGCGTATTCGAAAAGTCGAAATGATCCGGCGTCAGCAGGTCGCTTGATTCAGCCTGAAACAGATGCGTACGGCGGCCGTTCTCCAGCGCGGTGAAGGCCATGGTGCGGTGGGTGGGTGCGGGAACGACGTGGAAGCGCGCATCGATCCCGTTTTCGCGCGCGATGGAGCGCAGCAGCGCCCCATCGCTGTCATCCCCACAAAGCGCAATGGTCGAGACCGGGATCTCGGGCGCCAGCCGGCGCATGTCGACCGCGAAATTACAGCCCGATCCGCCGCCCTGCCGGGTGCTTGACAGGATCCGGGTCGCGGTTTCCTCTCGCGGCCAGTGGGGCAAGGTCATGTTGTAGTCGACACACCAGGTGCCGCCGGTGACGAACCCGTTCCGTTCCATTGATCCGACCTGTGCTTGGGGTTCAGGCGGCGGCTTTCAGCACCGCCTCGGTGATCTGGACATCCTCGTCCAGCGCGCGCGTGGGCGTGATGCCGCTCCGCGCCAGGCTGCCGTGATATTCGCGCACCGCCTGTTCGGAGTTCAGATCGCCATCCGCCACGGCGCGCATCATGCGCACCATCTCCAGCGGGTCGTCGGCAAGGTTGATCTTGCGCCCGAACAGCGCGACCCGCGCGCCATAGCGTTCGATCTGAGCGATCAGCTCAAGGCAGTCGCGCGTCGTGCCAGCACCCCCGCCAAGGATGCCGACGATGACCGATGGGTCGTATCCGGCAAGCTCCTCCAACGCGGCGGGGCCGTTATAGGGGATCTTCAGGAACTCCGGCCGCTCGCGCGTGCTGAGGCCGGCAAGGCAGCGGATCATGGCGTCATTGACGAAGCCGGGAATATCCTCGGGCGCGAGGTTCACGGGAGCGTTCGGGTTGAACACTTCAAGGAAATACTTGAAATCATTGTTCAACGCATCCTCGCGGAATGCCGCGAACTCTTCGAGCGAGAAGTAATCCGCGTCGAGATCGTTGTTGAAGGTGATCGAATAAAGACCCAGATCCGTGCCAAGGGACTTCGCCACGGCGGGGTTCGCGGTGCGGAACGGGCGCGATGGCTCGGCCGCATAGGTGGCGCCGCGAAACACCCAGCAATCGGTCGCGTCATTGGCGCGGACCACCGGCTTCACCCGGCTGTTGCTATAGACCCCGCGCGCGTTCAATGCCTCCAGATTGGAAACCGAGGTCAGCATGATATCCACGATGTCCTGCTCGACGATCGCCTGGATCTTGTCGAGGAACTCGGCCCGCGTGCGATAGCGCGTCCAGCTTCCGTCATTGGCGCGGTGCGGCCCTGAGGAGTTGATCGAAGGCCCCATGTCGCCGTCCTTGGCGTCGGCGATGATGAAATCGCCCTTGCCGTATTTGCCCGCCCTGATCCGCGCGAGCTTTTCGTCCATCCTGTACATCACGTTCTCCCTTGGTCGTCGTCGGTGGGTGGGGGCATGGCGCCGGTCATGATGGCGACGGCGTCGGACATGCTGATCTGGTCGGGGCGGACCTGGGCGATGCGCCGGCCCAGCCGGTGGATATGCACGCGGTCGGCGATCTCGAACACATGCGGCATGTTATGGCTGATCAGCACGACCGAGATGCCGCGGCGGCGCACGTCAAGGATCAGGTCCAGAACCTTGCGGCTTTCCTTGACGCCCAGTGCCGCCGTGGGCTCGTCAAGGATGATGACGCGCGAGCCGAAGGCGCAGGCCCGCGCCACCGCCACGCCCTGCCGCTGGCCGCCAGAGAGGGTCTCGACGACTTGGTCAATGTTCTGGATGGTGGCTAGGCCAAGCTCGCTCAGATGCTTGCGCGCCTCGGCCCGCATCCTTCCCCGGTCCAGCGCCCGCAGCCAGCGCCCGCGGAAGCCGGGCTTGCGATATTCGCGACCCAGAAACAGGTTGTCGACGATGGTGAGCGCCGGGGCCATGGCGAGGGTCTGGAAAACCGTCTCGATCCCCTTGGCGCGGGCTTCCATCGGATTGGCGAAGCGAACCTGCTCGCCCGCGAGCCAGATCTCGCCGCTATCGGGGCGGACGGCCCCCGCGAGCGCCGCGATCATCGAGGATTTTCCCGCGCCATTGTCGCCGATGACGCCTAGGATCTCGCCCGGATAGAGGTCGAAATCCGCCCCGTCCATGGCGACGACCCGGCCATAGGCCTTGCGCAGGTCGCGCGCGGCAAGGACCGGCTGGTGGCCCGCAGCGTCGGGGATCAGCGCCGCGCTCAATTCGAGATCCTCCGCAGCCATTGGTCGAAGCCCACGGCCATGATGATGAGGCACCCGATCGCGAATTCCTGCCACAGCACGTCCAGCCCCGCGAGGGCGAGGCCGTTGCGGAAAAAGCCCACGATCAGTGCCCCGATCAGCGTGCCGAGGATCGAGCCGCGCCCCCCGAAAAGCGAGGTTCCCCCGATCACCACGGCGGTGATGCTGTCGAGGTTGGCCGAGCCTCCGCCCAGCGGGCTGACCGCGCCGATCCGTCCGATCAGCACCCAACCCGCCAGCCCGCAGATTGCCCCGGCGATCAGATAGACGGAAAACAGCACGCGCCGGGTGCTGATGCCCGATAGGCGCGCGGCCTCGGGATCATTGCCCACCGCATAAATGTGGCGGCCGTAAGCGGTGCGGTTCAGCATGTACCAGAGGAGGCCCGCCAGCCCCAGCATCAGGACCGAGCCGAGCGTCAGCCGCCATGCGCCAAGCTGGAGCGCGGTCCCGGTCCATTGCAGGATCGCCGCGTCGGCCGCGATTTCCTGCTGGCGGATGGTCTGGCCGCCGGACCAGAATTGCACGAAGGCGTTGAAGATGCTCCATGTGCCGAGCGTCACGATGAAGGGCGGCAACCGCAGCCAGGTGATCAGCAGCCCGTTCAGCGCACCGCAGGCCGCACCGACCGCAATGCCGGCCAGCAACGCAATTTCGGGCGGCAGGCCAAGCGTCAGCGCCATCTGCCCCATCGCGACCGAGCTGAGGACCATGATCGCGCCGACCGACAGGTCGATCCCCGCCGTCAGGATGATCAGCGTCTGCGCCAGCGCGAGCATCCCGATGACCGTCACCTGTTGCAGCACCAGGGACAGGTTGAACGGATGGAAGAAGCGCTTGCCGACGATCAGCGAAAAGATCGCCAGGCCGATGACCAGCACCAGAAAGGGGATGATCGTCGGATTGCCGTGCAGGAAATTTATCACGCGACGGCCAGGCCCCGCATGTTCCGAGAAATGTGGCGTGTCGTCAGACGACATCCGTCACCCCCGTGCTGTCAGATGTGATTGGGCAGCCCGCAAGGACGGCGGGCCGCAGGCCGGGTCAGCCCCAGCAGATCTTTAGGGCCTCTTCGCTGGTGATCGATTCCAGCCCCTCGACGGGCTTGTCCGTCACCAGCTTGACGCCGGTATTGGTGAAGGTCAGTCCCTCGGACGGGGCGGGGACGGTGCCGTTCTTGGCATGTTCGACGATCGCTTCGACCCCCAGCGAGGCCATCAGCAGCGGGAACTGCATCGAGGTCGCGCCGATCACGCCATCCGCCACGTTCTTGACCCCCGGGCAGCCGCCATCGACCGAGGTGACAAGGACGGACCCGTCCGCCTTGCCCGCGGCCTTCAACGCCTCCCACGCGCCGGCGGCGGTGGGTTCGTTGATCGTATAGACCACGTTCACGTCGAAGTTCTTTTGCAGCAGGGTCTCCATGCCGTTGCGGCCGCCGACCTCCGAGCCTTCGCCCATCTCGTGACCGACGATGCGGGCATCGTCCTCGTCACCGCGGCGGGCCGGATCCTTGATGTCGATGCCGAAACCTTTCATGAAGCCCTGATCGCGGGCGACGTCGACCGTGGGCTGGCTTTCATGGGCGTCGATGAAGGCGACATGGGCCTTCGACGCGGCTTCGTCCCCCAAGCTGCGCCGCGCCCATTCGCCGATCAGCTCACCGGCGTGGAAGTTGTCCGTGGCGAAGGTCGCCTGCGCGGCATCCATCGGCTCCAGCGGCGTGTCGAGCGCGATGACCAGCAGTCCCGCATCCCGGGCCTTCTGGATCGTCGGCACGATGGCCTTGGTGTCTGAGGCGACGATCAGGATGCCCTTGGCCCCTGCCGCGATCAGGTTCTCGACCGCCTGGACCTGGGTGTCGTTGTCGCCGTCGAATTTCCCGGCGAAGGCCTGGAACTTGACCCCAAGCTCCTTCGCCTTTTCCGAGGCGCCCTCGCGCATCTTGACGAAGAAGGGGTTGGTGTCCGTCTTGGTGATCAGGCCGACCAGAATGTCGTCCTGAGCCTGGGCAGTCGAGACGCCGAGACAAAGCGCCGCAATGGCCCCGCCATAGGCGAGCCAGCTTCTTTTGCTCATTATTTCCTCCCTTTATGCGCGCTCCTCCACGCATGGGACAAGTGAACGGGCGGCGTCACATTCTGTCAATAAAAACATTGAATGCCTATCTTTTGCCCAATATTATTCATAAGTGGTGCGTGACAACTGCGACGCCGAAAGCCTAGGAAAACATGAGGAAAGACGCCGCCACGGCCATTTACCGCCTTGTCCGCAGCGGAGAGGCACAGACCCAGCGCGAGATCGAAGCGGCCACGGGATTGTCACGCGGCACGGCGGCGCTGAGAATCAGCGAACTCCTCGATGCCGGGCTGCTCTGCGAAGGGGCCGCACGGCCCTCGGTCGGGGGCAGGCCGGCGCGGGGCTTCGTGATCAATCCCGATTATTGCAATCTGGTCGGCATCGACATGGGAGAGCGGCGCGCACGCGCCTGCCTGTTCGACCTTGCCGGCCGGATGCTGGACCAGCGCATCATTGATCTGGACCTGCGCGCCGCTCCCGAGGTCACGCTGGGCGGGCTGGCCCGGATGACGGCCGATCTCGACCGCTCCGCCGCCGCGACGGCGCGGGTCGCGGCCGTGGGGCTTTCCGTCCCCGCGCCCTTCGATGTCGCCTCGGGGCGGGTCGCGATGCCCTCGGTCATGTATGGCTGGGAGGCGATCGACATTCGCAGCCGGCTTGGGGCGCTGACCGGCCTGCCGGCGGCGGTGGACAATGACGTGAACCTGCTCTGCCTGGCCGAGCATCGGCTGAACTGGCCGGGATGCCGCAACTTCGTGATGATCAAGGTCGGGACCGGGATCGGCTGCGGGATCATGGTCGGGGGCGTCCTGCTGCGCGGCGCGTCGGGAACTGCGGGCGATCTGGGCCATATCCAGCACGGCATCCAGCCCGCGCCCCTTTGCCGCTGCGGCAAAGAAGGCTGCACCGAGGCCCATGCCGCCGGCTGGGCGCTGGCCCGCGATCTGCGCGGGCTGGGCTTTGACTGTCAGGACGCGCGCGACGTGATGGAGCTTTGGCTGCGCGGAGAGCCGGAGGCGCTGAATTCGATCAATCGCGGCAGCCGGGTTCTGGGCAAGGTCAGCGCCGATCTGGTCGCCATGCTGAACCCCGAGGTGCTGGTGATCGGCGGCCAGCTTGCCCGCGCCGGCGAGGCCATGCTGGCCGGGGTGCGCGAGTTGATCTACAAGCGCTGCCTGCCGCTGGCGACACAACAACTGACCATCGCGCTCGCCAGCAATTCCGAGGATCTGGGCGTGCGCGGCGCCGCGCTTCTGGCGATGGAGGAGCTTCCGATCTGATCGGGCGCTCTGCTTGGGGGAGGGGAGGTTCTACCGATGACCGGCTATGATCAGGTGACGATCGACGGGCTGCTGTCGCGCCTCGGGGCGTTGGCGCAGCGGCGGCGACTGGTCGCCGTCGCCGGCCCGCCGGGCAGCGGAAAGTCGACGCTTTGCGACCAGCTGGTTCAGGCGCTGAATGACCGGCAGCCGGGGATTGCGGCGGTGGTGCCGATGGACGGGTTTCATTTCGACGATGCCGTTCTCAGGGCGCGGGGGACGCTGGACCGCAAGGGCGCGCCCCATACCTTCGATGTGGGCGGGCTTGCTGCCATGCTGGCGCGGCTGCGCGCCAATACCGAGGATGAGATCGCCGTCCCGGTCTTTGACCGCGACCTCGAGATCGCGCGGGCCGGGGCGCGGCTCATCCCCGCCTCGACGCCCCTGCTGCTGATCGAGGGGAATTACCTGCTGCTGGATCGGCAGCCATGGCTTCAACTGAAACCCTGCTTCGACCTGACCATCCGCCTCGAGGTTCCGCGCGCCGAACTCGAGCGGCGCTTGCTCGACCGTTGGCTGGGGCTGGGCCTGCCGCCCGAAGTGGCCAAGGCGAAGGCGCTTGGCAACGATCTGCCGAATGCCGATCTTGTCGCCTCGTCCAGTCGTCCGGCGGATATCACGCTGAGACAGCAGGGATAGCTGCACTCCGCTCTGCCCTAGAGACGGTCGCTGCCCGCACCTGAATGATCCTCGGCGCAGAGCCCGTGATTTCCCAGCACCTCGATCACCCGGCACTCGGCGATCGTCCCGTTTGAGCAATGCCCCAGCATCCTTTGCAGCTCGCCCCGAAGGGCTTCGAGGCGCGAGATGCGGGCATCGACCTCGGCCAGCTGGCGGCGCGCGATGTCGTCGACCGCCTCGCAGGACCGCCCCGGCTCGTCCGACAGGCACAAAAGCTCGCGGATCGAGTCGAGCGAAAAGCCGAGATCGCGGGAATGGCGCACGAAGGCCAGCCGGTCCCGCGTCGCCCGATCATAGAGGCGGCGGTTCCCCTCGCTGCGGTCGGGTTCGGGCAAAAGGCCGATCTGCTCGTAATAGCGGATCGTCGGAACCTTGACTCCGGTGGCCTGCGAAAGCTGTCCGATGGTGAGCATCGCGAAAAAACCTCTTGCTCCTCTAGGTGCTAGAGGAATTAGCAACGGGAATCGATGCAATCAAGCTGCCGGACCGCCCGGCAGGAGGGGAACTGGACATGGTCGAACAGATGGGCCGCAGGGAATGGACCGTAACCGGCATGGATTGCGGGGCCTGCTCCACCAAGGTGACGCGCGCGGTCGAGCGTTTGCCCGGCGTCAGCGGTGTGAGTGTCGCGCTGATGACCGAGCGGCTGACGCTGGACCTCGCGCCCGGCGCGACGACAGCCGCCGCCATCGAGGAGACGGTGCGCAAGCTTGGCTTCGGCATCGCGCCGAAGGGGCAGGAGCCGCCGCGCAAGAAGGCCTTCGTGATCCCCGGAACGCCCCCGCATCCCGAAGCGCGGCCCGCCGCCCCCCTTCCCGACGCGCCGTCGGAGGCCGGAAATATCAACCCCGGCCAAGGCTGGCACCAGACGGCCAAGGGGCGGCTGGTCCTGCTGACCGGCGGGCTGCTGGCACTGGCGTGGAGTGTCGAGCTAATCGCCCCCACCTCGCTTGGGTATTGGGCCTTCCTGCTCGCCTGTCTCATCGGCGTTGCCCCGATCGCGAGACGGGCATTCACGGCTGCCCGTCTGGGCCAGCCCTTCACCATCGAAAGCCTGATGACCATTGCGGCGCTCGGCGCCCTCGTGATCGGCGCCGCCGAGGAGGCCGCGCTGGTGGTCTTTCTGTTCGCTGTGGGCGAAATGCTGGAAGGCGTGGCGGCCGGAAAGGCGCGCGACGGCATCCGGGCGCTGGCCGCGCTGGTCCCGAAAACCGCGCTGCTGGAAACCGCCGGCGGCCCGCGTGAGGTGCCTGCCGGGCAGTTGAGGGTCGGAGAGGTCGTGCTGGTCCGCCCCGGCGACCGCATCCCGGCGGATGGCGTGATCCTCGAGGGGATGAGCGGGATCGACGAAAGCCCGGTGACGGGCGAAAGCGTGCCGCGCACCAAAGGGCCGGAGGACGAGGTCTTTGCCGGATCAATCAATTCCGAGGCCGTTCTGCGCGTCCGGGTCGCGAAGGCGGCGGCCGACAATACCATCTCCCGCATCATCCGCCTCGTCGAGGAGGCCGAGGAGGCCCGCGCCCCGACCGAGCGTTTCATCGACCGCTTCTCGCGCTGGTATATGCCTGCGGTTGTGGCGATTGCCGCGCTGGTCGTCCTGCTGCCGCCGCTGCTCGGGGGCGCGGATTGGGGCACTTGGATCTATCGCGGCCTTGCGCTTTTGCTGATCGGATGCCCCTGCGCGCTGGTGATCTCGGTTCCGGCCTCGATCGCCTCGGCACTGTCATCGGGGGCGAAACGCGGGCTGCTGATGAAGGGCGGCGCCGTGATCGAGGCGGCGGCCAAGGTCAGCCATGTGGCTTTTGACAAGACGGGCACCCTGACCCAGGGCAAGCCGGTGGTGACGGATCTCGTTCCCGCTCCGGGGCTGGACGAGGCCGGTCTGCTGGCCATCGCCGGGGCGCTCGAGGCCGGGTCGGGTCATCCGCTGGCGCTGGCCATCCTGCGCCGCGCGGCCGATGCCGGGCTTGCGCTGCCCCTCGCCACGGATGCGCGGGCCTTGCCCGGCCGCGGCGTGGAGGGGCGGGTCAATGGCGCGCAAACCTGGATCACCTCGCCACGCCACGCGGCCGGGATGGGCGGGATCGACGCGACCCTCGCGCGCCAGGCCGAGGCGCTGGAGGCAGAGGGCAAGACGGTTGCCGCCGTCTTTCGCTCAAACGAGCCGCTGGGGCTGATCGCGCTGCGCGACGAGCCGCGCGCCGATGCGGCGGATGCCATCCGGCAATTGAAGTCGCTGGGCATCGGGGCAACCATGCTGACCGGCGATAACGGCCGCACCGCCGCCGCGATCGCGGGCGGGCTGGGTCTGGACCACCGGGCCGAGATGATGCCCGAGGACAAGCTCGCGGCCATCCGCGACATGGATGCGGCGGGCGGCGTCATGATGATCGGCGACGGGATCAATGATGCCCCGGCGCTGAAGCAGGCGGGCGTCGGCGTCGCCATGGGATCGGGAACGGATGTGGCGCTGGAAACGGCCGATGCGGCGATCCTGCGCGACCGGGTGACGGACGTGCCCGCGCTGATCCGGCTGGCACGCCGGACCATGGGCAATATCCGCCAGAACGTCGCGCTGGCGCTGGGGCTGAAGGCGGTTTTCCTCGTGACCTCGGTTCTGGGGATCACCGGCCTCTGGATCGCGATCCTTGCGGATACCGGAGCGACCGTCCTCGTCACGCTGAATGCGCTGCGCCTGCTGGGCTATGACCCGACCAAAGACAGCCGGTCCGCGTGACGGGGAGCCCGCTTCGCCGCCGAAGGGGGGCGAGGCGGGCGGGGGTCCGCTTATTCCGGCAGGATACGGACCGCGCCCTTGTCGGCCGACGAGGCGAAGGCCGCATAGGCTTTCAGCGCCGTCGTGACATTGCGTTTGCGCGGCTGGGCGGGTTTCCAGCCCAGACGGTCCTGCTCGGCCCGGCGGGTCGCAAGCTCGGCCTCCGGCACGGCGAGGTTGATCGTGCGGTTCGGGATGTCGATCTCGATGATGTCGCCGTCGCGAACCAGACCGATCATGCCGCCTTGCGCTGCCTCGGGCGAGGCATGGCCGATCGACAGGCCCGAGGTGCCGCCCGAGAAGCGGCCATCGGTGATCAGCGCGCAGGCTTTGCCGAGACCGCGGGACTTCAGGTAGCTGGTCGGATAAAGCATCTCTTGCATCCCCGGCCCGCCTTTCGGCCCCTCATAGCGGATGACGACGACGTCGCCAGCCTGCACCTTCTTGCCAAGGATGCCGCTGACCGCCGCGTCCTGGCTTTCGAAGACGACGGCGGGGCCGGTGAATTTCAGGATCGACTCGTCCACGCCCGCGGTTTTCACGATGCAGCCGTCCAGCGCGATATTGCCGCGCAGCACCGCCAGACCGCCATCGGCGGTGAAGGGCGAGTTGACCGAGCGGATGACGCCATTCTGGCGGTCGAGGTCCAGCGTCTCCCACCGCGCATCCTGCGAGAAGGCAACCTGCGTCGGGATGCCGCCGGGGGCGGCGCGGAAGAAGTCATGGACGGTTTCGCTGTCGGTGCGGCTGATGTCCCAGCGGTCGATCGCCTCGCCAAGGGTCGGGGCATGGACGGTCGGGGTGTCGCGGTGGATCAGCCCGCCGCGCTCAAGCTGGCCGAGGATCGCCATGATGCCGCCGGCGCGGTGGACGTCCTCCATATGCACGTCCTGCTTGGCCGGGGCGACCTTCGACAGGCACGGCACCCGGCGCGACAGCGTGTCGATGTCGTTCATGGTGAAGTCGATCCCGCCCTCATGCGCGGCGGCGAGGATGTGCAGCACCGTATTGGTCGAGCCGCCCATCGCGATGTCGAGGGACATGGCATTCTCGAAGGCGCGCTTGTTCGCGACATTGCGCGGCAGGACCGAGGTGTCGTTCTGCTCGTAATAGCGTTTCGCCAGATCGACGACCAGATGCCCGGCCTCGACGAACAGGCGCTTGCGGTCGGCATGGGTGGCCAGCGTCGAGCCGTTCCCCGGCAGCGACAGGCCAAGCGCCTCGGTCAGGCAGTTCATCGAGTTCGCGGTGAACATCCCCGAGCAGGAGCCGCAGGTCGGGCAGGCCGAACGCTCGATGACCTTCACATCCTCGTCCGAGATGCTTTCATCCGCAGCGGCGACCATCGCATCGACCAGATCGAGCGCCACTTTCTTGCCGTGCATGACGACCTTGCCCGCCTCCATCGGTCCACCCGAGACGAAGATCGAAGGGATGTTGAGGCGCATGGCCGCGTTCAGCATGCCGGGCGTGATCTTGTCGCAGTTCGAGATGCAGACCATCGCGTCGGCGCAATGGGCGTTCACCATGTATTCGACGCTGTCGGCGATGATCTCGCGCGAGGGCAGCGAATAGAGCATCCCGTCATGGCCCATGGCGATGCCGTCATCGACCGCGATGGTATTGAATTCCTTGGCGATGCCGCCTGCCGCCTCGATCTCGCGCGCGACGAGCTGGCCCAGATCCTTCAGGTGGACGTGACCCGGCACGAATTGCGTGAAGGAGTTGACCACGGCGATGATCGGCTTGCCGAAATCGCCGTCCTTCACGCCGGTCGCACGCCATAGGCCGCGCGCGCCTGCCATGTTGCGGCCATGGGTGGTGGTACGGGAACGATAGGCTGGCATTTGGCTTTCCACTTCACTTGGCGGGTCGATCTGGCTCGGAGCGGGCCGGCGCAGATGCAGGGCATCAGGCCTTCATATACGCGTCATGCTCACCTACTGGAACCGCGTGGGGCAGAAAAGGGCAGAATCTCTCAAATCTCCGACAAACAGCGTGTCAGGCGCGCTCAATTCAGGCCGAAACGCGCAAGTTCCTTTCGGATACGCTCGCGCGCGGGCTGGTTCCTGAGCGGGAAGGCGGAGAAGAACATCTCGGCATTGGCGTCGGGCCGCTGGCGCTGCACCTCGCGCAGCCAGTCCTGTGCCCGCGCCTCGCGCCCGGCAAGGCCGTTGGCTGCCGCCGCGATCATCGCGATCAGGACATGGGCATGGGGTGCTGCCCCGGCGCGGTCGGCCCAGTCGGCGGCCTCGGCATCCTTGCCCTGCTGCAGAAGCGACAGGGCCCGCGTCCCGAACATGCCGTAAAGCAAGGGATCGAGCGGGCTCAGCCGCAAGGCCAGCTCGACCCCGTCCGAGGCGAGCCGGTTCTCGGCCATCATCGTCGCGGTCAGCGCGCGGGAATAGAAGCCTTGCGCGAAATTCGGGTTGAGGTCGGTGGCCCGCGCCAGCCAGCTTGCCGCCATGTCCATCTGGTCGGTCAGCCAATGCGCCCGGCCATAGGTATAGGCGGCAAAGGAATCCATCGGGTCGATCTCGAGGCTGCGCTCGGCATGGGCGCGGGCGGCCTCGGTCGCTTTGGACCGGTCGGGACCATAGCGCAGGAAGGCTTCCTGAAAGCTGGTGAACGACAGTCCCGCATATGCCCGTGCAAACCCCGGATCGAGGGTCGCCGCGCGGGCAAAGAACTCGGCCGCGTGGCGGTTGCCCTCGGCGGTGAAGCGAAACATCTGGCGCAGGCCCAGATGATAGTTCGCCCAGGCGTCGAGTTGCGAGATGTCGCGCCCCTCGGCCAGCCGCGCCTCGTTCAGCGGTACATGCAATTCCAGTGCGGTGCAGAGCGCCGCCACGATGATCCGCTGCAACTCGGCCAAGCTGTCCAGCGGGCGGGACAGGCGGTCGGTCCACAGGATGCGGGCCGTGGCGGTCTCGACCAGTTCCGGGGTGATGGTCAGGATGCCGCCGTCCAGCGCGACCGTGCCGTTCAGGATGTATCGCGCGCCAAGGCGGGTTCCGACCGCTCCGACATCCAGCCCCGGCTGGTCGAAACGAAAGGACGAGCCGCGCGCGATCACCATGAGCCAGCGCAGCCGCGACAAGGCGCGCAGGATCTCATGCGCCAGCGCCTCGGTCAGGATCGCCTGCCCCGAGGGCAGGCCGATGCCGCGAAAGGGCAGCACGGCAAGCGAAGGCCCGCCCGGCCGCGTGTCGATTATATCCCCGTCGCCCTGACCAGTCAGGCGGATGGCGGGGACGGCGCGAAAGCCTCGGCCGTGGACGGTGCGGATCACCTCCTGCCGCGCGCCATCGTCGCCGATCGCTGCGCGGGCGGCGCGGATGCGGCTGGCGATGCTGGCATCGGTGATGGCGCGGCCCTGCCAGACGGCCTCGACCAGCTCGTCCTTGCTGACCAACCGCCCCTGCGCCTGCATGATCCGGCAAAGGACAAGAAAGACCTGCGGCTCGACCGGGACCGGCTGGCCGTTGCGTCGCAGCTCGAACCGCTGATCGTCCAGTTGAAACTCGCCAAAGCTGCAGATCATGCGCAATTCTATCCGAAAGCGACGGGTTCTGCATGATTTCTTCATGATCCGGTCAAGCATCGCGGTCGCGGTTGCGCTAGTCTTGGACATCGGGCGCAGAAAGGCGCGCCGCATCCCAGCAGAGGGCAATCCCATGCGACAGCAGACGATTCGCACGACCGGCGGCCGTGGCCGTCTTTACGAGAGCATTCTGGACACGGTGGGCGACACGCCGACCATCCGCATCAACAACCTCGCGCCCCCCGGCGTGAAGCTTTACGTGAAGGCCGAGTTCTTCAACCCCGCCTCCTCGGTCAAGGATCGGCTGGCGCTGAACATCATCGAGGCTGCCGAACGCTCGGGCGAGCTTCGCCCCGGACAGACCGTGGTCGAGGCGACCAGCGGCAATACCGGCATCGGCCTTGCGATGGTCTGCGCACAGAAGGGCTATCCGCTGGTCGTCACCATGGCCGACAGCTTCTCGGTCGAGCGGCGGCGCCTGATGCGGATGCTGGGGGCCAAGGTCGTACTGACCCCGCGTGCAGAAAAGGGCACCGGCATGTATAACAAGGCGGTCGAGCTGGCCCGCGAGCATGGCTGGTTCCTTGCCCGCCAGTTCGAGACCTCGGCCAATGCCGATATCCATGAAAGCACCACCGCGCGCGAGATCATGGGCGATTTCGCTGGCGAGCGGCTGGATTATGTCGTGACGGGCTATGGCACCGGCGGGACCGTGACCGGCATTTCGCGCGTGCTGCGTCGGGAGCGGCCGGAGACCAAGATCGTGCTGGCCGAGCCTGCGAATGCGGCCCTCGTCTCCAGCGGGATCGCGCAGCAGCGCGGCGAGGGGCATGCGCCCGCCGCGACCCATCCGGCTTTCGAGCCGCACCCGATTCAGGGCTGGACCCCGGATTTCATCCCCTTCGTCCTGCAGGAGGCGATGGATTCCAAAGGCTATGACGATCTGGTCACGGTTCCCGGCCCCGAAGGCGTCGCCTGGGCGCAGAAACTCGCCTCGGGCGAGGGGATCCTGACCGGCATCTCGGGCGGGGCGACCTTCGCCGTCGCGATGCGGATTGCCGAAGCCGCGCCCGAAGGGACGGTGATCCTCGCCATCCTGCCCGATACGGGCGAGCGTTACCTGTCCACGCCGCTTTTCCAGCAGATCCCCGAGGAGATGGACGAGGCGGAACTGGCGCTCTCGCGCTCGACCCCCGGATACCAGATGGGCTGAAGGAGGGCGAAATGGAAACGCTGGACCCGGTGGACTGGGGTGATTTCGCACGCGTCGCCCATGAGGCGGTGGACCGCGCCATCCTTCACACCCGGACGCTGGGCGACCGGCCGGTCTGGCGTCCGCTGCCTGCTGAAAGCGGCGCGGCCTTCAGGCGGCCCCTGCCGCGCGGGCCGCAGCCCTTGCCCGAAGTGGTCGATGAGGCGTGGCAGGACGTCCTCTCCCATCCGATGGGCAATACCCATCCGCGCTTCTGGATGTGGTATATGGGGGCCTCCAGCCTGACCGGGGCGCTGGCGGATTTTCTTGCCGCTGTCGATGGCTCGAACCTTGGCGGCGGCGCCCATGCCGCGGCCGAGGTCGAGCGGCAGGTGATCGACTGGATGAAGGCGGTCGCGGGTTTCCCGCCCGAGGCAAGCGGCACGCTGACCAGTGGTGGTTCGGCCGCGAATCTGATCGCGCTGACCGTGGCGCGAAACCAAGCAGCCGCCTTCAACCTGCGCGAGGAAGGGGTCGCCGCCCTGCCGCGACCCCTGCGCTTCTACGCCTCGGATCAGGTGCATGGCTGCCACCGCAAGGCGGTCGAGATGCTTGGCCTTGGCAATCGCGCCCTGCGCCGGATCCCCAGCGGCCCGGATTTCCGCCTTGATCCCGTCGCCCTTGCCGCGGCCATCGCCGAGGATCGCCGCGCGGGCTGGCAACCCGCTTGCGTGATCGCGACTGCGGGCACGGTCAATACCGGCGCGATCGACCCGCTGCCGGAACTGGCCGACCTCTGCCAGCGCGAGGGGCTGTGGCTGCATGTCGACGGCTGCATCGGCGCGGTGGCCCGCCTGTCGGAGCGGTATGGCCATCTGCTTCAGGGGATCGAACGCGCGGACAGCCTTGCCTTCGATCCGCACAAGGGGCTGCATGTCCCCTTCGAGGCGGGCTGCGTCCTGCTGCGTGATCCCGCCGCGCATCTGGGCAGTTTCGCGCTTCATTCCGAATATCTCGATCAGGCCGCGCGCGGCATCGCCGCAGGCGGCTGGCTTCTCGACTATGGCTTCCAGACCTCGCGCGGGTTTCGTGCCTTGAAGGTCTGGATGATGATGAAAGAGCATGGCGCGGATCGTTTCGGACGGATCATCGGGCGCAATATCGACCTGGCGCACCGGCTGGCGGCGCGGGTCGATGCCGAGGCGCGGCTCTCGCGGCTGGAGCCTGTGACGCTCGACATCGTCTGCTTCCGCTATGATCCGGGCGGAATAACACCGGAGGCGAGGACCGCGCTCAATATCGAGATCATGATGCGCCTTCAGGAAAGCGGGGTCGCGGCCTTCTCGGACACCACGCTGCGGGGCGAGCATTGGCTTCGCGCAGCGATCTGCAACCACCGCACCACGCCCGAGGATATCGACGCGGCGATCACGGCGCTGGTCGAACTGGGCGATATGCTGAGTTCCGCCGCCACCCGTGGGGGCGCAAGGTGAAAAGAAATGCTCTTCCTCCTTAGGCCGCTCGCGCAGGAAAGTTTCCGGGCCGATCGTCCCTGAACCCGATCCCCGTCGGTCCTGTGCCTGCTGGAGAGGACTCTATTCGCCCGAAACCCACGCATGATGTATGATCCGGTCTTGCCAAGAGGGGTCCGGCATCAGAAATCGGACCCAACGAACAAAGGGGTGCGTGATGAGAACGCTTGCATTTTCGACCTTGGCTGCAATCTGCGTGGCGGGTGCCGCGATGGCAGCCGATTTCGGCCCGCTGGTCGCGCCGGATGAACTCAAGACCCTGACCGCCGCTCCCGACGCGCCGCTGGTCCTCGACATCCGGGGTGAGGCCTATGGCCAGGGCCATATCGAGGGCGCGGTCTCGGCGCCCTATGAACGCTTCCGCGGCCCGGCGACCAATCCGGGCGCGCTGGTCCCCGAGGATCAGCTTGAAGCCACGCTGCGTGAGCTGGGTGTGACGCTGGAGCGTCCGGTGGTGATCGTCCATCAGGGTGAGGACGACAGCGACTTCGGCGCCGCCGCCCGCGTCTACTGGACGCTCAAATCCTCGGGCGTCAGCCATCTTGCGATCCTGAATGGCGGCATGGGCGCATGGAGCGCCGCCGGCCTGCCGCTGGAGACCAAGGCGAACCAGCCGGCGCCGTCGGACGTGGACATCACCTTCTCGCATCGCTGGCTGGCGACGACAGACGACGTCTCGGCAATCGTCAAGGGCGAGCATCAGGCGAAGCTGATCGATTCCCGTCCCGCCCCCTTCTTCGAGGGGCAGAAAAGCCATCCCAATGCCGCGAAGCCCGGCACGCTGCCGGGGGCCGAGAATATCTCGCACGCGGTCTGGTTCAATGATCCGACCGAGGTGATGAACTCGACCGAAGCGACTGATATCGCCGCGAAACTCGGGATCAAGAAGTCCGAGCCGGTGGTGGCCTTCTGCAATACCGGCCATTGGGCCGCGACCGAATGGTTCGCGCTCTCCGAGCTGGCCGGGGTCGAGGACGCCAAGCTCTACCCGGATTCCATGGTCGGCTGGTCGCAGGCGGGCGGCGCGATGGAGAACACGCCCGGCCTGATGCAGAACCTGCTGAACCAGATCAAGGGTAGCAACTGATGACGGACACTGTCGCGGCCCCGGCCACGGGTCAGGCGGCGCAGCGGGGGCTGGTGATCCTCGCGGGGCTGGCGGCGATTGCCGCCGTCGCCCTTTTCGCCGGTGCGCGCTATGGCCTGCTGCTGGCGATCGGGCTTGGCTTCGGGATCGCTCTCGAAGGGCTGCGCTTCGGTTTTGCCGGACCGTGGCGCGCGATGATCCTGCGCCGCGAGCCGGCGGGGATCCTCGCGCAGCTTCTGGCCATCGCCATCGTCTCGGTCGTGGCCTTCCCGATGATCGCGAACCATCCGGGCGAGATCGCGGGGGCGGCGGCACCGATCGGCTATGCCATGATCGCGGGCGCCTTCGTCTTTGGCGCGGCGATGCAGGTGGTGCTGGGCTGCGGCTCGGGCACGCTGGTCAATGCGGGCAGCGGCAATCCGGTCGCGCTGCTGGCGCTGCCCTTCTTCGCCATCGGCAGCTTCCTCGGCGCTTACGGTCTGATCTGGTGGACCGATCTCGGCGCGCTGCCGATTCTGACGCTGACCGGCACCTCGGGCCTGATGCTGACGCTGGCGCTGCTTGCGGGCGTTTCCCTGTTGCTGCTGGTGCTGGCAGCGCCCGGCCAGCGGCGCGTGCCGGCAAGGCTGCTTATCGCGGCGCTGGCCGTCGCGGCGCTGGCGATCGGCAACCTCGTCGTGGCGGGGCAGCCCTGGGGCGTGGTCTATGGCCTCGGCCTCTGGGCGGCGAAGGGTGCGGTCGCACTTGGCGCCGACCTCTCAGGCTCGGCCTTCTGGAGCGCGCCGGGCAATGCCGCGCGGCTGGGCGAGAGCGTGCTGACCGACGTGACCTCGCTGACGAATATCGGCCTTATCGTCGGCGCGTTTCTGGTCGCAAGCTGGCGGACGGGCGGGCTGTCGCAGCCTTTGCCCAGGCTGCCCGCGCGGGCCTGGGTCGCGACGATCGTGGCCGGGTTCCTGCTGGGCTATTCCTCGCGCCTCGCCTTCGGCTGCAATGTCGGTGCCTTCTTCTCGGGGATCTCGACCGGCAGCCTGCATGGCTGGGTCTGGTTCGCCGCCGGTTTCGCCGGATCGGTCGTCGGCGTGAGGCTAAGGCCGCTTCTGGGGATGGAGGGGCGCGCATGACCCGCAGCGTCACCGCCCCCATCGCGATCCTGTTCCTCGGGCTGCTGATGGTCTTCGACCATGCCACCTCCGACCTGAACCCCTACAAGGCGCCGCCGATCATCGCCCTCGGCTCGGGCGTCGTGGCTTCGGGCGGCTTCTGCGGGGCAATGCCCGAATAATCCGCTTGCGCACTTGATCCCCGGCAGAGGCATGGCATTCTGCCGGGGCACCGGAACGACGCGAGCGAGAGGACATGACCCCAGCCCTGCTGACCAATCGCGACGCGCGCCGGCTTTTCCTTGACCGCCATCTTCTCCTCCGGCCCGGATCGGGCAGCGGTCGCGGTGCCGATCTTCAGGGCGTGCTGGGCGGGCTGGGCTTCGTGCAGGTCGACAGCGTCAACACACTGGCGCGTTCGCATGACCTGATCCTGTGGTCGCGCCGTGGGCAGTATCGTCCGCCCGCGCTGGACCGGATGATCGCGCGGGACCGCGCGGGGTTCGAGCACTGGACCCATGACGCGGCCATCATCCCGATGCAATTCTATCCGATGTGGCGGCTGAAATTCACCCGCGACGAGGCGCGGATGCGCCAACGCTGGCCGAAATGGCGGCGCGAGGGATGGGATTCGGAAATCGACACCGTCCTGCAGCGCATTGCCGATACCGGCCCCGCCTCTTCGCGCGACGTGGGCGAGGGGGAGGAGCGGGGCTCCTCGGGCTGGTGGGACTGGCACCCGTCCAAGACCGCGCTGGAATATCTCTGGCGTTCGGGCCGACTGGCGATCCGGCACCGGCAGGGCTTTCGCAAGGTCTATGACCTGAGCGAGCGGGTCATTCCCGCGGAATATATCGGCCAGCATGTCGAGGACGAGCGCATCGTCGACTGGGCGATGTCGGCGGCCCTCGACCGGCTGGGCTTTGCCACCAGCGGCGAGCTTGCCGCCTTTTTCGAGATCGCGACGCGAGACGAGGCGAAGGCATGGTGCGCGGCGGCGCTGTCCAGCAGCCGGATCGTTCCGGTGGATGTCGAAGGCGCGGATGGTGCGCTGCGCCGGTCCTTCACGACGCCCGAATTGCTGGATCTGCTGCCGGATCTGCCCGAGCCGATTGACAGGGTGCGTATCCTCTCGCCCTTCGATCCCGCCTTGCGTGATCGCGCCCGAGCAGAGCGGTTGTTCGGCTTTCACTACCGGATCGAGATCTTCGTCCCGGCCGAGCGTCGCCGCTATGGCTATTACGTCTTTCCGGTCATGCAGGGCGCGCGGATGATCGGCAGGCTCGACGCCAAGCGCGAGGCGGGCGGGCTTTCGGTAGCGGCTTTCTGGCCCGAGCCGGGGATCCGCATTGGCAAGCAGCGCCTGAAGGGGCTGCGGGCCGAGCTTGAGCGGATCGCCTCCTTCGCGGGGCTGGAGCGGATCGAGATGGCCGCGGACTGGCTGCGCGCGTGATCCCGCGCCTCACGGCTGCCTAGGACCGGCCGGGCTGAAGCGGGCTGCGGTCGATATTGACCATCGCGGCCCCGAGGCGCGGATCGGCGGCGACGGTCTCGCGATGCCGGGGCAGGGCGAATTGCTGCTCGCGTTGCAGATAGGCCAGAAGCTTCTCGCGGATCTCGCAGCGCAGGTCGAAGGCCTTCCCGGCATGGGAGGCGCTGGCGAGGATGCGGACCTCGACCACATTCTCGCGGAAATCGGTCACTTGCAGCACGAAGACATCGCGGTTCCACAAGGGCGAGGCGCGGACGATACGCTCGGCCTCGGCCCGAAGGTCGGGGATCGAGACCTCGTAATCGAGATAGATCAGCACGGTCCCGATCAGCGTCGCATCGCTGCGCGTCCAATTCTGGAACGGCTGCTCCATGAAGTAGTTGAGGGGCACGATCAGCCGGCGCTTGTCCCAGATCCGCACGACGACATAGGTGGCGGTGATTTCCTCGACATTGCCCCATTCGCCCTCGACGATCACCGCGTCGTCAATGCGGATCGGCTGCGTCACGGCAAGCTGGATGCCCGCGAACAGGTTTCGCAGCACCGGTTGCAGGGCAAGACCCACCACGATCCCCGCCGCCCCGGCCGAGGCGAGCAGGCTGACACCGTATTGCCGCACCCCGTCGATGGTCATCAGCGCCGCGCTGAGCCCGACCGCGACCAGCAGGACCGAGGCGACCCGTTCGAGGATGCGCGTCTGCGTGACATGTTTTCGCGCCAGCAGGTTGTCCTCGACATCCAGACGAAAGCGCCGCAGATGCAGCGTCATCCAGATTTCCAGCATGATGCGCAGCACCCATGTCACGCAGGCGATGAAGGCGATCAGCATTGCGTGGCGCAGCATTTGCCCCTCGCGCAGCGGCAGGGGCGCGATATTGGCGGCGAAGGACACCGCCATGATCATCATGCCCAGCTGCACCGGCCCCCGTGTCCGCGACAGCAGCTTGCGCCAGAACTCGTCACTGTGGCGCATGGCCCTTTGCGCCAGCAGGTAAAGCAGGAAGCAGGCCGCCCATGCGGCGGCCAGAGCGACGACAAAGATCAGGCTGGTTTCCATCCAGGAGCGCATCGGGCCTCCGGTTTCATGCTGGTTTCCGTTAAGCGCCAGGCCCGCCTCGATGAAAAGGCTGGATGGTCCGCCCGGCGGTCCATCTCCGGGTCGTCCTGACGCGATTGCGTTTTTGGAACGACTGCCGGGTGGGGATGTTCCCCCGGCTCAAGATCCCGTGAAGTCGGATGGGGTCAGGCTTCCGCGCGCGAAGCCACGAAGAACAGCCGCGGAAAGGCCAGAAGGCACCGCCCGTCGGATTCGGGATAGGCGGGCGCGATTTCCTCGCGATAGGCGTGCAGGAACGACGCCTGCTCGTCCACGTCGAGGGTGGCGAGATAGGGACGCAGGGCCGATCCCTTGAACCATTCCACGATGGCATCGACGCCTTCGAGTTCGTGGTTATAGACCGTCCGCCAGATATCCACCCGCGTGGCATGGGGCCTGAGCAGCGCGTGGAGCGCGGGCGGCCGCATCAGCGGCTTGCGGCGCGCATTCGCGGACCCCATCCGCGCCGACCAGCGCGGATCATCGGCCACCTTACGCATCGCGCGATGCGAGGGCTCGTCGAGATTGTCGGGCATCTGGACCGCCAGCGCACCGCCCGGCGAGAGCAGATTCACGAGGCGGACGAACAATGCCTCGTGATCCTCGACCCATTGCAGCGAGGCATTGGCAAAGATCACGTCGGGCGGGGTGGTGGGCCGCCAATCCTCGATCGTGTCGGGCAGGAACTCGCATTCCGGCAATTTCCTTCGTGCGGTCGCGATCATGTCGGGGTCGGAATCGATGCCGACGATCCGCGCCGCCGGATAGCGCCGCGCAAGCAGGGCGGTCGAATTGCCCGGCCCGCTGCCCAGATCGACGACAAGATCGGGCCGCTCTACCGGGACCGCGTTCAGAAGGTCGCGGGCGGGGCGGGTCCGGTCGTCCAGAAACCGGGAATATTGCGACGCGCTCCAACCCATGCCGATTCCCTAATCCCTTGGAAAGACCAATCCCTCAAAGAGCTTCCGCGCCGTGCGCAGCGTGCCCGCGCCGGTCACTTTGCCTTCGGCGTCCTGCTCGATCAAGACCTCGGCCGCGCCGCTTGGATGCTCGACCAGAAAGCGGCCGTCGGTCGGCAGGCGGGCCAATGCGGCGGCGGGCGTGCCGGGCAGGGTGCAGGCGGTCGCCACGCTGACGGCGGCAAAGACCCCGATCGAGGCATGGGCGCGATGCGGAATGAAGCTGCGCGTCCCGATCGTGCCGCCCGCGGCCGGGGCCGAAACCAGCGTCATCTTGGGCACGGATTTTTCGGTGACATCGCCAAGGTTCATCAGCGCTCCGGCCTTGAGGCGGATGGCCTCGACCCGCGCCCTGAGCTTGCCGTCGGCCTCCAGCGCCTCACGGTCCTCGTTGCCGGTCAGGCCGAAATCCGAGGCGCGCATGATGACGCAGGGCATGCCGTTGTCGATCAGGGTGCAGGCGACGCCCTCGATCACGTCGACCGCATTGCCGCTGGGCAGTAATGCCCCGCACATCGACCCGGCGATGTTCTGAAACATCAGCGGCACAGGTGCTGCGCTGCCCGGCACGCCGTCGATAGTGGCCTCGCCCGCATAGGTCACGCGCCCGCCGGGGGTCTGGACGCGGGCCAGCGCCACCTCGCCCGTGTTCAGCATGTGGATGCGGACCGGGGTTTCCTCGGCCGCGACAGGGACCAGCCCGCGCTCGATCGCGGCGGGGCCGACGCCGGCCAGGATATTGCCGCAGGCCTGCGCGCCCGAGACCAGTGCCTGATCGACAAAGACCTGCAGGAACAGGTAATCCACATCCGCATCCGCGCGCGAGGACGGAGACAGGATCGCGACCTTCGAGGTCAGCGGATCCGCGCCCCCGATCCCGTCGATCTGGCGCGGATCGGGGCTGCCCATGATCCTGAGCAGCAGGTCGTCACGCGCCGCCGGGTCATTCGGCAGGTCCGAGGCGAGGAAATAGGCCCCCTTGGAGGTGCCGCCCCGCATCCAGAGGCAGGGGATGCCCGCCTCAGACATATTTCAGCCCCTTGGCCGCGAGGCGGGGGCGCATGTCATAGATGTCGAGGCCCAGCTCTCCGGCAGCCAGTCGTTGCCGCTTGGCCTCCTCGGCCGCGACACGCTGGCGCGCGGCGTCCAGAACGGCCGCAGCATCGGCGCGGCGCACGACGCAGACCCCGTCATCATCCGCGACGATGACGTCTCCGGCCTCGATCGCCTGTCCGGCGCAGACCACCGGGACATTGACCGATCCCAGCGTCTCCTTGACCGTGCCCTGCGCGCTGATGGCCTTCGACCAGACCGGAAAGCCCATCTGGGTCAGGTCGCGGATATCGCGGACGCCCGCGTCGATCACCAGTCCCCGGCACCCCCGCGCCATGGCCGAGGTCGCGAGCAGATCGCCGAAATAGCCATTGTCGCAGGGCGAGGTGGGCGCAAGGACCAGAATATCGCCGTCCTGCAACTGCTCGATCGCGACATGCAGCATCCAGTTGTCGCCGGGCGGCGCGCTGATCGTCACCGCGCTGCCCGCGATCCGCGCGCCGGGGTAGATCGGGCGCATGTAGCTCGCAAGGCAGCCGATCCGGCCCTGCGCCTCATGGACGGTGGCGACGCCGGCCTCGGCCAGACCTGCGATGATTGCCGCATCGACGCGGGAAATGTTCTGAACAACCTTGGCCATGGCTCAGCCTTTCTTCACCGGCGGGGTGCCGTGGGTGTGGAATGTCTCGATGGTCTTCAGGCCCCAGGCCTGACCCTTCTTGCGGTCGGCCTCGGTCCAAACCACCGGCTGCCAGTCGGGGGCGAGGATCAGCCGCGCCCCGGCATTGGCGAGTTCCACCCGGTTCCCAGCCGGCTCCCAGACATAAAGGAAGAACGTCCCCTGAATCGCGTGCTTATGCGGCCCGGTCTCGATATGGACGCCGTTCTGCAGGAAGATGTCGGCGGCGCGCAGGATGTCCTCGCGCTGGTCGGTGGCATAGGTGACGTGATGCAGCCGCGCCTCGCCGCCGCCATGCTCCTCGGTGCAGGCGAGGTCATAGGACTTGTTGTTGACGGTGAACCAGCAGCCGCCGATCCGGCCATTGTCGAGCTGGATCATTTCGGTCACGCGGCTGCCAAGGCAGGTCTCCATGAAGCGCCGGAACTCGGTCACGTCCGAGGCCAGCAGGTTCAGGTGATCCAGCCGGCGCGGCGCGGCGCCGGTGAAGGCGCTGGCGGTGTTCTTCAGCGCGGCGCGCTCCGCCTCCTGCTCAGGACTATACCAGACCGTGTCGTAATAGATCTCGAAGACATGGCCGAAGGGATCCTCGAAGCGGAAGGCGCGGCCGTGGGACTGGTCGCCATCCACCCAGCCAAGGATCTTGTAGCCCGAGGCCTCGATCGCCGCGACGCGGCGCGCAAGGGCTTCGGGCGAGGCGGCGCGATAGGCGACATGGCCGATGCCGGTGGTCGCGGCCCGCGTCAGCTTCAGCGTGGCATGTTCGTAATCGTCCCAGGCGCGCAGATAGGCGCTGGTTTCGTCCTGACCCGAGAGCTTCAGCCCATAGATGCGGGTGAAGAAATCAAGGCTTTCGTCGAAGCGGTCGGTCAGCATCTCGACATGGGCGAGATGGGCAATGTCGTGGCAGGCTTCCATCAGAGTTCATCCACGGTGCGCGGGAAGATCGACTGGAAGCCCTCGGCATATTGGGCCTTGCGCCCGCCCGACTGGCCGCCCGAGTTCCGCATGAAATGGTTGGCGCGGTTCTGGGCGACGCGGGTATAGAACTCCCACAGATGCTCCTGTCCTTCCATGCATTCGATGGCGGCGCGCTTCTTGTCCCAGACCGGGGTGATGTCGAGGAAGGTGTCGGGCTTCCAGCCCATCTGCTCGGTCTGGTGCGGCTCGAACAGGTAAAGCTGCGGCGCGCCCAGCACCTTCTGGCCCGGCTCATGTCCCCAGGCCTGCGCGATCATCCGGCATTCCAGCGCCACCTGCGTCGCATACATGTGGTCGGTGTTGTAGGGATCATACTGGCTGTGGCTCAGCATGAAGCTTGGCTGCACCTTGCGGATCACATCGACCAGCCGGAACTTGTCCTCCTGCTCCAGATGCAGGGGATAGTCGCCAAGATCGAATTCGATCAGGTCATGGACACCAAGCGCCTGCGCCGCCTTTTCGGCCTCGGCGCGGCGGGCGGACTTGACCCGGTCGAGGGTCATTCCCGGTTCCTTCCACAGTTTCGCGCTTTCGCCACGCTCGCCGAAGGACAGGCAGACAACGGTGACCTCATAGCCCTTCTCGGCATGCAAGGCGATCGCGCCACCGCAGCGCCAGACGAAATCGGCAGCATGGGCCGAGATGACGAGGGCGGTTTTCTTGTCGGACATTATCTTCCTCCGGGTTTGTTGGGGGAAATCTGTCGCGGCCATTCTGCGGGCGCAAATTGGAAGCGCGGCAAGTGCGATAAATTTGTGCTATAGGGCGGCGGTCGGCAGGCCCTCTGGCCATGCTGCGTCTTCGATGTTCCGGGCGTAACGATCTGAATACGCGAGATCCGAACCATTCTTCGCCCGCCACGGTCGCTTTCAGATGGCCGCCACCCTTCCGATAGACAGAAACTATCGACAGGGTTGTAACAATCGATTTTACACTCATGCTGCAACTGCATAAGGAGGGGCCACGACTTACGGAAAGGACCATTTCATGGCGCTCATCAATACCAAGATCCGCTCGTTCAAGGCTCAGGCGTTCAAGCAGGGCAAGTTCGTCGAAGTGACCGAAGCCGATGCGCTTGGCAAATGGTCGGTGTTCTTCTTCTATCCGGCCGACTTCACCTTTGTCTGCCCGACCGAGCTGGGCGACCTGGCCGACCATTACGAAGAGTTGCAAAAGCTGGGCGTCGAGGTGTTCTCGGTTTCGACCGACACGCATTTCACCCACAAGGCCTGGCATGACAGCTCCGAAACGATCGGCAAGATCCAGTATACCATGATCGGCGACCCCGTCGGCCTGATCACCCGCAGCTTCGACGCGATGCGCGAAGAGCAGGGGCTTGCCGACCGCGCCACCTTCATCGTCGATCCCGATGGCATCATCCAGGCGATGGAAATCACCGCCGAAGGCATCGGCCGCGACGCCTCGGACCTCGTGCGCAAGATCAAGGCCGCGCAATATGTCCGCTCGCATCCGGGTGAAGTCTGCCCCGCAAAGTGGCAGGAAGGCGAGGAAACCCTCGCTCCGTCGCTCGATCTCGTCGGCAAGATCTGATCTGGCCGGGGCCGGTTCTTCCGGCCCCACCCAATGATTTCGGAAAGGACGCGCCATGCTTGACGCCAATATGAAAACCCAGCTCAAGGCCTATCTGGAACGCCTCGTGCGCCCGGTCGAGATTACCGCCCATGCCGATGATGGCGCGAAATCGCGCGAGATGCTGGCGCTGCTCGAGGACATTCGCAGCCTTTCCGACAAGATCACCGTGACCCGCGCCGAGGGCGGCGAGCGGGTGCCGTCCTTTGCGCTGACCTCTCCCGGGCAGGACATCCGCCTTGCCTTTGCCGGTCTGCCGATGGGGCATGAGTTCACCTCGCTCGTGCTGGCGCTGTTGCAGGTCGGGGGCTATCCGCCCAAGGCCGAACAGGCGCTGCTGGACCAGATCCGCGCGCTGAAGGGCCATTTCCGTTTCGAGACCTATTTCTCGCTTTCCTGCCAGAACTGCCCCGATGTGGTGCAGGCGCTGAACCTGATGGCGGTGCTGAACCCGGGGATCGAGCATGTCGCCATCGACGGCGCGCTGTTCCAGCCCGAGGTCGAGGCGCGCCAGATCATGTCCGTGCCCACCATCTTCCTGAATGGCGAGCCTTTCGGCGCAGGCCGGATGGGGGCCGAGGAAATCCTCGCCAAGATCGACACCGGCGCCGCCGACCGTGCGGCCGAGGCGATCAATGCGCAGGCCCCGTTCGACGTGCTGGTCGTTGGCGGCGGGCCTGCCGGTGCCGCAGCCGCTGTCTATGCCGCGCGCAAGGGCATCCGCACCGGCGTTCTGGCCGAGCGTTTCGGCGGGCAGGTTCTGGACACAATGGCGATCGAGAACCTGATCTCGGTTCCCCATACCGAGGGGCCGAAGCTGGCCCGCGCGCTGGAAACCCATGTCCGCGAATATGACGTCGAGATCATGAACGGCCAGCAGGCGACCCGCCTCGAAGAGGTGACGGACGGCTTCCGCGTCACGCTCGCCTCGGGCGCGGCGCTGACGGCGGCTTCGGTCATCCTTTCGACCGGCGCGCGCTGGCGGCGCATGGGTGTGCCCGGCGAAGAGAAATATCTGAACAAGGGCGTGGCCTTCTGCCCGCATTGCGATGGTCCGCTGTTCAAGGGCAAGCGCATCGCCGTCATCGGCGGCGGCAATTCCGGCGCCGAGGCCGCGATCGACCTTGCCGGGCTGGTCGCGCATGTCACCCTGATCGAGTTCGACAAGCATCTGCGCGCCGATGACGTGTTGCAGCGCAAGCTGAAAAGCTTGCCGAACGTCTCCATCCTGACCAATGCCCGCACCACCGAGGTCAAGGGCGACGGCAGCCGCGTCACCGGCCTCAGCTATGAGAACCGCGCCAGCGGCGAACTGGTCGACCTGCCGCTGGAGGGGATCTTCGTCCAGATCGGGTTGGTTCCGAACACCGAATGGCTGAAGGGCACGCTGACCCTGTCCCCGCGCGGGGAGATCGTCACCGACGCGCATGGCGCGACCTCGATCCCCGGGGTCTTCGCGGCGGGCGACTGCACCACCGCTCCCTACAAGCAGATCGTGATCGCGATGGGCGAGGGGGCGCGCGCCTCGCTTGCGGCCTTCGACCACCTGATCCGCATTCCGGTCGGCGAGAAGGCTGCCTGAGGACAGAAAGTGAAGCTGCGCGATCTGGAATATCTTGTCGCAATTGCCGATCAGGGCAACTTCCATCGCGCAGCCGATATCTGCGGGGTCAGCCAGCCGACGCTTTCGGCCCAGATCCGCAAGCTCGAGGAAGAACTGGGCCTGCCGCTGTTCGAGCGTTCGCCCAGAAAGATCACGCTGACGCAGGCGGGTAGCCTGATCCTGGCCCGCGCCCGGCGCATTCTGGACGAGGTGTCCCAGATCCGAACCGAGGCCGACAACCTGCGCGAGACCGGAACCCCCAGCCTGCATCTGGGGGTCTTTCCGACGCTTGGCCCCTATCTGCTGCCCCATACCATCCCACGGTTTCGCAAACGCTTTCCGGGCGTCGAGTTGCTGTTGACCGAAGAGAAAAGCAGCAGCCTGATCGGGAAACTGGTGGGCGGCCAGATCGACGCGGCCTTGCTGGCCCTGCCGGTCCATGACATCCATCTGACCGGCCGTGTCCTGTTCGAGGAGCCGTTCCGGCTGGCCGTTCCCTCGGACCATCCGGTGACGCGGCAGGGCACGCCCCTTGGCCTCGATGCCCTGGCGGGTCAAAGCCTGATGCTGCTGGAAAGGGGCCATTGCCTGCGCGAGCAGGCGCTGGACCTCTGCCGCGAGGTCGGCGCGAGCGAGTTCGAGGATTTCCGCGCCACGAGTCTGGAAACCCTGCGCCAGATGGTCATGGCCGGGGTCGGCATGACCCTGCTTCCGGCCCTTGCCTGCCGGCAGACCGAGGGGATGGTGGCGCTTCCCGTCGCTTCCGCGCGGTTCCAGCGCCAGATCGGCCTGTTCTGGCGCAAGTCGACCAGTCAGGACCGGCTCATGGCCTCGCTTGCCGATCTTCTGAGCGAGGTGGCGGCCGACCTTCTGGCTCTGGGCAAGGTTGCCTCGACGCAAGGCTGAAGCCGTAAGGCGCGGATCAGGCCCCGCCAGTTCCCCGAAGATAGCCGGAACCTGTTGACGCGTCATTTCCCCAGATCCATTGTCGGGAAACGGGCAAGAACGACCACCATCGAAGCGGAATTCCTGATTTTCATCAAGGAAAGCGAAGCGGAAATGACGATTGGACGATCCATGATACTCGCCTCGGTCTGCGCTGTGGCGGTGGCGATGGTCGCTGCTCCCGCAGCAAGGGCTCAGGCCGCGGGCGAGACATTGTTTCAGGACGTGCGGATATTCGACGGCAAGGGCGAAGCACTCTCGGCCCCGACATCGGTGCTGGTGCGCGGCAACCTGATCGCGGGGATCGGCGACGACCTCACCGCCGCCCCCGAGGCCACCGTGATCGATGGCGGGGGCCGGACATTGATGCCGGGCCTGATCGACGCGCATTGGCACACGATGCTGATCCGGCAAACGCCCGAGCAGATGATGTTCGGGGATGAGGGCCTCACCTACCTGCTGGCGGGTGCCGAGGCCACCGCGACCCTGATGCGCGGTTTCACGACCGTGCGCGATCTGGGCGGGCCGTCCTTTGCGCTGAAGCAGGCCATCGACATGGGGGTTGTTCCCGGCCCGCGCATCTGGCCCTCGGGCGCGATGATCACCGTGACCAGTGGTCATGGCGATTTCCGCCCACTTTCCGAACTGCCTCGCGACGGATCGAAGCCGCTTTCGCGGATCGAGGAACTGGGCGGCGCCATGGTGGTCGACAGCCCCGACCTGATGCGCCAGCGCGTGCGCGAACAGCTTATGCGGGGGGCAAGCCAGATCAAGCTGACGGCCGGGGGCGGCGTCGCCTCGCCCCACAGTCCGCTCGACGTTTCGACCTTCACGGCCGAGGAGCTGCGTGCAGCGGTCGAGGCCGCCGAGAACTGGGGCACCTATGTGACCGTCCATGCCTATACCCCGGCCGCCATCCGCCGCGCGATAGATGCCGGGGTGCGGGTCATCGAACATGCGCAGCTGATCGACGACGAAACCGCGCAATATATGGTCGAGAAGAACATCTGGCTCTCGACCCAGCCGATCCTTCAGGAGTTTTTCGGAGGCATGTTCCCACCGGGCTCGCCTCAGGACCAGAAGTCGCATGAGGTCACGGACGGCACCGACCGGCTTTACCAATTGGTGAAGAAATACAATATCAAGACCGCCTTCGGGACCGATGTGCTGTTCTCCGAGGCGATGGCGCGGCGTCAGGGCGAGATGCTGGTCTCGTTGAAGACCTGGTTCACCCCGGCCGAGATCCTGCGTCAGGCGACCTCGACCAATGCCGAGTTTCTTGGCCTTTCCGGGCTGCGCAGCCCCTATAAGGGCAAGCTCGGCGTGATCGAGGAGGGGGCCTTGGCGGATATCCTGCTGGTGAATGGCGATCCGCTTGCCAATATCGATCTGCTGGCGGATGCCGAACACAACCTGCCGCTGATCATGAAGGACGGCACCATCTTCAAGAATACGCTGGCCGAATAGGTCCGACGGGTCAAACGGAACGTCACCGCCCCGCTGGGGTGGTGACGTTCAGCTTCGCAGGGCCGCGACCGGGGATTGCCGATAGGCGAGCCATGCCGGGATGCCGGAAAGCAGGACGGCGAAGACACAGAGCGACATGAGGCGCACGCCATCCCCGGCCGCGAATTCGACTGGCAGGCCGAAGCCGTTCTGCGAGGTGAACCCGCGCGAGATCAGCTTGGCCGCGACATAGCCCAAGGCGTGACCAAGCAGGATGCCCGTCGCGATCAGCGCGAAAAGCTCGACCCAGACGATCCCGAACACGGCCGCGCGCGGGGCACCGAAGGCGCGGAGCGCGCCGATCTGCCGCCGCCTCTGGCCGACATGCATGATGGTGACAAGCAGCAGGGCGGCAGCGACCAGCGCCTGCGTCGCACCGGCGACGATCGACAGCACGCGCTTTGCATCGCCCAGCGTCGCATAGAGACTGGTCAGAACCTCGCCCGGAAACACCGCCATCGTCTGGGGATCGGCGCGGTATTCCTGCCGCAGGCGATAGGCGTCCGCGATGGTGCGCGGCTTCACGAGGATTGCCGGAACCGGAGGCGTCTCACCCGGATGCCAGTCCTCGTCCAGCGGGTCATCCGCATGGCTATGGCCGTGTTCCGCGCCCAGCCCATGAACCTCCCAGACCGAACGGATCGGGACCAGGATCGCGAGATCCCAGGCGGTGCCCGTCGGCTCCAGCTTGCCGACGACGCGATAGCTCGCCTCGTCATGGGCATGCCCGCCTTCGGTCAGCTTGCCATGGACAGGGCTGAACCCGGCGCCCGGATCGAGGGCGACGGATGCGCCGACCACAGCCTCATGCGGGCCGGTGAACATGCCCCCGGCGCGAAATCCCGTGGTCGTTTTCGCGATCAGCGTGCGGGTCGTGCCGATCACCGGATGGTCGCCGTGAAAATCGCCAAACCCGAGCGGCGCGGCCCAGTCGACGCGCGGATCCGCTGCCAGCCGCTCGAGGATTTCGCCCGGAACGAGGGGCAGGGCGGCGGGTTGCAGAAAGACCGACGAGAGGACGAGCTGCGTCTCGGACCCCGGCGCGCCGACGATCAGGTCGAATTTGTCAGCGGCCCGCGCACTGCCCAGACGCAGCGCACGTTCCTGCAACGTCACGCCGACGCCGATTGCGACGGCCAGCGTGATCAGCAGCACGATCACGGCGGCGCCGATCCGATGCCGGCGCAGGTCCGCCAGAACGAAGCGGATCATGCCGCGATCTCTTCCCGGCTGTCCGCGACGATCCTGCCCCCGGCAAGGCCGATCCTGCGCGGCATGGCGGCGATCAGCCGGGGATCATGCGAGACCACGACCAGCGTAGCGCCGGTTTCCTCGGCAAGGTCCAGAAGCAGCGCGCCGATGGCCGCGCCATTCGCGGCGTCGAGGCTGGCCGTCGGCTCATCCGCGATGATCATGCCGGGGCGGCGCAAAAGCGCGCGCGCTACCGCGACGCGCTGCATCTCGCCCCGCGACATGGTCTCGACCCGCTGATCGGGCCGGGCCAGTCCGACGCGGCCGATCAGATCCCCGGCCCGCGCCGTCAATGCGCCATCGGCCTTTCGTGCGAGGCGTGCGGGCAGCAGGACGTTTTCGCGGGCCGAGAGGCCGGGGAAAAGGTGGAAGTCCTGCATCACCAGCCCGACATGGGCGGCGCGCCAGCGATCGCGGGCGCCTTCGCCCAGTCCGGCAATGTCGGTATCGCCCCAGTTGACGCGCCCGGTCGGCGCCCTTTCAAGCCCGGTGATGATATTGATCAGCGTGGATTTTCCCGAGCCTGACGGCCCGGTAATCGCGACCCGGCTGCCAGCGGGTATCCGAAGCTCGGGGACGCTCAGCACCGGGGTGGCAAGGCCGGGATAGGTCACTTCGACCGAGGAGAGGCAAAGGGCAAGCATCAGGTCACGGCATAGCGCGCCTTGCGCAGGCGCAACTGGCTGACGAAGCCGGTCTCCGGGTCGGTCCAGGAGCCGCGCTCAAGCGTGCCCGTGACCTCGATCGTCTGGTTCGGCTGCGTGAAGGTCTGCCGCCGGTCCAGATAGACGACAAGGATATTGTCCGGCCAATCCGCGTCGCTAGAGCAGAACGGACAAAGCGCCATCGGGATTTCGGTCAGCACGAAGAACTGCGCCTCGGCCTTCAAGGGCGGGGCCATGAAGCCATTGATCCTGACGACCTGTCCCGTCGCTTCCTTGACCAAAGGCGAAAACTCCAGCCCGAGCGGGGTGAAGGCACTGTAAAGCTCGTCAAAGCTGAGACTATGAGGGGCGGCCTGCGCGGGTCTGAGTGTCGCAGCCATTGCCGCGACCGGAATTGCGGCGAGGCAGGTGCGCCGGGTCATCGAAGGCTGCGCGTATTTCATCAGGGCCCCTCCATCTGGTTCCGGGGTTCAAAAGGAAATGCCTGCCCGGATGGCCTCCGGGCAGGTTCGTTCTGCGATTACTTCTGGACGGTTCCCAGCGCGAAGGCGTCGACCAGAATCTTGTAGACGTCGGACTGTTCCATATAGCCCTTGAAGGCCTCGGCGCCGGGGCCGGTGGCCTGCAGGACGACATCATCGACCGTGTGGACGGCGGTGTCGCTGCTTTTGGGCAGGTTGCCGGTGCGCAGCACCGCGCCGGGAATGTCCTTGTAGGCCTCGTTGGCGACATACTCGCCCTTCTCGTTCTTCACCGCCGGTTCGAACGGGCCGTCCATCTTGGGACGCCAGGTCTCGTAATAGTCGGGGAAGTTGCTCGAGAACATGGCGAGGCGGCGGGTCACGTCGACCTTGTCGGGAAAGCCGTCCTTGTCCTCGTCGGTATAGTTCGGGAAACCGGCATCGTCATAGACGCCCAGCTTCGCGCGCATGTCGTCGCCCGGCTTCTCGTCGTCGATGGTGCCGACCACCGAGACGCCGTGGGTGTGGTCTCCGGTCACGACGATCAGCGTATCGGGATGGGTTTCGGCAAACTCGCGCGCGGTCGCGACCACCTGATCCAGCTCGATCGTCTCGTAGATCGAGCGGTCCCAGTCCATCGGATGCGACATCTTGTCGATCGAGGCGCCCTCGACCATCAGGAAGAAGCCGTCCTCGTTCTTCGCCAGCGTGTCGAGCGCAACCTTGGTCATCTGGACAAGGCCGGGCTGGTTCGGGAATTTCTCGGCCGTGCCCTTCTTCAGGAAATTGCGGTCAAGCGTGGTGTCCATGTTCCCGGTATGGAAAAGGCCGAGGATCTTGCCGGTATTGCTGCCGCGCGCGGCCTCCAGCTCCTCGGCGCTGGTCGCGAGCGCATAGCCCGCATCGCGGAACATCGCCACATAGTCCTTGTCATCCTTGCGCTTCGATCCCGGCACGTCTGATTTCAGGAAATAGGCCGAACCGCCGCCCAGAATGACATCGGGCTGGACCTTGTAGAACATGTCCACGATCTCGGGCTTGTCGGCGCGCTTGCGGGTATGGGCGACTACGGCGGCCGGAGTCGCGTCCTGAAGTTCCGAGGTCGAGACGACGCCGATCGACTTGTTGGTGGTGCGGCGCAGCGCCTCGGCAATGGTCTCGACCCTGGGGTCGTCGAAACTGTCGGGGGTGCGGTCGGCATAGACGCCAAGCGCGTTCACCCGCGACTTGTGGCCGGTCATATAGGCCGACATCGTATTGGCCGAGTCAGTCGCGATCGAATGGGTCGAGGAAGTGCCGATGAAGGCCATGTGATCAAGGTCATCCATGGCGAGGCGGCCATCGGCCTTGCCCTCGGTCATGCCCTTGGACATGATCCGCGCGGCGGTGCGATGCGCGACCGAAAGCCCGTCGCCGACGATGAAGATGACGTTCCGGGCCTTCGGCGCCTCGCCGGTGCCATAGACGTCCCAGGTCACGGATTTCGTCTGGTTCCCGGCCTTCACCTCGACGGTATAGGCGCCCGGCTCGGCCAGGGCGAGGTCGCGCAGGATTAGGGAGGAGCCCATCATCGCGTCATCTTCGCCCTTCTCCTCGGCGACGAACGCGGCGGGTTTTCCGAAAACCTCGGCATAGGGCTTGCCGTTCACGGTGACGGCGATGTCGCCCTCGGCCACCGTTCCGTCAAGCTCGACCTTGAAGTCGAAGGGCGAGTTCACCAGAATCGTCGCCCGGTCGAGCGGATAGATCGTGGCGGCTTGCACTGTGCCCGACAGCACCGTGCTGGCCGCAAGGGCGGCGAGAAGGGTCCGCATGTTCACCTCGTATTGGACGGCATCGCTCAGAAAGATGTCCCGCCCCCCTTAGTGGCCTTCCATTTCATTTTCTTGACAACCTCGGATGGCAGGCACCGCTTTTCGGCTGCGCGAACGGGCGAGGCGAAAGCTTTCGCGTGTCCTGCGAGATTTCTTGCACGATTGCGTGACCTTCGGCACTGTTCAGGCACGACACCCCTTCCCAGAGGCCATGATGCGTAGCGAATATCTGCCTGAAATTCGACGACTGCCCTTGGTGATGATGCTGGCGGCGACCCTGCTGACCGGCTGCTCGCGCCCGCCCGAGCTGATCGGGGTGGAAAATCCCGAAATCCCCTCGGAATCCCTCTCCCAGCTGCATCGGCACAAGATGTTCATCGCCACGACCCGGCAGGCCACGGAGGTCGTCGGCACCTTCTTCTCGGCCCAGCGGGCGCCCGAACTCGGGCTGGCCTCGGTCGTGACCACGGTGCCGCCAACGCACAAGCTGGGCGAGCTTGAGCGCCCGAAATCGCTGCCGCCCGATCCCCGGACCGAGTTCACCGTTGTCGAGCCGGTCGTCTATCGCAACGACGCCTCCTTCATCGCCGAGATCAACCGCGAGTTGGAGCGTCGGCCGCCGGGGCAGCGCCGTATCCTGCTGTTCATCCATGGCTACAACAACACCGCCAGTGACGCGATCCTGCGCCTGACCCAGTTTGTCGAGGATACCGGCTATGAGGGCGTGCCCGTCCTGATGACCTGGGCATCGGCTGCAAATGCGGTTCGCTATGTCTATGACCTGAACAGCGCGCTGATCGCACGCGGCAAGCTGAAGGAGATTTCCGACATTCTGGTTCGGACCAAGGCAGAAAGCGCCGATGTCTTTGCGCATTCCATGGGCACCTTCCTCGCGATGGAGGGGCTGGTCGATGCCCAGAAGGCCGGGACGCTGGGCAAGCGGCGCAATATCAACAACATCATCCTTGCGTCGCCCGATATCGACATCGACCTGTTCCGCACCCAGATCGAGCAGCTCTCGCCCGAGATCCGCAGCAAGATCTATCTGCTGGTGTCACAGGACGACCGCGCGCTGCTGGCCTCGCGCCGGATCGCGGGCGGGGTGCCGCGGGTGGGCGCGACCCAGGCCGCAAAGCTGGAGGGGCTGGGCGTGACGGTGATCGACCTGTCGCAGATCCACGATTCAAGCTCGGGCAGCCACTCGAAATTCGCCGGCTCGCCCGAGGTCGTTCAGCTGATCGGCGCGGGTTTGAACCGGCAGGGTGGCTTCTCGGCGGCACGGACACCGGGACTGAACGAGATCCTGTCGGGCGTGCCGATCATGATTACGGGGCGCTGACCCTGGGGCCGGGGCGCGTATTTCGCGCGCCCGGCCTTTCCTATTCCACCGGAGACCATTCGTCGGTCGGGTCGAACGCCTCGATCTTGGCGGCCTTTTCCAGCGTATCCTCGCCCAGATCGGCCTGATAGACGATACCCGGCTCGGCGACCATGAAGCTCATGATGCCGCTGTCACCATAGGCGGCGGGGTAGGCGACAAGCGCATGTCCCGCGACCATGTTCTCGCCGATCATATAGCTATAGGCCCCGCCCGGCGCCGCCGGTCCCTGCTTTTGCAGGATGCGGAAATAGTAACCTTCATAGGGTTGCGGCTCGCGGTCCTCGCCGTCGTGGTTGTAGCCGGTGAAATTGGCGCGGGCGAGGGTTTCGTCGAAGGGGCTTGGTTCCTCATCCGGGGCGTCGGCCCAATAGAGCCCGTCGCGCTTGCCGGGCGAGGAGAGGATGGAGGACGCGAATTCCATCACCCCGTCACCATCCTCGTCGGTCGCGCGGTAGTTTGCCTGGATCTCGCCGATGCGGTGCATGATGGCGATGATCTCAAGCTCGTTCCTGCCGATCCGGCGCGCCAGCACTTCCTGCCGTGCGCCTTCGGCGTCAAAGCTCCAGCCCGCATCGCTCTTGACCAGCTCGGCCGGAAAGGGCCACATCTCGCGCCCTGAAAGCAGGGTCATCCGCCCGTTCTCGGCCGGCTCAAGCCGGTGGATGGCATGGATGTCGGCCAGAAACTCACCCCATATCTGGCGGTCCTCCTCGGGATCGCCGCTTGAGACGACATCCTCGGCCTCGGGTCCGAAGATCGCGAGGACAGCGGCCTTGTCCTTGGAATCCAGCGCCGCGACAAGGGCCGCGACCGCCGCATCGGGCGTTTCGAAATACTGCGGTGCAGCCAAGGCTGGCGCGGCCGTGCCAAGCAGCAGGGCGAGGGCAGGTATGAGCCGTTTCATCTTCTTCCTCCCCGACCGCCGCCGCTGCGATGAACCATGCTGCTATGCCCGCGATGGCTTGCTGCGGAAGCCCTCGGACCAGATGGTTTCCTGAAGGCGTTGTTGCTGGACCGGCTGACCGTATGGGCCTTGGGCATCGCGTGGGCCTTCGGGCGCGAGGCCTGGCTCGCGCGCGGGGCTGCGCGCTGGCCGGCAGGCCGGGCTTGCGCCGCCTTTTGCGCGGCGGGCCGGGCCTGCCGATTGGCCGCAGGCTTGCGGTTCGCGGTGGCCTCGCTCACCCTCTTCTTCGTCTGCAGGTTTGCGGGCTTCGCGCCGGAGGTCTTGCGCGCCTCGATCTTCTGCCTCGCGGCCGCCCGGCTCGCCGGGTCCGAGATCGACCTCTGGTTCGGGCGGTTTGCGGCGCGCTCGCCGGCGGCATTGCGCAGGTTGCTGCGGTCGATCTGCGGCCGTGTGCTGTCGCCGATGCTGATGCGGTCGCCCGGTGAATTGCGGGTGCGGTCGATGTCGATCCGGTTGCCGTCGATGTTGATATCGCCCCGGTTGATCGTCCGGTCGCCGCGATTGATGGTGATATCGCCGCGATCCCAGTCGATATCGTCGTCGTGATGCCAGCCATGCCAGTCGTCATCGTCGAAAATATCGTCGAGCAGCACCGCGCTGCCCAGCAGGACGCCGCCGGTCAGCAAGATGTTGTCCCAGTTGGTATTGTCCTGATAGCCATAGTCATAGCCGTAGTGATACACTGGCTGGTTGCTGGGCACCGGGGTCGTATAGACCACGTTGCTGTCATAGGTCGGCACATAGACCACGTCCGGATCGGCGGGCGCGATCTGGATCTTGTTGTTCACCGTCTCGACCTTCTGGGCCGGGCTGTCGGCGAGGTAGCCGTTCTTCTGCGCCTCGCCCCTCAGCCGCTGGATCGAGGCGAGGACGTCATCCGTCTGCCCGACCACCGCCTCTCCGGCCTGCTCGGTCCAGTCGATATTGTCGCTCATCCGCGTGACGACCTGGGGGAAACCGGCTGCCAGTTCGCGAACGCTGTCGTCCCAGTTCTCGGACGCTGCCAGCTTGGCGCGATCCTTGTCCGAAAGGCCTTCGTTCTGTTCGACGAAATTGGCGGCCTTCACGACGTCCAGCGGAAAGGTCGTGGCGACAAGGGTGGGGGTCAGCAACTGATCCGGGAAAAGCGCCACGGGTCCGAAGAGCGTGTCCAGCTCATCCGCGGAAAGCTCGCCCTGGGCAGCGATGGCGGCCTGCATCGCGGGCGATGGGCCGGTGCCCGGCATGCCATCGGCGCAAGGAATGTTCAGCACCATCCCGACGGCAAGGTTCTCGGGCGTGCCGTTCAGCGTCGCGCGGTTCGCGTCGAGGATCAGGTCATAGCGGTCCGGGTTGCCATAGGCGCGGGCCGCGAGCCTGCTCAGCGTCTCGCCGCTGGTGACGGTATGGGGACTGCCGCAGGGCAGGCTGTCCTGTGCCAGAAGCGGCGGTGCGGTCGCGGCGACGATCAGGCCCGCAGCCAGTCCGCGGCGCATCAAGGGATGCAGTCGCCGCACGGGTATTCGAGACATCTGTGGCCTCCATCCCTGATTCCCCGCCAATATGCGGGGATTCACCAGTCGATCCTATGCCCGCGCTTGCGGTCCGAAAAGTGGTTTCAGACCTGACAGACTTGAAATCCCTCGACCTATGCCCGCCGCCTTGCGGGTCAGCCGGGAAAGCTCGCGGCGATCATCTGCGTCCAAAGGCCCGCGCCCTGCGCCTCGGCCAGTTGCCGGGCTTCGGCTGCTGCGGTTGCCGCCCGGTCGGGCAGGTTGCGGGCGCGAAGCGCCTCGGCCCGGGCCAGAAGCAGGGGTGCCCCGGCCTGCGCCTCGCCCGAAAGCGCGATCTGCGACAGATAGCGGTCGACCAGCGCTTCCGCCTCGTCGGGGCGACCGGCCAGGATCATGTCGCGGCCAAGGATGGCGGCGAAAAGTGCCTGCCAGCAGCTGAAGCCGGTGGCGGCCCAGCCCTCGAAACCCGCCTCCATCTCGGCCAGTCCGGCCACGGCCTCGCCCTCTCTGAACCGGCACCAGCCCTGCACGAAAAGCGCCATGGCCGCGAATTCGGGAAAGCCCTGTTGCAGGGCAAAGTCGCGGGCCTCGGCGCTGCCTGTCGCGGCTTCCTCGACATCGCCGCGCAGCATGGCCGTGTTGAACCGCGCCAACATGCCGAAGCCGCGGGCATGGGGAAATCCCATGCGCTGGCCAAGCGCGGCAGCCCGGCGCGCGGCATCGGCGCCGGCCGCGAAATCGCCCTGCACCGTCTTGGTCAGGCCAAGATAGAACAGGCTGAAGACGCCGAACTCCTTCAGAAAGACCGAATAAAGGTCGCGGTGAAGCTCTGGCCGATGCCGATCGACCGTGGCGCGCAGGCTGGCTTCGGCAAGGTCGTTCTTCCCCTGATGCCAGGCGACCAGCCCGCGCATCGTATGCGCCGCCATATAGGAGGCGTCATCCGGGGCTCCGGCCTCGATCGCGGCGATGGCATCGCCGATCCGCATGGCGCGGTCGAGGTCCGCGATCGCCCATGCGTGGAGCGCCGTGTTGTAGATCACCGGCACCATCGACCCCTGCAGGCCGAGCCGGTCCGAGAGTTCCATCGCTCTCGCCTGCGTCGCCCCGAAGACCGGATTGCCCGGACCGCCCGTCACCATCTGTGTCGGCCCCTGAACCGCGCGGACGCGCAGCTCCAGCCGGTCGCGTTCCTCCCCCGGCTCCAATGCCCCGATCGAGTCGAGCGCGGCCTCGAGATGGGCGAGGGCTTCGCCCGCCGCGCCGTCTCCGGCGGCCTGAAGCGCCGCGCCCAGATAACGCTCGATCGCCTCCTCAGGGCGGGCGGCGCGGGCCAGATGGCCGGCCAGAACATGTTCCGCCACTTCCATCCTGCCACCCTGGGACAGGTAGAAATCGGCGATTGCGCCGTGCAACCTCAGACGCTCGCCGCGGGCAAGGGTCGCATAGATGGCGTCGCGGATCAGCGCATGGGGGAAGGCCAGTTCAAGCCCCTCGCTCGCGCCGCCATGCCGCGCGATGATCTTCTGCTCCTCCAGTGCGGCGATATGGCCGCCCGCCTCGCCGTCGGAGTTGATGGCCTCGACCAGCCCGGCGCGGAAGGTGCGTCCGATGGCCGAACCGGCCTGCGCAAAGCGCCGCGCGCGACGGTCGAGGCGGTCGAGCTTGCCTTGCACCAGCCCGCCGATGGTCAACGGAACCGCAGCCTCGCGCAGGCCGTCCGGTCCCGCGGAGGCCAGCATCTCGCCATATTCCTCGATATAGAGGGGCACGCCGTCGGACTTCTCGAGGAGCAGGGCGAAGTGCCGGTCGCTGAGTCTCGCCTCGCCAAGGGCCTTGCGGGCGAGGGTCCGGGCATCCTCATCGGTCAGACGGTCGAGCGCGATCAGCCCCGCCGCGCCCGCGATGCCGTCGCCATAAGGCGCCTCGCGCCGCGTCGTCACCAGAACCAGCGCCGGATGCGAGGCGACGGTCTGGAGGACGCAATGCAGCAATTGCGCCGAGCTGGGGTCGAGCCAATGGGCGTCCTCGAACACCATGACCATCACGCCGCGGTTCGAGGCGGTGCGAAAGATCATCCGGCACAAAAGCTCAAGGCTGCGCTGGCGACGCAGCGAGACCGAGTCGCTGCGATCGACCTCCATCCCCGCCCCCAAGGGAGACAGCAGATCCAGAAGCAGCGCCAGATCCTCGCCCTCGGTGCCCCAGACCGTGCTGAAGAGGCGCGCCAGCTTGGCATGGCGCGCGCCGGTGTCGTCGCTGGCCCCCACGCCCGAGATCCATTCCAGATAGTGCCGGATCGGATAAAGCGGCGTGTCGCGCTGTTCGGGCGAGCATTGCAGCACGAAACTGGTGACGGAACGCAGGGCATCGGATTCCAGGAACTCGGCCACCAGACCGGATTTCCCGACGCCCGGATCGGCACTGACGACGACCACCCGCCCTTGCCCACGGCGCGCCGCCTCGAAATGCTGGCCAAGTGTCCGCATCTCGGCATCGCGGCCGATCAGGCCATGCGTGCGGCGCCCGCGGAGCGCCGCGTAACGCGTGGTGATGCCCGCGCGCCGCCGGTCGACGCGCCAGATCTCATGTTCGCCCTTCAGGCCCTTCAGCGGATGGCGGCCGAGGCTGCGAAGCTGGAACAGCTCGCCGATCATGCGGCGGGTGTCGTCGCAGATCAGGATGGTCCCCGGCTCGGCCATGGTTTCCAGCCGCGCGGCCTTGTTGATGCAGGTGCCGACCGCCTGCGCGCCGAAATCGCTGCTGTCGGGGTAGATCAAGGCCGAGCCCGTGGCCAGCCCGATGCGCGATTGCGCCGCCACGCCGGCCGTTTCGGCCTGTGTCGCCAAGGCCGTCAGGATGTCCAGCGCCGCATCGACGGCGCGCGTGGCGTCGTCCTCGTCGCCATGGGGATAGCCGAAATAGGCAAGGATGCCGTCGCCCTGATATTGGGCGACCGTGCCGTTATGCTTGCGGATGGCATGGTTGCAAAGCCCGTGGAACGAGCGGAGCAGATCGGAATAGGCCTCGGGCCCCAGCGCCTCGATATGGTCGGTCGACCCGACCAAATCCGCGAAAAGGACCGAGATTCCCCGGTGTTCGGATGGCATGTGACCGGCCGCCTCCCCCTCCTTTCCCTGAGCGTTCGAGGCTTTCAGGCTAGTGGACATCGAATTTTTCTTCCACGAAGGTATCGTTGCCGATCGCTGCGTTGAAATTGCTGAGCGCGAACATGATCGCCATGTCGTAGTCGAGGGCGTGGCCGCCGATATTGCCCGACATCGGCTTGTCCCCGCGCCGGTTCTGAAACCACCGCGCCCAGTCCCGCGAGCCGGGATCATACAGCAGGAACGGATCCCCATCATGTGGGAAATGCTGGTTGGGCGAGGGGTAGAGGTTGGCGGTGAACGGAAACTCCGACGCGCCATGGCAGCTGAGGCAGGACGACGCGCGCAGGTGGTGCGGGCCGGTGAAGCGCTGGCCCGAGGGCGTCAGTACATTGTGGCGGGTGGCGACATCCATCGGGCCGGCCAGCCGCATCCCCCAGCCCAGCGTATTGCGCACGAAGGCCGGTGCGGCCGGGTTGACCCAGGTTTCCTTCAGCGCCTCGTTGATTTCGGCATCGGTCGGGTCGGGATCGCCGCCCGTCGGGTCCGAGGCCAGTTCGGGGTCGTTGCCCCACATGATGCCCAGAGGCACGAACCGCTCCCACGCGGTCGCGCCATTGCTGGAGGAGTCGTAGACGAAGCCCAGAAAGACCCACCCGGTCTCGGGTGCCGCGACCGTGTCCTTGATCTTGATCGAAAGCTGCATCGGATGGGCGTCGATGACCTCGGCCTTCAGCGGTCCGTGGGGCTGCATCTGCTGCGCGATTGAGGGGCGATAGACCTTCCAGGTCGCGGCGCGGTCAAGGACGGACCATGCGGAATCCGGCATCGGCACCGCCTCGGCCTTCACGACGATCGACCCTTCGGGGAACTGGACCAGATCCGGCCTTGGGGCATAGATGTTGCCGAAGACCTGCCCCAGCATCGCGGCGGCTGTCGCGTCGTAATAGATGACTGCGTGGTTCTGGACCGGGCTTGAGGGCGTAAACGGTGGCAGGAAGGTCGCGGCGGGCATGATCTGCCCTGTATAGGTGTTCATCAGCGCCTCGCGCCCCGAGGTCGGATCGGTCGCGCCATTCGCGCCGGGCGAGCCTTGTCCCGACCAGACCAGATCATACCAGCCCGCCGCCACCGGATCCCATTTTTCGGGATTATCCACGATGGTGCGGAAGCTTGGCGTGATATGTTCGAAAAGCGCGCGGGCATAGGCCTCGGCCGTGGCCTTGGTCAGCCGCCCGCCGGTCCCGCCGCCCGGAACCCATCCATTGTCCACCGGAGCGTCGGGATAGTCGAGATTGGCCACGACGAAATGGCCCGAATAGACCTCGGCATCGGGATAGAGGCCGTTGTTGGAGGCCATGGGGTCGATGCCCTGCGCCCATCCCGCCCCGGCAATCGCGAATGTCGCAGCGAGCGTCGCCAGAACCCCGGTCCGCGTGCGGCGTTGCGTCCTGATACCGTGCATGAGAAATCCTTCATCCTAGAATTTCCGAACGACATTCCAACCTTAGGGGGACACGTCTTTGGTGAGAGGTTGCGAGTCCTTTCGCCTGCAAGCAAGAGATTTCCGTTTCGTCACCGGGGATTGCGATGAAATTTCGGGTCAGGCCGCAGCGATGGGTATGACCATCGGGCGGATTGCCTGCGGAGAGACGCGCTAGCGGAGCTGGCGGCGCAACGAGCCAGCAAGCCTCAGCGAACTGCCGCAGGATCACCGACGGCTGAGAACGACTCCGGTCAGGATCAGCGCAATACCCGCGAGTTGCATCCAAAGGATGGCGTCCTGCCCTCGGACGAGGTCGAGCAGCACTCCCGAAAGCATCTGTCCCGCCACCAGCAACCCGCCCGTCATCGCAGCCCCGAGGCGCGGGACCAGCCAGCTGCCGCTTGCCACGAAGGCAACGCCAAGGGCGCCGCCGATCCAGGCCAGCCATGGTGCCGTGGCCGCGCCCGCGGGCCAGAAGCTGCCGGCAAGAATGGTCACCACCGCCAGTGCCGCACAGCCGATGAGGTGGTTCCAGAATGAGGATTGCAGAGCCGATGTATCGACCGCAAGCCGCCCGTTGATCTGGCGCGACAATGTCACCAGTGCGCCGCCGAGAAAGGCGAGCAGGATCATCGCGCTCATGCTGCCGATCCCCGTGCGAGGATGATGAGCAGCGCCCCGGCGATGATGGCCAGCAATGCCATGAGATCCCGCCTGCGCAGCCGCCGCCTTTCCAGTCCCATCGCCCCGAGCAGATCGAAGATCAGCGCCAGCACCACCTGTCCGGCAAGACCTATGGCCAGCGTTCCCGTCAGTGCCAGCGCCGAGTTGGCGCTGGCCGAGGTCAGCATCACCGTCAGCGCGCCAGAGAGGCCCCCGAGATAGGCCCAGACCGGCACGCGGTTCCGGCGAGGCAGCGCATGTGACGCGCCCCGCCGAAGCCAGAGCGCGCCGAGGGCCAGGGCGGCAACGATGCTCCCCACCGCATGTGCGGTCAGCGACGAGAACAGCGGCGTGGTATGCGCCGCCATGGTGCTGTTCGACAGCAGCATCAATGTCAGCAACCCACCCGTGCCAAGGGCAGCCAAGATCTCGAGGGGGCGGGCCGGGGCCGGGCCGTCCGGCGCGGGCAGGCGTTCGTCCGGCACATCCATCTCCTCGCGATTGGGCGGGTTAGAACTTGGCCAATTCCGACCCGAAGGCAACCATCATCTTCATCCGATGCGGCGCAAAATCGGCTTCCATCTGCGGCGGGTGGCATCGACATTCGGCGACACCTTCTGTGGGCGGCGTTTCCCGGTACCGTGCCTTCGCCATGCTGGATCCGCGACTTGACGATCCCGTGACCGTCCAGAACCCGTGCGCATGGCGTCGCGTTGGGAGGCAGACAAGCGAATGGAGTAGCGATATGTTTGTGAAAGGAATGCTGACCGCGACGGTGCTGACGGCAGGTATTGGCAGCTATGCACTGGCGCAGACAAGCTCTGAAATCGTGACCGGGGGCGGGCAGACCGTCGTGGTCCCCGAGGCGGCCACGGAATCGAAAGGTGTCTCGCCGATCGGGACTCAGGTCGTTTCCGAATACCCGGCCTTCAACCAGACCATGAACAATGAGACCATCGCGAGCACATTGGTCGCGCAGGGGTTCGAGAATATCCATATCCTGCGGGAAGGCTCGCTGATGACGATCACCGGGACGCGCGGGAATGACGACATCAACCTCGTCTATAACCTCGTCGAGGGCCGCCTCATCAAGGTGAATGGTGAGCGCATCCTGAGTGCGGAGGAGCAGTCGTCCGGCAGTTCGGGCGATGCAGCCTCCTCGCCGCCTTCGGCGGCTCCCGGTGGAGTATCCGATGACCCCGCCGACGACGCGGACGGCGATGACGCTACCGATGATGCCGACGGTGGCTCCGATGATGCGACCGACGACGGCGGAATGGGCGATACCGGCACCGATGACGGGGCAGGCAGCGACGCCGGGGATACCAGCGACGATGGCGCCGGTGGTAGCGACACCGGTAGCGGCGATGCAGGCGGCGGTTCGGACACCGGCGGCGGCTCCGAAAGCGATGGCGGCGCCGACTCGGATAGCAGCAGCGGTTGATCCTGCACTCCGGCTGGAGGGATCAGGAGGGGCCGGGACGTGAAACCCGGCCCCGGCCTGTTCGTGAGCCAGGCTGTTCATTTTTGAACCCAGGCTAAGGGTATTGGCTTAGCCCCGCGGCTCTGTCCGCGGGTTGCGTTATCTGTGGGGGCGTCTCCGGTTCCACTGCGCGGAAAACCCAGCGGAGCGCAAAGCTTGCTGGAAAGGCAATGACATACTAGTATCCGACGGGCGCCTGAAACGAGAGAACCCCAATGGCCGACCCCCATCCACGTGGCTTTTTGACCGAGCGGATCATCGAGCGTTTGCGCAGTGCCATCATGGAGGGCGAGTTGCAATTGGGCGAACTCCTGTCCGAGGACAAGCTCGCCCTCAGCCTCGGTGTCAGCCGCAGCCCCGTCCGCAAGGCCTTCGCGGCGTTGGAGCAGCAAGGCCTGATCGTGGTGAGGCCCCAGCGCGGCAGCTTCGTTTTCTGGCCCACGGCGCGGGACATTGATGATCTTGCGCAGTTCCGCCGGCTGATCGAGGTGGAGATGCTGCGCCTCGCCTTTCGCGACAAGCGCGGCGTCACCCTCGCCGCGATGAAACATGCGGCCCAGACCATGCATCATGCGTTGGGAACCGGCGATACGCTGGGCGCGGCGCGGGCCGACATGGCCTATCACGACGCGATGCTTGAGAATTGCGACAATTCCTATCTGCTGGACGCCTATCGCATGGTTGCGGGCAAGGTCGCGGCGCTGCGCTCGCATCGGGCGGTGTCGCCCACTCAACTCCGCGCCAGCGCCGAGCATTTCCTGATCATCGAGATGCTCGAGCGCGGCGATCTGTCCGGGGCCAGCGACCTTCTGGGCGAACATATCCTGAAAATGGCGGACCGCTTCAAGGAAGAGCTTCCCATCGAGCGGCGGCCCGGTCGCGGTCCGGTGCTGGATCGCATCGGACCGCTGGAGGATTGATCACCCGGCAGATGCCGTCAGGAAGCGCCGGGTGAAATCCATCCCCTTCTGCGCCTTCTGGACGAAACCCAGCCCCTGATCGGCGCTATTCGGGGTTTCGACGCTGATCGCCACATCGGCGGGCAGAACCTGCATCAACTCGCGCAGCCACAACGCGCCGGTGCCCGGTTGCAGCCGTCCCGTCCGCGCTTCCGCGATGCAGGCGTCATTGTCGACCGGCATGGCGGCAGCGGCATCGCAAAGTTGCAGATAGAGGATCAGTTCCGGCGGCAGGGCGCCCACCTGCTCGGGCGACCCGCCCGAGCGTGACAGGTGCAGCGCATCCAACAGGATGCCGACATTCCCGGCCCCGAGAGCCGCGCCAGTTCGGCCGCGTT
>NZ_DATMFA010000102.1:0-35767 GCF_035556475.1 Paracoccus sp. (in: a-proteobacteria) | reverse complement strand
AAGGCCGAGCCGCGCCCGGTGGTAAAGCAGATCAGGTTCGCGCCCGATGCCACCTGCCCCGTGGCCGAGACCGGGTCATAGCCGGGGCTGTCCATGAAAACCATGCCGTGTTCGGTCACGGGTTCCGCATATTCATAGACGCCGCGCAGGTTGGTGGTGCCAGCCTTCGCGACCGCGCCGAGGGATTTCTCAAGGATCGTGGTCAGCCCGCCCGCCTTGTTCCCGGCCGAGGGGTTGTTGTTCATCTCGGCCCCGTTTCGCGCCGTATGCTCCTTCCACCAGTCGATGCGGGCGATCAGCTTTTCGCCGACCTCGCGCGTCTCGGCGCGGCGGGTCAGCAGGTGTTCGGCGCCATAGATTTCGGGCGTTTCCGACAGGATCGCAGTGCCGCCATGGCTGACGAGAATGTCGACGGCATGGCCCAGGGCCGGGTTGGCGGTGATGCCGGAATAGCCGTCCGAGCCGCCGCATTGCAGCCCCACGACCAGTTCGGAAACCGGGATCGGCTCACGCGCGATGGCATTCGCGTCAGGCAGCATGGCCCTGATCTGGGCAATGCCGTGTTCGATCGTCTTTGGCGTGCCGCCCTGATCCTGAATGGTGAAGGCCTTCAGCTTCGCGCCCTCGGCCAGCCCGCCCTGCGCCATGATCTCGGAGATCTGGTTCGTCTCGCAGCCCAGCCCGATGAAGAGGACGGCGGCGAAGTTCGGATGCGTGGCAAAGCCCGCCAGCGTGCGACGCACGATGCGCATGGATTCGCTCCTGCTGTCCACCGCGCAGCCGATGCCATGGGTCAGCGCGACGACGCCGTCGATATTCGGGAAATCGGCCAGCGCCTCGGGGCGGATGTCGCGGCGGAAATGATCGGCGATGGATCGCACCACCCGGGCCGAGCAGTTCACCGAGGAGATGATCCCGATATAGTTCCGGGTCGCCGCGCGTCCGTCCGGGCGGCGATAGCCCATGAAGGTCGCAGGCTCGGTTGCCGGGGCCGTCGGGCGGGCATCCGCGCCGATGGCATGGTCCATTTCCACATCCGTCATGGCGAGGTTGTGGACATGGATATGGCTGCCCGCCGGGATCGCGGCCGATGCGAGGCCGATGACCTGATTATAGCGCCGGACCGCCTCGCCCTCCGCAATGTCGCGGGTGGCGATCTTGTGGCCGGGGGGAATGTCCTGCCGCGTGGTGACGCCCTCCCCGGCCAGTTCGGTGCCAGCGGGGATGGGCTGGGTCGCGATGACGACATCGTCCTCGGGGCGCAGGCGGATGATGGCTGGCACGGTCTTGGGCGCGCTCATGGCTGGGCTCCGTTCCTTCAGAGGTCGAGTATGGCCTTGATCACGCCCGCCTCGGGGCGCGACCAGTCCTGAAATAGGTGCACCCCGTCTGACAGGGAACCCCGATGGGTGTTCAGCGCCCGCGTCGGCACCCGGCCCGCCTGCATCTGGGCCACCACCTCGGCGAAATCGTCGGGCTGGGCATTGCGGCTGGCGATCAGCGCCGCCTCGCGCTTGTGAAACTCCGGGTCCGAGAAGCGGATGTCCTGCCGCACCACCGAAAGCAGCACATAGCGCGCGCCATGGGCAAGGAAGCCGAAGCCGCGCTCGATCGGGGGTGCGGCCCCGGTCGCGTCGATCACCACGTCGAACCAGTCGCCGCCGGTCGCGCGCTCGGCATTGGCCTCGGCCCCGGCATCCGCGATCAGGACGGCATCGGCACCAAGGCCGGATTGGGCGAAGACCAGCCGGTCCTCGCGCGTGTCCATGACGGTGACATGCGCGCCGCGCGCCTTGGCGAAGATGATCGCCGACATGCCGATCGGGCCAGAGCCCGTCACCAGCACGCGGTCCTGCGGGCCGATCCCACCCCGCTTCACCCCATGCGCGCCGATGGCCAGAAACTCGATCATCGCGGCATCATCAAGCGGAATGCCCCCGGTCGGGATCACGTTCTGCGCAGGGACCGAGATCAGCTCGGCCATGCCGCCATCGGTATGGACGCCCAGAACCTTGATATTGCAGCAGGCATTGGTCAGCCCGATGCGGCAGGCCTGACAGGTTCCGCAGGAGAGGTAGGGCACGATATAGACCGGATCGCCCGCCTTCAGCCCGCTTTCCGGCCCCGCCTCCTCGACCGTGCCCGAGAGTTCGTGGCCCATGACGCGCGGATATTCGAGGAAGGGATGCTTGCCGCCGAAGATGTGAAAATCGGTGCCGCAGATCCCGACATGGCGGATGCGGACCAGCACCCCTCCCTCGGCCCGCGCGGGTTCGGGGCGCGAGATCAGGGCAAGGCGTCCGGGTTCCTCGCAGATCAGGGCCTTCATGTCGGTGTCCTTTCGTTCAGGGCCGCGAATTCGGTGGCGGCGGCATTGACCGCGCGGCGCCATTCGGGGCTGGAGGCCAGCACGGGCGGCAGCAGTCCGGGCAGGTCGAGGAAAGCCGCGACCGGATCCTCCGCCCGCGCCGCCGCCAGAAGCTCATCGCGGCGGGGATCGTCGGCATCCTGCCGCAGCCGGATCGCCGCGATCCATGCGCCCGTCGCGCGGGCAAAGGCGGTGATGTCCTGCCCGGCAGCCAGCGCATCCACGGCCGGAGAGAAGATCCGCTGCGGCAGTTTCTGGGTCGAATCCATCGCGATCTGGATATTGCGATGCGCGATGGCGGGATTGGCGAAGCGGCGGATCAGCTCCTCCATATAGCTGTCGAGGTCGATCCCCGGCACCGGGTCCAGCACCGCCCGCGCCGCCAGCATATGGGCGCGGACCTGCGCGACCAGCGGGGGCACGGCCATCACGTCGCGCACATGTTCCAGCCCGTGCAGAATACCCAGATGCGCGATCAGCGTATGGCTGCCGTTCAGCATCCGCAGCTTCATCTTCTCATAGGGCTCGACATCCGCGACAAGGACCGCGCCCGCTGCCTCCCATGCCGGGCGGCCTTGCGGGAAGTCGTCCTCGATCACCCATTGGATGAAAGGCTCGGTCTCGATCGCCAGGGCATCCTCTGCCCCGGTCAGGGCGGCCGCACGGCTGCGAGTGGCTTCGGTCGCGGCAGGGACGATGCGGTCGACCATGCTTGAGGGGAAGGCCACCTCGGTCGCGATCCAATCGGCAAGGCCGGGATCGGTGATGGCGGCAAACTCGGCCACCAGCCGCCGCAGCACCCGCCCGTTCGAGGGCAGGTTGTCGCAGGATAGCACGGTGAAGGGCGCAGCCCCGGCCTCGCGCCTCAGGCGCAACCCCTCGACCAGCAGGCCCACCGCCCCGCCGGGATGGGCCGGATCGGCAAGGTCGGCGGCGATCGAGGGATGGTCGCGATCGAGCCCCCCCGTCGCCGGGTCGAGGCCATAGGCCTTCTCGGTCACGGTCAGGGTGACGATGCGGATTGCCGGATCGGCCAGATGCTCCAGCAGGGCCGCGCCCTCCTCGGCCGCGCAAAGCCAGTCCTCGGTCACGCCGATCACCTCGGCGCTGTCGCCATCGGGACCGCGGGTGACGACGGTATAAAGCCCGTCCTGCGCCTCAAGATCGCGGATCGGCCCGGCAGAGCGCAGGTTGACCGCGACGATCCCCCATGCGCCCGGATCGGCATTCAGCGCGGCTTGCGTGAATACCGCCTGATGCGCGCGATGAAAGGCCCCGAAGCCCAGATGCAGGATGCCCGGCAGCAGGGTCGCGCGGTCGAAACCGGGCAGCGTGACCGTGTCGGGCAGCAAGGACTGAGACGAGAGCCGGGTCATGCGAAGGCCCCCAGCCGTGGATGCGACAGCGCCCGTTCGATCCCGCGCAGCTCCGCCAGCCCCTTCAGGCGGCCGATCGCGGGATAGCCCGGCTGCGCCCCCCGCGTCAGGTCGTCGAGGATCTCCTGCCCATGATCGGGGCGGATCGGGATCTGGTGATCCTCGCGCCCTTCCTCGCGGCGGCGCTTCTCCTCAGCAAGCAGGGCGGCGATAACCTCGACCATGTCGGTGCCGCCTTCCAGATGCTCGTCCTCATAGAAGGAACAGGGGATGCTCCCGGCCTCGCGCGTCACATTCCGCAGATGGACGAAATGGATCCGGTCGGCGAAATCGCGGGCGATCTGCGGCAGGTCATTGTCGGCCCGCGCCCCGAGCGAGCCCGAACACAGCGTCACCCCGCTCGCGCGGGCATCGACCGCGCGCAGCATATGCGCGTAATCCTCGCGCGTCGACAGAATGCGCGGCAGACCCAGCAGCGGCCATGGCGGATCGTCGGGATGGGCGCAGATATTGATCCCGACCTCCTCGGCGACCGGAACGACCTGCGACAGGAAATCGACCAGATTGCCGCGCAGCCGGGTCGCGTCGATGCCCTGATAGCTGCGCAGCTTCTCCAGCAGTTGGTCCAGCGTATAGCCATCCGCGGACCCCGGCAGCCCCGCACCGACATTGCGGCCAAGTTCCGCAATGCGGGCATCGGACATGACGGCAAAGCGGCGCGCGGCCTCGTCCCGCAGGGCCTCAGGGTAATCCCCGGCCGCGCCCGGACGCCTCAGGATATGGATGTCGAAAGCCACAAAATCGGGCAGGTCGAAGCGCATGGCGCGGGCGTGCTGATGCGTCTCCCAGCGCAGGTCGGTGCGTGTCCAGTCCAGCACCGGCATGAAGTTGTAACAGACCGTGCGGATGCCGCATTGCGACAGATGCCGCAGCGTCTCCTGCCAGTTCGCGACATGGGTGCGCCAGTCGCCGGTCTGGGTCTTGATCTCCTCGGAAACCGGGACGCTTTCGACCACGTCCCAGCTGAGCCCGCCGGCGCGCACCTCCTCCTGCCGCTGGCGGATGCCCTCGACACTCCATGCCTCGCCGGTCGGGACATGATGCAGGGCGCTCACGATGCCATGCGCGCCCGCCTGCACCGCATCGCGGACCGTCGCCTTGTCCACGGGACCGAACCAGCGCCATGTGTATTTCATCTCACTTGCTCCTGATGGGCAAAAGTCAGCTGCACCTTGCAGGCGATGCTGCGGTCCGAGGCGAGGTCGAAGGCCTCCCGCGCCTGTTCCAGCGGCAGGCTGTGGCTGATGATTGGCCGGACGTCGATGGCGCGGCTGCCTATCAGGGCCACCGCCTCGGCGAATTCCTCATGGAACCGCTGCGAACCCCGCCAGGTCACCTCTTTCCCGACCAGAGCGTTCAGCGGAATGGTCATGTCGCCGGTCACGCCGACCTGGATGATGGTGCCGCGCGGACGGATCGCGGCGAAGGCTGTGCGCAGCGCCGGTCCAGCGGCCGAGCAGTCGAAGATCAGGTCGATCTGGCCCTTGTCCTTCTGCCATGGCTCCAGCGCCCCCGCATCGCTCCCGACATTGATCACCTGCCCCGCCCCCATGGCGCGCGCGCGCCCCAGCGCCGCATCGGTCAGGTCGGTGACGATCACCCCAGAGGCCCCGGCATGGCGCAATGCGGCCAGCACCAGCAGCCCGATCGGCCCGGCCCCGGTCACCATGACCCGAAGCCCGGCAAGATCGCCAAGCAGATCCCGCGCCTGCCCCACCGCATGCAGGCAGACGGCCAGCGGCTCGGAACAGGCCGCCTCGCCCTCGCTCACGCCCTCGGGAAAGGCATGGACCTGCCCCGCCGGCACCACGAACAGGTCACGGAACATCCCCTGCTCATGCGGCAGCCGCATGGCCGAGCCGATGAAATGCATGTCGAGGCAATGGACGGGCATACCCTTCAGACAATATTCGCAGGCCCCACAAGGCTGGGACGGGCTCACGGCGACCAGCGTGCCGGGGGCCAGATCTACCCCCTCGCCGGCCTCGACCACCCGCCCCGAGGCCTCATGCCCCGAGATGATCGGCTCGCGCACCCGGACCGGGCCGAAACCGCCGTCGTGGTAATAATGCAGATCCGACCCGCAGATCCCGCCCGCGGCCATTCCCAGCAGAACCTCGTCGGGTCCGGGACGACCCACCTCCTGCTCCTCGACCCTCAGGTCATGGGCACCGTAAAGGCGTGCAACCCTTGTGCGCATCCTTGAGCCTTTCACCGTTTTATAAATACCCATGCGACATTCGCCACGACCCGCATGGATGCCAGTTCAAGCACTGCCCGCGCGACCCCAAGGCCGGGCCGCGCGGGCCATGGTTCAGCGGATCAGGCCAAGCTGCGTCGGCAGCCACAGCGTCAGCTGCGGGATGAAGGTGATCAGCAACAGCGCCACGAACAGCGGGATCATCCAGGGCAGGATCGCCAGCGCCGTCCGCTCGACCGACATCTTGGAAATGCGCGACAGCACGAACAGCACCATCCCGACCGGTGGCGTCAAAAGGCCGATCATCAGGTTCAGCGTCACGATCAGGCCCAGATGCACCGGGTCGATGCCATAGCGCGCGGCGACCGGCATCAGGATCGGGACGAGGATCGAGATCGCGGCGATCGTGTCCAGGAACGCGCCCACGATCAGCAGCAGGATGTTGACGATGATCAGGAAGGTCCACCAATTGTCGGTCAGCGAGAACATGAAGTCCGCAAAGACCGCCGCCGCCTGGCTGACCGTCAAAAGCCAGGCAAAGATCGAGGCGGCCGTGACGATGAAAAGGACCGAGGCCGTGGTCTCGATCGTGTCGAAACTGGCCTTGGCGAGGCTGCGGAAGGTCATGGTGCGATACCGCACGAGGCCGAGGAACAGCGACCAGATCACGGCGGCGACGGCGGCTTCGGTCGGTGTGAACCAGCCCATGGTCATGCCGCCGATCAGCAGCACCGGCGCCATCAGCGCCATGACCGCGTGCCAGTCGAAATACCAGTCGAGCGCGATCAGCGCCGAAAGCCCGATCAGCACCGCGAGGTTCACCGAAACCCCGGCCAGAACCAGCAGATAGACCACCAGCGGGAAGCAGAGGACGATCACCACCTCGAGCGAGGCGCCCAGAAGCTGCTTCATCTCGAAGGGCGTGTCCGACCCCCAGCCCTTGCGGCGGGCGAAGATATAGACCGTCAGCATCATCAGCACGGTCATCACGATCCCCGGCAGGATGCCGGCCATGAACAGCGCCCCGATCGAGGCATTGGCCATCATCCCGTAGATGACGAAGGGCAGCGAGGGCGGAAAGATCGGCCCCAGCGTGGCCGAGGCGGCGGTGACGCCGACGGCGGCCTCGACCGGATAGCCGTGATCCTTCATCGCCTTGATCTCGATCGTGCCGATCCCGGCGGCATCGGCCAGCGCCGTCCCCGACATGCCCGAGAAGACGACCGAGCCGATGATGTTCACCTGCGCAAGCCCGCCTTTCATCCAGCCGACCAGCGACAGGGCGAAGTGATAGATGCGGCCGGTGACGCCGGCGATGTTCATGAGGTTCCCGGCAAGGATGAAGAACGGGACCGCGATCAGCGGAAAGCTCTCGACCCCAGCGATCATGCGCTGCGCGGCGATGATGTCGGGGGCGACGTTATAGACCCCGATATAGGCGAGCGAGGCCACCGCCATCGCGATTGCAACGGGCACGCCGATGATCATCAGCAGAAGGAATGATCCGATAAGCAGAAGCATGGTTCAGATTCCCGTGAAGCCGGACTCGGCCGCTTCTTCGCGGACGGTCTTGGGTCTGGTCAGGTCGCGGACGAAATTCTGCAGGGCGCGCAGCAGCATCAGCACGAATGAGACGAAGACGGTGTAGAAGACGAAGCCGCGCGGCAGGTCGACCGTGACCATGCGCTCGCTGCCGACCACGTCGATATAGCGCCAGAGCAGCCAGGACATATAGGCGAAGAAGCCGATGCCGATCACGTCGACGATGACCTGCAGCACGCGGCCCACCTGCCGCGGCAGGATGTTGTAGAGCAGATCGACGATGATGTGCCGGCCCAGCCTCACGCACATGACCGAGCCGAGGAACACGATGATCACCAGACAGTTCGCGGCGATTTCCTCGGTCCAGGTAAAGCTGTTGTTCAGGGCATAGCGGGTGAAGAATTGCAGGAAGACGCAGGCCCCCATCGCCCAGAACACGGCAAGCGTGATCCAGTCCTCGATGGAATAGGGCGAAAGATCGACCGGGCCGCTTTCGTCCTCGAAGGCATGCGCCATTTCCTCCACGCTGATTTGCGTGTTGTCTTGGTCGGCCATGTCATAGGCTCCGAAAGTGATGGGGGGATGCCCCGGCGCATGGGCCGGGGCCGGGATGCGATTACTGGACGGCGCGGATCGCGTCGTAATCTGCCTGGATATAGCCGAAGGATTCGACCGGCTGGTTCTCAAGCACGGTCTTTTCGAAATCGGCCTTGTCGACTTCGGTGACGGTCAGGCCATCGGCCTTGAACTTCTCGACCAGCGCGGCCTCGCGCTCCTCGACGATCTTGGTGGCGCGCTCGGCGGCTTCCATCATCACGTCCGAGAAGATCTGCTTGTCCTCGTCCGAGAGGCTGGACCACAGCTGCTTCGAGACGACCGTGTTCAGGTGGTCGACGATATGGCCGGTCAGCACGATGTTCTTCTGGACCTCGTAGAATTTCTTGGCCTCGATCGTGGTCAGCGGGTTCTCCTGCGCCTCGACGGTGCCGTTCTGCAGCGCCAGATAGACCTCGGCAAAGGCGATCGGCGCGGTGTTCGCCCCGCAGGCGCGCGGCATGGCCAGATAGGCGGGCACGTCCGGCACGCGGATCTTCAGCCCGTTCATGTCGGCGCAGGTCTTGATTTCCTTGTTCGCCGTGGTGTGGCGGGTGCCGTAATAGGTCACGGCGGTGATGTGGTTGCCCGAGGCTTCCTCATATCCCGCGGCGAGCTTCTTGAAGACGTCGCTTTTCGTATAGGCGATCAGATGCGAGGGATCGCGGAAGATATAGGGATAATAGGTCACGCCGATCGGCTTGTAATCGCGCGAGGCGAAGCTGGAGCCCGAGATGATGATATCGACCGTGCCCAGCTTCAGGCCCTGGTTGATGTCGGCTTCCTTGCCCAGCTGCGAGGCCGGGAAGACGTCGATCTTGTAGCGGCCATCGGTGCGCTTGGCGATCTCCTCGGCGGCCCAGACGGATTCGGTGTGGAACGGCTCGGATGTCTCGTAGACATGCGCCCATTTCAGCGCGGTCTGCGCCTGCGCGGCGATGGTGCTGGCCATCAGCATGGCGGCGGCACCGATCAGGCCCTTCATCGTGAACTTCATGCGTATCCTCCCAGTAGCGTTGGTTCGTTGGTGGTTGACGTGGTCTTCGGTTCAGGCTCCCAGGCTGCTCTCGACCAGGAAGCTTTCGGTGAATCTTCGTTGCGATTCAGACAGGTGATGGCGCATCGCCTCGCGCGCGGCGGAGGCATCGGCATCGGCGATCGCGTCGCGGATCGCGCCATGCTCGGACAGGGCCAGCCGCCAGGTCCGCGGCCCTTCGAACCGGCACGAGAACTGGACGAAAAAGGGCGAGAGCCGCTTTTCATAGATCTCGGCGGTGAAATTGGCGAGGACGGCATTCCCGACCCCGGAGGCAATCGCGATGTGGAATTGCCCGTCCAGCACGATGGCCCGGCTGCGGTCGTCCAGCGCCTGCCCCATCTCGCGCAGGTTCGCATCAAGCCGCGCGATCAGCGCCGGCGTGACATGACGCGCGGTTTCCTCGGCAATCGCGCTTTCGATGATGGCGCGGGCCTGAAGGATTTCCAGCGGCCCCTCGCTGTCGAGGGGGGGCGTCCCGCCCTCGACCGCCGGGCTTTGCCCGACATAGACGCCCGAGCCCATGCGGATCTCGACATGCCCCTCGACCTCAAGCGCGATCAGCGCCTCGCGCAGCGACGGGCGCGAAACGCTGAGAAGCTCGGCCAGATCGCGTTCGGACGGCAACCGGGCACCCGGCTGCAAGCCCTGCGTCGCGATAAGCGACAGGATCTGGTCGGCCACCTGCCGGTATTGCCGGCGGGGCTTGGGTTCGTTGAGCATCTGTCCTCCGATGCCTGCGCCACCTCCACATGGCGCGGGGTCAAACTGGTTTGACCAATTTCAGATTAGTGAGGCGTTTGCCCTTGGGTCAAGGGCCTTCTTCACGCGTTTATGATCGGAAAGGCACGAAATGGCCGCAATATCCCGCTTTGCAAGGATATTGCGGCGAAAACTGGTCAGGCCACCTCTGCGATGCCCAGACGCTCGGCCAGCTCTGCAAAGGAGATCGCGGTGGCGGGGTCGAGAATCACCCCCTCGGCCTCGCGCTGGCGGGCCACGTCCCATTCCCGGTCACCGGGCGCCATGACGCGGCAATCCCCCCGCGCGGGCGAGTTGCGCAGCGTGTCGACATAGCGCCGCATCCCGGCATCGAACTGGGCGCGGTCAAGGAAAGCATCGGGATTGAAGGCCACGACAAAGGCACCAAGGCCGCGCGGGGTCGAGAAATCCGGCCCGTCCATATGCGCGATGTCGAAGCTCAGCCGCATTCCGGTCAGCACGGCGCTGAAGATCTCGGCCACCCCGGCCAGCGCGGCACCCTTGAAACCGAAGGCCCCGCCCAGCGGCGCCAGCATCTCGGTCCGCTCGGGGTCGATCGTGTCCACGCCCTCACCATCCGAGGCGACGCCTTGCGGAAGCTCGATCCCGAGGCTGCGGTAAAGCAGCACGCGGTTATAGGGGATAGCGCTGGTCGCCATGTCCAGAAACCACGGATCGCCCCCCGCCACGGGCACCGCGACCGAGATCGGGTTGGTGCCGTGAAAGCGCATCGCGCCGTCATGCAGCCGCACGAAACTGTCGGAATTGCAGAAGCTCATGCCGATGAAGCCCTGCTCGGCCGCCGCCAGCGCATAGGCCCCCGCCGGCCCGAAATGCGAGCTGTTGCGGATCGCGACCGCGCCAAGGCCGAATTGCCGGGCAAGCTCGACCGCGCGTTCCATCCCGCGATAGCTTCCAAGCGCGCCCTGCGCGTGATCGGCGTCCAGCACCTCGACCGCGCCGAAACCGCCGACCTTTTTCAGCTGGGGATTGCGGTTCAGCCGCCCACCCTCCAGCGCCTTCAGGTAATGCGGCAGCAAGCGGACGCCGTGGCTGTCGACGCCAAAGCGCGTGCCATGCAGCATCGCGCGCGTCCCGGCATCGGCGGTCGCCTCATCCGCGCCGATGGCCAGGAAGGCCGCGCGGCAGAACCGGTCCAGATCCTTCAATGCGACATGCTGCTGGGCCATTCTGACTCTCCTCCCGAAAATGTCCTGTGCGCACACTAGGCACAAGGACGGGACCGGCACAAGATTGCCAAGCCCGCGCCCGACCGCCATGATCCTGAAGCCAGACGGAGCCGCGCATGTCCACCGACCCGAACCCCCTCGCGCCCCGGCTCTACCAGCAGGCGGCCACGGAAATCGCGCGCGAGATCGCGGGCGGCGGCTTGCCCCGCGGGTCCGTCCTGACCCAGACCCATCTGGCGCAACGCTTCGGCATCAGCCGCTCGCCCGCCCGGCAGGCGTTGGAGGAACTGGCCGCGCAGGGCCTTGTCGCGCGGCGCAGCAGCGGCCGCTATGAGGTGGTGGCCGATGGCATCGCGGGCGCTACGGCATCCCCTTTCGCCCCCGTCCGCCTGACCCCGCGCACAAGCTGGGAGGCGCTCTACCCCGAGATCGAGATGGAGATCGTCGCCCGCACCTCGCTTGGAAGCTGGCGCGTGAACGAGGCGATGCTGGCGCGTCATACGGGGGTCAGCCGCACCGTCGCCCGCGATGTCGTGGGGCGGTTGCAAAACCGGGGCATCATCCAGAAGGACGACAGCGGCCGCTGGTTCGCCCCTGCCCTGACCGGGCATCATATCGACCAGCTGTTCGAGCTGCGCTGGCTGCTTGAGCCGGTGGCGATGGAAAAGGCCCTGCCGCATCTTCCGCCCGGCCTGCTTCCTGCCATGCGGGCGGAACTCGAGGTGGCGATGGCGCCGGGCGCCCATCGCGACAGTGCGCTCCTCGACTATCTGGAACAGCGGCTCCATGTCGAGATGCTGGGTCATTGCGGCAATGACGCGCTGATCCGGGCGATCCAGTTGCCGCAATCGCTGCTGATCGCGCATCACATGCTTTACCAGCTGACGCTGGAACTGTTCGGGACCGAGCCTTTCCTTGCCGAGCATCTCGAAATCGTCTCGCGCCTGCAAACCGGCGATATCGAGGGGGCCAAGGCCGCGCTGGTCATGCATCTGCGCATCTCGCGCCGCCGGGCCATGCTGCGGATCGAGGCGGTGCAGGAGATGATCCAGCCCGCGCCCCTGCCCTATCTGGAGCGGATCTCCGCCGCCTGATCCCCCTCGCGGCCAAGGCTCAGCCATTCCTGCATCTCGCGCTCGGCGATGCGCAGCGCCTCGACATTCAGCGCGCCGCTGGAAAGCGCGCAGGCGACGGCGCGGACGCGCTTGTTCATCGCCGGTTCGCGGCGCTGGGGCAGGTCGACGGAAAGCTTGTCGTAAAGCGAGAGCAGCCGGTTCTGCACCGTTCGTTCCGACATGCCCCGCCTGCGCGCGATCTCGCGGTCGGGCAGGCCCAGCGCCATGTCGAGAAGCACGGTATATTCGCTCTCGCTCAGCGCCTGTGCGGGGCGGGACTGGCGCTGTTGCAGGCGGTGAATCTCGCGGTCGACCAGCACCTGCCCCTCGACCAGCACGGCGCGCATGGCCAGATGCAGGCGCTGGACCGGCGCGGTCTTCAGCACATAGCCATAGGGCGATCCCGGCGGCACGATCCGGCTGAGGCCGCGCAGATAGGCCTCGTCTGCATAATTCGACCAGAAGAGGATGCGGGTCTCGGGCCGTTCGGACCAGATGGTGCGGGCGGCGTCGATGCCGTTACGCTCCTTCATCTGCAGGTCCATGACCACGGCGCCCACGTCGCGACGCGCCATCGCCTCGCCCTCGCGCCCGTTTCCGGCGGTCAGGATCTGGCTGACCTCGGGCAAGGCCTGCCCGACCGCATCGCGCAGGAACGCGGCGTGGAGGGGATCATCCTCGACCAGCAGCACCCTCACGACGCGCTTCCCCCATTACCGCCGAGGCTGACGCTGATGCTGGTCCCGGTCCGCCCGCTGCGCACCGAAAGCCGCGCCCCGATCAGTTGCGCGCGCGTCCGCATATGCGAGAGGCCGCCCTTCCTGCGGCTGCGGCGGATCTCGTCCGAAAGGCCGCAGCCGTCATCGGCGACGGTGACGCGCAGCCGCGCGCGCCCAGCGATGCGCACCTCGATGCGCGAGGCGCGGGCATGGCGGCCGGCATTGTTGATCGCCTCCTGCACGATGCGGAACAGCGCGATGCGCACGACCGGGTCAAGCTGGTCGGGCGCGCCGTGGCTGTCGTCATGGACATCGAAGCGCACCCCCTCGCCCGCCGCGCGTTCCAGATGCTCGCGCACGGCATGGGTGAAGCCGAACATCTCAAGAATCGTCGGCACCGCCGTGTCGATGATCCGCCGCAGGTCCGAGACGCAATCGTCCAGCCGCGCCAGCACCGCCTCGGCCTCGACGCTGCCGGGACGTGAGAGGTCGCGCATCAGTCGGCTCAGGTCGGCAAGGGTCTGGTCGTGCAGGTCCATGCCGATGCGCTGGCGCTCCTGCTCCAGCGCCTCGGTCAGGTTCAGCGCGCCCTGCCGCAGCCCCTCCTCGCGGGCGCGGGCCTCGGCCTCGACGATGGCGGCCTGACGCGAGCGTTCCGCCTCACGGAGCGCGAATACATAGGGCGAGATCAGGTCCGCCACCTGCCGCGCCGCCGAGACGTCCTGCCCGTCATAGACATCCGGGCGGAAGGACGAGATGCTGAGCCCGCCGATGATCTCGCCCGCGACGACAAGCGGCACATGCACCCGCGCGCGCAGCCGATGCTCAAGGATCGGGGCGGTGAACGCGCCGGAGAAGTGAAAGCGCGGATCGCAGGTCGCATCCCCGGTCAGCATGTGGTCGGCCCGGCCCAGCAGCAGGTCGCGGATCGGGCTGCGATGGATGCCTTCGGTCGCGAAGCGGCCCCATGCCGTCTCGATCCCGGTCTCATAGGCGGCCGAGAGCGTGCCGTCATGGCGCAGCAGGCACAGGTCCAGATGGTCATAGGGCAGGAAACGCGCGATTTCCTGCGCGACGGACTGGATCGCCGACAGAAAGTCGAGCCGTCCGGCCAGCGCGCGCGAAATGCGGAATAGATGCGGCCAGAGCGGGTCGGGAACGGGTTCGCGCGACGCACCGGGATCAGGCGCAGCCGTGATCGGGCCATGTTCCATGTCGCGCCGCCTCCCCTCGGCGGGCCGAAGATGGCACAGTTTCGGCAACCGTTCCACGGCGATGCGCTCCACTTGCGGGAACCCGCAAACGCCGCGCGGACAGGCGCAGGCGGCCATCAAATCCCCCCTATGCAGAAGGGCTGATCCGCATATCCTGCGACGAGAGAGAGAACCCGCCCCTGGGGAGAGGGACGGGACATAATCAGGGAGGAGAAAGACATGACCCGCAAGGGAATGCTGATGACGGCCGCCACTCTGCTTGCGCTGGGCGGGACCGCGATGGCCGATACCGCCGAGAAGAAGATCGCATTGTCGAACAACTATGCCGGCAACAGCTGGCGTCAGGCCATGCTGGAAAGCTGGAAGCGCGTCACCGACAAGGCGGTCGCGGATGGCGTGGTCGCCAGCGCCGACGCCTTCACCACCGCCGAGAACCAGGCGACCGAGCAGGCCGCGCAGATCCAGAACATGATCCTGCAGGGCTATGACGCGATCGTGGTGAACGCCGCCTCGCCCACCGCGCTCAACGGCGCGATCAAAGAGGCCTGCGATGCCGGGATCACCGTCGTTTCCTTCGACGGCGTCGTGACCGAGCCCTGCGCATGGCGGGTCAAGGTCGATTTCGTCAAGATGGGCCGGGACGAGGTCGAATACCTCGCCACCCGCCTGCCCGATGGCGGCAACCTCCTGGAGATCCGCGGCCTTGCCGGGGTCTCCGTCGATGACGAGATCCATCAGGGCATCGAGGAGGGCCTGAAGGCGCATCCGAATTTCAAGGTCGTGGGTTCGGTCAATGGCGACTGGGCGCAGGACGTGGCGCAGAAGGCCGTCGCCGGCATCCTGCCCTCGCTGCCGGAAATCGCCGCCGTGGTGACGCAGGGCGGCGACGGCTATGGCGCGGCGCAGGCCTTCGCCGCGGCGGGCCGCCCGACCCCGATCGTCATCATGGGCAATCGTCAGGACGAGCTGAAATGGTGGGCCGAACAGCGCGACGCGAGCCAGTATGAGACGGTCTCGACCTCGATCGCGCCGGGCGTCTCGACGATGGCCTTCTGGGTGGCGCAGCAGATCCTCGACGGGCAGGACGTGCCCAAGGATCTGATCGTGCCCTTCCTGTCGGTGACGCAGGAGACGCTCGACCAGGCGCTGAAGGACACGCCCGAGGGCGGCGTCACCAATGTCGACTACAGCCAGGACGACGCCAAGAAGGCCATCTCCGGGTCGAAGTGATGACCCTTTCCGAAACCAAAGCCGGGGCGCAGCCCGCCCCGGTCGTGATGTTGCAGGGCGCGTCGAAAAGCTTCGGCGCGCTCAAGGCGATGGACCATGTCGATCTTTCGGTCGCGCCGGGCGAGAGCCTTGGCCTTGTCGGCCATAACGGCGCCGGGAAATCCACGCTGGTCAATCTGGTCACCGGGCTTTTCGCCCCCACCTCCGGGCAGGTCGTCTATCCGGGCGCAACGGACCACGCGGCGGCGGGCATCCGCGCCATCTCGCAGGAGGGGACGCTCTGCCCGAACCTGACGGTTCTTGAAAACCTTCAGGTGGTGCAGCGCGACCTGACCGGCTGGGGCTGGCGCAGGCTGGCCGCGCGCCGCATCCGCGCGGCGCTGGACGCGGTCTTTCCCGGTCATCGTATCCGGCCCGACATGCTGGTCGCCGACATGACGCTGGCCGAGCAGCAGATGGTCGAGATCGCGATCGGCTTCGCCGACGGCCCGGTCCCGGCCCGGCTGGTGGTGCTGGACGAGCCGACCTCGGCGCTTGACGCCTCGATCGCGGCCGAGCTTCTGGCCCATATCCGCCGCTTCTGCGCCAAGGGCGGGGCGGCCATCTTCATCTCGCATATGCTGGGCGAGGTTTTCGACGTCGCCGACCGCATCGTCGTCATGCGCGACGGCCGGATCATGGCCGACCGCCCGGCGGCGGATTTCACCCGTCAGGGATTGGTCGACGCCATGGGCCATGTCGCAGACGAGGACCACCAGCCCACCCCCGCCGCGCTGGCCCGCGTGCTGGGCGACAAATCCCACGCCATCCTGCGCACGCCCGAGGGGATCGAGGCCAGGAAGGGCGAGGTCGTGGGCCTTGCCGGCCTTGCCGGGCATGGACAGGCCGAGGCGCTGGCCCGCTTCTACCTCTCGCAGCGGTCGGACTGGCGCAGCAGCGCCCGGCCCAGCGCCGCCTTTGTCGCCGGCGACCGGCGGCGCGACGGGCTGATGCCGGTCTGGTCGATCACCCGCAACCTGACCCTTGCCGCGCTGGAGACGCTGACCCGCCACGGTCTGATCGACCGGGAGGCCGAGGCCCGGATCGGCGCGGACTGGCAAAGGCGCATCGGCATCCGCACGCCGGACATGAACAATCCCATCCTGTCGCTTTCGGGCGGGAACCAGCAAAAGGCCCTGTTTGCCCGGGCGCTGGCGACCAGCGCGCCCGTGGTGGTGATGGACGATCCGATGCGCGGCGTCGATATCGGCACCAAGACCGAGGTTTACGAGATGATCCGCGCCGAGGCCGCGAATGGCCGCACCTTTCTCTGGTATTCGACCGAGATGGACGAGATCAGGAATTGCGATCGCGTCTTCGTCTTTCGCAACGGCGCGATCTCGGCCGAGCTTGAGGGCGACCGCATCACCGAGGAGAACGTGCTGGCCGCCAGTTTCGAATTCGGCGAGGACGCCGCATGAAGGGGTCCATCAACGCGCGGCTCGCCTTGCCCGTCCTCTCCCTCGCCGTGCTGATCGTCGCGGTCTTCTGGCTGCAACCCCGCGCGATGAGCTATGTGGGGATCAACCTGCTTTTCAACCTCGCCGTGCCGATCGCGCTGGCGACGGTGGCGCAGATGATCATCATCATGGTCAATGACATCGACCTGTCGATGGGGGCTTTCGTCAGCCTGATCGCCTGCATCACCGCCGCTATCCTGCCCGGAAGCCCCCTGCTGGGGGTCGCCATGCTGGCGGGCTGTGTGCTGGCCTATGCAGCACTTGGCGCGCTGATCGAGGCGCGGCAACTGCCCGCCATCGTGGTGACGCTGGGCATGTCCTTCGTCTGGGCGGGGGCGGCGGTGCTGATCCTGCCCTCGCCCGGCGGCACCTCGCCCGGCTGGCTGACGGCGATCATGAAATCGAAGCCGTCGCTGGTCCCCATGGCAATTATTGCCAGCGTGGTGATCGCGGCGGCCGCGCATCTCATCATCATGCGCTCGGCCTTGGGGGTCCGGCTCCGGGCGCTTGGCGGCAATGCGCGGGCGGTGTCGCGGGCCGGACGCTCGACCGTCATGCTAAAGGCTACGGCCTATGCGCTGGCGGGGGTCTTCGCGGTGCTGGCGGGGATGGCGCTGGTCGGGCTGACCACCTCGGGCGACGCGAATATCGCGATCCGCTACACGCTTTTGTCGATCGCGGGCGTGATCCTCGGCGGGGGGGAGTTCACCGGCGGGCGCGTCTCGCCCATCGGCGCGGTAATCGGGGCGCTTACCCTGACGCTTGCGGGCAGTTTCCTGTCGTTCCTGCGCCTCTCGCCCGACTGGCAGATCGGGGCGCAGGGGGCGATCCTGATCCTCGTTCTGGCCGCGCGGCTTCTGGTCCGACAGGCGGAGAAGCGGCCATGAACCTGATTGCGACGACTTACCGCGCGCCGTGGTTCTGGGCCTGGGTCGCGGCCTTCGCGGCCTTCCTCGCCACCTGGTCGATGAGCGCGGGCGGAGGCGGAGGCATCGCGCTCGCCGTGGCCGCGCTGACCTTCGGCAGCTTTGCGGTGCTGACCGGCCTTGGGCAGATGCTGGTCATCACCATGGGGCCGGGGAATACCGACCTGTCGATCCCCGCGACGATGACTTTGGCGGGCACGCTGTCGCTGAAACTGATGGGCGGCATGGCGGGCGCGACATGGTTCGTTCTGCTGGCCGGACTGATGGCGACGCTTGCCATCGGCATCGGCGTCGGCATCGCGAATTTCGCGCTGATCCGGCTGCTGCGGATCCCGCCGATCATCGCCACGCTTTCGGCCAGCTTCCTCTACCAGTCGCTTGCGATCTGGTCGAACCGGGGCATCAGGATCAAGCCGCCCGCGGCATTGGCCGATTTCACCACCGGGCGCGCGCTGCTCGGGGTGCCGAACCTCGCCTGGGTCGCGCTGGTCATCAGCATCGGCTTCTGGGTGCTCTTGAACCGCTCGGGCTTCGGCCGCCGCGTCTCGGCCATCGGGCAGAACCCACGCGCCGCGCGTCTGGCCGGGGTGCCGATCGCCCGCGTCATGGGCGCGACCTATGTGATTTGCGCGACCATGGCGGCGCTGACCGGGTTCCTCCTCGCCTGTTTCTCGGGCGGCGCGGCGCTGAACATGGGGGCCGAGTTCCTGCTGATGTCGATTGCCGTCACGGTGATCGGCGGCTCCTCGATCGCGGGGGGCAATTCCAACGTGCCGGGGATCTGGGCCGGCGCGCTGTTCATGTATCTGATCGTCTCGATGCTGAACTCCTACGGGCTGGGCGCGGGCGTGCGCCTGCTGTCGACCGGGATCATCATCATCGCAATCGTCGCCGTCGCCAGCGGCAGAAAGGCCCCCGCATGAGCCATTATGACCAGCGCGACCCGCGCTTCCGGGCGCTGATCCATCCCAATGCGCAATTGCGCCAGCTTGGCACCGGCTTTGAATGGGCCGAGGGGCCGGTCTGGTTTCCGGCGGCGCAGATGCTGCTGTTCTCGGACATCCCGGCGCACCGGATGATGCGCTGGACGGAGGGGACGGGGGTTTCGGTCTTTCGCGAGGATTCGGGCTATAGCAACGGCAATACCCGCGACCCCGAGGGCCGGCTTGTCACCTGCCATCACGGGCTGCGCGCGGTGACCCGGACCGAGCCTGACGGCAGCCTGACCACCCTCGCCTCGCATGTCGGGGGAAAGCGGCTCAACTCTCCGAATGACGTGGTGGTCCGGTCGGATGGCAGCGTGTGGTTCACCGATCCGACCTATGGCATCCTCTCCGACCTCGAAGGCTACCGGGCCGAGCGTGAGCAGCCGGGCAGCTTCGTCTGGCGCATCCCGCCCGGCGGCGGCGAGGCCGAGGCGGTCATCACCGATTTCACCCAGCCGAACGGGCTCTGCTTCTCGCCGGATGAGCGGCTGCTTTACGTGGCCGAGTCGGGGTCGAGCCATGATGCCGATGTGCCCCCGGTGATCCGGGTCTTTGACGTGGAGGGCGACCGCGTGGCGAATGGCCGCGATTTCGCGCTGGTCGATGCGGGCCTGCCCGATGGCATCCGCTGCGACGATCGCGGCAATCTCTGGTCCTCGGCGGCGGACGGGGTGCAGGTCTTTGCCCCGGACGGCACGCTGCTGGGCAAGATCCTGATCCCCGAGGTGGTGTCGAACCTCTGTTTCGGCGGCCCACGCGGGAATCGGCTCTTCATCACCGCGACGACCAGCCTTTATATGCTGGCGGTCGATGCGGCGGCGGCGGGCTGGCCCAGGGCGTAGGCGGCGCGGGCGAAGGCCGCAGCCTCCGCGACCAGTTCGGGGGCGGGGCGGATGCCGGTGTAAAGCACGAATTGCTCAAGCGCCTGCAATACCGCGACTTCGGCGCCTGAGATGCGGGCCTTGCCCATCCCCGCCGCGACCCGCATCAACGGCGTTTCGACCGGCAGGGCCACGACGTCAAAGACCGTCCCGGCCATGGCGATCACCTCCTCGGGGAAGGCCAGCGCATCGGCATCGGCGCCCTTCATGCCAAGGGGCGTCACGTTGATGATCAGGGGCGCGGTGGCATCTATTTCGGAGGTCCAGTCGAAACCATAGAGCGCGGCCAATGCCCTGCCCGTCTGCTCGTTCCGGGCGATGATGGTGCCGGTGGCGTGGCCTCGGTCGCGTAGCGCCGCCGCGACGGCCTTTGCCATCCCGCCTGAACCGCGCAGCAGAAAGCGGGTCGCGGGGTCGATCCCGGCGCGGTCCAGCAGGGCGGCAATGGCGCTGTAATCGGTATTGTGGCCGGTCAGCCGCCCCCCGTCATTGACGATGGTATTGACGCTGTCGATCGCCGCCGCCGAGCCTTCGAGCCGGTCGAGAAGCGGGATCACCGCCTCCTTGAACGGCATCGAGATCGCGCAGCCCCGGATGCCCAAGGCCCGGATGCCGCCCACCGCCGCCGCAAGATCGCTGGTGGTGAAGGCCTTATAGACGAAATCCAGCCCCAGCGACTCGTAAAGCCGGTTGTGGAAGCGTGAGCCGAAATGCCCCGGCCGTGCCGCCAGCGACATGCAAAGCTGCGTGGCAGGACCGATGGCGGGTTTGAGGGGCTGGGTCGTCATGCGGATTCCCCGGATCGTTTCCGTCCGCCAATCTGAGGTCGGGACAGGTCCGAAGGCAAGCGCAGTCATGGATCGGCCTGCATTGCGGTGGGGGAACCGGCTCGGGCGGGTGGCAGCGCAAACCCAGACGGATATCTTTCGGGCGGGGCGAACCCAGCCGGGGTCGGCGGAGATGCGCGCCCCGATCCAGCCTCGCGCTGGTTCGGGGTGAAAAACAGGATGCCCCGCGAACCTCGCGGTCCGCAGGGCATCACCGGAGCGAATTCATCCGGGCAACCGGGGGAGGACGGCAGCCCTCGCTCCGGTATCTCTCAGATTTCCTCGTCCCAGCCGCCGGCATCCTCGAAGGCGCCGGTATCTTCCTCCGGCTCCTCCTCGGGGGCCGGGGCGGCCTCGGCCTCGCCGCCCAGCATGCCCATCACGGCATTGCCAAGCAGCACGCCGCCCGCGACGCCCATGGCCGTCTGCGCCGCGCCGGCAAGGAAACCGCCGCCCTGACCGGGGGCGCGGCCAAAGCCCTGCTGCATCCCGCCCTGACCGTAGCCCTGCGGCTGGCGTGCCGGCATCCGCGCGGCGGGCGCGGCCGCGCCGCCGCCGAACATGCGCGACAGGAACCCGCCGCCCTGCGCCGCGCTCTGCTGCGAGGATTGAAGCTGGTATTCCAGTTCCTCGATGCGGGACTGCGCGGCGTTCAGGGCCTGCTCCTGCACGATGACCGTCTGCGCCATGAAATAGGGCGCGCCGGGCTGCCGGGTAATCCGGTCGGCAATGTAATGCTCGGCCTCGGCATCCCGCGACCCGCTCTGGTGCTCGACCTGCGCAAGTTTGCCGAACAGGCCCTCGATCGCCTGTTTGTCGTTATAGTCCATGCCTCGATTTTTCCTTCTGGCGGGTTATTCCTCCTGCTGGCCGGTCAGGCTCAGCAGAAGCTGAAAGATGTTGATGAAGTTCAGGTAGAGCGACAGCGCCCCCATGACGGCCAGCTTCTGGCGGGTCTCGTCATCATGATGCTCGCCATATTGCAGCTTGATCGACTGGGTGTCCCAGGCAGTCAGGCCGACAAAGACCAGGATGCCGATGATCGAGATAGCGAATTGCAGCGCCGAGGAGCCGAGGAAGATGTTGATGATGCTGGCGATGATCACCCCGATCAGGCCCATGATCAGGAAGCTGCCGAACTGGCTCAGGTCGCGCTTGGTGGTATAGCCGTAAAGGCTCATCCCCGCGAACATCGCCGCCGCGCCGAAAAAGGCCCGCGCGATCGAGGTGCCGGTGAAGACGAGGAAGATCGAGGCCAGCGACAGGCCCATCACTGCGCAGAAGGCCCAGAACAGCGTCTGCGCCGTCGCGCCCGAAATCGCCTCGATCCGAAAGGATAGGAACATGACGAAACCCAGCGGCGCCAGCATCACCAGCCATTTCAGCGGGCTGCCGAATATCGGGACGTAAAGCGCCGGGACCGAGGCGACGACCGCCGCCACCAGCCCCGTCACCACAAGGCCGAGGCCCATGTAGTTGTAGATGCGCAGCATATGGGCGCGCAGCCCGTCGTCATAGGCGGCAGCCGGTGAAAAGCCGGCGCTGCGGCCGCGTGTGGTATGGTCCATGGTCGAACTCCCGTCGATCGGATCAGTAAAGGGTGGAGGAAAGCCGCTCGGCCTCGCCGAGCAGCAGGGCGTCATCGCCGCGATCGGCGATCATCACATGCGCGGTCTCGCCGATCTGGAACCATGCGACATGCTGATGCCCCCGGCTCTCGACATGGGGCATGGTCACGGCAAAGCTGCCGGTGCGCACGGCGAAATGGGTCAGCTGGCCCAGCTCGCCCGCGTCAAAGACCACCTCGATCCCCGGTCCCTGCGGCGAGGGGAAGATCTGCGCGTCCCGGATCGTCCAGTCGCCGTCAAAGACCGGCAGCAGGATCCCGGTCGCGGCGCGCAGTTCCGCGGGGTCAAGCTCGGGCACCTGAGGTTGCGAGTGCATCGCCAGCCGGACGAGGCTTGCATCCCGCGCCGAAAGCGCGGCGGCGACCACCGCGGGCGCGGGCTGTGAGGCCACGACCTGCCCGACATGAAGGGGGCCGAAGCCCTCATTCGCCAGCCAGCCCGTCACCACCAGCGCCGCGACCGGGACCAACCGCACGGCGCGGCGCAACCGTTCGTCCCGGCGCAGCCCGCGCGCAAGGCGCGAGGCGCCGGCGCGCTGCGGGCCGGTGGTCGGGGTGATGGGCGCCAGCGCCAGCCGCAATTCGCGCCTGAGGCGGATATCCTGCATGACCCGCGCCGCCGCTTCGGGGTGGCGGGCAAGGTGGTCCTCGACCCGCAGGCGCTGCCAGTCGTCAAGCTGCTCGTCCACATAGGCATCGAGGTCCAGTTCCGAGACCGCGTCACTTTCCGCCTGCATCCCGTCCTCCTACCAGTTTCAGCGCCCGTGGCCGGGCGGACCCTTCCTCGAAAGCGCGCAATTGCGCGCGGGCCCGGCCCACACGCGACATCAGCGTGCCGAGCGGCACACCGGCGAGTTCGGCCGCCTCGGCATAGGTCAGCCCCTCGACCGCGACGAGGGACAGCGCCTCGCGCTGCTCATCGGGCAGGTCCATGAAGGCCGCGCGGATCTGCGCAAGGCGGATCGCGGCATCCTGCGGCGCATCCATCGCCTCGGGCGCGATGGTCGCCAGCGCGTCGCGGCGCCGCGCCTCGGCCCGATTGCTGCGCAGCCGGTCGAGAAAGACATTGCGCAGGATCGCGAACAGCCAGCCCCGCACATTGCCGCCCAGCCGGATGCCGCGCCGGTTCTCATGCCCGCGCAGCAGCGTCTCCTGCACGAGGTCGTCGGCCTCGGCCGCATTGCGCGACAGCGCCAGCGCATAGCGGCGCAGCGCGGGAAGCTGGTCGAGGATCGGGTCGGGTTTCGTCGTCATCCTGATGCATATACGAAGCCGGCGGCGGTTCTTATCCCGCGATCCGCAAAAAAACTTCGATGGGCCTCAGTTTCCGCCGAAAGGCGGCCACATGCGCTGCCAGACGCCGTCGCGGCGGATCAGCGCGTGATGGGTCGCCGCGCCCACATGCAGGCAGATGAGCCCGATCAGCAGGAAGGCCCCGGCGCGATGCAGCGCCATGGCGGTCTGGGCCAGGCTCTCGGATCGCGGCACGGGTCCGCCAAGGCCCAGCGCGTCGAGGAGTTCGATCGGGAAGCCCCCTGCCCTGACCCGGATAAAGCCAAGGACCGGCATCGCCACCAGAAGGACGTAGAGCAGCACATGCGAGGCCCGCGCGATGCGGCGCTGCCAATCGGGCATGGTCGTCGGCAAGGGCGGCGGCGGGTTCATCCAGCGAAAGAGGATCCGCAGCGCGACAAGGAACAGGATCAGCAGTCCGACATGCTTGTGCATCAGGAACAGCGCATCCTGCAACGGACGGGGCAGCCCCTTCTGGACCATCAGAAGGCCCGCCACGATCATCAGAAGGACCAGCACGGCCATCCCCCAATGGAGGAGCCTTGCCCCCTTGCGATAGCCCTCGGGATGCAATGACATGGCCTGCCTCCTCCACTTCCAGACTAAACCCTTGGCGTGGCGGATCAAGCGCCGTCCGCGTGCCGGCCCCGCTTGAAAAATCCCGCCGCTGTCATAGGATGGAAACATGCATGACATGGGGCAGCGCCTTTCGGCTGAAACCGCCTGCGCCGCGCCGGGACCGCATCCCGGCCCGCGAGGGCGGCGCATGCCGCAGGGCATGGCGGGGGCGGCTCTGGCCGGGGCGGTGCTGACGACGGGCGCGGCCCTGCTGTTGGGCGAGGGTCCGGCGGGGCTGGCGGCGCTGGCGGGCTATGCGGTGCTGCTGGCGATCCTCAGGGTGCGGGTGCCGCGTTTCTATCCGCATCCGCGCTTCGGGGCCTGCAATACCATCACCCTCTGGCGCGCGGCGGTGGTTCTGGCGCTGCTTGCCGCGCTGATCGCGGGCCGGGCAGCCGGGCCGATGGTCGCCGCGCTGGCGGCGGCAAGCCTCACGATGGACGGGGTGGACGGCTGGCTGGCAAGGCGCGCCGGCCTCGTCTCGGATTTCGGCGGGCGCTTCGACATGGAGGTCGACGCCGCCACCGGCCTCGTCCTGTCTCTGCACGCGCTGGCGGGCGGCATTGCCGGGCCTGCGGTCCTGCTTTTGGGCCTGCCGCGCTATGCCTTCCTGCTCGGCGCAGCCCTCTGGCCGTGGCTGGGGGCCAGCCTGCCGCAACGCCTGCGGCGCAAGACGGTCTGCGTGATCCAGCTTGGCGCGCTGATCCTGCTGCAGCTGCCCGGCCTGCCCCGGCCGGATCTGGTCGTCTGGGCGGCGGCATTCCTGCTGGTCTGGTCCTTCGCCATCGACATTCGCTGGCTGTGGAAGCGGCGCGGATGATGGCACGGCCCCCGCCCGCGCGGGTGATCGCGGCTGTGCTGCTGATCTGGGCGCTGCTGCTGATCTGCGGCCTTGGCCTGCCGCTTGGCCCCGGCGCGCTGCTGCGCCTGCCGGTCGAGCTGCCGCTGATCCTGCTCCTGCTGTCGCTGCCCCTCGGGCGGGCAAGGCTGCTGCGCCTTGGCCTCGTCCTTGCGATCATGCTTGGCCTGACGGTGAAGGCGGCCGATCTGACGATGCGCATGGTGCTGGATCGCGGCTTCACGCTGGCGGGCGACCTGCCGCTGGTCGGGAATTTCGCCGACCTTCTGGCGGACAGCTTCGGCCCCCTCGCCTTCGGCGTGGCGCTGTTTCTGCTGACCGCGCTTGCCGGGGCCATCGCGCTTGCTCTGTGGTGGGCGCTGAAAACCTGCGCGATCTGCCTGACCGGGAGGCGGAGGGGCGTGACCGCCTGCCTCATCGTCCTCGCGCTTCTGGGCTCGCCCGCTGCATCCCGCTTCATGCTGGATCAGGGCGCCGAGGCGCGGCAGGGCCTGACCGACCTGCGCCAGTTCCGACAGGCGGCGGAACACGACCGCTGGGCCGGGCATCCGCCCGACCTGCGGCTGATCGACCGGGACGTGATGGTGGTCTTTCTGGAAAGCTATGGCCGGACCAGTTTCGACACGGATTTCTACGCGCAGGAGCATCTTCCGATCCTGCGGCAGGCCGAGGCGCGGCTTGAAGCCGCCGGGCTTGCCATGCGGTCGGGCTTCCTGACCTCGCCCACGCATGGCGGGCAAAGCTGGCTTGCCCATGCGACTTTCGCGAGTGGGATCAGGGTCGAGGATCAGGGCCGCTACCGTGCGCTGCTGGCAAGCGGGCGGCAGTCGCTCTTTCACCTCGCCCGAGCGGCGGGTTTTCGGACGGCGACCGTGGCCCCGGCGATCACCCGCCCCTGGCCCGAAGCGGCACGGATGGGGTTCGACCGCGTGTTGGCGGCGGGGGATCTGGGCTATCGGGGCAAGCCCTTCAACTGGGTGACGATGCCCGACCAGTTCACCCTCGCGGCCGCCGACCGGCTGCTCGGGGGGCCGGGGCGCGGCTTCGCGCAGGTGGTGCTGATCTCTTCGCACGCGCCATGGGTGCCGGTGCCGCGCATGATCGGCTGGGACGAGCTGGGCGACGGGCGGATCTTCGACGCGATGGCGATTGCCGGAGATGCGCCCGAGGTGGTCTGGCAGGACAAGGCGCGGGTCAAAGCGCAATATCGCGCCGCGATCAGCTATAGCCTGCAGGCTGTGCTGGACCATGCCGCGCGCCATGCCGGGGATCCGCCGCTGCTGATCCTGCTGGGCGACCATCAGGCGGCGACCGCGATCGGCGACGACCCGCACCGCGAGGTGCCGATCCACGTCATCGGGCCCAAGGCGCTGGTCGCCCGCACCGCCGGATGGGGCCTGACCCCCGGCCTGATCCCGCCGCCCGGCAGTCCCGCAATCCCGATGGAGGACGTGCGCGACCTGTTCTTGCTGAGCTTCTCGACCCAAACGGACGCGCCCGCATGACCCCGCGCCCGATCACCTTCTGCGTGCCGGGGGACATCGCCGCCCAGACCGGGGGCTATCTTTACGACCGCCGCTTGATCGAGGGCCTCCGCGCCGCCGGGCGCAAGGTCTCGCTGCTGTCGATGCCGCCGGGCTTTCCCGCCCCCTCGCCGGCAGAGATGGCCGAGGCGCTGGCGGGTTTGCGAGGGATCCCCGCGGGACATGTGGCGATCATCGACGGCCTTGCCCTCGGCGCGTTGGAAACGGCGGGGCTGGCAGCGATGGCCGCGCCATTCACAGCCCTCGTCCATCACCCGCTGGCGATGGAGGGCGGCCTTGCCCCCGCCCGCCGCAACCACCTGCACCGGACCGAGCGCGCGAACCTGCGCCTCGCCCGGCATGTGCTGGTCCCGAGCCCGCATATCGCGGCGCTGCTCACCGCGGAATACGGGGTGCCGGCGGAAAAGATCACCGTCGCGCGGCCCGGCACCGACCGACCCGTCGCGATGGCTAGGGAACCGGCGATGCCGCCCCTGATCCTCTCGGTCGGGCTTCTGCATCCGCGCAAGGGCCATGACGTCCTGATCGCGGCCTTGCGCCGGATCGCGGACCGGGACTGGCAGGCGGTGATCGTCGGCAACCCGTGGGACACGCCCCATGTCGAGGCGCTGGAACGGCAGGTCGCGGAAAGCGGGCTTGGCGACCGCCTGCGGATTGCGGGCGCCCTGCCTGACGCCGAACTCGCGCGGCTCTATCGCCGCGCCTCGCTTTTCGCGCTGGCGACGCGTTATGAGGGCTATGGCATCGTCTTTGACGAGGCCTTGGCGCATGGCCTGCCCATCGTCAGCTGCCGGACGGGCGCGGTGCCGGATACCGTGCCCGAGGCTGCCGGGCTGCTGGTTCCGCCGGATGACTGCGCGGCTTTCGCCGCCGCGCTGGCCGCGATGCTTGACGATCCGGCTCGGATGCGGACGATGGCCCATGCGGCGGCGCAAGCGGGTGCGGCGCTGCCCGGCTGGGACGACACCGCCCGCATCGCGAACGAGGTGCTGGGCCGCATCCCCTGAACGGAACGCGCAGGCAAGGAGAGGCGAATGGCCGAGGGTGAATTCAGCGGCAAGGTCGCTCTGGTGACCGGCAGCACCGGGATCGGCCGCGCGACGGCCATCCGGCTTGCCAAGGGCGGGGCCGAGGTCGTGGTCTGCGGCGTGGACGTGCCCGCCAATCAGGAATTGTCGGCCATCGGCGTCGCCCAATGCCTGCCGCTTGAGGCGCGCCGCGCCGACGTCTCGCAGGAGGAGGAGATCCGCGATCTTGTCGCCGAGGTGGTGGAGGAATTCGGCGGCCTCGACATCATCGTCAACGCGGCGGCGGTGCATCCCTATGGCAGCGTGGTCACGACCGAGCCGCAGGACTGGGCGCAATGTATGGCGGTGAATGTCGGCGGCATCTACCTGACCGGACGCTTCGGCATCCCCGAGATGGAGAAGCGCGGCGGCGGCGCCATCGTGAACCTGTCCTCGGTCCAGGGGCATGGCAACCAGCAGGGCGTCGCGGCCTATGTCGCAAGCAAGGGGGCGATCCATGCGCTGACGCGCGCCATGGCGATCGACCATGCGGCAGCGGGGATCCGAGTCAACTCGGTCTCTCCGGGGTCGATCAGGACGCCGATCCTGTCGCTTGCCGCCGGGAAGCTGGGCGAGGATCTGCCCGAGGAGGAGGTCTTTGCCCGCTTCGGCGCCGCCCATCCGCTTGGCCGGATCGGCGAGCCCGAGGAGGTGGCGGAACTGGTCGCCTTCCTCTGCTCGGACCGGGCCGGGTTCATTACCGGGGCGGATTACCTGATCGACGGCGGGCTGAACGCGGGGCTCGCGGTCAGATAGCCTCGCCGCGACCGGGGGCTCCGGCAAGGCGGAAGGCGCGAAGCTGCGGCAGGATGCGCGACAGGTCCACCGCCTGCCCCTCGCCAAAGCCGAAATAGAGGTCGCTGAACAGCGAAAACAACCGGTCATAGCTTTCGCGGGTGCCCTCGCGCGGTGAAAACACGCGGGAGGGCGGGCAGAGGACGCGCTGCGCCTCCTCGAAACTGTCGAAGGCGCCCGCCGCGACGGCGGCAAAGATGCAGGATCCGGTCCCGACGGGCGATTGCGCGGGGACATGGACCTCGCGCTCCAGCACATCGGCATAGATCTGGTTCAGCAGGTCGTTCTTTTGCGGGATGCCGCCCGCATTGATGATCCGCTGCGCCTTCATGCCGCCGCTTTCGATCCGGTCGGTGATGATGCGGACATGCATGGCCATGCCCTCGATCGCGGCATGGATCTCGTCGGCCGCGGTGTGGTTCAGATCCCAGCCCAGCGTCACCGCGCCAAGGTCCGAGCGCACCAGAACCGTGCGGTCGCCATTGTCCCAGTTGAGCCGCATGAGGCCGCTGCCGCCCGGAGGCAGACGCTCCAGCCCCTCGCAAAGCGTCGCGACATCGCTGCCGGCGCGGCGCGCAATCGCCTCGAACACGTCGCCGGTGGCGGATTGCCCGGCCTCGATCCCGGTCCAGCCCGGCAGCACGCTGCCCGGCACGACGCCGCAGAGGCCCGGAACCGGCGGAAAGCCCTGCGGCCCCATCGCGATGATGCAGGTCGAGGTGCCGACCACGTTCACGATATCGCCCGGCCGCGCCCCGGCCCCGATCGCATCCCAATGCGCGTCGAAGGCCCCGACCGGGATCGGGATACCGGCGCGCAGCCCCAGCTTTTCCGCCCATTCCGGCGTGAGATGCCCGGCGATAGCGTCCGAGGTCAGAAAGCGGCCCGTGAGCCGGTCGTTGATGCCGTCGAACAGCGGATCGACCCGGCTCAGGAAATCCTGCGGCGGCAGGCCACCCCATGGCGCGCCATACATCCATTTATGCCCGGCGGCGCAGATGCTGCGCGGCAACTCGTCAAGCTCGCGGATGCCGCAAAGCGTCGCCGCCACCATGTCGCAATGTTCCAGCGCGGTGGCGAAGTGGTTCCTCAGCCCAGGATTGTGGCGCAGGAAATGCAGAACCTTGGCATAGCCCCATTCATGCGAATAGGTGCCGCCGCACCAGTCGAGGGCCGCCAGCCCCTCGGCCCGGCCAAGGGCGGTGATCTCGACCGCCTCGCGATGGGCGCGGTGGTCGCACCAGAGGTAGTAATCGGCCAGCGGTTGCAGATCCTCGTCCACCATCACCACGCTGGAGCCGGTGGTGTCGCAGGCCAGCGCCGCGACCTCGGCGCCGTCGATCCCGGCCTTGGCGACCGCCTCGCGCATGGCGCGGGCCAACCCGTCCATGTGATCGGCATGGGCCTGCCCACCCAGCAGCGGATCGGCGGCGCTGCGTTTCAGCGGATAGCCCGCCGTCGCGCCCGCAAGCGTCGCGCCGGTCCCGGTCTCCATCAGGGTCACGCGCACGCTGAGCGTGCCGAAATCGACTCCCGCGACGATCATGGCTTAATACCCCTGCCCGTAGGTCGCCTGCGCGCCATGCTTGCGCAGATAATGCCGGTCCAGCAGCGCCTGCGAGATCGGGGCTGGGTCGGGGTTCAGCGCCATGACATGCCAGGCCATGCGCGCCACTTCCTCGAGGATCAGGGCGTTATGCACGGCCTCGTCCGGGGTCCGGCCCCAGACGAAGGGACCATGGCCGGCGACGAGCACTGCGGGAATTTCCAGCGGATCGGTCCCGGCAAAGGTCTCGACGATGATATTGCCAGTGTTCAGGACGTAATCCGAGGCGATTTCCGCGTCGGTGAGGTCGCGGGTCACGGGAATCGTGCCATAGAAATAATCGGCATGGGTCGTGCCCAACGCAGGAATGGGCCGGCGCGCCTGCGCCATGATGGTCGCAAAGGTCGAATGGGTGTGGATGACCGCCCCGATCCCCTGAAACGCCCGATAAAGCGCCGCATGGGTCGCAAGGTCCGAGGAGGGCCGCACCCGGTTGTCGAGCGCCCGCCCCTCGATATCGCAGGCGACCATGTCCGCCGCCGTCAGGCTGTCATAGGGCACGCCGCTTGGCTTGATCAGGATGCGCCCCGCCTCGCGGTCGATGCCGCTGGCATTGCCGAAGGTCGACAGCACCAGCCCGTGCCGCACGGTATCGAGATTGGCCTGAAGAACGGCCTGGCGAAGGTTTTCATCTGACATGGGGAGCCTGCGGGAGAAGTCATAGGAATGGGTCGCGCGGGATGGCCCGCGCGACACCGTCAGGATCAGCGGGCGGCGGTCCAGCCCTTGTAGCTGTCGATATTGTCATGGGTGATCAGCTCCGGCTCAAGCAAGACGGTGTCCTCGGCCGGTTTCTCGCCCTGCAGCACCTTGTAGCCAAGGTCGAGCGCCTGCCCCGCCATGGTATAGGGATCCTGCGAGGCCGAGGCCTTGATCAGCCCCTCGCCCGATTTCAGCTCGCCCTCGATATCGGGGGCGCCGTCGACGGCGGTGATGATGAACTCGCTGCGGTTCGCCTGCTTGGCGGCCAGCGCGAAGCCGATCGCGGTCGGGTCGTTGATCGCGAAGACGCCGTCGATCTTGTCGAAGCGGGTCAGCAGCGTCTGGCCGACATTCATGCCACCATCGCGCGAGCCCTGCGCGTTCTGGTCGTCCGACAGGATCTTGATGTCGGGATGCTTGGCGAACTCGTCCTTGCAGCCCTTGACCCGGTCGAGGATCGAGGACGAGGCCGGGCCGTTCACGATCACCACGTCGCCCTTGCCGCCCAGATGCTCGGCGATGAAGGCGCAGGCCTTTTCGCCGGCCTGGACGTTGTTCGTCATCACCGTCACATCGGCGCCGGGGGCCGAGACGTCGAAGGCCGCGACCACGACGCCCGCATCCCGCGCGCGCTTGACCGCCGGTGCGATGGCCGCCGCATCGACCGCGTTCAGCATGATGATGTCGACGCCCGCCGCGATGAAGCTGTCGATCTGGCCGACCTGCTTGTTCAGGTCGTAATCGGCGGAAACCGAGGTCACCTTGACGTTCGGGTTGATCTTCTTCGCCGCGTCCTCGATCCCCTTGATGGTGGCGACGAAGAACGGGTTGCCGAGCAGACCGACCGAGATGCCGATGCTGTTCAGATCCTTGGCGGCGACAGGCACCGCCGAGACAGCCGCCAGCGCAAGTGCCGAGGCCAGGGTTTTCGCGTAACGCATGAGGTTCCCTCCCATTATCTGCGTTGAGTACGAAATCAGGTCCGCGCGCCGGTCTGGCGGTAGCGGTCGAGCGCCACGGCCGCGATGATCACGAGGCCCTTGACGATGTATTGCCAGATGTCCGAGACGCCGATCAGGATCAGCCCGTTCGACAGGACCGCGATGATCAGCGCGCCGATCAGCGTGCCCCAGATCGAGCCGACGCCCCCGACAAAGCTGGTGCCGCCAAGGATGACGGCGGCGATCGCGTCAAGCTCGTATGACTGGCCCAGTTGCAGGCCGTTCGCCGCATAAAGCCGCGCCGCCGCCATCGCGCCGCCAAGCCCGGCAAAGAAGCCCGAGATCCCGTAGACGAAGAGCAGCACCAGCGGCACCTTGATCCCGGTCAGCCGCGCCGCCTCGGGGTTGCCGCCGGTGGCATAGATCCATGTGCCCAGCACCGTGCGCTTCAGGATGAACCACGAGATCAGCACCACCGCGACCGCGATGATCGCCAGCCACGGGATCCCGAACAGGCTGCCATTGCCGATCACGTCGAAGGGCAGGTCCGAGTTGAAGACCGTGGTGTCATTGCCCAGAAGTCGCGCAATCCCCCTGACCGCGGTTAACGACCCCAATGTCACGATGAAGGGTGGCAGCCCTAATGCGGATATCAGGATCCCGTTCGCCAGCCCGCAGGCGAGCCCCACCAGCATGGCCGCAGGCACGCCGAGCCAGCCAAACTCCGGGATCAGCGAGACGATGACCGCGACCATGGCCGAGGTCGCGAGGATCGAGCCGACCGAGAGGTCGATGCCCCCGGTCAGGATCACGAAGGTCATGCCCGAGGCCAGCACGATATTGATCGAGGCCTGCTGCATCACGTTCGAGATGTTATTCACGCTCATGAAGCGCCCGCTCATCACCTCGAAGACGATGGCCAGCACGATCAGCACCGGCAACATGCCGACGACGCTCATCACCGTGCGCAGGCGTTGGCTTGCATCGGCCGAGGTGGGGGCGCCGGTCTTGTTGTCTGTCATTCTGTTGCTCCTTCCCTCGCCCCGGCAGCTTCCGTGACCGTTCCGGTCGAAAGTTCCATGATGGCCTCCTGGCTGATCGACTGGCCGGGGGCCGAGGGCACCTGCCCGGCGATATGCCCCTCGCGCATGACCAGCACCCGGTCGGCGACGCCGATGATCTCGGGCAGCTCGCTCGAGATCATGATGACACCGACGCCCTGTCGCGCAAGCCCGTCGATCAGCTTGTAGATTTCGGATTTCGCGCCCACATCGACGCCCCGCGTCGGCTCGTCGAGGATCACGACCTTCGGCCGCGTCTCGAGGAGGCGCGCGATCAGCACCTTCTGCTGGTTCCCGCCCGAGAGGCCGCCGACCGGCATTTTCGCATTGGGCGCCTTCACGGCCAGCGCCTTGATCGCGTCATTCGCGCGGCGCGCGGCAGCGCGGAAATCCAGCCTGCCGCCCGGTTTCGCGTCCCGCTCGATCACGCCCACATTCACGTTGTCCGAGATCGACATGTCGAGGAACAGGCCCAGCTTCTTGCGGTCCTCGGTCAGATAGGCCACGCCCGCCGCCAGCGCCGCGCGCGGGGTCGAGCAGTCGATCTCGGCCCCATTGATCGCGACCGTGCCGCTCGTGCGGAGGTCGGCGCCATAGATCAGCCGCGCAAGCTCGGTCCGGCCCGATCCGACCAGCCCCGCGATCCCCAGCACCTCGCCCCGGTAGAGGTCAAAGGAACAGCCCTTGACCAGCCCGCCATCGGACATGTCGCGCACCGACATGAGGGGCGTCCCCGAATGGTCGGGCGAGGCGATATGTTCCTTCTTGTAGAAACTGTCGAGGTCGCGCCCGACCATCATCGAGACCAGCTTCTGCGCCGAAAGCTCCGCCCGGTCGAGGGTGCCGATATAGACCCCGTCGCGCAGCACCGAGCAGCGGTCGGCCAGCGCGTAGACCTCCTCCATCCGGTGGCTGATATAGATGATCGCGATGCCATGCGCTTTGAGCCGCGCGATGACCTCGAAAAGCCGCTCGGTCTCACGCGCGGAAAGCGAGGTGGTGGGCTCGTCCATCACGATCAGGCGCGCGTCTGTGGTCAGGGCGCGCGCGATCTCGACCATCTGGCGCTCGCCCAGCGACAGGTCGCCGACCTTGGTGCGCGCGTCGAAATGCACGCCCAGCCGCTTCAGGATCGGCTCGGCCCGCCTCAGCGTCTCGGCCCGGTCCAGCACGCCCCGGCTGGCGATCTCACGCCCGAGGAACATGTTCTCGGCCACGGTCAGGTTCGGGGCCAGCGAGAGTTCCTGATAGATCACCGCGACGCTGCCCGCGGCCTCGTTCTGCGGCTTGCCCTCGATGATCACCGTGCCGCCGGGATCGGCGACATAGGCGCCCGAGAGGATTTTCATCAGCGTCGACTTGCCAGCGCCATTCTCGCCCATCAGGGCATGAAGCTCGCCCTGAAGGACGGTCAGGCTGACATCCTTCAACGCGCGGACGGCCCCGAAGGTCTTGGAGATATGGCGCATTTCCAGGATAGGGGGCTGGGTCATTGTTCCCTCTCGACCTGGGCGATGATGACCTCGACCCCGGCCCGTTCGAGCATCCGGGCATGGGTGTCGAGCAGCCCGTCATCCGTCACCACCCGCGCGATGCGCGAGAAGGGCAGCGACAATGTCGGCGGGCGGATGGAGAATTTGCGGCTGTCGGCCAGCAGGATCACCTCGGAGACGGTGCGGCTCATCTCGTCGGCGAGGCGGACCAGCAGCGGGTGCTGCTCGAGGATGCCATGCTCGTTGATGCCAAGCGCGCCGACGAAGAATTGCGAGGCGTAGAAGCGGTTCTCGCGCTGCGCCACATCATAGAGGATGCCCGGCTCACGATGCAGGTCGCCGCCGCCAAGGGTCAGTTGGCAGGTGCCGTATTCGCCCAGATAGGCGGCCAGAGGCAGCGAATTGGTGAAGACGCGCAGGTTGCGATTGGCGATGCGGCAGCCGAAATGAAAGCAGGTCGAGCCGCCATGGATGATAATGGCGCTGCCGTCCTGCACCAGCCTTTCGGCCTCGCGGGCAATGGCGCGCTTGGCGGCGACGGCGATGTCGCGGTTCTCGACGAAGGGAAGCGAGGCGGCGCGCACCCCACGCTCAATCGCGGCAACGCCGCCATAGACCTTGCGGGCGCGCCCGGCCTCGTTCAGCTTTTCGATATCGCGCCGGATCGTTGCGCCGGAACAGCCGATCAGATGTTGAAGATCACGCACCGATGCGAAAGGTCGCTCATCCAGCAGCGTAACGATCCTCTCCTGACGCTCAGAATCGCTCAACGCTCCCCTCCCAAGTCGCATCCGAACCAGCAATTCTTACCGCGAGGTGGGGAGTGTGTAAACACTTCTGCATCAGATGATCATACTGCATCGCAGCATGATCATCGTTTGGCTGGGGTGATTGATTGTGACTGCTTGGAGATGATCCTCGCGGCTTTAGCGGAGCACGCCCAAGACATGCGTAACCATCATGCTCATCTTGGCCGAACTGTTCCGCGGATGGCCGAGTAGTGGCTCGCCACCATCGCACCTGCCACCGCCGCCGATGTGAACCCGTTCTCCGGCGCGATGTCGCTGGTGGTGGAACCCCGCCTGACCAGCGCCACCCGCTGGTATGTCACCGCAGACCCGGGCGAGATCGACGGCCTCGAGCTCGCTTACCTGTCGGGCAACGAGGGGCCGCAGGTGGAAAGCCGCTCCGGCTGGGACGTGGACGGCGTGGAAATCCGGGTGATCCTGGACTTCGGCGCAGGCTCATCGACCACCGCGGCTGGTTCCAGAACCCCGGGGCGTAAGGTGGCAGACCTCGCCCAACTGACCGCCTGGCCACGCCCTGATGGCCGCCCGCTATCAGGACGTCCGTACCGTCGAATACGATGGCAAGCGGGTAACCTACGCCAGCGACGCGGAAATGGCTGCGGCGCTGGGCGACCTCAATCGCCAGATCACCGGTACACATGTTATCCGTCAAGCTTGGTAATGCCGAGCGTACGTTCAATTTGCTTCTGAGCTACTCCCCGATCCTTGGACAGATTTCGGGGATGTTTAAGCTACTGCCTGTGCCTGCCGGTCGGTTTCGATTCTGTTGAAGTAGACCACGGCGGGGGGTAACCCGCCATGGGCAGTGTGTGGCCGCCGATGGTTGT
>NZ_DATMFA010000101.1:0-7171 GCF_035556475.1 Paracoccus sp. (in: a-proteobacteria) | reverse complement strand
CATCGCCGCCCAGCACCACCGCGATCGACCCCGCATGGTCGCGCGAACCCAGCACGCGGGCGTGGTATTCCAGCGCCTGCGCCCAGCCAGCTGTGGGCGTATATTGCGCCCCGACGCCTCCGCACATCGGCAGCGCGATTGCCCCCTCGCGGTTCGGAAAGTTGAAGACGACGCCAATGTCACGGCCATCCGAATAGCCGCCCGCCCGACCCATGGCGGATCCCAGCGCATCGACCGGATCGACCCCCAGCGCCAGCAGCAGCGGCCGCGAGCGGTAATAGCCGCAGACCGCGTCATGCCGCCCATCAAGGCGCAGGCCAAGCAGGATCTGCGCCATGTCATGCCCCCGGGCCGAGAACTGGTAGAGCACCTTCTTCTCGGGGACGAGGCGGGTTTCCTCGATCTCGTCCAGCGCGCGGCTGAGGGCCATGTGGCGCAGCACGGCCATCCAGTCCACACCGATTTCCGGTGCATTGCGAAGCGCGGTCGCGGTTGACGGTGCCATGGTTCTGTTCCTCGGATAGCCTCACGGAACATTTTACGCTGATCCGGTGAAATATCCTTTCAAACGCTTCGCAGGATTGGTTTATTGTGAATGATACATTTCACAATTCAGAAATATGAGGATCAAATGATCCAAATAGATTCCCTCGACCGCAAGATCCTGCGGGTGCTGCAAAAAGACGCCGCGATCTCCAATCAGGAACTGGCCGAGCGCGTCGGCTCATCGGCCGCCTCCTGCTGGCGCAGGGTCAAGGCGCTGGAGGAGGCGGGCGTCCTTGGACCCGCGGTCAGGCTGGTCAATCCGGCGGCGCTGGGACGCGGCCTCGACGTTTTCTGCCAGATCCGCATGAACTCGCAAAGCCGCGCCATGCGCGCCGCGTTCGAGGAATTCATCGACGCGCAGGAGGACGTCGTCGAATGCTATTCGATCAGCGGCGACTGGGACTATCTGCTGCATATCGTGGCGCAGGATGTTGCGGATTATGAGCGCGTGCTGATGCGCGGCATCCTCGATCACAATGCGATCGCGACCTCCTCCTCGATCTTCGTGCTACGGCGGATCAAGCACCGCACGGCGGTTCCCGTCTGACGGGAAGTCCACCGCGCCCCATCGCGTCGCGGGTCAGGCCCCGCGGCGCAAACGCTCCAGCCCCTCGACCTCCTCGGCCGTCAATTCGATCCCTTCCGCCAGCGCCCGTTCCCGCGCGGCGAAGCGGCGTTGCGACGGCAGCCGCGCGCCCTGCCCGACAATGGCCTCGAACAGCACCTCGGCGCGTTCAAAGACATTCCCCGGACGGGCGGCGGCGAAGCGTTCGGGCGAGAATGCGATGATCAGCTCGCCATGATGGGGCAGCAGCTCGGCGCTGCCGAGGAAATCCAGCGCCTCCGGGCTGGTCAGGTCGCCGATCATCACCCCGGCCAGCAATTCGATCATGGTCGAGATGGCCGAACCCTTGTGCCCGCCAAAGGTCAGCATCGCCCCCTCCAGCGCGCGCTGCGGATCGGTCGTCGGCTTGCCGTCGTGGTCGATGGCCCAGCCCTCGGGCAGAGGGGTGCCGCTTCTGCGGTGCAGCTCGATCTCTCCCCGCGCGGCGACCGAGGTGGCGAAATCGAAGACATAGGGCGACTTGCCGGGGCGCGGCCAGCCGAAGGCCATCGGATTGGTCCCCAGAAGCGGCCTGATCCCCCCGGCCGGCGCCACGGTGGAATAGCTGGGGCACATCGCCAGCGCCGCGAGGCCCTGCCCGGTCAGCACCTCGATCTCGGGCCAGAGGGCCGAGAAATGCGTGCAGGAATTGATGACCAGCGCGGCCAGGCCAAGCTTGCGCGCCCGTTCGGCCAGAACCGGCGCGCCGATCTCGAACGCAGCAGGCGAGAAGGCGCCACGGGCATCGACCCGGATGACCGCGCTGCCATCATCGGTCAGGACCGGCTCGGCCTCGACCACCACCTTGCCGGCCCGCATCGTGCGCAGGCAGCCCTCGATTCGATAGATGCCATGGGACTTGCAGGCATCGCGCTCGCCCGCGACGATCACCGCGGCCACCGTCCGCGCCTGCAGCGGCGAAAGACCGGCATTGGTGAAGATTTCGACCACCATCTCCTCCAGTTGCGCTACGCTGATCATTGTCCGCTGGCTCATCACGAATACTCCTTCACAGATCCCGAACAGCTTTGCATATTACTTGTATGCAAGGCGAGGAGGAAACAGACAGATCAAGACCAGCACGATCTCGCTGTATACTTTATGTATTTTTCATTTGATTTTCATGTCGACTAGTTGAATACAAAATGCACGGAATCGCTCCAAGAAGATCCGACCACCAACATGGGAGACAAGACATGAAGACCTCGATTCTCGCGCTCGCCGCGATGGCGACTGCCTTCACCGGCCCGGCATTCGCCGACAAGCTGGATGACATCATCTCGTCGGGAACGCTGCGCTGCGCGGTCGTGCTGGACTTCCCGCCGATGGGCTCGCGCGATGCGAACAACACACCGGTCGGCTTCGACGTCGATTATTGCAACGACCTCGCCGCCGCGCTCGGCGTCACGGCCGAGATCGTCGAGACTCCCTTTCCCGAGCGTATCCCAGCGCTGATGTCGGGCCGCGTCGATGTGGGCGTCGCCTCGACCTCGGACACGCTCGAGCGGGCGAAGACGGTCGGCATGTCGATCCCCTATTTCGCCTTCGAGATGGCCGTGACCTCGAATGACAAGTCCGGCATCAAGTCCTTCGAGGAGATGAAGGGCAAGACCGTCGGCGCCACCGCCGGCACCTTCGAGGCCATCGCGCTGGAAAAACAGGTCAAGGAATGGGGCGCGGGCGAGTTCCGGCCCTATCAGACCCAGGCCGACGTGTTCCTGGCGCTGAGCCAGGGCCAGATCGACGCCACCGTCTCGACCTCGACCGTGGCACAGGCCAACGTCAAGACCGGCAACTTCCCCGGCATCACGGTGGTCGGCAAGGCGCCCTTCGACACGGATTACGTCGCGCTCTTCACCAATCGCGAGGAATACGGGCTGCTGAACTACCTGAACCTCTTCGTCAACCAGCAGGTGCGGACCGGGCGCTACGCGGAACTCTACGAGAAATGGGTGGGCGGCGACCTGCCCGACCTGACGACCGCAGGCGTCTATCGCTGATGTGACCGACCGGCTGCCGGCGGGGCCATAACCGCCGGCAGCCCGCGATCAGGGGCGAAATCCGATGTTCAACTACACCTTCCACTGGCACCAGGCCCTGCGCGCCCTGCCCCAGATGCTTGACGGTGCGCTCGTCACGTTGCAGATCGCGCTCCTTTCAATGGCCATCGGGCTTGCCTGCGCGATCACGCTGACCCTGATGCGCCTCTCGGGCAACCGCCTCCTCGGCGGCCTCGCCCGAAGCTGGGTCGAGATCGCGCGGAACACCCCCGCGCTTTTCCAGATCTACATGGCGCATTTCGGGCTGGGCAGCTTTGGCATCCATCTCAGTCCTTATACCGCGCTGCTGGCCGGCATCGCCTTCAACAATGCGGGCTACCTGGCCGAGAATTTCCGCGGCGCGCTGAAGGCCATTCCCGACACCCAGACCCGCGCGGGCCGCTCGCTCGGCATGTCGTCGCTGCAGGCCTTCCGGCTGATCGTCCTGCCGCAGATGCTGCGCGTGGCTTTCCTTCCGATGACCAACCAGATGGTCTGGGCCATCCTGATGACCTCGCTCGGCGTCACCGTCGGCATGAATACCGACCTTGCCGGGATCACGCAGGAGTTGAATGCTCGCTCGTTCCGAACCTTCGAATTCTTCGCGATTGCGGCGGTGATCTACTATCTGATCGCCAAGGCCGTCACCCTCGCCGCCCGGCTGATCGCCTGGCGCATGTTCCGCTACTGAGGAGGGGCGCATGTTCAACACCGCCATGACCATGAGCGACCTGATGTTCCTGCTGAAGGGCGCGGGCATGACCCTCGCCGTCACCGGGGTCTCGGTCGCCGCCGGGACGGTAATGGGGATCCTCTTCGGGGTGATCCGCGTGCAGATCGGCCCCTGGTGGGCCGCGCCCCTGACCTTCATCCTCGACATCTTCCGCTCGGTCCCGCTGCTGATCCAGCTGGTCCTCGGCAATGCCTTCCAGTCGATCGCCAAGCTGGGCTGGGGGCCCTTCACCACCTCCTGCGTGATCCTGTCGCTCTATACCGCCGCCTATTGCACCGAGATCGTGCGCGGCGCCATCGACGCCGTGCCCCCGACCACGCGCCGCGCGGCCCGCTCGCTCGGCATGACCTGGGGACAGGACATGCGCCATATCGTGGCCCCGCTCGCGACGCGGATCGCGCTGCCCTCCTGGATCGGCCTGACGCTCGGCGTGATGAAGGACAGCTCCCTCGTCCTCTGGCTCGGCCTGATCGAGCTTCTGCGCGCCTCGCAGATCCTCGTCACCCGCCTGCAGGAACCGCTGTTCATCCTGACGGTCTGCGGCCTGATCTACTTCCTTCTCAGCTTCCCAGTCGCCCGCCTCGGCGGTTATCTGGAAAAACGGTGGTCCAATGATTGAGATCCAGAACGTCCGCAAATCCTTCGGCCTGCTCGAGGTGCTGAAGGGCATCGACCTCACCGTCAGCAAGGGAGAGGTCGTGACCGTGATCGGTGGATCGGGCTCGGGCAAATCGACGCTCCTGACCTGCATCAACGGGCTCGAGCCGATCGATTCCGGCAAGATCCTCGTCGACGGCACCGAAGTCCATGCCAAAGACACCGACCTGAACAAGCTCCGCCAGAAAATCGGGATCGTGTTCCAGCAATGGAACGCCTTCCCGCATCTGACGGTCCTCGAAAACGTCACGCTGGCGCCCCGCAAGGTCCTCGGACTCCCCAAGGCCGAGGCCGAGGCCATCGCCGTCAAGCAGCTGACCCATGTTGGGCTCGCCGACAAGCTCAAGGACTACCCCTCCCGCCTCTCGGGCGGCCAGCAGCAGCGCATGGCGATCGCCCGCGCCCTCGCCATGTCGCCCGACTACATGCTCTTCGACGAGGTCACGTCCGCCCTCGATCCGCAACTCGTGGGCGAGGTTCTCGACACTCTGCGTATGCTCGCCTCCGAAGGCATGACGATGATCTGCGTCACGCATGAGATGAAATTCGCCCGAGAAGTCTCGGATCGCGTTGCCTTTTTCCACAAGGGCGTCATGGCCGAGATCGCACCCCCCGCCCAGCTCTTCGAATCCCCTCAGGATATCGAGCTTCAGAAATTCCTCGCCGCGACGCATTAAGACCGACCATGTCCACGACCTCCCCGACTTCTTCGTTCTCCCAATACTCCGGGGTCCGGGGCAGCGCCCCGGCCGCCACCGATGTCACGGTCATCGGCGCCGGCGTGGTGGGCCTTTCCATCGCGATCGCGCTCAGGATGCGCGGCCTCGACGTCACGGTCCTCGACCGCGAGGGCCCGGCGGCAGGCGCATCGGCGGGGAATGCCGGTGCCTTCGCATTCACCGACATCCTGCCCCTCGCCTCTCCCGGCATCCTCAGGAAAGCGCCGAAATGGCTCCTCGACCCCTTGGGTCCGCTCAGCATCCCGCCCTCCTATGCGCTCAGGATCGCGCCCTGGATGTATCGGTTCTGGCGGGCCTGTGCGGCCTCGCGCGTCGCATATTCCACCGCCGCCCAGACCGCGCTCATGGATCTCTCCCGGTCCGAGCTTGAGCCCTTCCTTGCAGCAACGGAAACGCTTCCGATGCTGCGCAAGGACGGCAATCTCCAGGTCTATGAGAGCGAGGCCGAGTTTCGCCTGTCGCTTCCGGGATGGGAAGCGCGCCAGCGCCACGGGATCGCGTTCCGCCACATGGATGCCGAGGAGATGGCGGCACTCCAGCCCGGCCTCGCGCCGCGCTTCGTCAAGGGCACATTCACGCCCGGCTGGTATTCGATCGATGATCCAAAGATCTATACCCTCGCGCTGGCCAATCACTTCCGGCGCATCGGTGGCGTGATCGAACGCCGGGCCGTCACCGCCCTGCGCCCGGTCGAGGGCGGGGTCGAGATCGACGGCCAGCCGGCCGTTGGCCAGGTCGTGCTGGCGGCTGGCGCCTTTTCCCACCGCATCGCCCGCTCTCTGGGCGAGCGTATCCCGCTGGAAACCGAGCGTGGCTACAACACCACCCTGCCTCCGGGCGCGCTGGACCTGCGCACCCAGATCACCTTCGGCGGACACGGCTTCGTCGTCTCGAACCTCTCGACCGGGATCCGCGTCGGCGGCGCGGTCGAACTGGGCGGGCTGGACCTGCCCCCGAACTTCAAACGCTCCGAGGCGATGCTGGCCAAGGCCAAGTCCTTCCTGCCTGCCCTCAAGACCGGGGGCGGGACGCAATGGATGGGCTTCCGCCCCTCGCTCCCCGACAGCCTGCCGGTCATCAGCCGCGCCCGGGCGACGCCCCGCGTGATCTATGCCTTCGGTCACGGCCATCTCGGCCTGACCCAATCACCGGGGACCGCCCGGATCGTCGCCGACCTCGTGACCGGCTGCGATCCCGCCATCGACCTCGCCCCCTTCTCGTCCCAAAGGTTCTGACATGACGACTTACACCTTCTCCTGCATCGACGGGCATACCTGCGGCAATCCCGTCCGCCTCGTCTCGGGCGGAGGGCCGCGGCTCGAAGGAGCGAACATGCTGGAAAAGCGCGCGCATTTCCTGCGGGACTATGACTGGATCCGCACCGGCCTGATGTATGAGCCGCGTGGCCATGACATGATGTCGGGCTCGATCCTCTATCCGCCAACCCGGCCCGATTGCGATGTCGCGGTGCTCTTCATCGAAACCTCGGGCTGCCTGCCGATGTGCGGCCACGGCACCATCGGCACCATCACCATGGGGATCGAGAACGGGCTGATCCAGCCGCGCGAGCCGGGCAGGCTTTCGATCGAGGCCCCGGCCGGCAAGGTCGATATCAGCTACCGGCAGGAGGGTCGCTTCGTCGAGGAAGTGCGCCTGACCAATGTGCCCGGCTTCCTTTATGCCGAGGGCCTGACCGCCGAGGTCGAGGGCCTGGGCGAGGTCGTCGTGGACGTGGCCTATGGCGGCAATTTCTATGCCATCGTCGAGCCGCAGAAGAATTTCCGCGACATGGCCGACCACACCGCGGGCGAGTTGATCGGCTGGTCGCCGAAGCTGCGCGCGGCGCTGAACG
>NZ_DATMFA010000100.1:0-110169 GCF_035556475.1 Paracoccus sp. (in: a-proteobacteria) | reverse complement strand
GGTGTCCAGCCGGACTGCAACCGATCGATCACCGCCGCACGCAACTTCGGATGCTGGATCAGCTTGCGCTGGTTGGCGCGGCGCTCGGCCGCCAGGTTCTGCGCATTCAGCGCGTAATAGCCGGACAGATAGCGCAGTTCGGCATCGACGAAGCGATTACGGCTGAGCTCACGGAAGATTGTTGAGCGATGCCGGCCGAGACGGGCCGCGATCTCGGTTGCCGGGACTTTCGCCTCATGCCAGCGCGCGATCTTGCGCCGTTCTTCGAGGTCGAGATGCAGATAAGGCTTGGACATCGACAGTGCTCCTTGATGCAATCTACTGATTTTACATCAAAGTCGCAGTTCCAACTTGAATCCACCCTTCTACAAGAAGATTTATGGATAATCAGATTTATGTTAATAATTAATTCATAAATCTCACGAACACCGTCGCAGAGCGTACTGGTCTTGAAGAACCGTCCCACACAGCAGCGCCGATCGCGCAGCCAACCCTATCCGCCCGAAAATCCGATCAACTCATATGCTTAGCCCCCCGTGGGACAAGAGCGCACATGACCAGTCCGCTGCGCCCCGGGGATCCGGGGCGCAGGCTGTTCTCAGTTCGCGCCCGCGATATCGCGCGCAACGAGATATGCCATCGCGAGTCCGCGGCCGAGGGCGATGCCGCTGTTATATCCCGTGCCCGTCACGGTCTGGGCGGTGCAGGAACCTACCGCGTGCAGCCGGGGGATTACCGCGCCTGCCTCGTCCAGCACGCGTCCCTCGCCATCGACATGGACGCCGCTGTTCCCCACCGCCGCCGCAACGAAGCGCAACTGCATGCCGTGGAATGGCGCCTCGGCGACCGAGCCGAGCACCGGATTGGGCTGGTTGGCCGGGTCGCCATAGAAGCGGCGGACGAAATCGCGGGTGCCGCGACCGAAATCCTCGTCTTCCCCGGCGGCGGCAAACTGGTTGAACCGCGCGGCTGTCGTCTCCAGGCCGTCCGGGTCAATTCCCAGCTTCCCGGCCAGTTCACGCAGCGTCGATGCGGATGTCACCAGCCCTTCGGGGTAGTCCGCGCCGGGCGGTGTCATGCCGAGGCCGTATTTGCGGTGATGTTGTTCGTCGAAGATCAGGAAGAAGGGAAGGTTCTCTGCCGCATCATCCATGGTTCTCTGAGCGATATCCACCCAATAGGAATCGTCGCAGTAGCGCTGGCCGTGGCGATTGACGATCATCGTGTGGGGCATGGCCGTGTCCGGCCCGTAGGAAAAGCCTTCATTGTAGTCGGATTTCCAGCCGGGCTGCATGGTCTGTGCGCTGGCAGGCAGCTTGATGACCGCGCCGCCAACGGATCGGGCCAGTTTGATGGCGTCGCCGCGCAGGGTTTTCGGCCCGACACTGCCCCATTGATCGGGGTCCAGTCCGACGATCTCGCGCACGAGGTCGGGATCGTTGTCGAAGGTGCTGGTGGCGAGGATCACAATGCCCTCGAACTCCACCTGTCCCTCGCCGGTCCCCGCGATCACGCCGGTGACATGGCCATCGGGGTCGCGCTTCAGTTCAGTGACGCGGTGATCGGTCAGGATCGTGATCTTCGGATCGCGAAGCGCCCTCGCAAGGAAACTGCCCACCACGCCGGGACCGAAGGTCAGGGTCTCGGGCCCATTAGCCGCTCCGTCGCGCCGTTCGGATTGGCCAAATCCCTGCACCTGGGCGCCTTCCTCTTCCTCGCCATCCTCGACCACGCTTTGGCGGCGCCCCCGCTGGAACAGCTCGTCATAGGTGGTTCCGACCGGAAAATACGGGCTGATCAGCAACCTGTCGCGCCAGTCACCCAGTTCCTCGCGCGCAATCGGAACATTGGTCAGGTAACGGCCGGCGGGCATCGCGCCATCCGCTTCGTTGTGGTAATCGGCAAGTCCCGGGATAACGGTCCAGCGGATCGCGCCGATCTCCTCCCAATAGCGCATCGCGTCGGGGGCGGTATCAATCCATCGCTCCATCGCGGCCTCGTCGAGATATTCGGGGGACCGATGTGCGATGGCACGGATGTATCGCGCCGCACGCTCCTTGCTGTCGCCCTCGATGCCTTCACGCGTCGCGACGTGGTTTGCCCCGACCCAGACTTGTCCGCCGGAATAGGCCGCGGCGCCCCCAACCTTTGTCCCCGCCTCGAGGACCGTTACGTGTCGGCCGCGATCGGCCAGTGCAATCGCGCTGGCAAGGCCGCTGAGCCCGCCCCCGACCACAACGATTTGTTCCGCGCTGACAGATTTCGAGTTGATCATCTGCTCCTCCCCTTTCGTTCATGTTGTCGCCGGTATCCGCTACCCCTCCCGATACGCGGCGCACTGTTTCTCAGGCTGCTTACAAAAATATACAAAGATTATTCGAGACCTACACGTCGCCCCGGTCAAAGACCGGGCTTCCGTCTAGAATAGGCCCGTTTCCCGAAGATTTGTGGCAAAACAGGCAGAATAGCTTCCTCTTTTGTATATTTACGTAGACAATATTAGTAATAAATTATACCCAGAATCAAATAATAAATACAATGATGCGTTTTCCGGTGCTCGACAGCACCATCTCTGGGAGGAGAGAATGAGAACAGTCAGACCATGGACGGCAGCGATGCTGCTGTCGGCGATCCTTGCGTCGCCGATCTCGGCGCAGGAACAGACCGTCGTGGCGCTTCAATCCCTGACCGGAGGCGCGGCCTTCGTGGGTGTCCCGATCGTGGAGGGCATGAAGCAGGCAGTTCGGGAATCGAACGCCGCCCACGAACTCGGCAAGGACAGGAGCATCAACCTCGTCGTTGCCGATGACACGACGGACAGGACGCAGACCACCACGCTTGTGACGCGCTACGGCCGGGATCCGTCCGTGCTTGCCATTCTTGGTCCGACCAGCGGGTCTGTGGCGCAGCTTGGGGCGCAGGTCGGCAACGAACTCGAGGTGCCGATCCTCACCACCTCCAACAACCCCAAGATCCTCGATTACGGCCCATGGTCATTCATCATGACCCAGACGCCCGGCGACACGATCACCCATCTTGCCGAACACGCGGCAGACCAGTTGAAGCTGAAGAACTGCGCCCTGATCGGCATCCAGAATATCGAAGTCTACGTGCAATTGCTGCGGGAATTCGAACAGGGTGTGACGGCGCGGGGCGTCAAGATCGCGGCAACCGAGATGGTGCAGAGCACCGATACCGACTTCAACTCGATTTCCACCAAGATCGCCTATTCCGATGTGGACTGCGTCTTTATCGCGTCCTACGCGGCGCAGGGCGCGGGGATCGTGACGCAGCTTCGGCAGGCGGGGCTTGACCCCAGTGTCACGGTGATGGGCCTGAATATCTTTTCCTCGCCCGAATTCGTCACCATCGCCGGGGCCGCTGCCGAAGGCGTGCGTTTCTATGGTGAGTGGGTTCCCGGCGGGTTCGATGAGCAAAGCCGCGCCTTCATCGACCGATACAAGTCCGAGACGGGCGACGTGCCTGACAGCTGGGCGGCGGTGGGCTATTCGATCATGCGCGTGCTGATCGAAGGATTGAAGAAGGCCGGTCCAGAGGCCACCCGCGACAGTCTGCGCCTCGCGCTGACCGAGACGAAGGATGTCCCCGTCCCGATCGGTTTCGGCAGTTTCTCATTCACCGATGACAGGCGGCCGTCCTATGGCACCTATGTGCTGAAGATCGAGGATGGAAGTTACGTCGCCGTGACGAACTGATCCCTTTCAACCGGGCCGCTGCGGCGAGGCAAGATAGCGCCGAAGCGGCCTTTCGCCTCCCCTGCTCGGGGCAAGGATCTGCCTGCCGCGCCTAGGCTTGCAGGAACTCATGCCAGCGCCGGACCAGGTAATTGTGTTCGGGCATGATCGTGCTCCAGACGGTGACATTGGAAAGGCGCTGCCGATAGTCACCGCCAGCGCGGCGTTCGCCCTTCTGGACGACGATCGTTCCGGTCATGTCAGGCAGATCGGTCGCCGCCGGAAGGCCGCCATACCAATAGTCCCATTCCTGATCCGTCAGGGTGCCCGACAGCGGCCCCGGAACCGAGATGTAATATCCCTGCCGCGCCATGATCGCGCCCGGCGCGCCCCCGAGCCACCAGTTCAGATAGCGATAGGCCATCTCGAGCCGCCTGCCCTTCACGGCGGCCGAAATGCACATGCCGGAATGCCAGCCGCGATAGCCTTCGATCGGGGCGGCATAGGTCAGGTCGTGGCCCAGCCTGCGCATCCCGTAATAGGCAGGCGACCACAGCGAAGAAACGACACAGCCCGAGGTGGAGAGAAGCCGGATCGAATCCTCGGCCGAACTCCAGAAGCGGCTGAAATGTCCGCTGCGCTTGCGCGCCATGAGATGCCCGAACATTTCGTCGATCTCTTCGACGGTCAGATCGCCGGGATCGCCTATCCGCATCAGACCCGCAGCCTGAATGGCCATCGCAAGCTCGACCGCACTCGCCGCCGGGTCGAGGCTCAGCGCACAGCGGCCATGCCAGCGTCCGTCCAGAAGCCAGGCCCAACTTTCCACCTCGTCCCGCTGCTGTCGCGCGGCCAGCTCCGGCGTATAGGCAAAGCTGTCCACGTTATAGGAGGTCGGCAGCATCGAGATGAGCGGCGTGGCAGAAGCCGGCGTGGCCGCGAGCGAACGGTCGGCCTGCACGTAAAGCACATCCGCCGGGCGCGTCCCAAAGCCCTTCCCGGCGCCGGCAAAGACATCCGATGCGCGGACATGGTCCCAATGCGTGATCCGCCCGGTGTCGATCGGCTGTATCGAGCCCGCCGTCCAGAGCAGGTCGACCGAATGGAACCACTGGTCATAGACGTCATAGCTTTCCGGCGACAGCACGCCGCGGCTTTGGCAGGACAACCCGTCCAGCACCTCGAACTCGACCGGAAAATCCAGATCCGCATGGGCGCGGCGACGCAGCGCCTCGGTCAGCGTGGCCGATGTGCCTATGACCTTCAGCGCCTCAGCCATCATGCCCCCGGTAAACCGGTGTCATATAGGGCGTCATGCCGGGCGCTTCGAGCAGCGACAGGACACGCAGCCGCGCAAGGGCCAGCGCCTCGATCCGGCTCAGATGATCGCGTAGCACGTCCTGCGCCTGCCGGACCTGCCCTTGCTGCAGATGCCGCAGGATTTCGGCATATTCCTTCAGGGCCTGCAGGTCGTCGATGATCGGAAAATGCCGCCTGAAGAGACGCGGGACCAGAAGGAACAGCTGATTGCGGCGGATCGAACCCAGCAGGCGGGAATTGCGCACGCCCGCGAACATGTCCACGAACATCGCGTCATCCAGCCGGTCCAAGACCGCGGCACCGCAGGCAGGGAAGCCCTCGATTACCGCCTCGATCTTCGCCAGCAGCGGGCCCAGCTCTCTGTGGCTGCGATCGGCCGCGACCAGCGCAAGCGCCTCGGGTTCCAGAAGGCGGCGCATCTGCAAGGTGTCCCGCAGGTCGCGGGCCGTCATCTGCCCGACGATCCAATGGGATTTCCGGTTCTTTTCGATCAGCCGCCGGTCCATCAGGCGCCACAGCACCTCGCGCGCGACGGTGCGGCTGACGCTGTAGTAATCGCCCAGCTCGGCTTCCTGAATGCGGAAGGTTCCGAAAGGCATGCAGCCCGTGACCACATCGGCCACCTGCGTAAAGATCCGCTCCCATGAGGCGGTGCGCTCGATGCCCTGGGTTTCGGAGGTCAGGATTTCCTGCAAGCGTCTGGAGGACAGGCGCAGGGGGGCGCCGGATCGCCCGGCGACATAGCCCTGCCCCGAGGCGGGCGTGACAAGCCCCTCCGCCGCCAGCATGGCCAGCGCCCGGCGCACGGGCGCCCTGCTCATCCCGAGCTGGCTGGAAATCGGCGCTTCCTTCAGCACCGCGCCTTCGGGAAGCTGGCCTGCCCGGATCTTGGCCGCAAGCAGGTCGCGGACCGAGGCATAGAGGAATGCGTTGCCCGCATCCCTTTCCCGCCCCTCCTGCCCGTCGCTGTCCGAAGCCATGCCGAAATTCGCCCAATGCCCAAAAATCGCGCAGGCTCCGGGGCAAGTCGCACAAGCTTTCCCAGAAACCCCGCATTGGTTTCATTCTATACATTCCTGAGCCTTGGATGGAAATGTGCATTGCATCCTAAAGACAGTTTGCTACCGTATCCCCATCGCCGCCGAGTCTGAGAAGGTCGTAAAAACTGGCCCGGACCCGGCATCATCCGTGGCGCGGGCCACGGGAACCCACAGGGAGAGGTGGCATGACTCAATCTAACGGCAAGGATTGCGCGGGGCTGACGCGTCGCGGCTTTCTCAAGACCTCGGCTGCGACGGCCGGGGTGACGGTCGGCTCGGGGATCATCGGCGCTCCGATGATCTGGGCGCAGAACATCAAGGACGTGACCCTCAATCAGGTCGGGCCGTCCTATTCGGTCATCGCCGATATCGCCGAAAAGGCCAGCGCCGATCTGGGCTTCAAGATCGTGCCGCAAACCGCCGACAGCACCGCCCTGATGGCCAAGGTCGTCAACCAGCCCGAGACCATCGACATCGCCGACCTCGAATTCTGGGCGATGCAGAAGGTCTGGCGTTCGGGTAAGCTGCAGCCGGTCGAAGTGGCCAAGATCGCGAACTGGTCCAAGATGACGCCGCTGATGAAGGACGGCAAGAATTTCGACGGCTCCGAGCTTTCGCGCCAGGGCACCATGCCGTTCGAGGTGATGTTCACCGGCGGCCCCGGCGATACCAGCTTTGCGGCCGAGGCGACCGACTACGCCACCACCATGCCCACGATCTTCAATGCCGACACGGTCGGCATCCGCTCGGACCTGATCGGGCGGCCGGTCGAAAGCTGGGCCGAGCTGTTCAACCCCGAGTTCAAGGGAAAGACCGCGCTGGTGAACATCCCGCAGATCGGGATCATGGATGCGGCCATGGCGCTCGAGGCGATGGGCGAACTGACCTATGGCGACAAGGGCAACATGACCCGCGAGGAGATCGACCACACCATCAACCGGTTGATCGAACTGAAGAAGGCCGGCCAGTTCCGTGCCTTCTGGAGCACATTCGACGAATCCGTGAACCTGATGGCCGGGGGCGAGGTGGTGATCCAGTCGATGTGGTCGCCCGCCGTCACCGCCGTCAAGTCGCGGGGCATCGGCTGCGTCTATCAGGGGCTGAAGGAAGGCTATCGCGGCTGGGGCCTCGGGATGGGGCTGATGGGCCATCTGGAAGGGCTGAAGCTGGAAGCCGCCTATGAATACATGAACTGGTATCTGACGGGCTGGCAGGGCGCGTTCATCGCGCGGCAGGGCTATTACTCCTCGGTCCCCGAGACCGCCAAGGCCAACCTGACCCCGAATGAAATCGGCTATTGGTATGAGGGCAAGCCGGCGAGCGAGGATATCCTCGACCCCTATGGGGCGGTGATGGACAAGGCCGGTGCCGTGCGCGACGGCGGCTCGTTCGAGGATCGCATGGGCAATGTCGCCTGCTGGAACACGGTGATGGACGAAGAACGCTATATGGTCCAGCGCTGGAACGAGTTCATCTCGGCCTGATCGCGCGGGGCAGGCCCGCCGCCTGCCCTGGCATTTCCTTCGGAACGGCATCCGCCCGGAGAATTCCTGACATGTCCGCAAGATCGCCCGGCAGCGGGTCGCAACTGACCCCGTATCTACAGGTCGCCCCGCTTGCCCTTCTCATTCTGGCGCTGGTCGGCATCCCGATCGGCACCGTCTTCATGCTGAGTTTCTGGGAATCGGACGGGATTTCTGTCTATCCCGCCTTCACATGGCAGAATTACCATGACGTGCTGACCGCCAGCGTCACGCTGTCCCTGTTTGCCAACACATTGAAATATGCGGCGATCGTGCTGGTGGCGACGGTGCTGATCGGCTTCACCTGCTCGTATTTTCTGGTCTTTCATGTGCGCAATCTGAAATGGCAGATCGGGCTTTTCCTGCTCTGCACGATTCCGTTCTGGACCTCGAACGTCATTCGCATGGTCAGCTGGATCCCCTTTCTGGGCCGCGAGGGGCTGTTCAACCAGATGCTGATGCAGGCCGGACTGATCAACCAGCCATTGGACATCCTGCTTTATTCCGATTTCGCGGTGGTGCTGACCTATATCCATCTGTTCACGCTGTTCATGATCGTCCCGATCTTCAACAGCATGGCCAAGATCAACCCCAACCTGATCGAGGCTGCGCGCGACGCCGGCGCCAATCCCTTCCAGATCCTGACGGGCATCATCATTCCGCTGTCGAAGACCGGGATCGCGCTTGGCTCCATCTTTGTCGTGACGCTGGTGATGGGGGATTTCTTCGTCGTCCGGGTCATGAGCGGGGGGCAAAGCGCCTCGGTCGTGTCGGCGATGAAGAACGAGATCGACCAGCTTTTCTATCCGCAGGCCTCGGCGATGGCGGTGCTGCTGGTTCTGGTGGTCGTCCTGATGGTCTCGGCCATCCTGCGCGTGGTGGATATCCGCGCCGAGCTTGCAAGGTAGGGGGCGGTCATGTCGCAAAGCACATCCGCGCGCCGGGGCGTCTCTTTCTATATCCTCGCCGCCTTCTTCGGCCTTTTCGTGCTGTTCCTCTATGGGCCGATGCTGATGATCTTCATCCTCAGCTTTCAGGGGCCGACGGGCGGGCTGACCTTTCCGATGCGGGGCGTCTCGACGCATTGGTTCCATGACCTCTGGTCGTCGAGCCGCTATGGCGACCTTGGCGGAGCCCTCCGCCGCTCGCTGATCCTTGGCGTCATGGCCATGCTGATCACGGCGACGGTGTGCCTGTTTGCGGCGCTCGGCTTTCGCCGCAGGTTCTGGGGCGCCGGCCCGATCTTCTATCTGTCGATCATCAGCCTGATCGTTCCCGGCATCCTGCTGGGGCTGGGTATCAGCCAGCTTTTCCAGCTGCTCGGCCTTCGGCTGAGCTGGTGGCTTTCGGGCCTGGGCGCGCATCTCAGCTGGACGCTGCCCTTCGGGCTTCTGATCATGTTCGCCGTGCTGAACCGCTTCGACGGCTCGTGGGAGGAAGCCGCCCGCGATGCCGGCGCGCGCCCCTGGCAGGTCTTGCGTCTTGTCACCGTGCCGATCCTGTTCCCCGGCCTGATCGCGGTCGCCCTGTTCGGCTTCACCCTCTCCTATGACGAGATGCCGCGCTCGCTTCTGACCGTCGGGGGCAAGAACACCCTTCCCATCGAAATCTCGAACATGACAACCAATGTCACGACGCCGGCGCTTTACGCGATCGGGACCGTGACCTCAGCCGTCAGCTTTCTGGTGATCGCGCTCGCCTTCGCGGGCATTGCCGTCATCCAGAGGCAGCGGTCGCGCGCCAAGCGGGGAAAGAACTGAATGACCGAACAAAGCCGCATCGACATCCGCAACGTCACCAAGCTTTACGGGCGAGCGAAGGCTGTCAACAATGTCGACCTGACCATCGACGGCGGGGCCTATTGCTGCATGATCGGCCCGTCGGGTTGTGGCAAGACCACGCTGCTCAGGATGATCGCCGGGCATGAGACGCCGACCTCTGGCACCATCTCGATCGGCGGGACCGATGTGACGACGACCCGCACCGGCAGCCGTGGAACGGCGCTGATGTTTCAGAACTACGCGCTGTTTCCGCATCTGTCGCTGACCGACAACGTGGCCTTCAGCCTGCGCGTCAAGGGCGTTCGCGGCGATGAGCGACGGCAGGCGGCGCGCGAGATGCTGGAGCGGGTGCAGCTTCTGCATCTGGCGGACCGGGTGCCGTCGGAACTGTCCGGTGGCCAGCAACAGCGGGTCGCGCTGGCCCGCGCCTTGATCAACAAGCCCAAGGTTCTGCTTCTGGACGAGCCGCTATCGGCACTGGACGAGTTCCTGCGTCTGAAGATGCGGGTCGAATTGAAGCGGCTTCAGAACGATCTGGGCATCACCTTCATCCATGTCACCCATACCCAGCCCGAGGCGATCGCTCTGGCGGATCAGGTCGTGGTGATGGATCACGGGTTGATCGAGCAGGCCGCCAGCCCGCGCGAGATCTACAACCGCCCGCACAGCCCCTATGTCGCGCGGTTCATGGGCGGTCAGAACGTGCTGAGCGGCCGGGTCGAAAGCACCGATGGCGCCATGGCGGTCGTGACGGGGCCGAACGGCCTGACCTATGACCTTTCGGTCGGCCCCGAGATCCAGAGCGGGCAGGAATTGCGTTTTTCGGTGCGGCGGGACCGGATCGGGACGACGACCGGGGCCGTCCCGCGCAACGGCCTTTCAGGAACGGTCACGAATATCGAGTATCAGGGGACATTCGTGAAAGTCGCCCTCGACACCGGGCTGGGCGAGGAGTTCATCATCTACATGGATGACGACGCCTATTTCGCCCATCCCCGCGACGTGGGCGAGGTCGTTCATGCCGAGTGGAACCCGGTACTGAACCATCACCTGCCCGGCGCAAACAACTCGGCCGGCACGCCGCACGAGGATTAGGATGAAACCCGCGGTCCAGATCATCGCCCTTGGCGGCACGATCGCCTGCATGCCCGATACCGGCGTCTGCGGCGTGACGCCCGGCCTGACCGGAGCCGATCTGGTGGCGGCGGTTCCGCAGCTTGCCGGTCTGGCCGAGGTCTCGGCCCGCAATCTTTCGAACCTGCCCTCGACCGAGATCGGCGTTCCGCTGGTGATCGAACTGGCCCGCGCGATACGGGCGCATGAGGCAGAGGGCGTCGCCGGCATCGTGGTGACGCAGGGCACCGATACGATCGAGGAGACGGCGTTCCTGCTGAACCTGCTGCATCGGGGTCCGGTCCCCGTCGTGGTCACGGGCGCCATGCGCAACCCGTCGCTTCCGGGGGCCGACGGGGCGGCGAACCTGTTCAATGCCGTCGCCTGCGCGGCGGACCCGCAATGCCGGGATCTGGGGGTGATGGTCGCCTTCGACGACATGATCCATTCGGCCGCCTGGGTGCAGAAGCGCGATACCTCGTCGACGGGCGCCTTCTGGTCGCCGGCCCCGCTGGGCTGGATGGCCGAGGGGCGGCCTGCCCTTTATGCGCGGCCCCGGCGAGGCGCGGCCTTCGACCCGCCCCGCGATGCGACCCTGCCCTTCGTGCCGATCCTGAAGCCGGGCCTCTCCGATCCGCCGCTGCTGGTCGAGGCCTGTGTTGCCGCCGGCGCGAAGGGAATCGTCCTCGATCTTGCGGGCGGAGGGCATGTGCATTCCGCATGGCTCGATCCCCTGACAAGGGCCGCGCGGGATATTCCCGTCGTCTTTTCCAGCCGCACCCGCGGCGGGCGCGTGCTGTCAAAAACCTATGGCCAGATCGGGGGCGAGATTGACCTGCTGGCCCGCGGGCTGCATGGCAGCGGCGATCTGGACGTGCTGAAGGCGCGGCTGGTCCTGATGCTGACCCTGATGACGGGCGCATTCGAACGCTTCCACGAATTTACTGATCTGGGGTGGCGTAAGGACTGAGATCCGGCGCCGTTTCTGCCGGAAGACCCATGAAACATTCAACTGGGAGACCACTATGGCAAAGAAGATATACTGCGCGTTCGGCACCGACATCGACTCGGTCGCGGGCTGGATCGGCTCCTATGGGGGTGGTGACAGCCCCTCCGATATCCAGCGGGGCATCTTTGCGACCGAGGTGGGCATTCCGCGCCTTTTGCGCCTGTTCAAGAAATACGACCTGCGCACCAGCTTCTTCATTCCCGGCCATTCGCTGGAGACCTTTCCCGACCAGATGCGGATGATCGTCGATGCCGGCCACGAAGTCGGCGCGCATGGCTATCTGCACGAGAACCCGATCGCGATGACCCCCCAGCAGGAGGAGGACGTCCTGGTCAGGTCCATCGAGCTGATCGAGGGCCTGACCGGACGCGCGCCGCGCGGCTATGTCGCGCCCTGGTGGGAGATGTCGAACTCGACCGCCGCGCTGCTGCAGAAATACAATTTCAGCTATGACCACTCGCAGGGCTATCGCGACTTCCAGCCGTTCTATGCCCGTGTCGGCGATCAATGGAATGTCATCGACTATACCAAGCAGGCCAAGGACTGGATGCATCCGCTGAAGCACGGCAACGAGATCGACCTGGTCGATATCGCGGCCAACTGGTATGTGGATGACCTGCCGCCGATGATGTTCATGAAGAAGTCGCCGAACAGCCACGGCTTCGTCAATCCGCGCGATATCGAGGAGCTGTGGCGCGACCAGTTCGATTGGGTCTATCGCGAGATGGACTATGCCGTCTTCGCCTTTACCATCCACCCCGATGTTTCCGGTCGCCCGCAGGTGCTTTTGATGCTGGAGCGCCTGATCGAATACATCAATGGCCATGATGGCGTCGAATGGGCAACCTTCGAGGAGATTGCCGACGACTTCCGCCAGCGCTATCCCTTTGCCTCGGCCAAGCGGCCCGAAGTGATCTGAACGAAGAAAGGACGCGTCATGTGCAGTGCTTGCGGTTATCCCGCCGCGCCGGGTCACTGGACGGATGCGGGCGCACAGACGCCCGGAGACAGGCTGCGTCTGCGCTTTGCCAGGCTGGAGGCGGTTAACCGCCTTCTCGCCGCCTATGGGCTGAAGGCCTGGGATGATGGCGTGACCCCCGGCCTTCAGCTTTTCGCGCCGGGCGGACAGCGCGAGCTGGTGCCGGATCTGGCATCGCTGTGGAGCGTGGCCGAGCGGATGGCGGGCCAGCCCGTCGACCCGCTCTCGGACCGTGCCCTTGCAGTTGGCTGAGGCCACGCGGTCGGATGGCTGCCTGCCCGTAATCATCCTTGGTGGCTTTCTCGGGGCCGGGAAAAGCACCTGGCTGCGCCACCAGCTGCATGAAGGCCGCTTCGCCGGGTATCATGTCCTCGTGAACGAGGCTGCCGAAACCCCGGTCGACAACCTGCTGCTGGCCGGAGCGCGCAAGATCAGCGTTCTGGCCGGCGGCTGCGCCTGTTGCGCCGGGCTGCCGCATCTGCTGGCGGCCCTGCGCGCGCTTTGTGACGCCGCAAGCGGCAAGGAGGCGGGGCGCATCGCGGGTGTTCTGCTGGAAACCAGCGGCCTTGCCGATCCCGGCCGTATCGCGGCGGCCATGGCCGAGGACCCGGTCCTGTCGCGCCGCCTCGTCCTCGATCAGACGCTGGTTCTGGTCGACAGCCTGCACGGGGCACAGCAATTGACCGCCGAGGATCTGGCGCGCATGCAGATTGAGGCCGCGGATGAGCTGATCCTGACCAAGCCCGCCGGGGCCGATCCGGTGGCGCTGGCCCGGCTTGCCCTGTCCCTGAGCATACTCAATCCCGGCGCGGTGCTTTCCGCCGCTGAACAGGGCGTGGCCGTGCCGCCGCCAGAGTCGGTCCCCGGACTTGCCCCCTTTGATTTGCCGGCCCTCGGCCGATCCGAACCGATCCTGCCCTACCGTCTTGATGTCGGCCGCGATGGCGGATGGGTGGCGCTCTCGACCTGGCTCTCGGCCCTGCTTCACGCGCGGGGCGATGACATCGTGCGGATCAAGGGCGTCGTTCGCACCCCCGCCGGGCGGCTCTTGCTGCAATCCGTGCGGCGGGTGGTCCAGTCGCCCGAAATCCTGCCCGACGACGACACGGCCCTTGCCGGACCCGCGCCCGAGGAGGGCGTCATCGTGCTGATTGGTCGCGGCATCGACGCCGAAAGGCTGGCCCTGTCATGGCGGCGATTTGGCACATGACGGGACCATAAGCCCTAGTTCATCGGCGCGCCCGCACCGCGGGTGGCCATGGGCGAGAGCGCGCGGGGCAGGAACTTTCCGCCTTCCTTCGCCCCGAGGATCTCGCCCTCCTGCATCACCACCTCGCCCCGCAGGATCGTGGCATGCGGCCAGCCCGTGACCTCGAACCCTTCCCAAGGCGTATAGTCCGAGCCGTGATGCATCAGCGACTGGCTGATCGTCACCCTGCGCGCGGGATCCCACAGCACGATGTCGGCGTCATAGCCCGGCGCGATCGACCCTTTCGAGGTCAGCCCATAGATCCGCGCATGATTGGTCGAGGTCAGGGCGACGAACTCGTTTTCGGTGATCCGGCCCTTGGCCACGCCTTCCGACCACAGGATCGGCATACGCACCGCGACCCCCGGAATGCCGTTCGGAACCCATTTGAAGGCGGTTCGGGCCTTGGGGTTCTTCTTGCCCATCTCGCCCTCGAAATAGAACGGGCAATGGTCCGAGGAAAAGGTCTGGAACACCCCGGTCTGGATCCCGTTCCAGATGGCTTCCCAGCTTTTGTGATCGCGTGGCGGTGGCGAGCAGACATATTTGCTGCCGGTCTCGTCCATGTTCAGCCCCTTGAGGTCATCCGCCGTCAGCGAGACATATTGGGTGCAGGTCTCGCCCATGATCTTCAGCCCGCGATTGCGCGCCCATCTGATCTGCTCCATCGCCTCGCCGCCCGAGACATGGACGATCATGATCGGAACGCCCGTCAGTTCCGCATGGCTGATGGCACGGTGGGCGGCCTCGCGCTCGACCGACTGGGGGCGGGAGACGGCATGATAATAGGGCGCGACCTTACCCGCCTTCTCAAGCTTTTCGGTCATGAAGCGGATGGCGTCATAGCCCTCGCAATGAACCATGACGAGGGCGCCATGCTCGCCCGCGGCATCGAACACCTCGAGCAATTCGCGATCGTTCAGCACCATGTCCTCATAGGTCATGAAGACCTTGAGCGAGGTATAGCCAGCCGCCACGAGCGCGGGCAGTTCCTGCCCCAGCACGGCGGGGGTCGGATCGGTCAGGATCAGGTGAAAGCCATAGTCGCAATAGGACTGGCCCTCGGCCTCCTTGTGGTAATCCTCGACCGCCTTGCGCAGGGACATGCCGCGCGATTGCAGCGCAAAGGGAAGAACGGTCGTGTTCCCGCCCGCGATGGCGGAACGGGTGCCGCTTTCAAAGCCGTCGGCCATCGCCGGCCCGCCAAAGGCGGGTTGGGCCAGATGCACATGGCTGTCGATGCCTCCCGGCATGACCCGAAGCCCGGTGGCGTCAATCTCGCGCTTGCCCCTTGCCAATTCCAGACCGACCGCGACGATTTTGCCGTTGCGAATGCCCACATCCGCCTCTGCGGTGTCTGCGGCAGTGACCACGGTGCCGCCACGGATGACCAGATCATATTCCTGCATGATGCCCCTCCTCACACCATCACGTCGCCGCCGTTCGGCGACAGCGTTTGCCCGCAATAGAACGCCCCGCCCTTTTCCGAGGCGAGCAGCAACGCGGTCGGCGCGATCTCATCCGGCTGGCCGAAACGCTCGACCGGCAACTGGCCCTTCTTCATCGCAAGCCATGCATCGCTATGGCCCATCAGCAGCGGCGTTTCGACCGGGCCGGGGGCAATGCCGTTCACCATGACATTATGCGCCGCCCCCTCGTAGGAAAGCGCGCGGGTCAGGCCCACGACACCCGCCTTGGCGGCGACATAGGCTGCAAGGCCCGGCGCCCCCTTATAGGCCAGTTGCGAGGCGATGTTGACGATCCGGCCGTAGCGCCGCTCGAGCATTCCGGGAAAGAAGGCGTGGGTGACCAGAAAGACCCCGCGCAGGTTCACGCCCAGCATCCGGTCCCATTCGGCAACCGACACCTCGCCGAAGGGCTTGTCCTTGCCGCCGATGCCCGCGCAGTTGACCAGAATGTCGGGCTCGCCGATCGCGTCCCTGGTCCAGTCCGCCAGTGCCGAGACCCGCGCCTCATCGGCGACGTCGCATTCCATCGTGGCAAGCCTGTGCGACCGGGCGGTGAACTGTTCGTCCAGCGCCTGTGCCCCGGATGCATCGCCGAAATGGCAGATCGCCACGCTGGCCCCCGCATCCGCGAACAGGTTGGCGATGGCCGCCCCGATGCCCCGGCTGCCGCCGGTGATCAGGGCCTTGCGCCCCTGCAGGGAAAATGGTGTCGCGATGGCGTTCATTTTGTGCCTTCCTGAAGTCGAAGCCAGTCCAGATAGCTGCGTATGCCCTGTTCCAGGGTCATGCGGGGGCGATAGTCCAGGTCGCGCTCGGCCGCGGAAATGTCAAAGCGTTCCTGGCGCATGTCGCCTGGATCATCGCCGGGCGCGACCTCGATCCTTGCCTCGGGGATGACCCTCTTCACCGTCTTGGCGACTTCCGCCAGTGTCAGCCACGATCCCCCGGTGATGTTATAGGCTTGCTGGGGCAGCGCCTCCCGGTCGAGGGCCGCGATCATCGCGTCGCGCGCGTCGTCGATATGCAGATACTGGCGCGGGAAATCGCGGCCATAGGGGATATGCGTCGCCCGCCCGGCCATGGCATCGACCAGCATCTGGCGGATCAGGCAGGCGGTGCTGCGGCGCGGGCCATAGACCCAGCCGATGCGCAGGTTCACCGTGTCCACGCCGAATTGCAGCTTGTAGGCGTTCATCACATGCTCGGCCGCGGCCTTCGACGCCCCATACATCGTATCCGGGACCATGACGGTATTTTCGGAAACAGGGGCCGGTGGCGTCACGCCATAGGCGGTCGCGGTCGAGGCGAAGACCACGCGCACGCCCCCGATGATCCGGGCAAGTTCACCGATATTCGCGGCGCCGCCAATATTGACCTGCACCATCTGGATCGGGTGGTCAGGCGACACCATCGGCCCCGAAAACGCCCCGCAATGGAGGATCTTTCCGATGTCATGCGCCCTTGCAATGGCATGAAGGCCGTGGATGTCCGTCACATCGCATTCGCGGACCTCGCACCCGTCCACCTCGGCCGCCACGCGGTCGATGGCGATAACCCGGGTTCCGCGATCCTCAAGCTTGCGTCGCACCGCATTGCCGATCAGGCCGGCGGCACCGGTGACCAGAACATATTTCTCGCTCATTGGGATTCCTTCCCGGTCAGGCCGCATAGCGTTCGATCGGCAGTTCCGCGCCGAGAAGCATGCGGGTATAATCGTGCTGCGGATTGGCAAAGATGCGTTCGGTTTCCCCCGTCTCGACGATCTTGCCGTGACGCATCACTGCCACGTTATGCGCCAGCGAGCGGACCGAGTTCAGGTCGTGGGTAATGAACAGCGTCGCCAGATGCATCTCGCGCTGCAACTCGCGCACCAGGTCGATGATCTGCGCGCGCACGCGAATGTCGAGCGCCGTCGTTGGCTCGTCAAAGACCACGAAATCCGGACGGGTCGCCAGGGCCCGCGCCATCCCGACCCGCTTCTGTTCGCCCGCCGTCAGCGCGTGGGGATAGGTCTCGGCCAGACGCGCGGGCAGGCGGACAAGGTCAAGCATCTCCAGCACCCGCGCTTTCCGGGCGGTCCGGCTGGACATCGTCGGATCAAGCGCAAGCGGTTCGGCGATCAGCCGCGCCACCGTCCAGCGCGGGTTCAGCGCGACGTAGGGCTCCTGAAACACCATCTGGATATTGCGGCGCAACGGGCGGAAATCCCGATCAGGCAATGTCAGGATGTCGCGCTCGTCGAACTGCACCCTCCCGCTGTCCGAGCCGAGCAGCCTGACAAGGCACTGGCCCACGGTCGTCTTTCCCGAGCCGCTCTCGCCGACCAGCGCCAGCGTCTCGCCCCGTGGCACGGCAAATGAAACGTCATCCACCGCCTTGACCACATGCCCCGAGGAGGTCGGGAAATGCTTGACCAGATTGACCACCTCCAGCAGCGCGGGCGCCTTGGCCGGCTGCTGCGCGCGCCCCGAGCGGACCATCGGGGCCGGGCGCGCCCGCGCCGAGGCCAGCAGTTCCGCGCCATAGGCCGTCGCGGGGTGATTGAGGAAACCCGCCGTCGCGCCCTCCTCGACAATGCGACCCTCGCGCATGATTGCCACCCGGTCGCAATAGCGTGCGACGATGCCAAGGTCGTGCGTGATGATGATCGCGCCCATTCCCGCCTCGCGGCAGCGCGTCACCAGCAGGTCGAGCACCTGGACCTGAATGGTGGCGTCCAGTCCCAGCGTCGCATCGTCGGCAAGGATCACCCGAGGCTCTGCGATCAGGGCCATCGCGATGATCACCCGCTGGGCCATGCCGCCCGAAAGCTGATGCGGATAGGCCTGCGCGCGTTTTTCGGGATCGACGATGCCTACCTTGGCGAAAAGCGAAACAGCGGCGTCATGGGCGGCACCCGCGCTGAGTCCTTTATGGGCGCGCAGCACGTCCGCGACCTGCTCTCCCACCGGGCGGACCGGGTCCAGAAGCGACTTGGCATCCGTCCCGATCAGGGCCACGCCCCCGCCGCGCAACTGGCGCAGCTCACCGGCGGACATCTGCCGCAACTCGTGGCCGCCAATCTGCACAGTGCCGCCGCTGATGCGCCCCTTGCCGGGCAATAGGTCGATCAGCGCCCGGGCCAGAACGGATTTCCCGGCGCCGGTCTCGCCCACGATGCCCAGCACTTCGTCGGGGCGAAGCTGCAGGCTGACACCGTGCAGCACGGTCTTGTCCCCGAAGGCAACCGACAGATCGCGGGTTTCAAGCAATGGTTTTCTGTCGTGCATTTCCATCAGGCTCTCTCCCTGCGCGGATCAACATAGTCGCGCAGGGCATCCGCCATCAGGGCGAAGCTCAGCACGGAAAAGACGATGGCCAGTCCGGGGAATAGCGCGACCCACCAGACGCCAAGGATCATCTGCTGCGATCCGACCGAGACCATGAGCCCCCATTCCGGCAAGGGCATCCGCACCCCCGCGCCGATGAAGGACAGGCCCGCTGTCAGCAGGATTGCCATCCCGATCGAGATCGAGATCTGCACGATCGCCGGCGTCAGCGCATTGGGCAGGATATGGCGGAACATGATCTGGCCATCCGTCGCGCCTGAGCAGCGCGCGGCGGCGATAAAGGGCCGGTCGCGCAGCGACAGCGCCTCGGCCCGGATCAGGCGGGCAAAGATCGGGACGAAAAGCACCGCAAGGACGATGGCGACGTTCCAGATCTCCTGCCCCATCACCGATACCAGCGCCATGCCCAGGACAAAGACCGGAAAGGATTGGATGAAGTCGAAGACGCGCATGACGAAGGTGCTGGCCCAGCCACGGTAATATCCGACGACAAGGCCTACGGGCACGCCGATGACAAAGGCCACCGCGACCGCGACGATGGAGATCAGCAGGTTGACGCGCGTTGCATAGATGATGCGCGAATAGATATCCATGCCAGACACATCCGTGCCCAGCCAATGCGCGCCCGACGGCGGCTGAAGCGAGGCCAGCGGGTCCGCCTCGGTCGGGGCATGGGTGGCCAGAAGCGGCGCGAAGACGATCGCAACCACCTGGAGGAGCAGCAGCGCAAGCCCGAAGGCCGCACCAGGTCGGCTGAGGATGAAGGTAATGAAGTTCCTGATCTGCGACATGGCTGTTCCCTCAGACCTGAATCCGCGGGTCGGCCAGCTCGTAGAGAATATCCACGATCAGATAGACCACCAGGATGAAGACGGCCGCAACCAGCACGAAGCCCTGCAGCGCGGGATAATCGGAATAGGTCACGGCCTGCACCGCGTATTGGCCAAGGCCGCCCCATGAGAAGATCGTCTCGACCAGAACCGCGGCGCCCAGCAGGAAGCCGACAAGGAAGCCGATCAGCGTGATGATGGGCGGCAGGCTGTTACGCAGCGCGTTTCGGACGATGCGGCTTTGGCTCAGTCCGCTGGCGCGCTGGTGCCGGATGAAGTCCGCGCGCCAGATCTCGGCGAAGGTTGTCTTGGTCATCTTCATCAAGGCGCCGGCATTCACAATGGTCAGCGTCAGCACCGGCAGAAGCAGGCGTCCCGCCGCCGATCTCAGCGCCGCGAAATCTCCGGCGATCACGGCGTCGAACGTATAGAAGCCGGTCACGGTCGGCGGCGCCGCGATCATCGGGTCGATCCTGCCAAAGGGCGCCGCCGCGATTCCGAGGGTGCTGAACAGGAAGAAGATCAGCAAAAGCCCGACCCAGAAATCCGGGATCGCTCCGGCGGCCATGCCATAGAAGCGGCTGATGTAATCGGCAATCCCACCGGGGCGGACGACTGCCAGGACTGCGATGGCGACCGCAATCAGGATGGTCAGGATCATCGCATAGAAGATCAGCTCCAGCGTCGCCGGCGCGCGTTCCATCAGGTCGACGGCCACCGGGTTCGAAGTGAACAGCGATACCCCCAGATCCCCCTGCAGGACGCCACCCAGGTAATGTACGAATTGCTGCCAGGGGCTTCCGTCAAGTCCCAGTTGCTCGCGCAGGTTGGCGATGCTCTCCGGGGTCGCCATGTTGCCCAGCATCAGCAATGCCGGGTCGCCGGGCAGCAGCCGGACCAGCATGAAGGTCACGAAGATGACGCCCAGCATTTGCGGCACCACCATCGGAAGCCGCGTCAGGACGATGCGCAGCGTGCGCGGCAGACGCCGCCAGGTCGTCGAAAAAGTCATGTCGGTCATTCCATCAGGGAAGGATGCCCGCCGGATGGCCCGGCGGGCGACATCTCGGGTCAGAGATCATTCCTTGTAGAAGTCGAACCACGCATTGCCGTTGGGCGTGTACCAGGAATAGCCCTTGACGTTCTGGCGCGTCGCGAGCTGGTAGCCGGGGTTGAACAGGAAGATCCAGGGCGCGTTTTCCATGGTGATCTGCTGCACACGCTTCATGTCCGACAGCCGCTTCTCTTCCTCGGTTGAGGTGAGCGCGCTGTTGATCAACTCGTTCACCTCGTCGCTGTGGAAGCGCGAATAGTCGATCAGCGAATTGCTGTTCAGCCACAGGTTCGCCACATAGGCCGCATCGGGAACAATCGCCATGTCGCGGAAGAAATACATCGGGATCTGGCCCTTCGTATAACGCTCGACCAGGGTGGATGCCGGCAGCTTGGACAGGGTGACATCCACGCCCGCCTTGGCGAATGCGGTCTTCAGGATGACCGCAAGCTCTTCCTCAAGCTGGTCGCCGGTCCGATAGCCAAGCTCGGTCTTGAAGCCGTCCGGCAATCCTGCCTCGGCCAGCAAAGCCTTGGCCTTCTCCACATCGTTGCCGAAATTGTAGTATTCTTCGGTAAAGGCCGGATAGATCTCGGAAATCGGGCTTTTGGTGGGTCGGGCAGTGTCGAAATAGACGGCCTTTGCGATCTCGTCCCGCGGTACGAGGTAGTTCAGCGCAAGGCGAACCTTGGGATTGTCGAAGGGCGGCGTTTCGTTCTGCATCTCGACCCGGTGGACGAAGTTGCCGAACACCTTGTTGATCGTCACGCCCGGCATCTGCCCCAGCATCGAGAGTTCGCGCGGCGACAGGTATTCGGCTACGTCCACCGCCCCGGCCTGCAATGCCGCAAGGCGGTTCGCGCTGGTCGGCATCTCGCGGAAGATGACCTTCTTCAGCTTCGGCGCGCCGCGGTAATAATCCGGGTTGGCCTCATAGATGATTTCCTGCCCCGGCGCATATTTGGTCACCTTGTAAGGCCCGAAGGATGCCGAATTGGTGGCAAGCCAGCGCTGTCCCCAGGGATCCGCGTCGGTCAGGTGCTCCTTCATCGTGTCCGAGTCGAGAATGCCCAGATCGCTGTTGATCCACAGCTTCTCCAGTAAGGGCGAGGCGTTGGGGATGCTGACCTTGACGGTCATGTCATCAATCTTGTCAAAGGCCGCATCGAAATCCTCGATCTTGAGGATCTGGGTCATATACCAGTGAAAGTTCGACTTCAGGTTCCAGCCGCGCTCGAACGACCACATGACGTCATCGGCATCCAGCGGATGCCCCGTGCCGCTGACCACACCGGGGCGCAGGTGGAAGGTGATCGATTTGAAGTCGGGCGCCACCTCCCAAGATTCGGCCAATGCGCCGGCGACCTTCGAGAAATCCTCGTAGAAAATGCCGTCCTCGCCCTTCTTCATCTCATAGGTCAGCAACCGCTCGTTCACGTTGCGGCGCAATTCGTGGGCGGCCTCGGTGGGCGGATATTCCTGATCGAGGGATTCCGGGGTGCGCGGGCCGGCGACGATCAGGGTTTCCTCCGCGCTTTGCGCCCAGGCCGGCTGACCGGCGAAAGGTGCGGCGAGGGCTAGCGCTCCCAGCGCGGTCTGCATCAGCAAGCGTCGGCTGGAGAAAAGAAGTGTCTTGAGTTCCAAGTCATTAACTCCCTGCGATGAAGCTGTTGACCTGTTCCGTCTTCGCGAAACTTGGGGCGTACAGCTGGTTTACTTGATTGGATACAATGAAAAGGACAATGTTGGACTGTGTCAATTGAAATTGCCGGGGCGACATGCAATATCAGCTGAAAGCACGGAGATCCGCGCGGAGCAAAAAGGAATGCTCAGGTTTTAGGCTGACATTGAACGGCACGGGGGCATTTCGGAAAGCGCATGAACAGCAAGGAAAATTCAGCGGACGGCCCCTCTCAGAAGCGCCGTCACGGCTATACCGAGCAGGAGATCACGCGCCGCCTGATCGAGGCGATCTTCGAGCAGCGCCTGCCACCGGGGGAAAGGATCACCGAGGCGAAGCTTGCCGAAATCTTCGGCGTCAGCCGGACCGTCGTGCGCGCCTCGATGGGCAAGCTCTCGGAGATCGGGGTTTTCAAGAAGACGCCGAACCTTGGCTATACGATCGCCGCCCCCTCGCGCGCGGAAGCCAGAATGATGCTGGACGTGCGGAAAATGATCGAGCCGGGCATGGTCCATTCGATCGCGCTGGCCCGCTCGGCCGAGGATCTGGAGCGCCTGAACCATCATATCGCGACTGAGGAAGCGGCGCGGAATGCTGGCGACCGCTCGACCCTCGTGCGCCTGACCGGAGAGTTTCACCTGAAGCTGGCCGAGATCAGCGGCAACGTCTACCTGGTTCACATGCTGACGCAATTGCAGGTGCTGACCTGTCTTGCGATCCTGGTGCACGCGGAATCCGAGACGGGCTGCCCGAGGGATGAGCATAGCAGCATCGTCCGCGCGATTGCCCTCGGCGATGGGGAAAAGGCCGCGGCCGAGATGGCGCATCATCTTTCCCATATCGCGGATGAGCTGCAACTCGACAGGCCCCGGCCGGAGCCAAGTCTGGAAAGCGCCCTTCAATGGCTGGGCGGGTTGGGCCGGGCAAGCTAGGCTGCCCGAAACCTGAAGGGCTGCCCGGTCGCAGGCCCTCCCCCTTCTCCTCATGGACACGCCACCAAGCCGCAGCGGCTCCGGTGGCAGATATGCCCCTGCTGTCTTGGACAGGGGGCTTTTTCGTGTCGTGAGTTCCCAGTCGGACGACCTGATGCAAATGTCGCGAAATCTTCACGTGGCTGTCGGGCAACCGAGACACTGCGCATCTATCAGCCCTCGCAGATGACGAAAGGATAGCCAGTGCTGCAGGTCAGGAACGTCACGCGGATCTTTGGTCAGCGGGCCGCGGTGAACGATATCAGCTTCTCGGTGGACGGGCCCGCCTTCGTCGGCATCATCGGCCGCTCGGGCGCGGGGAAATCGACCTTTCTCAGGATGATGAACCGGCTGACCGACGCGACGGAGGGCCAGATCCTGGTCGAGGGGCGTGACATCCTGGCCCTGCGCGGCGCGGCGCGGCGGCAATGGCAAAGCGATTGCGCGATGATCTTCCAGCAGTTCAATCTGGTGCCGCGCATGGATGTGGCGTCGAACGTCCTGCATGGCATCCTGAACCGCCGTTCGACCCTGCAGACCATGTTCAACCTGTGGTCGCGCGACGACATCCTGCGCGCCCTCTCGATCCTTGACCGGCTGGGCATCGTCGAGCAGGCATCGAAACGCGCCGAAGCCCTGTCGGGCGGTCAGCAGCAACGCGTGGCGATTGCCCGCGCGCTGATGCAGGATCCGCGGATCGTTCTGGCGGACGAACCCATCGCAAGCCTCGATCCGATGAATGCGCAGGTCGTGATGGACACGCTGAAGCGCATCAACGTGGAGGACGGGCGCATGGTCATCGCCAACCTGCACACGCTGGACACCGCGCGCCGCTATTGCGACCGGGTGATCGGCATGCGCGACGGGCGTATCGTCTTCGACGGCACGCCCGACCAGCTTTCCTCGGGTGTGGCCCGCGACATCTATGGCGCGGACGCCAGTTTCAACGAGGCGGCGACCTCGACCGCGATCCCCTCCGACAAGGCCCCCGACGACGTCTATGCGGCGCGGATGCTGGCCTGAACCCCATCCCGGCCAACCGGCCGCGGCCTTCAACCCATGGAGACACCATGAAGATCCTTCCTCTGGCGCTTGCCGCCGCTACCGCGCTTTCGCCCTTCGCCGCTTCCGCGCAGGAGATCACCCAGTTCAATATCGGCATCCTCGGTGGCGAGAACGCGCAGGACCGCATGAACTCGAACGAGTGCTACCGCGCCGCCATCGAGGAAGCCCTTGGCGTCCCGGTCAAGATCTTCACGCCCGCCGACTATGACGGCGTGATTCAGGGCCTGCTAGGCGGGACGCTGGACATGGCGTGGATGGGCGCCTCGGGCTATGCCAAGATCTACCTGACCAATCCCGACGCCGTGACCCCGGTTCTGACCAAGCAGAATGTCGACGGCTCGACCGGCTATTATTCGTTCGCCTTCGCGCGCAAGGACAGCGGCATCGCCTCGATCGAGGATGCCAAGGGCAAGACCTTCGTGTTCGCCGACCCGAACTCGACTTCGGGCTATCTGGTGCCGGGCGCGGAACTGACCGAGGCCTATGGCCCGCTGGACGAGTTCTTCAGCGAAGTGCGCTTCTCGGGCGGTCATGAGCAGTCGATCGTCGCCGTCGCCAATGGCGATGCTGCGGCCGGTGTCAGCTGGGCCGACGGCTTGGGCGACTGGGAAGATGGCTACAATTCGGGCGCTTTCCGCAAAGCTGCCGATGCCGGTCTGGTCGACATGAACGACATCGTCGAAATCTGGAAATCCAAGCTGATCCCCGAGGGTCCGATGGTCCTTCGCAACGCATTGCCGCAGGACGTGAAGGACAAGGTCACGCAGCTGACCGCCGACCTGCACGAGACGAACAAGGAATGCGCCTATGGCGTTGCCGCCGGCGACGCGATGGACTTCGTTCCGGTCGATCACAGCGCCTATGAGGGCGTCGTCGCCGCCCGCAAGCTGGAAGAATCGAACAGCTGATCTCTGCAGAACCAAGGCCGCGCCCCCGTCCGGGCGCGGCCATCTTTTTTGAGGGTCGAGGGTTCGATGGCCGACACCGCCTATCAGGACAGATACATCGCGCTGCAGCAGGTCCAATCCTCCTATCTGGATCTGGTCCGCCGTCGGCGGATGTATGGCGGCATCCTGCTGATCTTTTTCGTCGCCATGATGGCCTCGGGCTTCGATCTGGCGCAATCGCGCAATGCGGGCGGCTTTATCGACGGGCTGCCGATGGTGTTCTCTTTCCCGGCCGAGGTTCTGTCCGAGGCATGGGAGAAGCGCGCCAATATCCCCGGCATGTTCGCCACGCATTTCCCCTCGCTGATCGAGACCATCAATATCGCCGCGGTATCCACTCTGCTCGGCGGGCTCGCTGCGATGGTTCTGGCGCTGCTCTCCACGCGCGGACTTTCCCGCTGGCCGGCCCTGACGCCGGTGTTCCGCCGCCTGATGGATGCCTGCCGCGCGATCCCCGAGATCGTCATCGCGCTGATGCTGATCTATATCCTCGGGGGCGGTCCGGTGCCCGCCGTCGCCGCCATCGCGCTGCACACTGCGGGCGCGCTTGGCAAGTTGTTCTCGGAAGTGGCTGAAAATGCTGATCTGAAGCCCGTCGAGGGGCTTGCTTCGGTTGGGGCCAGCTGGGGCCAGCGCATGTTCCTCGGCATCATTCCGCAGGTTGCACCCAACTGGCTCTCCTATGCGCTCATGCGGTTCGAGATCAATGTCCGCGCCAGTGCAATCCTCGGCTTCGTCGGTTCGGGCGGGATCGGCTACGATCTCAAGATCGCGATGCAATGGGGTCAGGGGCGCTATGACGAGGTCGTGGCGATCTTCCTGCTGCTGTTCGTCACCATCGTCGCGATCGACCGCCTGTCCGACTACGCCCGCGCCCGTCTCGTGAAAGGCCGCCCAGCATGACCGACGCCACGATGTTTCCGCAGGACGAGAGTGCCCGCCCCGTTTTGGCCAGCTTCGGTCGCCGCCGGGTGATCAGCTTCGCGTTGCCGCTGGCGATCCTGGCCTATCTGCTCTACGCCGCGATTTCCTTCGACATTGCGGGTCTGGCGCAGCGGGCGCGGATGGACAATGCGGCGCTGCTCCTTTCCGATTTCTGGCAGCACAAGACCCATGTGACCCGCGACAACCGCAGCGGTGCGCTGAGTGTCGCGGTCGAGGGCGAGGCCAAGGGCCGCTACCCCGAAGGCCGCCTGCCCGATTTCGTCACGGTCAGCGACGACACGACCACCATCGATCTGGGTCAGGGCCACATCGTCACCTATTCGCCGGAGGGCGCGCGTTATCTGCATCCCGGCTACGGCGCCATCGACATTCGCCCCGACGGCGGCCGCCTGATCCTGACCGCGCCCGAACCGCGCCCCGATTGGATCAACGCATCCGACACCCGCGTCAGCATCACGACCGAGCGCGGGCGCTTTGCCTATACGCGCTCGAAGGTCGAGACGTTCCGCTATTCCGCGGGCTGGCCGCTGTTCTTCTTCACGCTGGACAGCCCCTTCGCCTATCTCAGCTGGCCGGAGCTGGCCAAAGCCGCCCTGTGGGGCGAGCGCATCAATCCCGACATGCCGAACATTGCCGCGATGGCCCATGATTTCTGGACCAACTCGATGTGGCGGCATGGCGACGTCTTCTGGGCGATGGGCGAAACGGTCCTGATGGCCTTTCTGGGCACGATGGGTGCCGCGATCATCTCTGTGCCTCTGGCGTTCATGGCCGCGTCGAACATGAACCCGCTGGGTCCGCTGCGCTTTGCCCTGCGCCGTGTCTTCGATTTCATCCGCGGGGTGGATGCGTTGATCTGGACCATCGTTCTTGCCCGCGCCTTCGGCCCCGGCCCGATGACCGGGTCACTGGCGATCCTGCTGACCGATACTGGAAGTTTTGGCAAGTTGTTCTCGGAAGCCTTGGAAAACATCGACGAAAAGCAGGTCGAGGGCGTGCGCTCCACCGGCGCGGATGCGCTGCAGCGCGCCCGTTTCGGGGTGATCCCGCAGGTGACGCCGGTGCTGTTGTCGCAGGTGCTCTATTTCCTCGAATCCAACACCCGCGGTGCGACCGTGATCGGCGCCATCGTCGGCGGCGGCATCGGCCTTTTGCTGACGCAAGCGATCCAGACCCAGAAGGACTGGGAGGATGTCGCCTATTACATGATCCTGATCGTGCTGACCGTCATCGCCATGGACAGCCTGTCGGGCTGGCTGCGCCGCAAGCTGATCAGGGGCGAGTAATGGCGAAACTCTCTCCCGACGCGCCGCTGCTCCACCCCGGCGCCATCGTCACCAACTCGTCCTTCGGCGGCTGGTGCGAGGTCGGCGCGCAATCAAATGTGCTGAATTCGGAATTTGGCGACTATGCCTATTGCGAGCGTCTGTGCGACATCGCCAATAGCAGCATCGGCAAATTCGCGAATATCGCTGCAATGTGCCGGATCGGGCCGACCGATCACCCGATGCAGACGGCCAGCCTGCATCATTTCCTGTATCGCTCCTCCTATTACTGGGACGATGCTGCGGATGATGCCGGTTTCTTCGCCGCCCGAACCCAGCGGCGCACGGTGATCGGGCCTGACACCTGGCTGGGCCACGGCGTGATCGTGAAGCCTGACGTGACCATTGGCACTGGTGCGATCGTCGCATCCGGTGCGGTCGTGACCAAAGACGTCGCCCCCTATATGATCGTCGCGGGCGTTCCCGCGGTTCCGCTGCGCGCGCGATTTCAGCCGGCGGTCGCCGATCGTCTGATGGCGCTTGCATGGTGGGACTGGGACCATGCAAGCCTGCGCAGCGCGCTGGAGGATTTTCGCGCCCTTCCGGCAGAGGCGTTTCTGGAGAAATACGGCGGCTAATCCGGGTTCACGGTCAGCGTCACCCGGTCGCCCGCGAACCATGTCGTTCCGTATTCGACTGGCACACCCTCGGCATCGACATTGATCGAAACCGAGCGCAATACTGGCGCGCCCTGCGGCAGTTCCAACGCCAGAGCCATCGTCGCGGGCGCGATCTTGGCGGTCAGGCGCGTCTCGGCCCGCGTGTAATCCGCGACGCCGCAAGCGGACAGGGCCCGCGTGACCGATGTTTCGGCCTCGAGATGAGGCAGCAGATCCGGGAACCGCGCCGCATCGAAGACCGAGCGGAACACCCCGAGCGGCAGGCCATCCGCCATCGAGACGCCTTCCATGACGTGAACCTGCGCGCCCGGGGGCAGCTGCAGCGCCTCGGCCTCCTTCGCATCGGCGGCGCGGGTGTCCAGCAGCGTCAGGCGGCGCGAGGCCGTGCGGCCCGATGCCGCGACGTTCTGGTGGAACCGCACCCGCCGCCCCAGCGGATAATCGGTCGGAACCGATGTCACGAAAACCCCCGCCCCCCGCCGCGTCCGCAACGTGCCGGCTTCGACAAGTGCTGCGATGGCGTGGCGCACGGTATGGCGGTTGACGCCGAAACGGGCGGCAAGCTCGGCCTCGGTCGGCAGGCGGTCGCCGGGGCGATAGTGACCGTCCCCGATCTCGGCCGTCAGCGTATCGGCGATGGATTTCCAGATCGGCTGTCTCGTCATCGAAAATTCACAACTCTCGGCTTGAGCCACGCGCTGCGGCACGCTATCACTTGTATAGTTGTATAGGATACTAGACAAGCTGGCAAGATGTCGAGGCACGCCATGTCACGGACGACAAACGAATACCGCAGCGGCTGGATGTCGCTGCTGGCCAAGGCCCCGCCCGCGCGGCTGGCGGCGCTGGCTCCCGATCTTCCCGCGCATCAGGTGCTGCGCGCCCCGGAGATCGGCGCGATCATGCTGGAGGGCCGCATCGGCGGCACTGGCGGGCGCTTCAACCTGGGCGAGATGACGGTGACCCGCTGCTCGGTCCGCATCGGGGAAACGGTGGGCCATGCCTGCGTGCAGGGCCGCGACAAGGACCATGCGCGCCGCGCCGCGGTGCTGGACGCGCTGATGCAGGGCGAGGCCGCCACGCGAGTCGAGGCCGACATTCTGACCCCCCTGCGCGAGGAGGCGCAGGCCCTTCGCAATGCCCGCGCCGAAAAGGCCGCCGCCACCCGGGTCGAGTTCTTTACCATGATGCGCGGAGAAGACTGATGAACCAGCTTTCCGGCGGCTTTGCCGACCTTGCCCGCGACAGCGCCCATGCCTTCCGTAGGGTGATGGAGGCGATGGCCCGCCCCGGCTCCATCGTCACCGTAAGCGGTGCGGAAGCGCCCGGCATCTCCGTTGCCGCGGCCACGGTTCTGCTGACCCTGACCGACACCACCACCCCCCTGCATCTGGCGGGGGCCTTGGATACCGAGAGCCTGCGTCACTGGATCGCTTTCCACAGCGGCGCACCCATGGTCGCGCCCGATGCTGCGGCCTTTGCGCTCGGCACCTGGGAGGATCTGCAGCCCGTCACCCGGTTCCCGATGGGCGAGCCGTCCTATCCCGACCGTTCCGCCACCCTGATCGTCGAGGTCGCGCGGCTGACCAATGACGGCCCGCGCCTGACCGGCCCCGGAATCAGGGACGAAGCGCGTCTTTCGCTGCCGGAAACGGCCGCCTTCCAGGCAAATCGGGCGCTGTTCCCGCTGGGTTTCGACACGATCCTGACCTGCGGCAACCAGCTTGCCGCTCTGCCCCGCACCACCATCGTGGAGGATGTCTGATGTATGTCGCCGTAAAGGGGGGCGAACGCGCCATCGACGCCGCACATGCCTGGCTGGCCGAGGAACGCCGCGGCGACACCTCGATCGCCGAGCTGACCGTGCCTCAGATCCGTGAACAGCTGTCGCTTGCGGTGGACCGCGTGATGGCCGAGGGCTCGCTCTATGATCCCGACCTTGCCGCGCTGGCGATCAAGCAGGCGCGGGGCGACCTGATCGAGGCCGTGTTCCTGATCCGCGCCTATCGCACGACGCTGCCGCGCTTCGGCTCGTCCCTGCCGATGGATGCGGGAGCCATGGCGGTCGACCGCCGCGTCTCGGCAACCTTCAAGGATCTGCCCGGCGGGCAGGTGCTCGGACCGACCTTCGACTATACCCATCGCCTCCTCGACTTCGCCCTTCTGGCCGAAGGGGAGGTTCCCGTCGCACCCACCGCGCCCGCGCTGGATGAAGCTGTGGGGCATGTAACCGCGCTTCTCGATCGCGACGGGCTGATCGAACCCGAGACGCCCAGCGACGCCACGCCCACCGACCTGACGCGCACGCCGCTGGAACTGCCCGCCGACCGGGCGCTGAGGCTGCAATCTCTGGCGCGCGCGGACGAGGGCTTCACCCTGTCGCTGGCCTATTCGACGCAGCGCGGATACGGCCGCACCCATGCCTTTGTCGGTGAATTGCGCATCGGCAAGGTCGCGGTCGCGGTCGAATTGCCCGAGCTGGGCTTTGCCGTCGAGATCGGCGAAGTCGAGCTGACCGAATGCGAGACGGTCAACCAGTTCAAGGGGTCAAAGACCGAACCTCCGCAATTCACCCGCGGCTATGGGCTGGTGATGGGGCAAAGCGAACGCAAGGCCATCTCGATGAGCCTGGTCGACCGTGCCCTGCGCTGGGAGGAACTGGGCGAGGATTTCGTCGGCGCTCCGGCGCAGGATCAGGAATTCGTCCTGTCCCATTGTGACAACGTGCAGGCCACCGGGTTCCTCGAACATATCAAGCTGCCTCATTACGTCGATTTTCAGGCCGAACTGGAACTGGTGCGCCGGTTGCGGGCCGAGGCCATGGCCGCAAACCCCATGCAGGAGGCCGCGGAATGAACCTCATCGCCGGCAAGGCCGCCGTGACCGAAAGGGAACTGCCATGAGCGATTACAACTTCGCCTATCTGGACGAACAGACCAAGCGGATGATCCGCCGCGCGCTTTTGAAGGCGCTGGCGGTCCCCGGATATCAGGTTCCCTTCGCCAGCCGGGAAATGCCGATGCCCTATGGCTGGGGCACCGGCGGTGTGCAGGTGACGGCCGCCTGCCTGACCCCGGATGACCGGCTGAAGGTCATCGACCAGGGCGCGGATGACACCACCAATGCCGTGTCGATCCGCCGCTTCTTCCAGCGCACGGCCGGAATCGAAGTGACCGAACGCACGGCCGAGGCGACCGTCATCCAGACCCGCCACCGCATTCCCGAACACCCGCTGACCGAGGGGCAGATCCTCGTCTATCAGGTTCCGATCCCCGAACCCCTGCGCTTCCTCGAACCGCGCGAGACGGAAACCCGCAAGATGCACGAGCTTGAGGAATACGGCCTCATGCATGTCAAGCTTTACGAAGACATTGCCCGGCATGGCGAGATCGCGACCAGCTACGCCTATCCGGTGAAGGTCGAGGGGCGCTATGTCATGGACCCCTCGCCGATCCCGAAATTCGACAACCCGAAGCTGGCGGGCAACCCCGCGATCCAGCTGTTCGGCGCTGGCCGCGAAAGCCGCATCTATGCGCTGCCGCCCTATTCCGACGTGGTCAGCCTCGATTTCGAGGACCACCCCTTCACCGCTTCGAAGGCCGATCACCACTGCGACCTCTGCGGCGCGGCCGAGAGCTATCTGGACGAGGTCATCACCGATGACCACGGCAGCCGCATGTTCGTCTGCTCGGATACGGATTTCTGCAATGGACGGCAGGCCGAGGGGCATCGCGGCCGGCTGGCCCCCGCGAAGGAGGTGGCGTGATGGACGGCGCGAACATGGCATTGCCGCTGTTGCAGGTGCAGGGCCTGACCAAGCGATACGGTCCCCGGATCGGCTGCGAGGAGGTCGGCTTCGATCTGTGGCCGGGCGAGGTGCTGGGCATCGTCGGCGAAAGCGGCTCGGGCAAGTCGACGCTGCTGTCCTGCCTTGCCGGAATGCAGGCACCCGACGAGGGCGCGATTCTCTGGGACGGCCGCAACGTCCTTGATTTCTCCGAGGCCGAGCGTCGCCGCCTGCTGCGCGGCGATTGGGCCTATGTCCACCAGCACCCGCGCGACGGGCTGCGCATGGGCGTCAGCGCGGGCGGCAATGTGGGCGAACGGCTGATGGCCGTGGGGGCGCGCAATTACAGCGCGATCCGCGGGGCCGCGATCGACTGGCTTGGCCGGGTCGAGATCGGGCCGGACCGGATCGACGACCGCCCCTCGGCCTTTTCGGGCGGGATGCAGCAACGCCTGCAGATCGCGCGCAATCTGGTCACGGGCCCTCGGCTCGTCTTCATGGACGAGCCGACCGGCGGTCTGGATGTCAGCGTGCAGGCGCGGCTGCTGGATCTGCTGCGCGGCCTCGTGCGGGATCTCGGGCTGTCGGTGGTGATCGTCACCCACGACCTCGCCGTGGTCCGGCTGCTGGCGGATCGCCTGATGGTGATGAAGGGCGGGCGCGTGGTCGAGACCGGCCTGACCGATCAGGTTCTGGACGATCCGCAGCATGCCTATACGCAGCTTCTCGTCTCCTCTGTCCTGCAGGTGTAAGCCATGATCCATATCGAAAACCTGTCGAAAACCTTCACCCTGCACAATCAGGGCGGCACGGTATTGCAGGTCATGGCCGGGGCGACCCTGCATGTCGCGGCCGGGGAATGCGTGGGACTGACCGGACGCTCTGGCTCGGGTAAATCCACGCTGATGCGGATGATCCACGGCAACTACCTTGCCGCCTCCGGGTCGCTTGTCGTGGCGGGGCTGGACATCGTGACCGCGCAGCCGCGCCAGATCGTCGCGCTGCGCCGCGATACGCTGGGCTATGTCAGCCAGTTCCTGCGCGTCGTTCCCCGCGTGCCGACCATCGAGGTCGTGGCCGAACCCCTGCTGCGACTTGGCACGCCCGTCCCCGAGGCGCGCGAGCGCGCGGCCAGCCTTCTCGACCGGCTGAACATTCCCGAACGCCTCTGGGGCCTATCGCCCACGACCTTCTCGGGCGGAGAGCAGCAGCGCGTGAACATCGCCCGCGGCTTTGCCCATGCCTTCCCCGTGATGCTGCTGGACGAGCCGACGGCCAGCCTCGACGCCACCAACCGCGAGGTGGTGCTGACGCTGATCCAGGAGGCCAAGGCCCGTGGCGCTGCGATTCTGGGCATCTTCCACGACGAGGCGGCGCGCGACCGGCTCTGCGACCGGTTGGTCGACGTGACGCAATTCACCCCGGGACAGGCCGCATGACGCGGCTTGTCGCAGTCGTCGGGCCCTCGGGCGCGGGCAAGGACACGCTGATGGCGATGGCTGGCCGCGCCTGCCCCGACATCCGAACCGCCCGCCGCGTCATCACCCGTCCCACCGAAGCGGGCGGCGAGGATTTCGATGGCGTGACCGAGGCCGAGTTCGCGCGCCGCCTCGATCAGGGTGATTTCGCGCTGCATTGGCGCGCGCATGGCTTGGGCTACGGCATCCCGTCCGACCAGCTTTCCGGGTCGGGCACGGTCCTGCTCAACCTCTCCCGCGCGGTGCTGGCGCAGGCGATGGCGCGCTATCCCTCGCTTGTCGTGGTGCTGGTGACCGCCCCCGCCCCGATCCTTGCCGCGCGGCTAGCGGCGCGGGGACGCGAGGATGCGAGGGACCAGGCCTCGCGCCTTGAGCGGGCGAGCTTCGGCCTGCCCGCCGCCCTTCCCTTCCGCGAGGTCGTCAATGACGGCACCGCCGAGGAGGGGCTGGCGCGCTTCCTGCAGGCGCTTCAACCGGTCGGGGTCTAGGCGATGCGGCAACCGGAACAAGTCACCCTCATCGACGGCAAGGCGCGCGCGAGGGATGGCGAATGCCTCGACCCGCCGCTGTCACACCGGTGTGACACGCGGATGGCAATGGGCCCGGTCACGGACCGGACAGCAAGACAGGACTGACAGATGACCGAGACCACCCTTTCCAACGCCATGCTGGTCCTGCCCGACCGGGTCATGCGCGGCCAGATCCACCTTGCCGACGGTCGCATCGCCGAGCTGGTCGAGGGCACGGCCGTTCCCCCCGGCGCCATCGATTGCGGCGGCGATCTGGTTCTGCCGGGACTTGTCGAGTTGCACACCGACAATCTCGAGCGCCACCTTCAGCCCCGCCCGAAGGTGGAATGGCCCCATCAGGCCGCCATCGTCGCCCATGACGCCGAGCTTGCCTCGACGGGCATCACCACGGTTTTCGATGCCTTGCGGGTCGGTTCGGTCTTTACCAACACGAATGCGGGTTATGGCGAATACGCGCGGGCGCTGGCGTCCGAGATCCTCGACCTGCGGGGGCGGGGGGCGCTGCGGATCAGCCATTTCCTGCATCTGCGCGCCGAGATCTGCTCCGAAACGCTGGTCGAGGAGATGGCCAAGTTCGGTCCCGACGACCGCATCGGCATCGTGAGCCTGATGGATCACACGCCGGGCCAGCGGCAATTCCGCGACATCGACAAGCTTCGCGACTATGTCATGGGCAAACGCGGGCTGTCGGATGCCGAATTCGACGCCCATGTCGAAAGCCAGCAGGCCCTGAGCGAGCGGCTTGGCAGCCTGCACGAGACGACCGCCGTGGCCGAGGCGCGGCGCTATGGCGCGGTTCTGGCCAGCCATGACGACACGACCGCGGATCAGGTGGCCGTATCGGGCCTGCATGGCGTCCGCCTTGCCGAATTCCCGACCACCGCAGAGGCCGCGCAGGCCTGCCGCGACCGGGGGATAGCCGTGATGATGGGCGGGCCGAACCTGATCCGCGGCGGATCGCATTCGGGCAATGTCGCGGCGCATGAGCTGGCCGAAGCCGGCCTGCTCGATATCCTGTCCTCCGACTATGTGCCCTCGTCGCTGCTGACGGCGGGGCTGATGCTGGGGGATCTGTGGGATGACTTGCCGCGCGGAATAGCCACCGTCACCTCGGCCCCGGCACGGGCTGCGGGGCTGACGGATCGTGGTCAGCTCGCCCTGGGCGCGCGGGCCGATGTCATCCGCGTGGCGCGCTCGGGAAAGGCGAATATCCTGCGCGGCGTCTGGGTGCAGGGCGCGCGCGTCGCCTGAGAGGGGCGCCGGATTCCGGGGCGCCTTGGCGAAAGACGGCCCCGCATTCCTTCGGATGCGGGACCGGATGCCGTGTCAGAATGAGAAATCCATCTGACCCGTATTCGCCTTGGTCCCGATCGCCGCTTGCTCATGTGCCAGCAGCCAGCGTTTACGCTCGATCCCGCCGCCATAGCCCGTCAATGCGCCGCTTTTGCCGATCACGCGATGACAGGGCACGAAAAGGTTGATCGGGTTCAGGCCATTGGCAAGACCGACCGCCCGCGCCGCCGTCGGTTGCCCGAGCATGGTGGCAAGCTCTCCATAGCTCCGGGTCTCGCCCGGCGGGATGCTGCGCAAGGCAGTCCAGACCTGTTTCTGAAACGGAGTTCCGCCGCCATCCACAGCAATGGCGTCGAGGGCAGCAAGATCACCGGCAAGATAGGCCTCAAGGGCTATGCGGACCGGATGCCCCGCCGCGGCGCGCGTAAAGCCGAACCCATCCCCGAAGCGCCGCTTCAGCAGGCGGGACAGGCGGGCCTCGACAGGTCCGAAATCAAGGGCGACAAGCATCCCGTCGCGCGTGACTAAATGGAGCGGGTCGAGCGGCGTGCCAGTCTCGAAGTGATGCAGGACGAATTGCTGTGTCATGGTGAGGCCCGTTCAGAAACTGCCCGAAGGTCAGGAGATGCGGATCTCCACCCCCTGACGGCGCTGCGTCTTCGCTTCTGGCAACACGAGGAGATGGGCGCAATCCCCTGTCTGCTGCGGGGCTTCACCCCTCTGGGTAAAGCAGGGTGAAGGCCGCGCGCACTCCCCAGCCGTCTGCTCCGCCCTCGGGCGCATCGGCCCAATAGCGCGCCCCGATCTGGAAGCTGACGGGCTGCTTGCCAAGTTTCGTCACCTTCGAGACGAAGATATTGATCGGCACGCTCCACTCCTCGGCCTTCCAGTCATAGCTGCTTTCGGTATTCAGCCCGAAAGTCCATGCCGTCGGCGAGGTATAGGTCAGGAATGGTTGCAGGAAGGTCGAGCTGATATCGGAGCGATCATCCTCGCCCGCGACCGACCAGATGTGGTTCGCCATTGCGCCATAGGTCCAGCCCTCGCTTTGCTTCAGCACGACCGCCGTAGGGCCAAGGCCCCATTTCTCGCTGCCCAGCAATTCGTCGGTGGCGGTCGGAAGCAGAAAGATCGGCCCGACGCCCCAGATAATGCCACTCGGCCCCGGCGTTTTCGGCGAGAAGAAGAAGCTGGCCTCGATATCGCCCAGACCCGATTGGCTGCCTGATTCGCCCGCGACATCCTTCTGCCAGACCAGCGGCACGATCGTGCGCGATATGACCTCCCAGTTGCTGTTGAGCGAAATCGGAATGACGGGTTGAATGTTCAACACCGTCTTTTCGCCATCATTGGGCCCGAAACCGCTGTCATGGTTCAGCTGCAATGGCACGCTGATCAGAGAGGCGACAGGGTTTGACAGTTGTTTGGCCAGGTCGGCATCCGCCGCCCATGCCGGATTGCCAGCGACAAGGAATGCCGTGGCGGAAAGGCAAGTTATTCTGCTGATCATCCGGTTCCTCGTCGTCGCATCTGAATCTCCGCCTTCAGGCGGTGCAACTTACGATCCGAATTGTTTCACAGTGATCCCGCTGTTCCAAAATGAAATCGGACGGTCCTCTGAACATGATTGGCCGACCCTTGCTTTTCTGAAACAGCCAGGCGCGTGTCCTGATTTCGGGCCGAGAGGCATTGGCAAGGAATTGCTTTGCCCTCCGCTTTGCAGGGGCCGGATCTGACCTAACCCTGTGGCTTTGGGATCGCGCCGCCACCCAGTCTGCCCGACATGTGGAAGACGTCGACGGGGCAGGCGTCGATGCAATTCCCGCAATTCTGGCAATCGCCGGACAGGATCAGGGGGCTGCCCTTGCCCTTCAGCGCCGGGACGATGACATGCGGCTCGGGGCAGATGTTGAAGCAGGCCCCGCAATCGGTGCAGGCGTCGCGCCCTGCGGCCGAGACGCGCAGGACCGAAGCCCGCCCGATCACGCCATAGAACGCCCCGACCGGGCAAAGATGGCTGCACCACGCCCGACGGGACACGAAAAGGTCGAGGAGGAACACCGCGAGGATGATCGCCCAGCCCAGCCCGATCCCGGTGATGAAGGCGCGCTGAAGCAGGCTGACGGGGTTCACGAACTCCCACGCGACCGTCCCCGTCACCGCCGAGGCCAGCAGCGTTCCCCCGAGGATCGCCAGCCGCGTGCGGCGGTCCAGCTTGCGGTCGCGGGTCAGGCCGGTCTTTTCGCGCAGCCAGAAGGCGGTGTCGGTCACGACATTGACCGGGCAGACCCAGCCGCAATAGGCCCGGCCTCCGACCAGCAGATAGCCAAGCGCGACGATGATCGCCCCCGTCACCACCGGCAGGGCCGGAGAGGTGCCCCCGAAGATGCCCTGCAGCAGGATATAGGGATCGGCCAGCGTCACCACGCCCGCGATCCGGCTGGCGCCGAAATTCCCGCGCGCGATCCAGATCCCCGCCAGCGGGCCCAGCATGAACAGCCCTAGCACCGAGATCTGGCAGAGCCGCCGCAGCAGCCACCATTTATGCGACCTGAGCAGGCCGCGCGCCGCGACGCTTTGCCGGCGGTTATCCGAGATCAGCCGCCCGATCATGTCTCGCGCCCCGCCCGGTTGCGGCCGTCGCCGCCAAGACCCAGATCGCGCGGCAGCACCCGAATCGAGGCATGTCCGGTCACGCAATGCTTCTCGCAGGTGCCGCAGCCGGTGCAATGGCTGGAATGGACGGTCGGGACCATGATGCGCCGCCCGTTGAACTCGCCCGGCTCAAGCGAGATTGCGTCGCCCCGGATCGGACAGACGCGGACGCAGATGCTGCAATTCATGCCCTTGTAGTTCAGGCAGTCCTCATGCCCGACCAGAACGGCGACGCCCATATCCGCATCCCGGATCGAGGGGATCTCGCGGTCCAGCGCCCCGGTCGGGCAGGCCCGCGCGCAGGGCACGTCGCGGCACATATAGCAAGGCGTCTCGCGCGGGGTGAAAAAGGGCGTGCCGACCGGGGCCTCCTCGCCCCATTCCGCCAGCGACAGGGTGTGATAGGGGCAGGCCTCGACGCAGAGCCCGCAGCGCACGCAGGCGGCAAGGAAGTCATCCTCGGGCAGCGCGCCGGGCGGGCGGATGGCGCGGGCATCGGCGCGGTCGGTGGATTCGATCAGCGCGACAAGGGAAAACCCGCCCAGACAGACCGCGCCGGTGCCCCGCGCGATCTCGGTCATGGCAGTGCGGCGGTTCATCTTGCGCTTGCTGGATGCCATCCCCTTCCCCCTTCGCGTTGCGGTTCGTTCACTTCCCTTCCGCGGCAGCGGCCGCGCGTTTCTGTTCGGCCAGAAGCGGTTCATAGCGGCGGTCGGTCAGCGTCTCGAGAAAGGCGACCAGCGCATCGACCCGCGCATCGTTCAGCGCCAGCCCCGATTTCAACTCGGGCAGGGAGAGGTTCTCCTCGACCTCGGGCGCGCCCCAGTCCTCGCCGGTTTCGGGGTTGATCTGCGCTTCGGGCAGGCGGCTGGTATATTTGTTGTAGAATACCACGGCCGTCCGCAGGTCGGAAAACGCGCCGTTATGCATATAGGGGCCGGTCACGGCCACGTTGCGCAGCGTCGGAACCTTCATGCGCCCGTCCTGCGCCGGATCCTCGATCCCCGGCCGGTCCCGCAGGCCAAGGTCGCGATGCCCCTGCCCCAACCCGTTCGCCTGACGCGCCGCGGCGTTGACCGGAATGCCGATATTGTGGAACTCGAAGCTGGAGAAGGTCTCGCGCTCGACAATGCCCTGTTTTTGCAACTGGTGGCACAAGCGGCAGTTCCAGGTGATGAAGACGGTATGGCCGAACTCCTCCTGCGCGGTCAGCTTCACCTCGCCGCGCAGATAGCGGTCATATTTGGAATCGAAGGGCAGGAAATCCGGGCCGCGCTGATAGGCGGCAAGGGCCTCGGCCGCATGGTCAAAGGCGGCGTCCACATCATCGAGCGCGCCCGGCCCGAAGAGCGCGGCGAAACCTTCGACATAGCCTTTGTCGGCGCGCAGGCGCTCGACGACGGCGATCTTGTCGGGCATCCCCATTTCGGCCGGGTTCAGCATCGGCTGGCCCGCCTGATCGGCAAGATCGTCGGCGCGCCCGTCCCAGAACTGGCCGCCCTTGTATCGGCCCTTGTCGTCCAGATGGAAGTTCGGACTCAGCGCAGCATAGCTGAGCGTGGGCGTATTGCGGTCGCCATAGGACTGCCCGTCATCGCCCAGCGAGACAGCGCGCCCCGCCGCGCCCTCACGCGGGTCGGTAAAGGCATGGTCGGGGTCGTGGCAGGTCGCGCAGGACTGCGTGCCCTCGCGCGAAAGCCCGGTGTCATGGAACAGCCTTTGCCCAAGCGCGGCCAGCCCGGCCGGTTCGGACAGCGGCTCCTGCCGGCCCGCGGCAGCACCGACGACGACCGCGCCGGTCAGCGGGATTGCGAAAAACAGCAGCGGAAGCAGGCGGAGGCGCGGCATGACTCAGGCCCCGGCGGCGCCCTGGGGCGCGCGGGCTTCCACGCGCCGGGCGCGAAGCTCGGCGAGGATCAGGCGATGCGCGGCCAGATCGGCAAGATTCGCCAGCAGCGCCAGCCGTCTTTGCCCAGCAAGATCGTCCAGCATCGGGGCCAGCACCCCGCCCGGCCCGACCAGCCGGTCGTGATGCGGGCGCAGATGGGCGAGGAGCGCGCCAAGATCCATGCCCTCCAGTGCCTCGGGACCGGCAAGGGCGCCGGAATGGATCAGCATATCCTGCGTCACCCGGAAGCCCGCCGCATCGGCGCGCGCGAGCGCAGGATGACTGGCGGCGAGATGCAGGACCGCAAAGGCGGCCAGCAGGCGGCTTGCGGCATCGGGCGCATTGCGCGCGCGCTGGAAAAGTTCGACCACCGGGGCAAGATCGGCCGGAACCGGCGCCAGCGGGATATGATCCGCCCGCATGGCGCTGGGGCGAAAGGGCGTGCAGCGCCAGCGCGCACCATGCGCAGGATCGGCGATGCGCCAGCCAGCAATCGCCATGCCGCGCCCGATCTCGGCCAGCCAGCGCAGCAACCGGCGCTGGACATCGCCATGCGCCCGCGCCAGCGCCTCTTCATGGGACGCGGCCTCCAGCCGATAGATGACCTCGGCCAGCTTGCCCGCCTCGTTGCCGTGAAAGCTGACACGGGCGCCCGGCAGGTCCGGCCCGGCCGAAAGCTCGGTCGGGGCGCCGTCGACGGAAATATCCGCCTCCCAGATCTGGGTGACGGGATTTCTCAGGAAGAAGCCGACCAGAAACTCGCGCCCGGCCGCATCGGCAAGCGACTGCCTGACCGTCTCGGGCGGGCTTTCCGCCTTGAGCGAGGCGCGGATGTCATAGGGGATCCACATGGCCGGCTCCTGCCTTTGCTGGGTTACTCGACGATCACCTTGCCGCGCATGAAGGGATGGGGCGTGCAGGTATAGTCGTAGGTTCCAGCCTCATCGAACGTGATCGCGAAGGCCTCGCCCTTTTTCAGCATCGCGCCCTTGAAGGCGTCCTCGCCCACCACGCCCTTCTTGAAGGCGACGTTATGGGGCATGGCTTCCTGGTTCACCCAGACGACGGTATCGCCGGCCTTCACCGTGACCTCGGGCGTGTCGTATTTCATCTTGTTGATATGGACGACCACGACAGCCTCGGGGGCGTCGGCCTCGGCCACCGGCTTTTCGTTCGGCACCGAAATCTTGTCGGCGGCAAAGGCACCGGTCGCGGTCAGCGCGCTCAACATGAGGGCGGCAAGAAGGGACCGGGGTTTCATGGGGACGTTCATCGAATGCTCCTGTCGGGGGGTGGACCCGGACGCGGGATTGGCCGCGCCCGGTCCGGTGTCAGCTGGCTTTGCCGACGATGGGAGAAATGGTGCAGTGATAGGTCATGGCGTCATCCTCGGCCCCGAAGCACCAGATGATGTCATTGGCAAATTCGGGGCGATAGACCGGCAGTTCGCCCTCGGTATTGAGGCAGGCGCAGCGCCCCGAGACGTTCTGGCCGCAGCAATCGCGATAGGCGATCAGATAGCTTTGCCCGTCGGTCGGGTTGTAGCAGCTTGCCACCCACGAGGCCGAGGCCAGCTTGGTGCCCGGCGGGCAGTTGGTCAGCGAGCCGCCCGAGCAGTCGCAGATATTGCCGTCGATCGAGCAGTGCCGCCAATAGTCGCAGGCCTGCACGTCATTGTCCTGCGGCACGAATTTCGCCCGCGGATCGGCGCCCTCGGGCGCGCCCGCCGCATTGGCGCGGCTGACGCGGCCGCGCCGGTCCACCGGCAGCAGCGGCACGATCGCCGCCCCCATCAGGACCGTGCCGAGCCTGCCGATGGCGCCCCGGCGGCTGGTGCGTCCCGCCACGCGGCGCGACATCTTCTCGACCATGTTGTCGAAACTGAAATTCCCCAGCATCGTTTATCCTCCCTCTGCTTGGGGTTGAGGCCGGACGGCCGGGTCAGGCCGCGTTCTTCTTGCGGCTGGTCATGAACTGCTGAAGCGAGGCGAAGCCGGTCTTGTCGGCCTCCAGCAGGCTTTCCAGATGTTCGCGGGTGTTGGTCAGGCCCTTGGCGCGGATCACGCCCTCGCTGTCCAGAAGCACGCCATAGGGGATCTTCCCGACCTGGAAGGCCATGCCGATCTCGGCCGAGACGACATAGCGGATCTGGCCAAGGTCATGGGTTTCGAGGAAGCGGGCATGTTCCTCGGGCGCGCCGTCGCTGATCATCACGACGCCGATCTTCTCGGCCCGCGCGATCGACTTGATGATCGGGAACAGCTTGTCGCAGACCGGACAGGTTGGCGCGGTGAACATCAGCAGCGTCGGGCGTCCATCGGCCGAGCCACCGCCGATCCGCGCGCTGCGTCCGAAATAGTCCGGCAGCTCGAATTCCGGGGCCTTGTCGCCGATATCGGGGCCATGATCGGTGATCATCGCCCCCATGGGCGAGGAGCGCTCATGCAGCAGGCCCACCTGCCGCATCAGGCCGAGCATCACCAGGACAAGGCCGAGGACAGCGACCCAGAGCAGGATGTTCGAAGCAATAAGGAAAGTCATGTCAGCGGCCTTTCATCGAGAGAGCCCGGTTGTTCATGGCGACAAGGCCGCCAAGCATTTCTGCGCCAAGGTAAAGCAGGGTCAGGGACAGCCCGGCGACCAGTCCCAGGGCGACCTCGCCCGGACCCGCCGCCCGCCCCGTCGCGAGCAGTGCGCCCGCGCCAAGAGCCAGCGCGGTCAGGACCACGTTGCGCCCCACGGTCGCCCAGCTGATGCGCTGCTTCATCCCGTTGCGAAAGCAGCCGCAATCAATCTGGCTGCGGCCGCGCAGCACGTTGATGGCAATGGCCAGTCCGAAAACTGCCAGCAGCCCCGCCGCGACCAGCGCCGCCGGACGGGCCAGCGGGCCGATCATCAGGCTGGCCGCGACGGCAAGCTCGACCACCGGCAGAACCATCGCGACGGGACGGGCCAGCGCATCGGGCAGCAGACGAAAGTTGCGGACGACGCCGTGAAACTCGTCAATGGCTGTCAGCTTCGAGAGGGCGGCGCTGGCGAACAGCACCGCAAGGAAGCTGCGCAGCGTCCATGCCACCACGGGTTCCTGCACGATCTCCAGCATGTCAGGACCCCATGTCATGGGTGGTCAGGATCTGCGGGCCACGGCCCAGATGCGTCACGTTGCGCAGCTCCTTGCCCGAGGCGGCGTCAAGGATATGCAGGGTCTGCGTGCCGGCCGAGAGGGCGTAGAGCAGCGGCTCGGCATCCTGGCTCACGTTGATCGAGTCGATCTCGTGGCCCAGTTCGAACTTGCTGATCCGCTCGCCCGTGGCGGCGTTCAGCACGATCACGAAGCGGCTTGCCGTCTTGTGGCGCCATTGGTCGCGCTGGTCGACCAGCAGGAAGATGCGGTCCGAGGCGCGGTGATAGGCCGTCTGCTGCCAGCCGCCCGGACGCCAGTTATCGGCGCGCTCCGCCTCGGTCAGGGCCTCGATCGGCTCGCGGAAGCTCGCCTTTTCGCCGGTCAGATCGACCTGGAAGATCTTGCCGGTATAGGTCGGCCAGACCAGCCGGCCCGCCCGCATCGAATAGGCGGGGTGGTTGATCAGCAGCTCATCCTCGCCGTGGAAGACCTCGGTATTCGTGATCTTGGGTTCCGCGCCCGAGATGTCCACGCGCGCCAGGCTGCCATCGCGGCAGTTCATGTAGAAGACGTCCGGAGTGGCCGGGAAGATGTGATAGCAGTCGGGCACATCGACCATGCGGTCGAACTTCTTCCCCTCCAGATCGACGATGCCGACCGCCGGCGCGGGCGAGAACTGATAGAAGAGCAGCTTCTTCTTGTCCGGCGTCAGCGCGTTCATCCACTGATAGGTGCCGACCAGAAAACGCGCGTCCTGCGGCAGCTCAATATCCGCGGTAGGCTCAAAGGTTTCGGGGTCGAAGACCTCGACGTAATCGGTCCGGGTGCCGCGCGCGATGCGTGAAAAGACCGTGCTGGCCTGGGCGATGAAGGATCCGTCCTCGGCCGCCAGAGGCTGGGGTAGGAAGCCGCCATCCGTCATGCCAACGACCCGGCCGGTCTCCCCGTCAATGGCGAATTGCTGGGTGATCGCGGCGAAATGCGCAGGATCCTGGACATAGACGCGGCGGTCGTCCGGCTTTGGCGCGTTCAGCACGATGGGCTCGTCCGCCTCGCCGGCGGCAAGCTGGCGCGCGGCCTCGGCGGCGTCGCGCTGGCCCTGGGTCTGGGCCGCCGCATCTTGTGCCGCGGCCGCGCCGATCGCCATGGCCGAAGCCATCGCGCAGGCGCCGGCAAGGGTCAGGTATCTGGGAATGGGTCTGCTGCTGGAAACCATGGTATCCTCCCTGTGATGGCTCCCGGGCCCCGGCGACGGATCGCGGGCCGAGTGTGAAGATTTCGGTAGGGGTCGGGGTCCGTCAGGCCAGCGCGAGTACCGCGAAGGCTGCACCAAGCGCCGTCAGGATCGCCCCGTCGAGGATCGCCGCGCGTTCCTGATTGCGGCCGAGCCATGCCTGGATCTGGTAATCCGTGACCGGGAACAGGTTCACCGCGACCGGCAGATAGCGGCCGAGGTTGAAGACGGCGATGATCGCGATGGCGGCGGCAAGATTGCCGGTCAGGATCGCGGCGGCGGTCATCATGTAAAGCAGCGGCGTCTGCACATAGGTCAGGTAATCCAGCCCCAGCGACAACCCGTAAAGGCCGCCGACCACCCATTTCGGGAAACGCTGGCGCGCGTCATGGGGCACCTGCGCCCGGCGCTGCGGATAGGGAACGCGCAGGAAGTCCAGCTGATGTGCGCCGTAGACCAGCCCGATCAGCGCGAGAACCGCCAGCCCGAAGCCGGTCGAGAAGCCGTGGAACCCCGCCAGCGCCCCGATTGCGCCCAGAAGCGTCCCGAGGATCAGCGCGCCCGCGGCATAGCCCAGCCCGTGCATGGCGAATGTCGGGAGCCAGTCCCGAACCGCGCGCATCCCCCGCCCCGTCGGTCGCAAAAGCGAGATCGACGAATAGCCGCAGGGCGACCAGGTCGAGAGCAAGCCGCCCGCGAAGGCGGCACCCAGAACGACGCTCCACAGCATGGCCCCGTCCGGCTGGGTCTTCAGAGCAATCCCGCCCAATCCGCCGGCGATCAGGCTGCCGCCCAAACAGGCAACTCGCCCTATGCGCGAAAAACTGGCCGGAAAGACGGTGCAATCCTGCACGCCGACAGTCTCACCTTGAGAAACTGAAGTCACCTCACGCCTCCTCTCGTTCGGTAGCTTCGAGAAATCACCCCTGCGATATGCCCTCGTTAACCCCATAAAAACGGCAATTTCTCATTCAGACGAAACCTGCTCCCGGTTGCAGCGGGGTGGAACCCGGAATTTCGGCAGGAGGGGCTGCAAAAATGCAGGAGAGCGATTTCGGGTGTTGGAGTGCCAAGCAATCGCTGGGGATTTTGTCGGGGGCCTGAAGGAAATACCTGCCCTGAAAATAGTCAGGAAAAGTCGTTCTTTGGTGGTAGAGGTGCTGATTCTTCCCGCATCGCGAACAGGGTCGGCAGCCAGGCGGACAGCTCGCGGGCCGCCGGATCGTCGCGCAGATAGGGTTGCGACAGCAGCCAGATATCGCGCGTGCCCGTGATCGGCGTGACCGACAGATCGGGCCGCGCCGCAAGCGTGCTCGCCATCATCTCGGGCAAGACGCCAATGGCGCGGCCGCTGGTCAGGATCGCGCGGATCAGGTTCAGGTCCGAGGTCTCGACCCTCGGGTTCCGGTTGCCGACCGTGTCCAACATCTCGGCCATCTCGGGCATGTCGATCAGCGACTCGGGATAGGCGACCAGCAGCGGCTCGTCCGGCGCAGCCGCGGCGGGCCCTACCAGCACGAAATTGATCTGCCCGATCCGCCGCATCAGGAACGAACCCTGCTTGGGGCGCCCCAGCCGCAGGGCGAAATCCGCCTCCCAGCGCGACATGTCGACATTCTGGTCCGAGGTGTCGATGGTCAGGGACAGCTCGGGCAGCGCGGCAAGAAGCTGCGGCAATTGCGGGGCCAGCCAATGCTCGGCGATGGCGGCGATGGTGGCCAGGCGAAAGCGGCGCTGCATGTGATCGTGGCCGCGCAGGGTGTGCCGGATCTCGTCCGCAGATGCCTCCATCTCGCGCAGGTTGCGCATGATCGCGGCACAGGCCTGGGTCGGACGGCGCATCCCGTCCACCGCATCGAAGAGGGTCAGCCCCATCTCGGTTTCCAGCCGGCTGACGCGCCGGCCGACGGTGGTTTCGTTGATCTGCAGGATGCGCCCGGCGCGCGTGAACGAGCCGGTCTTGCAGACGGCGGAAACGATCCTGAAATCATCCCAGTTCATTCGCGCTGCCTCTTCTTGCCTCCGGCTGCGGGCCACAAGGGCGGTCCGGTGAAAGCAGCGCCGTGGATAGACCAGCGGGAGGGGCCGGGCAAGCCGATCTCACGGGTGACGGCGCCGAACTGCCGGGGGGAATCGCGGGCCTTGCCCGGGCGTCCCCCCGAAGCGCCCGCCTGCTCATGCGCGGCGCTCCTCCTCGACATGGATTGATGCGGGACTCGATCCGTTTCGGGCTTTGCTATCAGGTCACTCTTGCCAATTGTCACGATTTCCGTGATCGTAATATCATGTCAATCTGGCGCCCCAACCCCGCATTCCTGCAACGCCCGGCCTATATGTCGCTGGCGGACCAATTCGCGCGCGCCATTGGCGAGGGCGTGCTGCCCGCCGGCACGCGGCTTGCCCCCCAGCGCAAGCTCGCCGATGAGCTGGGACTGTCCGTCCAGACCGTCTCGCGCGCCTATGAGGAGCTGATCCGTCGCGGCCTTGTCCTGGGCGAGGTCGGGCGCGGCTCGTTCGTGCTGCCTGCCGGGGCCGAGAACGCGCCGCCCTATCTTTCCGAGCGACCGGGCGAGCTGATCGACCTCTCGATCCTGAAGCCCGTCACCGAGCGTATGCATGTCGACCGCTTCCGCGAGGGGTTGCACTGGGTCGCGGATAACCTGACCGCCGCCGCCGCGCTGTCCTTCCGGCCGAATTCGGTTCTTCCCCGGCACCGGCAGGTCGCCGTCGATTGGCTGCGGCGCGGCGGCATTGATACTGCGCCCGAGAATGTCACCATTACCGACGGCGCGACCTCGGCCATCACCTCGGCGGTGATGAGCGCGGTGCCCCCCGGAGGCACGCTTGCCGCCGCCGCGCTGACCCATCATCTGCTGATGCCGCTGTGCAAATATCTGGGCCTGCATCTCGAGGCGCTGCCCATCGACGATGATGGCATTATCCCTGCCGCGCTGGACGCAATGGCGCGAAAAGGCAGCCTCCGCGCGGTCTATATGCAGCCTGCGGCGATCAATCCGATGGCCATTATGACAAGCGCCGAACGCAGGCGCGAACTGGCCGAGATTGCCCGGCGCCACGACATCCTGATCATCGAGAACGACATGCTGAACACGATGATCGTCGATCGTCCACCGCCCATGGCCGTCCTCGCGCCCGAGCGGACGCTGCATATCAACGGCTTTACCAAGACCACCCTGCCCGGCCTGCGGATTGCATGGCTGGTGTCGCCGGGGCGGATGGCCGCCGGGACTGCCAACCGCCACCTCGTGACCAACTGGATGGCGACGCCCGCCATGGTCGAGTTGCTGAGCCACTGGGTCACCGACGGCACGGTCGAGGCGCTGATCGGCTGGCAGCGCGATGCCCTGAGCGTCCGCCACCGCATCGCGCGCGAGGTGCTGGGCGGAGCCGCCTTTCGCGCACATCCCCAAGGGTTGCATCTGTGGCTGGAACTTCCTGCGGGCCGGGACGAGGAGGAGTTCGTCGCACAGGCGCGCCAGCGCGGCGTCGCAATCGCCTCGGGCCGCGCCTTCCGCCTGGGCGAGCGCGATCGGCGCGACGCGGTGCGCATCGCCCTTGGATCGACCGGGACCGAGGAGCTGCGCCGGGGCCTGACTCTGGTTGCCGAAACCTTGGGAAGCGCGTCCGAGCCGCTGCTGCCGCTGGTTTGATAGGCATCATTTGACATTAAATTGTTATGATATTATTTTATGATTGACCTGATTTGATGTGATTGCCAAGTTCGCCCCATGCCGCAAGGGGAACCGCGCTTGGAACAGCCGATCATCCGCATCGAGAACCTGCAGAAGTCCTTCGGGAAGCTCACCGTCATCGACGGGCTGAACTTCGAGGTGAGGAAGGGCGAAAAGCTGGCGCTGATCGGGCCGTCCGGCTCGGGCAAGACGACGATCCTGAGGATCCTGATGACGCTCGAAGATCTCTCGGGCGGACGGATCGAGGTCTGCGGCGAGCCGCTTTATCATATGTCGAAGAATGGAACAGAGGTGCCGGCGGACGAGGCGCATCTGCACAAGATGCGCCGCCATATCGGCATGGTCTTTCAGCACTTCAACCTGTTTCCGCACAAGTCGGTGCTGCAGAACATCACGCTTGCCCCGATACTGACCAAGGGCGAGGCGCGGGCCGTTGCCGAAAAGCGCGCCCGCGAGTTGCTGGAGATGGTTGGCCTGTCGGACAAGGCCGATTACATGCCCGCGCAACTCTCGGGCGGGCAGAAGCAGCGCGTCGCCATCGCCCGCGCGCTGGCCTTGCAGCCGCAGATCATGCTCTTCGACGAAGTGACCTCGGCGCTCGACCCAGAACTGGTCGAGGAGGTGCTGGAGGTGATGAAGCGCCTCGCCGCCGAGACCGACATGACCATGCTGCTGGTCACGCATGAGATGGGCTTTGCCCATGACTTCGCCGACCGCGTCCTGTTCTTTGACCGGGGCCGGATCGTCGAGCAGGGCCCGCCCGCACAGATCTTCACCGCGCCGCAAGAGGACCGCACGAAGTCCTTCCTGCGCAAGATCATCGCCGCCGGACAGCGCGTGTGATGCCACCCCGACAGGAGAGAATGATGAAGAAATGCCTGATTGCCGCGCTGCTTCTGACAGTGCCCCTGCCCGCCTTGGCCGAAAAGCTGGACGACCTGAAGGAGCAGGGCTTCGTCCGCATCGCCATCGGCAACGAGCCGCCCTATACCGCCGTCGCCTCGGACGGCAAGGTTTCGGGCGCAGCGCCCGATGTGGCGCGCGCGGTCTTCGAAAAGCTCGGGATCAAGGATCTGGAGGCCTCGATCGCCGAATATGGCGCCATGATCCCCAGCCTTCAGGCCGGGCGCGTCGACGCGATCACCGCCGGGCTTTTCATGAAGCCCGAGCGTTGCCAGGCCGTCGCCTATTCCGAGCCGATCCTGTGCGATGCCGAGGCGCTGCTGGTTCCCAAGGGCAACCCCAAGGGCTTCAAGTCCTATGCCGACATTGCGAATGACGCGGCCGCCAAGCTTGGCGCGCCCGGCGGCGGAACCGAGGAGAAGCTGGCGCTGGACGCGGGCGTACCGCGCGACCGGCTGATCGTGGTCCCCGACCCGCAATCGGGGCTGAAGATGGTTCAGGACGGCCGCATCGACGCCTATTCGCTGCCCGTTCTGTCGCTGAACGACTTGCTGGCGAAATCCGCCGACGCCAATCTGGAAGTCTTCGCCCCGGTCGAGGGCGCGCCGGTCTATTGCGACGGCGCGGCCTTCAACAAGAAGGACACCGCGCTACGCGACGCCTTCGATGTCGAGCTGGCGAAGATGAAGGAATCCGGCGAATTCGCCAAGATCATCGAGCCCTACGGTTTCTCGGCGGACGCGGCGAAATCCACGACGCGCGCGGCGCTCTGCGGCGAATGAACCCGGGCGGCGGGGCCTGACCCCCGCCCCTTTCCAATCAGGACGGAAGGCAGGCATCAGCGCATGGGCGACTGGGCAGGATATCTTCTACTCATCCTTCAGGGGACATGGATCACGGTCAAGCTGACCCTGATGGGCTCGGCGCTGGCGCTGGTCGTGGCCTTCGTTGCCGGTCTTGGCCGGGTCTCGCGCCATGCGCCGCTGCGCTGGCTTTCGACCGTCTATATCGAGTTTTTCCGCGGCACCTCGATCTTCGTCCAGCTGTTCTGGATCTATTTCGTGCTGCCGATGACGGGGATTCACCTGTCGCCCATGCAGGCCGGGGTGATGGCGCTGGGGCTGAATGTCGGGGCCTACGGGGCCGAGGTGGTGCGGGGCGCGATCCTTGCCGTGCCGCGCGACCAGTTCGAGGCCTGCGTCGCCGTCAACCTGACCCGCTTTCAGCGCATGAGGCACGTGATCCTGCCCCAGGCCTTGCCGCTGATGCTGCCGACCTTCTGCAACAATGCGATCGAGCTTTTGAAGGCCACCTCGGTCGTGTCGCTGATCTCGCTTTCGGACATGACCTTTCAGGCGCAGGTGGTGCGGTCGCAGACCGGCAGCACGCTGCTGCCCTTCGTGACGATCCTTCTGCTCTATTTCGCAATGTCCTCGGCGATCTCCTTCGGGATGCGGCGGCTGGAGCGTCGCGTGACCCGCGGTCTGGACGGGGTGCGCTAGGATGGAATGGGACTGGAACTTCGCGCTTTCGATCCTGCCCGTGCTGCTGCAGGGGTTCAAGATCACGCTGCTTGCCACCTTCCTCGGCGCGATCGTCGCGGCGGTGCTGGGCCTCGTCTTTGCGATCCTGCGCCGGTCCCCGAACCGGATCGTCGCGCGGGTGACGGGATTTATCGTCGAGTTCATCCGCGGCACGCCGCTGCTCGTGCAGCTTTACTTCATCTTCTACGTGCTTCCCGATATCGGGATCAGCCTTCCGGCCCTGACCGCCGGGGTGATCGGGATGGGCCTGCATTACGCGACCTACACGGCCGAGGTCTATCGCGGCGGGATCGAGGCCGTGCCGCGCGGCCAATGGGAGGCGGCGAAGGCCACGAACCTGACCACGCGCCAGACCTGGCTGCATGTGGTCCTGCCGCAGGCGGTGCCGCCGATGATCCCGGCCATGGCGAACTATCTGCTCGCCATGTTCAAGGAGACGCCGCTGCTCTCCGCGATCACCGTGGTCGAGTTGATGAATCAGGCGAAATCGGTCGCGAACTCGTCCTATCGCTATGTCGAGCCGATGACGCTGGTGGGCGCGATGTTCCTGATCGTCAGCGTCCTCTCGGTCATCGCGCTGCGCTGGCTGGAACGCCGTTACGGAAGGATTTCGCGGTGAACATCCTGAACCTGCCCATCGAACTGGACGACCGCCCTCTGCCCCGGCGCATCGGGCTGGTGACGCTGGCGACCGACCACACGACCGAGGTTGATTTCGCGGTCCTGCCCTCGCGCGGCATCGGCGTCTATGCGACCCGCATCCCCTTCGCGAACCCGGTGACGCCCGAGACGCTGGCGGCGATGGCCAAGGACGTGACCGCCGCCGCGGCGCTGATCCTGCCGGGCGAGGATCTGGATGCGGTGGTCTATAGCTGCACCTCGGCTTCGGTGGTGATCGGGGACGAGGCGGTGCGGGACGCGATCAAGCGGGGCAAGCCGGGGGCCGAGGCGATCACGCCGATCTCGGCCGGCTTCGCCGCTTTGCGCGCGCTTGGCGCGGGACGCATCACGCTGATGACGCCCTATACCCCCCGGACCACCGCGCCGATGGCCGAATGTTTCGAGGCGGGCGGCTTCGGGCTGCAAGGCGTTTCCTGCCTGAACATGACCGACGACCGGGAGATGGCCCGGATCTCGCCCGCGACGATCATCGAGGCGGCGCGCGCCGCCCTCGTCCCCGGCAGCGAGGCCATGTTCATCGCCTGCACCGCCGTCCGCGCCTCGGGCATCATCGACCGGATCGAGGAGGCGGTGGGCGTCCCGGTGGTTTCCGCAAATTCCGCGACGCTCTGGGCCGCGCTGCGGGCCTGCGGCGATACCGGCGCGGCGGCGCCCGGCCAGTTGACGAGGCTGCCATGACCGTGACGCTCGACCATGTGCGGGACGCAGCGCGGCGCATCGCGGGCCATATCATCCGCACCCCGATGCTGCGGGATGAAAGCCTCACGGTGCGGTTGGGCCAGCCGGTCTGGATGAAATGCGAATATCGCCAGACCACCGGCGCCTTCAAGCTGCGGGGCGCGACGAACGCCCTGCTGTCCCTGCCGCCCGAGGCGCTGGCGCGGGGTGTCGTCACCGCTTCGACCGGCAATCATGGCCGGGCGCTGGCCCATGCCGCCCGCGCCCTTGGCGTGCCAGCGACGGTCTGCCTGTCCCGGCTGGTGCCGGCGAACAAGGTCAAGGCCATCCGCGATCTGGGAGCCGAACTCCGCATCATCGGCGCGAGCCAGGACGAGGCGATGGAGGAGGTCGCGCGCGCGGTCGAGAACGAGGGGCTGACAGAAATCCCGCCATTCGACCACCCCGACGTGGTAGCGGGACAGGGCACGCTGGGGCTTGAGATCCTCGAAGAAATCCCTGCCCTCGGGACGCTCCTGATCCCGCTGTCTGGTGGCGGCCTTGCCGGTGGCATCGCGGTCGCGGCCAAGGCGCTCGACCCGCGGGTCAGGGTGATCGGGGTCAGCATGGAAAGGGGCGCGGCCATGGCCGCCAGCCTGAAGGCCGGTCACCCCGTCGATGTGGTCGAGGAGGCGACGCTCGCTGACTCGCTGGGTGGCGGCATCGGGCTAAGGAACCGCGTCACCTTCGATCTGTACCGCGCGCTCCTCGATCAGACCATCCTTGTGACCGAGGCCGAGATTGCCGAGGCCATGCGCCATCTGGCCCGCGCGGGCCATGTCGTCGAGGGCGCGGCGGCTGTGGGTCACGCCGCCCTCCTCTCCGGCAAGGTGCGCCCGGAGGGTCCGGTCGTCACGCTGCTGTCGGGCGGGAATATCGACCCCGCCCTCCATGCCCGGATCATGGCGGGCGCGAATAGGGTGGAGCCGGCATGAGAAACCCCGTCACCATCCTGACCGAGGCCGAACTGCGCCAGCTCGTGCCGCTGGACCTCGACGCGGTCGATTGCATCGAGGATGCCTTCCGCGCGCTGGCGACGAAGCCGGTCGCCATGCCCGACATCCTGCGCCTCGACATCCCCGAGCATCGCGGAGAGGTGGATGTGAAGACCGCCTATATCCCCGGCCTCGACCATTTCGCGATCAAGATCAGCCCCGGCTTCTTCGACAATCCGAAGCTGGGTCTGCCCTCGACCAACGGGATGATGGTGGTGCTGTCGGCGCGCACCGGACTGGTCGAGGCCCTGCTGCTCGACAATGGCTATCTGACCGATATCCGCACCGCCGCCGCGGGCGCCGTCGCCGCCCGGCATCTGGCGCGCGAGGACGCGCAAACGGCGGCGGTGCTGGGCGCCGGGATGCAGGCCCGGATGCAGTTGCAGGCGCTGGCGCTGGTCCGACCGATCCGCGCCGCGCGGGTCTGGGCGCGGAATGCCGCGAATGCCGATCGCTTCGCCGTCGAAATGGCCGCGCTGCTGGGCTTCCCGGTCGCACCTGCCGAAACCGTGGCCGAGGCGACGCGGGATGCGGACGCGATCATCACCACGACCCCTGCCGAGACGCCGATCCTAACCGCCGCCGATATCCGCCCCGGCACCCATGTGACCGCCATGGGATCGGATGCCGAGCACAAGAACGAGATCGCCCCCGACCTGATCGAGGCCGCCTATTACGTCGCCGACCGCCTCTCGCAGACGCGCCGGCTGGGCGAGCTGCATCATTCGCCATTGGTTCAGCGCGATTTCCGCGAACTCGGACAGATCATCGCAGGCCTCGCCCCCGGACGCAGCAACCCGGACCAGATCACGCTGGCCGATCTGACCGGCACCGGCATTCAGGACACCGCCATCGCCGCCCTTGCCCTGTCGCGCGCGCACAGCACAGGGACCGGCGCCAAATTTTCCCTTTGAGAGCATCATCATGACAGACGTCTCATTGAAATTCACCCGCGACGAATATGCCGCCCGGCTGGCCAAAACCCGAAAGGCGATGGAGGCGAAGGGGGTCGATCTGCTGATCGTCACCGATCCCTCGAACATGAACTGGCTGACCGGCTATGACGGCTGGTCCTTCTATGTCCACCAATGCGTCGTCGTCCCGCCGGAGGGCGAGCCGATCTGGTTCGGACGCGGGCAGGATGCGAATGGCGCGAAGCTGACCGCCTATCTGCGACACGAGAATATCGTCGGTTATCCAGATGATTACGTCCAGAACCCCGAAAAGCACCCGATGGATTACCTCTCGGGCATCCTGCGGGACAAGGGCTGGGGGGCAAAGCGCATCGGCGTCGAGATGGACAATTACTGGTTCACCGCCGCCGCCTTCGCCAGCCTGACGAAGCACCTCGCCGATGCGCGCTTCAGCGATTGCACCGCGCTGGTCAACTGGCAGCGCGCGGTGAAATCGCCGCAGGAAATAGCCTATATGCGCAATGCCGCCCGCATCGTCGAGGCGATGCATGCCCGCATCACCGACAAGATCGAGGTGGGCATGCGCAAATGCGACCTCGTGGCCGAGATCTATGACGCGGGCACGCGGGGCGTCGACGGGATCGGCGGCGACTATCCGGCAATCGTGCCGCTGCTGCCTTCGGGACGCGACGCCTCGGCCCCGCATCTGACATGGGACGACAAGCCGATGAAATCCGGCGAGGGGACGTTCTTCGAGATCGCGGGCTGCTATAACCGCTATCACTGCCCGCTGTCGCGCACGGTCTTTCTGGGCAAGCCGACGCAGGCCTTCCTCGACGCGGAAAAGGCGACGCTGGAGGGGATGGAGGCGGGGCTTGCCGCCGCAAAGCCCGGCAATACCTGCGAAGACATCGCCAAGGGCTTCTTCGGCGTGCTGGCGAAATACGGCATCAAGAAGGACAACCGCACCGGCTATCCGATCGGCCTCAGCTATCCGCCCGACTGGGGCGAGCGCACCATGTCGCTGCGCCCCGGCGACAAGACCGTGCTGGAGCCGGGCATGACCTTCCACTTCATGACCGGCCTCTGGCTCGAGGACATGGGGTTGGAAATCACCGAGTCGATCCTCATTACCGAAACCGGCGTCGAATGCCTGGCCAATGTGCCGCGCAAGCTGTTCGTGAAGGACTGAGGCGATGCTTCAGATGCAGATGGCTCCCTCGCCCGTCACCTCGACAGTCGATTTCGACGCGCCGGGGGTCAGCCACGGCTTCCTGCGCCTGCCCTATTCCCGCGACGATGCCGCATGGGGATCGGTCATGATCCCGCTGAGCGTGGTCAAGAATGGCGAGGGGCCGACGGCGCTGCTGACAGGGGCGAACCATGGCGATGAATATGAGGGGCCGATCGCGCTTTTCGACCTCGCCTCGACCCTGCGCCCCGAGGAGGTCACGGGCCGGGTCATCATCATTCCCGCGATGAATTATCCGGCCTTTCTGGCGGGGACGCGCACCTCGCCTATCGACCGGGGCAACCTGAACCGCAGCTTTCCGGGCCGCCCGGATGGTTCGGTCACGCAGAAGATCGCGGATTATTTTCAGCGTGTGCTGCTGCCGATGGCGGATGTGGTGCTGGATTTCCACTCCGGCGGGCGCACGCTGGATTTCCTGCCCTATTGCGCCGCGCATATCCTGCCCGACAAGCGCCAGCAGGCGCAGAGCTTCGACCTCGTCCGGGCCTTCGGCGCGCCATGGTCGGTCAGGATGCTCGAGATCGACGCGGTCGGCATGTATGACACCGCCGCCGAGGAGATGGGCAAGGTCTTCGTCACCACCGAGCTTGGCGGCGGCGGCACCGCCAGTGCCCGCACCGCCCGCATCGCCCGCGACGGGCTGCTGAGCATGCTGGTCGCGGCCGGGGTGATGCGGGGCGCGGTCGCGGCGGGGCCGACCCAATGGCTCGACATGCCCGACGCCGATTGCTTCACCTTTGCCGAGGATGGCGGGCTGATCGAGTTTCACGCCGATCTGGGCGACCGGATTGAAAAGGGCCAGCCCATCGCCCGCATCTTTCCCGTCGCGCGCACCGGCCTGCCGCCCGTCACCGTTCACGCCAATCGCGCGGGCCTGTTCATGGCCCGGCATTTCCCCGGACTGGTCAAGCCCGGCGATTGCGTCGCGGTGATCGGCGTCGAAATCGAGGATGAACCATGTTGAAGGACCAGAAACTGTTCCGCGAGGATGCCTATATCGGCGGCGGATGGCGCGCCGCGGATACCCGCTTCGCCGTCACCGACCCCGCGACCGGGCAGGCCATCGCTCAGGTCGCGAAGCTCGGGCCATCGGGCGCGCGTGCGGCGGTGGATGCAGCCGAGGCCGCCTTTCCCGGCTGGGCCGCGATGCTGCCACAGGACCGTTCTGCGCTGCTTCTGCGCTGGTATCAGCTGATCCGCGACAATCGCGAGGATCTGGCGCGGCTGATGACCGCCGAGCAGGGCAAGCCGCTGTCGGAATCCCGGGGCGAGATCGACTATGCCGCGAGCTTCGTGGAGTTCTATGCCGAGGAGGCGAAGCGCCCGAATATCGAGAGCATCACCTCGCACCTCTCCACGGCCGAGATGGAGTTGTGGCGCGAACCGCTGGGCGTCGCGGCGCTGGTGACGCCGTGGAATTTTCCCTGCGCCATGATCACCCGCAAGGCGGCGGCCGCGCTGGCGGCGGGCTGCACGGTGGTGGTCCACCCCTCGGCCGAGACGCCGCTTTCGGCCACGGCGCTGGTGGAACTTGCGGACCGTGCGGGCATTCCGGCAGGCGTCTTCAATGTCGTGACCGGCGCGGCGCCCGAGATCGTCGCCGAATGGTGCGCCGATCCGCGCGTCCGCGCCCTCAGCTTCACCGGCTCGACCGAGATCGGCAAGCTGCTCTACCGCCAATCCTCGGACACGGTGAAGCAGCTGGTGCTGGAACTGGGCGGGCACGCGCCCTTCATCGCCTTTGCCGATTGCGACCTCGACCTTGCAATCGAGGAGGCGATCAAGGCCAAATTCGCGACCTCCGGGCAGGATTGCCTTGGCGCGAACCGCTTCCTGATCGAGCGTCCGATCTACGACGAATTCTGCCGCCGCTTTGCCGAGGCGACCGCCGCATTGACGCTGGGTCCGGGCATCGAGGATCGCGACCTTGGCCCCCTGATGAACGAGAACGCGGTCAGGAAGCAGGAGGAGCAGGTCCGCGACGCGCTGGACCTTGGCGCGCGGCTGCTGACCGGGGGTGATCGAGACGCGCAGGGGCCACTCTTCTATCAGGCGACCGTTTTGGCAGATGTCCCGCCCAACGCGCTGATTTTCCGCGAGGAAACCTTCGGCCCCGTCGCCGCCCTCGCCCCCTTCGAGACCGAGGCCGAGGCGCTTAGCATAGCCAATGCCACCGAATACGGGCTGGTCGCCTATCTGCACACGCAGGATCCGCGCCGCATCTATCGCCTGTCCCGCGCGCTGCAATTCGGCATGGTCGCCGTCAACCGCACCAAGGTCACCGGCGCGCCAATCCCCTTCGGCGGCATGAAACAATCCGGCCTTGGCCGCGAAGGCTCGCGCCACGGGCTCGAGGCTTTCACCGAGATCAAATACGTCTGCCGCGACTGGGCAGAGCAAGACAGGAGAGCGTGATGCTGACCAATGACGAGCTGTCCAAATGGGACCGCGAGAGCTTCTTTCACCCTTCGACCAATCTCGGTCCGTTTGCCCGGGGCGAGGGGGCGCAACGGATCATCCAGACAGCCGAAGGTGTCCATATCACCGATCGCGACGGCAACCGCCTGCTGGACGGCTTCGCCGGGCTTTATTGCGTGAACGTGGGCTATGGCCGGACCGAAATCGCCGAGGCCATCGCGAAGCAGGCGCAGGAACTGGCCTATTACCATTCCTATGCCGGGCATGGATCGGAGGCCTCGATCACGTTGGCGAAGATGGTGATGGATCGCGCGCCTGAAGGGATGGCGCGGGTCTATTTCGGCCTCGGCGGGTCGGATGCCAATGAAACGAACGTGAAAATCGTCTGGTATTACAATAATATTCGCGGACTTCCTCGGAAAAAGAAGATCATCTCGCGCTGGCGCGGCTATCACGGGTCCGGGCTGATGACGGGCTCGCTGACCGGGCTGGAGCTGTTTCACAAGAAGTTCGACCTGCCGCTGGCGCAGGTCATCCATACCGAGGCGCCCTATTACTTCCGTCGCAAGGAAGCTGGCATGACCGAGGAGCAGTTCAGCGCCCATTGCGCCGAGGAGCTGGAGAAGCTGATCGCGGCCGAGGGCGCGGACACCATCGCCGCCTTCATCGGCGAGCCGGTGCTGGGAACCGGCGGCATCGTCCCCCCGCCCAAGGGCTATTGGGAGGCGATCCAGAAGGTTCTGGCGCGCCACGACATCCTGCTGATCGCGGATGAGGTGGTGACGGGCTTCGGACGGCTTGGGTCGATGTTTGGCAGCGATCACTATGGCATCGCGCCCGACATCATCACCTGCGCCAAGGGCCTGACCTCTGCCTATGCGCCGCTTTCGGGCAGCATCGTCGGCCAGCGCGTCTGGGACGTGCTGATGCAGGGCAGCGACGAGTTCGGGGTCTTTGGCCACGGCTGGACCTATTCCGCCCATCCGATCGGCGCGGCGGCGGGCATCGCGAACCTGAAGCTGATCGACGAGCTTGGCCTTGTTGAAAATGCAGGAAAGACAGGAAAATACCTGAATAACCTCATGCAATCTGCATTGGCCGAACACCCGAATGTCGGTGAGATCCGGGGTGAGGGTATGCTCTGTGCGGTCGAACTTGTCCGCGACCGCGACAGCCGCGCCTTCTTCGACCCGGCCGAGGGGATCGGGGCCAAGGTGGTCGGCGCGATGCTGAAGCGCGGGGTGATCGCGCGCGCCATGCCGCAGGGCGACATCATCGGACTCGCCCCGCCGCTTTGCCTGACCGAAGCCGAGGCGGGCGTCATCGTGGAAGCCGCCGCGGATGCCGTTCGCGAAGTCTTGGGCTGACCATGACCGGGATTCCGAAAACCATGTCCGCCATGATCCTGACCTGTCATGGCGGGACCGACCGGCTGAAATGGCGGCAGGACTGGCCGGTGCCTCGGCCCGGACCGGGCGAGGTTCTGGTCCGCATCACCGCCTGCGCCAAGAACAACACCGATCGCAAGGTGCGCGAGGGGCTTTACTCGACCGCCGAGGACGGAGGGATCACCTCCTTTGCCATGGCCGGGACGACGCTCAGCTTCCCTCGCATACAGGGCGCGGATACCGTCGGCCGGGTGGTTGCGGTCGGCGATGGCGTCCCGCCCGGCAGGATCGGCGAGCGCGGCCTGCTGGATTTCAACATCTATCCCGATGCGCGTCCCGACCTGAACCTCGCGCCGGATTACTACGGCCACGGCGCGGATGGCGGGTTCGCGGAATATGGCGCGTTTCCCGCCGACCAGTTCCACGCCATCGCCAACCCGGAGCTTTCCGATGCCGAGCTTGCGACGCTCGGGATGTGTTCCTGGCAGACGGGCTATCACATGCTGACCGCGGCGGGCGTCCGGGCGGGCGAGCATGTCCTCGTCACCGGCGCTTCAGGCGGGGTCGGCACCGCGCTGATCCAGCTTTGCCGCGTGATCGGGGCGATCCCCCATGCCGTTGCGAGCGCCGGGAAAGGCGCGGCCCTGCGCGAATTGGGGGCGGAAAGCGTCATCGACCGCCGCGCGGTCACGGACTGGGCGGATGCGATCGCCGAGGCGACGGGCGGGGCCACCCTCGACGCAGTGATGGACCTTGTCGGCGGCGCGATGACGGTTCCGCTGATCGAGGCGATGTGCCGGGACATGCGCCAGCGCCGCACGCCGCCGCGCCTCTCGATTGCCGGGGCGAGCGGCGGCAATGTCACCGCGCTGCCCTGGACTCTGATCTACCTCAATCAGGTGCAGATCTTCGGCGTCTCGCACGGCACACGCGACGAAGCCCGCCAGCTTGTCGCCTGGATCAGGGAGGGGCGGCTCCGCCCCGTGCTGGCGGGGATCGTGCCGCTTTCCCGCCTCCACGATGCCGAGCGTCTTTTTATCGAGCGCGGCCGGGATTTCATCGGCAAGCTGGTCGTCGTGCCCGATGCGGTCCTGCGTGAAGGGAACGGGACGGATCGGCAGAACCTCATGGCCGGGTTCGCCGCCGAGGAGCCGGTCCCTTAGACGGCTGCCGCTGCCCTAGCCCTGACGCAGCGCGGCGATCAGGTCGTGGAAACGGTCGCCCTGCACGATGACATGGTCGCGAAGGGCGCGGGCCGCGCCCTCGGCATCGCCGGCGCGGATGGCCTTGACCACCGCGTCATGCTCGGCAAATGACCGCCCCATGCGGTTTCTGACCTGAAGCTGCATCCGCCGGTAAGGTTGCAGCATCGCGTGCAGCCTTGAGGCCTCCTGCTCGAGAAACGCGTTATGCGTCGCGCGATAGATGCAGTGGTGGAACTCCGAGTTCCGCGCGTAATACCCCTCGACGTCGCCCTCCTCGGCGCGCTGGCGGCAGGCGTCATGGGCCGCCTCGAGGGCCGCCATCTCGCTGTCGAGGATACGCCGCGCGGCCAGTCGCCCACAGGTCGCCTCGACCTCCGCCATGACCTCGAAACGCTCGGCCAGTTCCTCGGGGCTCCATTCGGTGACGAAGGTTCCGCGCTTGGGCAGGACGCGCACCAGTCCCGAGGCCTCGAGCTGATGCAGAGCCTCGCGGATCGGTGTGCGCGAACAGTCAAACTCGCGCTCCAGCGCCTCGGGATCGAGGCGCGCGCCGGGCTGGTAGATGCCTTGGACAATGGCGTTTTCCAGCGCATTTCGGATCCGCAGCGTATTTGGAATCGTCGCCATGCCTTCCCCCGTCATCCTGCGGATTCCTTATAGCAGGACGGCAGGTGCGATTCATCAGGCTTTCTGTTATATACATCACAAAATCCAAAACGTATAACAATTGCGGGAGGGGATTCGCGCCCGGCGTGGATCCAAGGAGATTGCAAGGAGGGAGGAGCCGCGCATGACCCCGCATTTTCTATCCATTTACGCTCTGGTCGCTATGTTCGTGGTGGCCACGATCTGGCCGATCAACATGGGCGTCCTGGCTTTTGTCGGGGCGTTTCTGGTCGGCACGCTGCTGGCCGGTCAAAGCACCAACGACATCATCGGAGGTTTTCCGGGCGGGTTGTTCCTGACGCTGGTTGGCATCACCTGGCTGTTCGCCCTGGCGCAGAACAATGGCACCATCGACTGGCTGGTCCGCATGGCGGTGCGCGCGGTCAAGGGCCGCATCGCGGCGATCCCGTGGATCATGTTCGGCATCTCGGCCATGCTGACGGCCGTGGGCGCGGTCAGCCCCGGCGCGGTGGCGATCGTGGCGCCGATCGCGCTGGGTTTCGCCTTCCGTTATCACATCTCGCCCTTGTTGATGGGCCTGATGGTGGTGCATGGCGCGCAGGCCGGGGGCTTTTCGCCGATCAGCATCTATGGCGGCATCACCAATGGCGTCGTGGCAAAGGCGGGCCTGCCGCTCAGCCCGATGACGACCTTCGCGGCCAGCTTCGCCGTCAACGCGGCCGTCGCGCTGATCCTGTTCATGGTGCTGGGCGGACGGGCCCTGATGCAGATGCGCCAGCAGATCGAGCCGGTCGCCGTCCCCCATGTCGAGATCGCCCGCGCCGCCACCGGCCCGCAGATCTTTGGCGACAGCGAGGCCGAGGCGATCAGCCCGCGCATCGGGCGCGAGGGCGGCGGCCATTCCAACAAGCTGGTGGATGAGGTCGATGAGGGCAACCATCCCGACGGCAGCCTCTATCAGATCGTCACGCTTGCGGGTCTGGCGTTGCTCGCGGTGCTGGTTCTGGCCTTCAAGCTGGATATCGGCTTTGTCGCGCTGACCATCGGCCTGGGCCTCGCGCTCTGGGTGCCGACGATGCAGAAACGCGCCATGGCACAGGTCGCATGGCCCGAGATCATGCTGATCACCGGCGTTTCCACCTATGTCGCGGTGCTGGAAAACATGGGAACCATCGACTTTGTCGGCCATAGCGTCGCAGGCATGGCCTCGCCGCTTCTGGCCGCCTTGATGCTGTTCTTCATCGGCGCCGTGGTTTCGGCCTTTGCGTCCTCGACCGCGGTTCTGGGCTCGCTGATCCCGCTGGCCGTGCCGTTCCTGCAGGGCGACACCGGCGTTGGCGCCATCGGCTTCATCGCCGGCATGGCCGTCGCCTCGACCATCGTGGATGTCAGCCCGTTCTCGACCAATGGTGCGCTGGTGCTGGCCAATGCGTCGGGCGTGGACAAGCAGGTCTTCTTCCGCAGACTGCTGAACTATGGCGCGCTCGTCACGCTGATCGCGCCGGTGGTCCTGTGGCTCATCTTCGTCGTGCTGCCGGGATGATCCCGGTGGCCAGTTCCCAAAAGGAGGCCATGATGAAAGCACCCCGCGCCAACCGCCCCGCCTTTCTGGGCGAGCTGTTCGAGAGTCTGACCGAACGCAGCCGCCGCCTGTGGGGGCGGCGGGGCGCGGCGGGCCCCGCCATCGAGGCACCGGACCTGTCGGAACTGGCCGAGGCGCTGCTGTCGCGGCGGGGCGAGGCCTCGGGCGTGGCCATCGCCCGCGAATTGCTCGCGGCCTTCGATCGGGCCGACCCGCAGGCGCGGCTGGCTTTCCTTCTGGTGCTGGCCGACCGCTTCGGCCCCGATACCGACCGGGTCGAGGCGGCAATTGCCGCGCTTGGGCGCGACCCCGGCTCGGCCGAGGCGATCGAGGATTTGCACGCCGCCGCCGAACCCCGCCGGCAGGAGTTGATGCGCCGGCTGAACCTCGCGCCCGGTGGCACGGCCGCGTTGGTGCGCCTGCGCGAGGAATTGCTGGCGCATCTGCGCGACAGCCCGATGCTGAAGCGCGTGGATGACGATTTCGGGCATCTTTTCGGGTCATGGTTCAACAGGGGCTTTCTGGTGCTGCGCCATATCGACTGGAACACTCCCGCCGCGATCCTCGAAAAGATCATCCGCTATGAGGCCGTCCACGCCATCCAGAACTGGGACGACCTGCGCAACCGCCTGCAACCGACCGACCGGCGCTGCTATGGGTTCTTCCATCCCCAATTGCTCGACGAGCCGCTGATCTTCGTCGAGGTGGCGCTGACCAAAGCCATTCCCGAGGCGGTCGGCGGGCTTCTGGACCTGAACCGCCAGCCGATCGAGGCCGAGGAGGCGACGACTGCCGTATTCTATTCGATCTCGAACACGCAGCGGGGCCTTGCCGGGGTGTCCTTCGGCAATTTCCTGATCAAGCAGGTGGTCGAGGAGCTGAAGGCCGAATTGCCCGATATCCGCACCTTCGTCACCCTCTCGCCGGTGCCGGGTTTCGCGTCATGGCTGGCGGCGCAGCGCAAGGACGAAACCTCGGAGATGATCGACGCCGACCAGCGCATCGCCTTCGCGCTGCTGGACGAGCCGGGCTGGCATGAGGATGCCGAGAAGGCCGAGGCCCTGCGCGCGCCCCTGCTGGCCGCCGCCGCCAGCTATTTCCTGCGCGCCCGGGACCGCAGGGGCCGGGTGCCCGATCCCGTCGCGCGTTTCCATCTGGGCAATGGCGCGCAGCTTGAACGCCTGAACCATCTCGGCGATGTATCGCCCAACGGGATGAAGCAGTCGCATGGGCTGATGGTCAATTATCTCTACGACCTCGACCGGATCGAGGCGAACCACGAGGCTTTCGCCGAGCGCGGCACCGTCACCGCCGCCCCGGCCGTGACCCGCGCCCTGCCGAACACGAACTGAAAGGAACCATGATGAGCGACAATCTTTTCGACATCCTTGTGCGCGGCATCACCGACCCCGACGCCACCGCCATCGAGACGCTTTCGGGCGAGCGCATCAGCTATGGCGACCTTGTCGCCCGCACGGGCCGCATGGCGAATGCGCTGGTCGGCCTGGGTGTCCGGCCCGGCGACCGGGTGGCCGTGCAGGTCGAGAAATCCGTCGAGGCGATCATCCTCTATCTGGCGACGGTGCGGGCGGGCGCGGTCTTTCTGCCGCTGAACACCGGCTATACCCCGGCCGAGATCGAATATTTCATCGGCGACGCGGGGCCTGCGGTCTTTGTTTGCGACCCCGCAAAGGCCGAGGCACTGGCCGAGGCCGCAGGCTCGGCCCGGCTGATGACGCTGGGCGCGGACGGGCAAGGCAGCCTGAGCGAGGCGACCAAAGGCCAACCCGAGGAGTTCGCGACCGTGCCGCGTGCGGCGGACGATCTGGCGGCGCTGCTTTACACTTCGGGGACCACGGGGCGGTCCAAGGGGGCGATGCTGACGCATGGCAACCTCGTCTCGAACACCCGCGCGCTAATCGAGGCCTGGGAATACGGCCCGACCGACGTGCTGATCCACGCCCTGCCGATCTTTCACACCCATGGCCTCTTCGTCGCGACCAATGTGACGCTGTTCTCGGGCGCGTCGATGATCTTCCTGCCGAAATTCGACGTCGACCGCATCTTCGAGGGGATGAGCCGCGCCACCGTGCTGATGGGTGTCCCGACCTTCTATACCCGGCTTCTTCAGGACGACATGCTGAACGTCGAGACCACGGCGGGGATGCGGCTTTTCATCTCGGGCTCGGCGCCGCTGCTGGCCGACACCCATCGCGAATGGCGCGAGCGGACCGGCCACGCGATCCTTGAACGCTACGGCATGACCGAGACGAACATGAACGCCTCGAACCCCTATCGCGGCGATCGGGTGGCGGGGACGGTCGGAACGCCCCTGCCCGGTGTCGAGATCATCGTGGCCGATCCCGAAACCGGCGCCGAACTGCCCAAGGGCGAGATCGGCATGATCGAGGTGCGCGGCCCGAACGTCTTTTCGGGTTATTGGCAAATGCCGGAAAAGACCGCCGCCGAATTGCGCGACAACGGCTTCTTCATCACCGGCGATCTGGGGCGCTTTGACGAAAACGGCTATCTGCACATCGTCGGGCGCGGCAAGGATCTGATCATCACGGGCGGCTACAACGTCTATCCGAAAGAGATCGAGACCGAAATCGACGCCCTGCCCGGCGTCACCGAATCCGCGGTGATCGGCCTGCCGCATCGCGATTTCGGCGAGGGTGTCACGGCGGTGATCGTCGGCCCTGCCCCGCCTTCGGAAGCCGAGGTTCTGGCCGCGCTCGAGGGGCGGCTGGCCAAGTTCAAGTTGCCGAAGCGGGTGCTGTTCGTCGATGACCTGCCCCGCAATACCATGGGCAAGGTGCAGAAGAACCTGCTGCGCGCCCAGTTCGGCGGGCTTTACGACTGAAGCACCCAACAGGCGGCGGGCACCGGCTTCGCCGCCTGGAATATACGCGCAAACCCACGACACCTCGCACACGCGCAGGGCGAAAATGGTTGATGGCGGGCCGGGTATCCGGTTTTATAGGATGATGGCTCAGTCCCTGAAATCAGCGGTCGGGCGGATCCGCATTCGCATCATTGCCGCGATAGGCCTTGTGGCCGCCATTGTCCTGACCTGGTGGATGAAGGTCGAGGATGCGCGCATACCGGACGCGCCGCCGCCAATTGCCTTTGGCCAACCTGTCAGCGTCGGTCGCTCGGTTTTCATCCCCGAGAAGCTTGCCCTTGCGAATGACGAGAACGGCGAGCGAAAGCTCGTCCTGACCGGATTGATCGAGAATGTGACGGGTTCGACCCAGGTGGCGGTATTCGGATTTCCCGAAATGCTGCCCGTCCTTTCGTCAGGCGATACGGAATTTCCCGCCCCGCGGGTCAATCTCGTTCGAGACGACGATTTCCTGAAACAGCTTGAACCGCGTATCCGCGAGGCTATCGCGATAATCTGGGATGTGCCCCCGGATTGGCAGGCGCAGGATGTGTTGATCGCCTTCAGCGCGCAGCAATTCAAGCTCAACGACAACCTCTATTCGAAATCCAGCTGGTTGCAGTTTCATCCGACAGGCAGGCTGACCGCGCGACCGGAGCAGGGGGCGTGATCTCCGTCGGGAATATCGCGGTGGTCCTCTTCGGTGCGGCGGCATTGGGTGGGATGATGAACACGGTTCCCGACTATAACAGCAGTTTCCAGCCATTCTCCATTTTCGCCGATCAGGACGGCATCGGAAAAGGCCGTCAGTTCACCGCTGAATTGACGGGGCTGAAGTCCGCCAAGGTCATCTCTTACGCACAATTCGGTCAGGAGGTTTCGCGCGACAGTTCCGCAACCTTTCTCATCGCCGAACTTTCGATTACCGGCCGGACTGAATCGCGCCAGCTCGAGGCGATCTGGCTTGGCGCGACAGGGCGGCAATACAGCCAGTCCGCCCGGCTGGAGGACGCGCCGCGCAACCTCTCCTCGGCCCGGTTCGAGCCGGGGCTGACCGATCGCACCATCGCCGTGTTCGAGATGCCCGAGGACGAGATCGTCGGCGGACGTCTGGTTCTGGCTCCGCGCGCCAGCATGGTGATGGATGGCGCGGTGTATTTTGCCGAAGCCGGGGCTCCGCCCGCAAACCACGAAATGCTGAGGCTGGAGCCGTGAAAAACCTGGGTTGGCTTGCGGTGACACTCGCCCTATTCATCGTCACGCTGGTCCTGACCGGCTGGCCCGCCTTCAAGGATCTGGGTCATCAACGCGAATGGAAGGCGGTCGCGGCGAGTTCGACCGAGGGGGAGCTTCACGGCATTCAGGTTGGCATCCGCGAGGTCAAGGCGGCCGTAGTCGATAACAGGCCGGACCGCGCCCTGCTTTTCCTGCGCATGGAGTTGCAGGGGCCGCAATCCGCCATGGAATCCTGGACCGACTGCCGCGCCAGCCTGCAATCGGCCAGCGGTGAGAGATGGTTGCCCATTGAGGGCTATTCGATCCGCGCGGCGATCCAGATCCTCGCGTCCGACGGGAAGGATAATGGCAACTGCAGCCCGGCAGGTGTGACCGGGAATGCCCCGGCCACCTTCGACCAGATCTATCGCCTGCCCGCCGGGGAGCTGGACAATCTGACCCTGAAGGTTTCGGGCTATGGAACGCGGCCTGAGGCCCTCGCTTTCCCGATCCGGCCGGAAGTGCGCAGGTTCCCTTCGCCTTAGCGCGTCCGGTTTTCGATGCTTCTAAGCCTCCGCAGCGTCTTTCTGTTGCGCGCGTCCGGCAAGTTCCAGTCCAGCCGCCAGAATGCAGAACTGGATGACCACGACGATCAATCCGGTCTGCGGCTGGCCGGGAAATCCGAACAGGATATTCTGCGGCTGCTCCAGCAAACGCCAGACCGCCGGATCCTGCGGACCAATAAGCTGCGCCGATCCGACCCATGCCCAGCGGCCCAGATAATCGGCCAGCCGCCACAGCACGATGACCGAGACCGTCAGCGCCACACCGGCCGAGGCGGCCAGCATGACGCCGTTCACGACCGCGTGCCAGCGCTTCACCGTCCCGCCCCAGAAATAGCCGAGGAAATCCGTGATCGGCTTTGGCAGGCCGGTCCAGCGTTTCAGTATCCCGCCGGTGACGCGCCGGGTCGTATCCGTCATCAGGTCGAGGTCATGGCCATAGATGATGGCGCCGAGGTTGAACCAGATCAGCGGCAGGGCCGAATACCAGAAGAGCGCGTTCAGCCATTGCAGCGGCTGGAACTCCGGCGCCCAGTCGATAGGGCGCGAGGCCGAACTCGTGACTTCGGCATTCGCGGCGGGGATCAGGTAATCCAGAAGCTCGCGCGGCGACGGCAATTCTGCCAGCCATCCGACAAGCTGATCCTTCCAGCCAGAGATCAGATAGAGGCCCAGCAGTGCCCAAGCCGTTTCGCAAGCCACGATCACCAGCGGCCAGAAACGGTTGCCGGTCTTCTTGTGCAGCTTCTTGGCGGTGTGGCGCAGCAGCCAGATCAGCAGAACGGCAATGACGATCCACCACGAGCTTTGCACCTCCAGCGCCGTCGGTCCGTTATCGGAGGGCGCCAGAAAGTCGATCCGGCTGTTCTGCGTATCCAGAAACAGTTTCGAATAGTCGCGCAGCGTATTCGAAAGAAACCCCCAGCCCGCATAATAGCCGTAGAACGGGATGAGGACGGCAAGCAGCGCGGCGGCGAAAAAACCGCGCTCGGGGGGCGTGGCGGCTTCGGGCGCGTCCGCGTCCTCGGCGGTCGAGCTTCGCCGATGCCGCAGCAGCGGCAGCCCGTCGCGCAGAACCAGGAACATCGCCGCGAAGACCAGCAGTTGCAGCAGGATGATCGGAGCAAGCGCAACCAGCCCCGCGAAGCGACTGACAAGGCCGATCTCGACCGCGGCGCGCAGCAGCAGGATGTTCAGCAGATAGCTGCCCATCCAGATGGCGCCCAGCGGCGCGCCGAAACGCAGAAGAAGCCGTGCCGCAAGCCTGAAATGGGCACCCATGATATGCAGGGATTCGGGCATCGTATCAGATCAACAGACCTCCGGCCTGCTGCTGCGTTGTTTCCGGGGCGTCAGGGACCATTCTGGCCGCTCGCACCCGATGTGGCAACCCGGTAGCCCTTCCGGCGGTCCTCCAGCCGCCGGGCGTCACCTCTCAAACCCGAAGCTGTGCGCAGGCGCGGCAGCTGGGGGCGGCCCTGCAGCTACCCTCTGGCCCGGCTGGCGGTCAGGCCGCGGCCCCCGCCTTTGCCGCCGCCCGAAGGTCGAGGTCATGGGCCTGAAGTTCGGCAAGCGGCATTCCGATCAACTTGCGGCCCGCCATGTGGATACCCGGCGCGTTCACCGTCTCGACCGCCAGCAGCCTGCCTTGTCCGAACAGCAGGACCGTGGGGCCGGTGGGTTCGTCGCGCAGGATTGCCTGATCGGCGCCCTGCCCCAGCCCGGCGATCTGCAGCTTGGTCTTGCCCTGATCGGACCAGAACCACGGCACGGCCGAGTAAGGCGCATCCTCGCCCCGGACCAGCCGGCGCGCGATGTGGCGGGCGTGATCCACCGCCGCCTGAACCGATTCCAGCCGGAGAGGCGCGCCGAGCGGACCCGGAAAGCTTGCTACGTCGCCAAGCGCCGAGATTGCCGGGTCCGAGGTCACAAGCCCGCCATCCACGGAAATGCCGTTGTCGCAGTCCAGCCCGGCCTCGACGGCAAGCTCGACATTCGGACGCACTCCGGTCGCGATCAGGACCATGTCGCCCAGAATCTCGCGCCCATCGGCCAGCGCCACGCCCGAGGCCTGCCCCTGCGCATCGGTCAGCACCCGCGCGGCCATCGCGCCCAGCACCACCTCGGTCCCCATCTGGCGATGCAGGTCCAGAAAGTGCCCGGACATCTGCGGCGACAGGGCGCGCGACATCAGGCGAGGCGCGGCCTCGACCACCGTGACGGCGACGCCTGCGGCACGCGCCATCGCCGCGAATTCAAGCCCGATGAAGCCGCCGCCGACGACCACGGCATGGCGCGTGCCGGCCAGCCGAAGGCGGATAGCCTCGGCATCGGCAAGGGTGCGCAGCTCGACCGTGCCCGGCGCGTCGATCCCCGGCACCGGGGGCCGAAAGTTCCGCGCGCCCGTCGCCAGCACCAGATGGTCATAGCCATGCCGCGTGCCGTCCTCGGTCTCCACCTCGCGCGCAAGGCGGTCGATGCGGGCCACGCGGGTCGTGTCGCGAAGGGTGATTTCGGACCGCTCATAGAAGCTGGCGGGCTTCAGGGTCAGGGCAGCCGCATCGCCGCTGGCCATATAGGCCTTGGACAAAGGCGGGCGCTGATAGGGCAACCCCGGCTCGTCCCCGATCATCAGGATCTCGCCCGCGAAGCCCTCTTGCCGCAGGCTGGCCGCCATCTGCTGCCCGCCCTGCCCCGTGCCGATGATGACGATGCGCTCCATCCCTGCCTCCTTACAACTGGGCTTCCGGCAGGTGGATGGTCAGCCCGTCCAGCTCGGGGCGCATCCTGATCTGGCAGGACAGGCGGCTGGTCGGCTTCACCTCGGACGCGGCGCAATCCAGAAGGTCGCTTTCCCCATCCTCCTGCGGGCCGACCGCATCGGCCCAGGCGTCGTCGACATAGCAATGGCAGGTCGCGCACATCATCGAGCCGCCGCATTCGCCGATGATCCCGTCCACGTCGTTCTGGACCGCGGCGCGCATGATGCTTTCGCCCTCGGCCACCTCGATGCGGGTCTCGGTGCCATCGGCGGCAATGAAGGTGATGTTCATGTAGTCTCTCCTTGCGTATTGCTGGGTCAGCCCAGACGGACGGGCAGGTTGATCGGCCCGCGGAAGCCGAAGCCGCGCCACAGCACGGCCTCGGGGTCGGGCAGGCTCATGTTCGGGAAACGCTCGAACAGCGCCTCCAGCATGATCGCGCCCACGGTCCGGCGGGCGATATGGGCGCCGCCGCAGTGATGGGGGCCCGAGCCGAAGGCCTGATGCGGGTTCTTGGCGCGGAAGACGTCGAAGCGCTCGGGGTGGTCGAACAGCTCCTCGTCGTGATTGGCCGAGGCCTGGAGGGTCATCACCGTATCGCCCTTGGGGATGTGGAAGCCGCGGATCTCGACATCCTCCATCACCAGCCGGGACGAGGCCTGGATCGGCGCGACCCAGCGGATGCCCTCCTCGAAGGCCGCGCCCCATTTGGCGGTGCGGCGCACCTCCTCAAGCTGCCCCGGCTCGGTCAGGAAGCCATAGACGATCGTTGACAGCGCATCGCGCGGCTCGTTGATGCCGCCGCCGATGGCGATCTTGATATTCGCGATGATCTGGCTTTCCGCGATCGGGTTCTCGGCATTGACCATGACCGACAGGGCCGAGCGGTCGGGTTCCGCCCGGACCCGCGCGATGGCCTTGCCGAGCAGTTGGTCCATTTCCGCATTGGCCCGGTCCGAGATCTCGAACGGTCCCGGCAGCCAGCCGAAATTCCCCGCGCCGTCAATCAGCGCCTGCGACCAGAAGATCATCTGTTCGTCCGTCGCCTCGGGGATGCCGAGGATATGGGCAAGGATCCGCGCCGCGATCGGGGCCGACAGGTCGCGATGCAGGTCCACCACCTCGCCCGCCGGCAACCGGTCCAGATATTCGTCGGCGAATTGACGATAAAGCGGCGCCCAGACCTCCTGAATGGTCTTGGGCATCAGGGCGGGGGCCATCGCCATGCGCTCGGCCAGATGCTCCTTGCCGTCCTTGCGCATCAGCGTATGGGCCAGAAAGGCGCGTTTCATCGGCGTGTTCGGATCGTCCGAGGAAAAGATCTCGGGCGTGTCTTTTACCCATTTGCAATCCGCGGCCTTGGTCAGAAAGGTGCGCCCGACCGATTTCACGCGCAGCACCGGCGCTTCGGCCCGCAGCCGGCGATAGATCGGATAGGGCGCGACCGTCAGTTGGTCGATGGTGATCCCTTCGTCCAGCGGCGCGAGTTGATGGTCCAGCATCGTGGAACTCCTTACGAGATGCGCAGCGGCAGGCTTTTCAGCCCGCGCAGCGTGTTGTTATAGGCGCGGACCGGCTGGCCCGTGATCTCGATCGAGGTGGCATGGCGGGCCAGCGCCTCCAGCACCACCTCGCCCTCGAGGCGCGCGACAAGCTGACCCACGCACATGTGGATGCCCGAGCCGAAGCCGACATGGCCGCTGGTCTTGCGGGTGATGTCATAGGCATCGGCCCGGTCCCAGCGGCGCGGGTCGCGATTGGCCGAGGCGAGGAACATCAGCACCTTCGCGCCTTCGGGGATGGTGGTGCCGGACAGCTCGACCTCGCGCGTGGTGGTGCGGAAAAAGGTCTGGACCGGGCTTTCAAAGCGCACCGCCTCCTCGAAGGCATTGCGGGCCAGCTTCGGATCGGCGCGCAATGCCTGAAACTGCTCAGGGAAACGCGCAAGGCAGTAAAGCGCCGCGCCAATCCCGTTGACCGTGGTGTCGATCCCCGCCGTCAGCAGTGATCGGACCAGAAGCGTCGCCTCGTCCGAGGTGATCTCGCCCGTGTCGGCGGCGGCATGGATGCGGGCGCCGAGGCTGTCGGGGGCAAGGTTCTCGCGCCGGCATTGTTCCGTCACCCATGCGACATGGGGCATGGCGCGGTCCATCGCCTCGCGCCGCAGCGCGTTGTCGGGACCGAAGGCGTTGAAGGCGAGCCCGGCATAGGGCAGCAGGTGTTCGCGCCCGTCCTGACGAAGGCCGATCCGGTCGGGAAAGACCGACAGGGGGAAAGCCTCCGCCAGATCGGCCATGCCGTCGATCTCGCGCCCGATGACGCCGCGCAGCAGCGCATCCGCAGCCTCGGCAAAGCCGTCGCGCAATTCGCGCATGGTGACGGGCGACAGCACGCGGGCCAGCACCTTGCGGGCGCGGTCATGTTCGGGCGGATCGGTTTCGAGGACGAGGCTGGGCTGACGCCACGGCTTTTCGCGGCTGAAATCCTGAAGCCCCACCCCGCGCGAGGAACAGAAGGTCGCCCAGTCGTTCAGAACCTGATGCACCTCGGCGTAGCGGGCGACGCCGTAGATGCCATAGCGTTCCAGCCAGACCACCGGCCCGGCCTCGCGCAGCCTTTCGTGATCGGGAAAGGGATCGTCGAAGAACGCGATGCTGAACGGGTCCAGATCGGAATGCGGAAGCGGCAGGGTATCGAGGCTCATGCGGCGGCTCCTTTCGCGATCACGCCGAGATGCTGTTCCAGAGGTCCGGGGTCAGCCAGCAGATCGGCGCTTGGCGCTTGGTGGACGATCTCGCCACGATCGAGGATCAGGGCGCGATCGGTGACTTTCAGGATCTTGCGGGCATGCTGCTCGACGATGATCGTCGCCATCCCGTCCTCGCGGATGATGCGGCGGATCGAGGTCAGCAATTGCTCGACGATGATCGGGGCCAGCCCCTCGGTCGGCTCGTCCAGAAGCAGCAGACGCGGGTTCAGCATCAATGCGCGGCCCACGGCCAGCATCTGCTGTTCGCCCCCCGAAAGCTGCCCGCCCATATTGCCGCGCCGCTCCTCGAGGCGGGGGAACATCTCGTAGATGCGGGCCAGCGTCCATTTGCCGGGCAGCGCGGTCGCGGTCAGGTTTTCCTCGACCGTCAGGGACCGGAAGATGTTGCGCTCCTGCGGCACCCAGCCGATGCCCGCGCGCGCCCGCGCCTCGGGCGGCAGGGCGGTGATGTCGCGCCCCGCCAGCGACAGCGTGCCGCCAAAGCGGCGTGTGACGCCGATGATGCTGTCCAGAAGCGTGGTCTTGCCGACGCCGTTCCGGCCAAGGATCGCCAGCGCCTCGCCCTCGGCCAGGTTCAGGCTCAGGCCGGGGATGACCACGGCGTCGCCATGACCGGCGCGCAGGTTCTGGATGGTCAGAAGCTCAGGCATGTTCACTGCTCCCCAGATAGACGGCCTGCACGCGGGGATCGGCCATGATCTCGGCCACCGAGCCGCTGGCGAAAAGCGCCCCGTTCACCAGCACGGTGATGCGCTCGGCAAAGGCAAAGACCAGATCCATGTCGTGCTCGATCAGCAGGATCGAAACCTCGCGCGGCAATTCGGCCAGCGTTTCCAGCAGCTCGCCCCGTTCGGCCTCGGGGACGCCGGCTGCGGGTTCGTCCAGCAGCAGCACCCGCGGTTTCGAGGCCAGCGCCAGCGCAATCTCCAGCAGGCGCTGCTTGCCATAGGGCAAAAGCCGGGTCGGATGATCCATCACCTCGGTCAGGCGAAACCGCTCGATCAGGCAGGTGATCTCGGCCATGATGTCGGCGCGGGTGCCGATCCGGCGCCAGAAATCCGCCCCGCCCCCCATGCGCTCCGAGACAGCGAGGCCAAGCGATTCAACCGGCGTCATCTCTCCGAAAAGCTGGTTGATCTGGAAGGTCCGGCCCATCCCCAGACGGGCGCGCTGGATCTGGTTCTTGGCCGTAACGTCCTGCCCGTCCAGCAGGATCTTGCCGCCATTGGCGGGCAGAACCCCGGTCAGCAGGTTGACGAAGGTGGTCTTGCCCGCGCCGTTCGGTCCGATCAGCGCATGGCGCGCGCCCTGCTCCAGCGTCAGCGAGACCTTGTCGGTCGCGACCAGCCCGCCGAAGCGCTTTTCCAGCGCGATGGTTTCCAGCGCGGCGGTCATGCCCGGCCCTCCCCACGGATGCGGCGCAAAAGGGCGCGCGGCGCGGCGTCGATCCGGTCGCGGCCGATCAGCACGACGACCAGCAGCACCAGCCCCATCCAGAACATCCAGTATTCCGGCGTGATGGCCGAGAACCAGTCCTGCAACAGCTTGAAGACGATGGCGCCGACCAGCCCGCCGTAAAGATAGCCGACCCCGCCGAGGACCAAGACCAGCAGCACATCGGCCGAACGGTGAAAGGCCAGCACATCCAGCGACACGAACATCGTCGTCTGCGTCAGCAGCGCGCCCGCAAGTCCCGCGATCAGCGCCGAAAAGGCATAGATCCCCAGGATGCGCGGCCCGACCGGGATGCCCATGCTGCGCGCGCGCAGGGCATTGTCGCGGATGGCCCTGAGCGACAGCCCATAAGGCGAACTGACGACACGGCGCGCGATCAGGAAGGTCACGAAGGTCACGACAAGGCAATAGGCATAGGCGGTGGTGCCGAAGAGGTCGAACTCGAACCGGCCGAAAAGCGGGTCGATCATCACGCCCTGCAATCCGTCCGCGCCGCCCGTCAGCCAGGCCGCGCGGTTCGCGGCCTCAAGCAGCAGCATGGCGATGCCCAGCGTCACCATCAGCCGCGTCAGGTCCGAGGCGCGCAGCAGCAAAAGCGGCCCGGTCAGCAGGCCCAGCAGCCCCGCCGCCAGCCCGCCGATCGCAAGCCCGGTCAGCGGCTCGCCCGTCAGGTGGATCGAGGTCAGCCCCGCCGCATAGGCCCCCAGCCCGAAGAACGCGCCATGTCCCAGCGAGACCACGCCCGCATAGCCGATGATCAGGTCCAGCGACAGCGCGAAGAGGCCGAGGATCACGATCTCGGACAGCAGCAGATGACGCTCGGGCAACAGGAAGAAGCTGGCGGCGGCCACCAGCCAGAAGACGATCTCGGCCGGTTTCCAGCGCACGCGCCGCATCAGGTCGCGGCTGGCCCGCCGTTCGGTTTCGGGCGGCGTCGCGCTGCCGGCAGAGGAAAGGGTGGTATAGGTCATCAGCATCTCCTCAGCGGGCGGGGGCGATAAGGCCCTGCGGGCGCAGGATCAGAAGCGCGATCATCAGCAGATAGATCAGGAAGGCGCCAAGCTCGGGGATGTAGTATTTCCCGGCGACATCGGCGGTGCCGATGATCAGGGCGGCAAGGAACGGTCCGGTCAGGGTCGCGGTGCCGCCGATGGTGACGACGATCAGCACATAGACCATGATCTTCAGCGGGAATGTCGGGTCGAGGCCCATGATCTCGATCCCCAGCGCCCCGCCCAGACCGGCAAGGCCGGAACCGACGGCAAAGGTCGCGGCGAAGATGCCGCCGACATTGATCCCCAGCCCGCGCGCGGCGCGCTGGTCATCGACCGCGGCGCGCAGCCTTGCGCCAAAGGCGGTGCGGGTCAGCACCAGTTGCAGCCCGACGACCAGCGCCGCGCAGACCACGATGAGGAAGGCGCGGTAGCGGCCGATATCGACGCCCGCGACCTCGAACCGGCCCTGAAGCCAGCCGGGCAGCGAAATCAACATCTGGCTGGAGCCGAGGCTCCAATCCGCCGCCGCGACTGCCATGAAGACCAGCGCGATCGAGAACAGCACCTGATCCAGATGGCTGCGCCGGTAGAGCCGCGCGTAAAGCGTGCGCTCGGCCACCACGCCGACAAGGGCGGGGACCAGAAAGGCCAGCGGCAGCGTCAGCACGAAGGGCACGCCCAGCCGGTTCACGGCCAGCGCTGTGACATAGCCCCCGATCATGGCGAAGGCACCGTGGGCGAGGTTCACGAAATTCATCAGCCCCAACGTCACGGCCAGTCCCGAGGCCATGACGAAAAGCAGCATTCCATAGGCGATGCCGTCGATCAGGATGGTCAGCATGGGCGCATTCCCTGGCATGCAGTCCCCGGTCCCGCGCAGCTTGGCCGCGCGGGTCGGGTTCCCTGCGATTGGCTTGGGGATCAGGAACCGGTCTTGCCGGGATCCTTCACCGCTTCGAAGGTTTCGAACTCGACGTTCCAGAGCTGGTCGTCCCGACGCTCGACCCGGCGCAGATAGACGTTCTGGACGATGTCGCGGGTTTCGGGATCGAGGCTGACCGGTCCGCGCGGGCTTTCCCAGGCGAGACCCTTCATCGCCTCGATCAGCTTGTCGCCATCGCTGTCGCCGCCGGTCTTTTCCAGCGCCGCATAGATCGCGTGCATCCCGTCATAGCCGCCGACGGCCATGAAGTTCGGGCGCATCCCGTTATTGGCGCTTTGGAAGGCCTCGACAAAGGCGCGGTTCGCGTCGCTGTCATGGGCGGCCGAGTAATGGAAGCCGGTGATCGCGGCCAGCGCCGGGTCGCCCATGCCGTTCAGGATGTCATCATCGGTGATGCCGCCATCGGCCAGCAGCTTGACGCCCGACTTGTCGAGGCCGCGTTCGACAAATTGCTTCATGAACTGCGCGCCGACGCCCGAGGGCACGAAGACAAAGATCGCATCGGGCTTCGCATCCACGACCTTTTGCAGGAAGGGCGAGAAATCGGGGTTCTGCAGCGGCACGCGCAGGGTCTGCGGCACCTCGCCCCCCGCCGCGCCGAAACTGGCGACGAAGGTTTTCTCGGCATCGACGCCGGGGCCATAGTCCGAGACCACGGTGATCGCGCGCTTGATCCCCTGCTGCGCCGCCCATTCCGCGATCTTCGAGGTGACCTGCGGCGTGGTATAGCTGGTGCGTACGACATAGGGCGAGGCCTCGGTGATCGACGAAGTCGCCGCCGCCATCACCACCGCCGGCACCTTGGCGCGCGAGGCGAGCGGCGCGGTCGCCATCGCGAGCGGCGTCAGGCCGAACCCGGCGACGACGCCGACCTTGTCGCGCACGATCAGTTCTTGGGCGACGCGCTTCGTGGTATCCGCGACCCCGGCATCATCCTTGACGATCAGCTCGATCTTGCGGCCCGCGACCTCGTCGCCATGCTCGGCGATATAAAGCTTCGCGGCCGCCTCGATCTGCCGCCCGGTCGAGGCGAAGGCGCCGGTCATCGGCAGGATCAGCCCGACCTTGAAGGGCTCGCCCCCGGCGGCAAGCGCCGGCATTCCGGCAAGCGCGGTCGAGGCCGCCAGGACTGCGCCCAGCAGCAGGCTTCGTCTTTGCATCGGTAGTTCCTCCCTGTGGTTGCGGCAGCCTCCCTTTGCTGCCGTTGACTTGGTGGGTCGATCAGCCGGGTTCGTCCCCCGGTTGCCGGATCAGGCTCGCGCCGCGGATCTGGTCCAGCAGACGGCTGGATTCCACGGCGCGCGTCAGGTTGCGCAGCGACAGCCGCGCGTGTTCGCGCATGATCGCCTCGGCTCGCGCGCTCTGGCGTGCGGCAATGGCCTCGATCACGGTGCGATGGTGGTCCTGGCCGATGCGCAGATGCTGGCGCGCGGCCCGGTCGCTTTCATACATGCCGACCAGCGAGCTGGCCGAGGCGAAGGGACGGTTGTTCGCCCGCTCGATCTCCTGGATCAACAGCGACGAGCCGGTGCCCTCGACCAGCACCCGATGGAACTGCGCGTTCAGACGCTCGTAATTCGGCAGGTGGCTGCGGTCGAAATTGTCGTCCTCGAGAAGCGTGTCCAGCTTTGCCAGAATCCCGCGAAGCTGGTTCAGCACCTCCTGCGGCGCGCCGCGCTCGGCCAGAAACCGGGCGCAAAGCCCCTCCAGCGTGCCGCGCAACTCGATGGTCTCGCCGATTTCGACCGGAGACAGCTGGCGGATGACATAGCCGCCCGCGGCCTGCTGGGTCAGCAGCCCTTCGTCCGTCATGCGCTGAAGCGCGGCGCGGATCGGGGTGCGCGACATGGACAGCATCCCGGCAAGCTGCGTCTCGGTATAGCGCAGATCAGGCTGCAACTTGCCGCCGATGATCATGTCGCGCAGGGTCATGGCCGCGCGAACGGTCTGGTTCTGCCCTGCCCCGATCTGCTCTGCTCGATCCATCGCAAATTCCTCACTCCTCGAGTGCATGTATACAACGCCGCGAGCGAGCAGAAAGAGAATCTGTGTTTTCTCATCCTTAAGTCGTAGATTTTTGAGATATGTCCAAAATCGCTGTATACACTCAAACACCTCGCCAAGCGCGGTCAGGCCGGCCAAGACCCGGAAAAAGCGGCAGGATGCCTTGAGCGGGGCCGTTCCCGCCCGCGCCGCCCATTCCGAAGGCAGCGGCGGCCATCCGCGCCGGCCCTCAGTCCTTGGTCGTAGAAACGGCTATTCGGCTTGGCGAAAACCCGGACTCGGGCCAGCGTTCCCGCAGGGAGAAGAGAAATGTCGCATCTGGAACATGTGGACGCGCAGGCGGTGGCGCGTCTGGCGCAGGGCGTTGCGCAGGGGCTTGTCGGGCATGAAAGGCTTGCCGAACGGCTGGTGATCGCCCTGCTTGCCGGCGGCCATGTCCTGCTGGAGGGGCCGCCCGGCATCGCCAAGACCCGGGCCGTCAAGCGGCTGGCCGCAAGCCTTTCGGGCAGTCACGCGCGGATCCAGTCGACGCCGGACCTGCTGCCCTCGGACCTGACCGGAACCCAGGTCTTTCGCGCCGAAAGCGGCGGCTTCGACTTTCTGCCCGGCCCGATCTTTCATTCTCTGGTGCTGGTGGATGAAATCAACCGCGCGCCGCCCAAGGTGCAATCGGCGCTGCTGGAGGCCATGGCCGAGAACCAGGTGACGACCGGCGGCACCACCCGTCCCCTGCCCGATCCGTTCATGGTCGTTGCGACCCAGAACCCGATCGAGCATGAGGGGACATTTCCCTTACCCGAGGCGCAGATGGACCGCTTCCTGCTGCATCTGAGCCTCGACCTGCCCGATGCCGAGGCCGAGCGCGGCATCCTCGATCTGGTCGAGAGCGAGACGCTGACCCCGCCCCCTGCCGTGGCGGGCCTGATCTCGGAGGCGCAGATCCATGCCGCCAAGCATCAGGTCGCGGCCGTCCATCTTGCTCCCGCGCTCAAGGATTTCATCGTCCGGCTGGTCATGGCCACGCGGCAGGGCGGCGCGGTCCATGACTGGGTCGAGCATCCGGTCTCGCCCCGCGGGACGCTGGCGCTGGCCTCGGCGGTCCGGGCGCGGGCCTGGATGTGCGGGCGCGACCACGGCCTGCCCGAGGATGTCGAGGAACTGGCCGTGGACGCTCTGGCCCATCGCCTGACCCCAAGCTGGCAGGCACAGGGCGAGGGGCGGACGGGCCGCAGCCTGATCGCCGATGCCCTTGGCGTGGTGCGCCCGTGGTAGGGGCAGCGGCAGGCATTCCTCCGGCGCTGGACCGTCCCGGCCTGCGCCTGACCGCGGCCGAGCTGATGGCCCTGCGTCCGCTGGCCCGGATGCCGCGCCAGCAACCGGCCAGCCGCCGGCCGGGCGCCATCCCCGCCCGCATCGCCGGGCATGGCATGGACCTGCGCGAGATCCGCGCCTTTGCCGAGGGCGACGACCTGCGCCGCATCGATCCCGCCGCGACCGCGCGCACTGGCCAGCTTCATGTCCGCAGCTTTCACGAGGATCGCGATGACAGCACCCTGCTGATCGCCGATTTCCGTCAGGGCGCGCTCTGGGGAACGGGAAGCGCGCTCCGCTCGGTCCGGGCGGCGCGGCATCTGGCGATGCTGGGCTGGCGCGCGGTCGGGCGCGGCAGCTCGGTCGGGCTGCTGGTCATCGGGGATGACGGCCCGGTGGCGCTGAACCCGGCCTCGGGCAGCGGGCAGATGCGGGCGATTGCCGTCGCGATGGCGCAGGCCCATGACGCGGCGCTGATGCGGCGGGGCAAGGTCACGACCGGCCTCGCACCCGCCTTCGCGCGGGCGATGCGCATGGTGCCCGCTGGCAGCCGCGTGCATCTGGCGACCGGTCCCGAGGGCACGGCCGGGGCCGACGCCGCCTTGATGCGGCTGGCGCAGGGGCGTCGGCTGGAGGTGCATGTGATCCTCGATCCGGCAGAAGTCGCGCCGCCGCCGGACCTGCTGGCCGTCAGCGATGGCAGCCACAGCCGGCACGGGCGACTGTCCCGACACGACCCGCAGCCCTGGCTGGCGCATCTGCGCATATTGGGCGCGCATCCCGATCTGGTCGCGGCCGATGACGCCGGATGAGCTGATGCAGGGGCTTGCGCCGTCGCGCCTGCCGCCGACGCTGCAAACCGCGGGATGGCCCGAATATCTCGCGCTGTTCGGGCTGGGCCTGATGCTGGGCGCGGCCCTTGCCCTGATCCTGGCGCCGATGCTGGCGCCCCGCATCTCGCGGGCCGAGCGGATCCGGCTGACCCGCCACCTGCCGCCGCAGGAGCGGCTGCTCGCGATCGCGCGGATCCTTGGCCACTTGCCCGCCGCCCTGCGCCCCGCCGCCTATGGCGCGGCCCCGCCCCCCTCGCCCGCCCGGATCGAACGCATCGCGAGGCGCGGGCGCTGATGAGCTTTGCCTTTCCGCTGGCCTTCCTCATGCTGCCGCTGCCCTTGCTGATGCGGCTGCTGCCGTCGGTCCCGGTGCAAGGCGGGCTTGTCGTGCCGCCGCAGGTCTTTGGCGACACGGTCCCCAGCCCCGCGCGCAGCGACCGCTGGCTGGCCGGGCTGGCATGGGTCGCGCTGGTCACGGCACTTGCCGGGCCGCAGCTTGACCGGCAGACGGCGCTGCTCAGCGCCTCGGGGCGCGACATCATGCTGGCGATCGACCTCTCGGGCAGCATGGAGAAAGAGGATTTCAGCCTTGACGGCCAGCCCATCTCGCGGCTCGACGCGGTCAGGCGCGTGGCCTCGCGCTTTGTCGAGGCGCGCAGCGGCGACCGGATCGGGCTGGTGGTCTTTGGCGAGCGCGCCTATGTCGCCCAGCCCGTCACCTTCGACGTCGCCGCCGTCGGCCGCGCCATAGACGAGGCGCAGATCGGCATTTCGGGGCGGGCGACGGCGATCTCGGACGGGCTCGGCCTTGCCATGCGGCGGCTGGCCGAGAGTGACGCGCCGACGCGGGTGGTGGTGCTGCTGTCAGACGGGATCGACACCTCGGGCAAGGTCGGCGCGGTCGATGCGGCGGGTCTGGCCGCACGCCACGGTATCCGCGTCCACACCATCGCCCTTGGCCCCGAGGATCTGGAGACCGCGCCGGGATCGCGCGATGCGGTCGATGCCAAGACCCTGCGCGAGGTGGCCGAAGCCTCGGGTGGGACCAGCTTCCGCGTGCGGCAGATGAGCGATCTGGAGGCGATGGCCGCGACCCTCGACCAGCTGGAGCCGAATCCCGGCGAGCGGCCGCCGCTGCGCTTCTGGCAATCCCTCTGGATGTGGCCGGCGGTCCTCGCGCTGGCTCTGTTGCTGCTGCTTGGCTGGAGGCGGGCATGATCCTGCTGCGTCCCTGGTGGCTCATGGCGCTGCCGGCGCTTGCGCTGCTGGTCTGGGCCGTCCGGCGGCGCGGGCCGGATGCGGGCGGCTGGCAGGCCGTGCTGTCGCCGCAGATGCTGGCGGGGCTGGCTGCGCTGGGACAGGTGCGGGCCGCGCCGGGTTGGGTGCGGCTCTTGCCCTTTGGGGGGGCTCTGGCACTGGTGCTGGGGCTGGCCGGACCGGCGGTGCCGCGCCCCGATGCCCCGGTCCTTGCCCAGAACGATGCGGTGGTGATCGCGATGGACATGTCGGCCTCGGTCGTCCGGGCCGGGCTGGGCGATGCGCAGGCGGCTGCCGCGCAGGTGATGGCGGGTCTGGCGGGCCGCCCGGTCGGGCTGATCCTCTATTCGGGCGAGGCCTATGTCGCCAGCGCCCCGACCGCCGACCCGCGTGTGCTGGAAAGCGTGATCTCGGTGCTGGATCAGGACACGATGCCCGACAAAAGCAGCAGCCCCTCGGCCGCGCTGGCGCTGGCGGGGCAGATGCTTGCGGGTCTTGCCCGCGCCGACCTGATCCTGATCTCGGATGGCGGCGGGGTCGATGCCGCCGCGGTGGGCGAGGCGGAACGGCTGCGCGAAAGGGGCGTGCGGGTTCAGGCGTTGAGCGTCGTGGGCGATCCGGTCGCGGATGCGGCGGCGCTGGAACGGATTGCCGAGCGCGTGCTGCCCGGCACCGAGGCCGCGCCCATCGTCGCCTCGCTCTCCCATTCGGCGGTCAGCCGCGATCCGGCGGCGGTCGCGCTGCAATATCGCGACCTCGGGCCGTGGCTTGCGACGCTGGCGCTGCTGCCGCTTCTGTGGAAATTTCGGAGGCAGGCATGAAATGGCTTCTCCTCCTCGGCCTCGCCCTTGTCGCGCTTGCCGGGCCGCAGGCATGGGGCCGGCTGGCGCTCTGGGCGGGGATGCCCGCCATGGCCTCGCATCTGCTGAGCGATCCGGCCGAAAGGGGCCTCGCCCTCTATCGCGCGGGCGATTTCGCGGCCGCCGACCGCGCCTTCGCGCAATCCGGGCGGACGCAGACCTATAACCGGGGATTGAGCCTTGCGGGGACCGGGCAATATGCGCTGTCGCGGGCCTATTTCGACGCGGTCCTTTTCGCCAATCCCGCCGATGCCGAGGCGCGGCAGAACCGCGATCTGGTCAATGCGATGATCCCGCCCGAGCAGGGGGACAGCATCGTTCCGGGCCGCATCGCCGCCAAAGGGGGGCTTGGCCCCTCGGGCCTCGCCGCGGCCACGACCTCGGGCGTCCTGATGATCAACTGGAAGCGCGATGTCGAGGCCCGCGGCATCACCGCCAGCGATGAATGGCTGGACACCCTCTCGGACGATCCGGGCGAGTTTTTGCGCCTGCGCCTCCGGGCCGAGTTCGACCGCCGCGCGGCGCTTGGCCTGATCCGCCCGGCCGAGGGCGAGCCATGGTAGGCCGGTTTCTTCTGCTGCTTTTGCTGCTCGCCGCCCCGGCGTGGGCCGATGACAGTTTGCGCCTTATCCTGCCCGATACCCGCCCCGTGGTCGGAGAGATGATCCACCTGACCGTTCGGGGTGAATATGACGGCTTTATCGCGCTGGAGGACATGACCTTTCCCGACGCGCCCGGCTATGACTGGATGCAGCTCCGGCCCGATGACTGGCGCGAGGAACGGGTGGGCGGCCTGCTCCGCCGCGTGTTCGAGCGGCAGATCGCCATCTTTCCCCGCCAGCCCGGCCGTCTGGTGATCGGCCCGGTCACGCATCACCTGACCAAGGCCGATGGCGGAACCCGGACCGAGGTGGCGATCGAGGCCCCGCCGGTTTCGATCGCGATCACGCCCTATCCGGCGCCGGGCCTGCCGCTGGCGGCGCGGAACCTCAAGGTCACGGACGAGCTTTCCGGCGACCCGGCCCGCATCCGCGACGATGAGACCATCCAGCGCCGTATCACCATCACCGCCGAGGAGACCATGGCGCATCTGCTGCCGCCCCGGCCTGAGCTGCGCGAGAAGTGGCTGATCAGCTTCACCGCCCCCGAAAAGCGCGAGACGCGGCTGACCGAGCGCGGCCCGCTGGCCTTCGTGCAATGGGAGTGGAGCCTGCGCCCCATCACGGGCGAGCAGGGGACATTGCCGCCGATGCGCTTCTCGTGGTTCGATCTGGCCAAGCGCGAGATGCGGGGGGCGATCACCCAGCCGGTGATCTTCGGCTATGGTCAGGTCGGCGCGAATGTGGGCGGCGTATCGGGCCCCGGCGCGCGCTGGCCGCAATTGCTCGTCCTGCTGGCAGGCGTAGCGATAGCGCTGGGGCTTGCCCTTTACCGCAAGGGGTGGCGTGGGCCGCACCTGCGGCGCTGGCGGCCCAATCCGCACCGGGCCGCCCTGCGCGAGGCGGCGTCGCGTGCGGACCTGCCCGAGTTGCGCCGGGTCGCGCTGGCCTATGCGGGATATGAACGGGACCGCGGCCGGAACGTCGATCCCGCCGCCCTGCACCGGCTCGACGCGGCGATCTATGCGCCGGGCGAGGGAGATCTCGACCGGGAGCGGTTCCTGAGCGAACTGACCCGGCGACCACCACGCGCGAATGGCAAAGCCGAACCGTCCGGTCAGGGGTCACACGCGAACTAGCCGCATGAGGTCGCCGGGCGTAACGGCCGCGTCGGGGGATGAATCGCAAGGGCGGCCCACATGCCGGTGGACCGCCCCGTTTGTCGCATCTGGCTGGCTTGGCCGGATCAGGCCGCGATCTTGTCCAGCGCTTCCTTGGCGCGGGCAAGCCCGCCCTCGCGGTCGAAGGCCAGCCGGTCGGCCGGGACGAATTCGACATCGGTGATGCCCATGAAGCCCAGGATGTGGCGGACATAACCCGAAGCGAAGTCGAGTTCCGAGCCGAAGGGCGTGCCGGCGGCGGCATAGGCGATGATGGCGCGCTTGCCTTTCAGCAGGCCCTCGGGGCCTTCGGCGGTATAGCGGAAGCTGAGGCCGGCGCGGGCGATCTGGTCGAACCAGTTCTTGAGCTGCGCGGTCACGGTGAAGTTGTAGATCGGCAGGCCAAGAACGACCACATCGGCGTCCTGCACCTCTTTCAGATAGGCGTTCGAGGTCGCGATCAGCGCCTGCTGGTCGGCGGTCGGGTTTTCCGGATTCAGGCGAACGGCGTGGAACCAGTCATTGTCGATGGCGGGAACGCCTTCGGCAAGGTCGCGATAGGTGACGGTGGCGTCCGGGCGCTCGGCCTTCAGCTTGGCCACGATCTCGGCGGTCAGTTGACGCGAAACCGAGGTGTCGCCGGTGATCGCGCTGTCGATATGGAGAATGTTCATTTCGGCTTCCCGTGTTCGAATGTCGAAAAGGGAGATAGGACTTTGCATGGATGAACAAAAGAGGGATAATCGCGCATCAACTGTGCATGGACGCACAATGGACGACCAGAACTGGGACGATATCCGCGCGGCGATGACCGTGGCCCGCGCCGGCACGGTCAGCGGCGCCGCCGATCTTCTGGGCGTCCATCATGCGACGGTGATCCGGCGCATCGACGCGCTGGAGGCGCGGCTGGGCGCGCGGCTGTTCCAGCGCCACCCGCGCGGCTATGCCCTGACCGAGGCCGGGCGGCTGCTTCTGGACGCCGCCACCGCCGCCGAGGCGCGCTTTGCCCAGATGGCCTCGCGGATCGCCGGCACGCGGGATCTGATCGAGGGCGAGATCACCGTGACCTCGCTGCCGGGGCTGTCGGATCTGGTGATGCCGCGCCTGACCGCGATGCTGGCGCTGCATTCGGGCCTGCGGCTGAACTATGTCACCGACCTGCGCCTTTACCGGCTGGATGCGGGCGAGGCGCATGTCGCGATCCGGGCAGGCGCCCGCCCGACCGAGCCTGACTATGTCGTCACCCCCATGTGCCAGCTTGAGGGCCGGCTTTATGCGGCTCAAGCCTATCTGGACCGGCACGGGCCGGTGCGCGACCTCTCGGGCCACGCCTTCATCGTGCCGGGCTATGAGAGCGCGCGCGCCCCGCATTCGCGCTGGATGGCCGAGCATCTGCCCGAAGCCGCGATCGTCATGGCCAGCAATGACGGCGATGCGCGCGCCGCCGCGATCCGCGCGGGGCTGGGGCTGGGCTGGCTGCTGACCGGTCAGGCCGCCGGGCTGGTCGAGGTGATGACCCTGCCGGAATGGCGCTCGCAACTCTGGCTTGTCAGCCATGTCGACCTGCACCGCACGCCCAAGGTTCAGGCGGTCCTGAAGGCGCTGAAGGACAGCGGATGAGGCTGGGCGGCAGCGTGACCAAGCTGACCCAGCACCCGGCCAGCATCTCGCAGCCGCGAATGCCGTGGCAGCGACAGATTTCGACCCCTTGCCAAGGACTTCTTGTCTGATCGCCAATGCCATGCGAGCATTTGCGGGAGTCGATGAGGGGACAAGTGCATGCCACGCGTAATTCCCGTACTGGCCCTGCTGCTGGCAATGCAATTGCCGCTGGGGGTTTCGGCCCAGACCACCCCCGCCGTGACCGTCGCCTCGGCCGAAATGACCGAGGTTCGGGCGAATGCCAGCTTTACCGGCCGGGTGGAGGCGATCCAGAAGATCGACATCCGCGCCCGCGTCTCGGGCTTTCTCGAGGAGGTGGGCTTCAAGGAGGGTGCGCGGGTCGAGGCGGGCACCCCGCTCTACCGCATCCAGGACGAGGACTACCGCGCCGCCGTCACCGAGATCGAGGGCCAGATCGCCACCGCCGAGGCGCAGCGCAAGCTGGCCGAGCTGGAGCGCGACCGCAAGGCAGAGCTGGTCAAGCGCAATGCCGTGGCACAGAACGACCTCGACATGGCGCAGGCCAATCTGAGCGAGGCGGAGGGGCAGCTTCAGCAGCTTCAGGGCACGCTGGACCGGCAAAAACTGCAGCTTTCCTATACCACGATCACCGCGCCCTTCCCCGGCATCGTCGGGCTGAGCACCGTCGATGTCGGCGCGCTGGTCGGACCCGACAGCGGTGCGCTGACCACCCTGACCCGCCTTGACCCGATCGAGGTGACCTTCCCCGTCGCGACAACCCTGCTTCTGACCTATCAGGAGAAACTGGCGCGGGGCGAGATGAGCAAGGATGCCGTGGTCCGGCTGGTCCTGCCCAATGGCACCGAATATCCCATCCGGGGCGATATCGACTATATCAGCGCGAATGTCGCGCAAGGCACCGATACCGTGTTGCTGCGCGCCCAGTTCAAGAACCCCGACGGCACCCTGCTGGACGGGGCACTGGTCCGCGTCACGTTGGAGGAGCGCGAGGGCGCGCGCGAGCTGACCGTGCCCCAGCAAGCCGTGCAGCGCGACCAGCAAGGCTCGTTCGTGCTGCTGGTCAATGCCGAGTCGAAGGTCGAGCGCCGCGCGATCAAGACCGGCAGCACCCAGCTCGGCCGCACCGTCGTGGCGGATGGGCTGGCCGAGGGCGACCGGGTCATCACCGAGGGCCTGAACAAGGTGCGTCCCGGCATCGTCGTGGACGCGACGTCTGAACCCGCAGCGGGTGGCTGAACGGCATGATCTCCGAAGTCTTTATCGACCGTCCCCGCCTCGCCGCCGTCATCTCGATCGTGCTGACGCTGGCCGGGCTGATCGCGCTGACGGCTTTGCCGATCGCGCAATATCCCGACATCGTGCCGCCGCAGGTCACCGTCACCGCCAACTATCCCGGCGCGGGCGCCGATGTGGTCGAAACCACGGTGGCCCAGCCAATCGAGGCGCGCGTCGTCGGCGTCGACGACATGCTCTACATGAAATCGACCAGCGGCGCGGATGGCTCCTACAAGCTGACCGTCAGTTTCGCGGTCGGCACCGATCCCGACATCGCGACGGTGAACGTCCAGAACCGCGTTGCACTGGCAACACCGGGCCTTCCGGCCGAGGTCAGCGCTACCGGCGTCAGCGTCAAGAAGCAGTCCTCGGCGATGCTGCAGACCATCGCGATCACCTCGGACAATCCGGCGCATGACGACCTGTTTTTGTCGAACTATGCCACGATCAACGTCCTCGACGCGCTGAAGCGGGTGCCGGGCGTGGGCGACGCCTCGCTTTTCGGGGCGCTCGACTATTCCATGCGCGTCGTCCTGAATGTCGACCGGATGACCAGTCTGGAGGTGACCCCGGGCGATGTCGTGGCGGCGCTGAAGGCGCAGAACGTGCAGGCCGCGATCGGCCGGATCGGCGCCCAGCCGATGACCAATGACCCGCAATTCCAGCTGAACCTCGTCACGCAGGGCCGCCTGACCGACCCGGTCGAATTCGGGAATGTCGTGTTGCGCGCCAATCCCGACGGCTCGTTCCTGAGGATCAAGGACGTGGCGACGGTCGAGCTGGGCGCGAAGATCTCGGACACCCATTCGCGCTTCAACGGCCGGCCGACCGCGATGATCGGCATCTACCAGCTGCCGGGCGGCAATGCGCTGGCGGCGGGGGACGGGATCGCGGCGGCGATGCAGCGGCTTTCGGCGAATTTCCCCGAAGGCATGCGCTATGACATCGTCTATGACACCACCGCCTTCGTGAAGGCCTCGATTTCCGAGGTCGAGCATACGCTGATCGAGGCCTTCATCCTCGTCATCATCGTCGTCTTCCTGTTCCTCGGCAGCGTGCGCGCGACCATCATCCCGCTTATCGCCGTGCCCGTGGCGCTGATCGGGACATTCGCGGTCATGCTGGCGCTTGGCTTTTCGCTGAACACCGTCTCGCTGCTGGCCTTGGTGCTGGCCATCGGGATCGTGGTCGATGACGCCATCGTCGTGGTCGAGAATGTCGAGCGCGTGATGGAGGAAAACCCCGGCATGAGCGCCGCCGACGCCGCCCGCATGGCGATGGGCGAGATCACCGGGGCCATCGTCGCGATCACGCTGGTGCTGCTGTCGGTCTTCGTGCCGGTGGCCTTCATTCCCGGCCTGTCGGGCCAGCTTTTCCAGCAATTCGCGGTCGCGGTCTCGGTCTCGATGGTGATTTCGGCGATCAATGCGCTGACCCTCAGCCCCTCGCTCTGCGCGATCCTGCTGAAGCCGCATCACGGACCGAAACGCGGGCCATTGGGCTGGATCTCGCGCCGGATCGACAATGCGCGCGACGGCTATGTCAAGGGCGCGGGCATGATCGCGCGGCGCCTCGTCCTTGGCCTCGTGCTTCTGGGGCTGGCCATGGGCGCGGTCTTTGGCCTTTTCCGCGTGGTCCCCTCGGGCTTCCTGCCAGCCGAGGATCAGGGCGCCTTCTTCGTCGAGGTGCGGCTGCCCGAAGGCTCCTCGGTCAACCGGACCGATACCGCCATGCGCGAGGTCGAGGAGATGCTGGGCGGGATCGAGGGGGTGGAGGGCGTCGTCTCGGTCACCGGGTTCAGCTTCCTTGACGGGCTGGCGAAATCGAGCAGCGGCTTTGTCATCGCCGCGATGAAGCCCTTCGACGAACGGACCACCGCCAGCAGCAGCGTCTTTGCCGCCATCGCCACCGCGATGGAAAAGGGGGCGGCCATCCGCTCGGCGCAGGTCTTTGCCTTCAACCTGCCGCCGATTGTCGGGCTGGGCACCGGCTCGGGCTTCGAATACCAGCTTCTGGATATGGAGGGGCGCTCGCCCGCCGATCTGGCCTCGGTCGCGGGCGGGCTGATGGTCGCCGCAAGCCAGGATCCGCGGCTTGGCCCGACCTTCACCACCTTCTCGGCCGGGTCTCCCCAGCTTTATCTCGAACTGGATCGCGAGCGGTTGCAGACCCTCGGCGTTTCGGTCAGCGATCTGTTCACCACGCTGCAGGGCACGCTGGGGCAGATCTATGTGAACGATTTCAACCTTTATGGCCGGACGTGGCAGGTGAACGTGCAGGCTCGCGAAAGCGACCGCGCCGCCGTCGCCGACATCAACGCCCTGCATGTGCGCAGCGCGACCGGGGAAATGGTGCCGGTGAGCGCCGTGGCCCATGCCGAATATACCGTCGGGCCGCAATCCATCGTGCGCTACAACAACTATCGCTCAGCGACGCTGAACGGCTCGCCCGCCGATGGCGTGGCCTCCGGCACCGCGCTTCTGGCGATGGAGGAGATCAGCGCGAAAGCCCTGCCCGCTGGCTACAGCTTCGAATGGACCGGCACCGCCTTGCAGGAGAAGCAGGCGGCCGGCCAGACCACCCTGATCCTCGCGCTGGCGCTGGTCTTTGCCTATCTGTTCCTCGTCGCGCTTTACGAAAGCTGGACGATCCCGATCCCGGTCCTTCTGTCGGTGGTCGTGGGCGTCGCAGGGGCGCTGGCGGCGCTGAAGCTCGCCGGCCTCGATTTCGGCATCTATGCCCAGATCGGCCTGATCGTGCTGATCGCGCTGGCCGCCAAGAACGCCATCCTGATCATCGAATTCGCCAAAGCCCGGCGCGAGAGCGGAATGGGCATCCACGAGGCCGCCATGGCCGGCGCCCGCGACCGTTTCCGCGCCATCCTGATGACCAGCTTCGCCTTTATCGCCGGGCTGCTGCCGCTGGTCGGCGCAACCGGGGCCGCGATGCTGAGCCGTCGCGCCGTCGGCACCGGCGTCGCTGGCGGGATGCTGGCCGCGGCGCTGATCGGGATTTTCCTGATCCCCTCGCTTTACGTGATCTTCCAGACGCTGCGCGAAAGGATCAAGAGGCTGTGGAAGAAGGCCGAGGAAAAGGGCTGATCTGAGGCGTCCGCCGGTGATGGAGCGGGCGCGTCGCTGGGGCCGGTGCGGTCTGGAGGAACCCGGCTGCGAACGCCGCGTGCGAATAGCAAGATTGCAGTTGGCCGGTCGTTCCCGTTGCTGCTCGCGGGGTGTCCTCCTCTTCAGCGTGGTGAAAATGCGGCTCACGAAGTCCACGATGCACGGTCGCTTCGGGGACTTTTGCCGGCGGTTCGGGAAATCGCCGCTGAAAGCCAACTCGCCCCCGCCCGCAAGCATCGCTTCGCGCCATCGGGGCCTTCGACACCCCATAAAGGACAATCAGCCACATTTGCGAAATGGACCAACGGCGGCCGGATGGTCAGCCTCGCACGCCCGATCATATGTCGAATTTTCGGAACCCGCTCAAAGCCTGCGCCCGGTCTACAACTCCGGCTCCAGCGCCTTGCGGAGCATGTTGCGGGCGCGGTTCACGCGGCTCTTGATGGTGCCGATGTCGCAATCGAGGACGCGGGCCGCCTCGAGATAGCTTTCACCCAAAGCTCCGACCAGAATGATCGCCTCGCGGTAATGCACCGGCATGTCGCGCAGCGCGGAATGCAGCTCGATCGTCTGCATGTGCCATTCCTGTTCGGGCTCGCTCCGCGGCTGCTCCGAGACGCAATCCATTCCGCCGGTCCGCTCGCGCGCCGATTTGCGGCAATTGGTGTAGAAGCGATTGCGCATGATGGTGAAAAGCCAGGCCCGCAGATTGGTGCCGGGCCGGAAGCTGCCAGCATATTCGATCGCCCGCAGCAGGGTCTCCTGAACCAGGTCCTCGGCATCTGGAACAGACCGGCACAGGACGCGCGCATAGGCGCGCAATCCCGGGATTTGCTCAAGGATCTCGCCCTTCATGGAATGCCTCCTCGCTTTCCATGGAAAGGAAATCCCGCAAGGCCGGTCGGGGTTCCGTCCCTTTTCAGTCCCTCGGCCAATTCCCGCGGAGAGGTCCGCCGGTCATTGCCGCGCCTTTTCCAGCGCCCTCGCCAGCCGCTCGGCCAGTTCGCGCAGGCGCGGCGAGATCGGCTCCCTGCGGGTCTGGTCCAGCAACTCGGCAAGCGCCTTGTCCAGTTCGGGCCCCAGACCGGGCCCCTCGTCTTCTTCCTGCATCGAGTAGCCCATTCTTCGTCCTGGTCCTTTCCCTCGCAGAACCTTCGCAGCGGCGGAAATGTTACCGCCGAACCGATGCAATTTCCCTCACAAACATGAGAAGCTTAGCCTCAAACCCTGATTTCTCCAAACACTTGCGGGCAATGGCGGCGCAGGCCCGCTGGAACCTCTCAACCGCGCCAGTTCTCCAGCACCTCCTCCAGCGGGATCGCCTCGACCTGTTCCGAGAAGCGCAGCCGGAACATGGTCATCGCCGCATCATGCGCCTCGTCCAGGGATGAGCAGACGGCATCGGAGACGAGAATGGTGCGATAGCCGCGATCCACCGCGCCAAGCGCCGTCGCCATGACGCAGATATCCGTCTCGCCGCCCGAAATGACCAGCGTATCGACCTCGGCCTTGCGCAGGAACCGGTGCAGCTCTCCATCCTGCCAGGGCGAATAGACCGACTTGTCCTTGACCCGCGCCGGAGGCACGAAATCCGCCAGTTCCGGCAGCAGATCCAGCTGCGCCGGCGGCAGGCTCTCGCCCAGAATCCCGGGCCATTTCTGGTAATAGCGGCGCCAGCAGCCGGTGGCAGAGGCGAGGTCGCGCGGCGGGATGAAGCGGGTGAAGATCGTCCGCTCCGGGTGAAAGCGCGCAAGGTCATGGATCGCCGGCAGCACCTTCGCGGCCCAGGGGACGTGCCACGGCCCGCCGGGCCCGAAAAGGCGCTGCATGTCGACGCAAAGATGCACCGCATTCGGGCCGATCGGTCCATGCTTGATGTTTGCCGCCATGCCTTGCCCCCAAAGCCACAGAACCACAGCAGGCGGTCATTGTTCCCGGCCGGCGGCCCAGCGATCAGCCCTCAGCGATCGGAATCCGTGTTCCGGTTCGGATCTTCCGTCACCTCGTTCGCCGGGTCGATGCGTTGCTGGCGCTGGTCGATCACCGGCGGGGCGGGATGGCGCAGCGCGTCGGGTCCGTGATGTGGGACCGGGATTCCTGTCACAGGTATCGGCGCCGTCGGAAATGGTGGCGACTGAACCCGCGAGACGCGGGAGAGGCCCAGCCAAAGCCCCAGACCCAGCGCGATGAAGCCGCAGACGACCACGGGAAAGACCAGCGCGAGATGCCAGCCCGGGCTCAGCCGCTCGGGCAGGATGCCATAGTCGATCACCAGGGCCAGCAGCGCGGTGCCGAAACCCGCCGCTGCCGCCGAACCGATCCACTGCATGAAAATCATGGCGACTGCCGCCCAGAAGATGCAGGAAATCACATGGATCAGCAGTCCAAGGCCCGTATGTCCGAGGTCGAAGGCGGGAATTTCCGCGACTTCAGGACCGTAGATCGCCTGCGTGGTCACGTTCAGCGGCATCCAGAAGGGCTGGCCAGAAACGGCGGTCAGTCCCCCAAGGACGATGAGCGAGAAGATTGCCGCAAGACTGCCGGCAAGCATCACTCCGCCTGTCGAAAATGAAGGCTTCATCCCATCCTCGCATGAAGGTTGCCTGTTTCGGCGAACCCGCGCCGGGGCCCAATGTTTCGCCGCCCGGTTCACAAGATCGCGAGTCAGGGCATCAGGACGGTGTGGCCCGTCAGGCCCCGCCCGCGTCGCCTCAGTTCAGGTAGAGCCTGCCGCGCTGCCGGAACTCATCCTCGAGCAGCGACAGCAGAAAGGCCGAGATCCGCTCGCCCGGCGCGCCGGCCTCGGTCTCGGCGATGGCGCGCAGGAGCGTCGCTTCAACCAGACGCTCGGCCGAGGCGGTGTCGGGCAACAGAAATCTCGCGCGCTGGAGCAGTCGGATCACCGCCGTTTCGATGCTGTCGTCGCGCGCCGTGATCCCTTCGGCATGCTGGCCATGCAGATCGTCCAGCAGCAATCCGGTCCGGCTGGGCTTCTGATAGATGTGCCGGTCGAGGAAACGCTGCGGAAAGCAGTCCCGGTCGTATCCGGTCAGAAAGACGAACGGAACCTCGCGGGAGATCAGGGAATCCGCGACGGGAAAGGACTGATGCCCGCGAATCCTGACGTCGAGAATGGCGACCTCGGCCCTTGCGACATTCGCGATCGCCGCGCCAATATCGGCAAAGGGACCGATGACCTGATCCCCGCAATCCCGGATTTCCTCGGCCAGATTCGTGGCAAGGAAATAGTCGTCCTCGACCACGAGAACACGCAGAGATTGCTGAAGCATCTGGTCTCCTACCCCGCCCGGCCGTCGGGCAGTGAAAATCCGATTCGATCACCGGAGAGCTGGCGCCGGGATCGACCGCCCGACTTTCGCAGGCTGGGAGGTGCATGGCAATCCTTTGCCACCGCGCCGACTGCCCCCGGATCAGGGAACCTCTGCCCGGTCGCAAGGTTGACTGGGGGCACAAGCGGGGCGAACGGACGGGTCATGGCACCACGGGCAAACTGGAAGGGCACTCTCAGGATCGACGAACTGGTCTGCCCGGTCGCGCTTTATACGGCCAGCTCGACCTCGGACCGGATCGCTTTCCATATGGTGAACCGGGCAACGGGTCACCGGCTGCGCCGCGAATTCGTCGATGCCGACACCGGAAAGCCGGTTGCGACCGAGGATCAGGTCAAGGGCTATGATCCCGGGACGGGCGAGCATGTCATCCTGTCGCCGGACGAGATCGCCGAGGCGGTGCCGGACAGCGACAAGACCCTTGCCGTCTCGGCCTTTCTGGATTGCGGGGATATCGACAAGCTCTATTTCGACAAGCCCTATTACCTCGCCCCGGCCGACCGTATCGGGGACGAGGCCTTTCTGCTGATCCAGAACGCGATGAAGAAGAAGGGTGTCGCGGCCATTGCCCGGACGGTGCTGTTCCGGCGGATGCGAACGCTGCTGATCCGAGCACATGGCGAGGGCCTGATCGCGACCACGCTGAATTTCGACTATGAGGTGCGCAAGCCCGCCGAAGCCTTCGCCGAGATCTCCGCCCGCCGGATCAAGGGCGAGATGCTGGACCTTGCCAAGCACATCATCAAGACCAAGGCCGGAACCTTCGATCCGGCGGCCTTCGAGGATCGCTATGAGGCGGCGCTGGCCGAACTGGTGAAGGCCAAGGCCGAGGGGCGCCGGATCAAGCCCCGCCCCGCCCGCCCGAAGGCGAAGGTCGTGGACCTGATGGCCGCGCTACGCCAGAGCGCCGAGGCGGCGAAAAAGCCGCGCAAGAAGGCAGGCTGACGCATGGCGCTGGAGACCTATCGCAAGAAGCGCGACTTTGCCGCCACGCCCGAGCCGAAGGGCGGCAAGGCCAGCAAATCCGGCAATTCCTTCGTCATCCAGAAACATGCGGCGCGCCGGCTGCATTACGATTTCCGCCTCGAAATGGATGGGGTGCTGAAAAGCTGGGCGGTGACGCGGGGCCCCAGCCTCGATCCCGAGGAGAAGCGCCTTGCCGTCCATGTCGAGGATCACCCGCTGGATTACGGCACGTTCGAGGGCACGATCCCCAAGGGCCAATATGGCGGCGGGACGGTGCTGCTCTGGGATCGCGGGACATGGATACCCGAGGGTGATCCCGCCCGCGCCTATGCCAAGGGGCATCTGGAGTTCACGCTGGACGGCGAGAAGCTGCACGGACGCTGGCATCTGGTGCGGATGCAGGCCAAGCCCGGCGAAAAGCGCGAGAACTGGCTGCTGATCAAGGGAGATGACGAATTCGCCCGCCCCGAGGGCGCGGGGGATATCCTTGAGGAAAGCCCGGACTCGGTGGCCTCGGGACGTAGTCTTGATGAAATCGCGGCGGGAAAGGCACCCGGCAAGCTTGCCGCGAAGGCTCGCAAGCCCGCCGCGCGCGGCAAGAAGGCCGCCATGCCGGATTTCATCCCCCCGATGCTGGCCACGCTGGTAAATGCGGCCCCGTCTGGCGCACGCTGGCTGCATGAGATCAAGTTCGACGGCTACCGCGTGCAGGTCCGCATTGAGAAGGGCAAGGTCACATTGCTGACCCGCAGCGGGCTGGACTGGACCGGGAAATTCGGCAAATCCGTGATCGCGGCGCTAGAGAAGCTGCCGGTCGAAAACGCCATCCTCGATGCGGAACTGGTGGTCGAGGGCGACAGCGGCGCGTCGGACTTCTCGGCCCTTCAGGCGGATCTGAGCGCGGGACGCGAGGATCGCTTCCGGCTCTATGTCTTCGACCTGCTCTATCTCGACGGGCGCGACCTGCGCCGCCTGCCGCTGGTCGAACGCAAGGAGATGCTTGCGGGCCTGATCCCCGAGGGCGGGGGCATCATCCGCTTCAGCAATCATTTCGAGGATGACGGCGACATGGTGCTGCGCCATGCCTGCCGCCTCAGCCTCGAAGGGATCGTCTCGAAACTCGCGGCCTCGCCCTATCGTTCGGGCCGGGGGCGGTCATGGGTGAAGTCGAAATGCTCGGCCCGGCAGGAATTCGTGATTGGCGGCTTCACCCCCTCGACCGCCAAGCCGAAGGCGGTGGGATCGCTGGTCCTTGGCGTGCATGAAGGGGGTGCGCTGCGCCATGTCGGGCGGGTCGGGACCGGCTTCAGCCATGCGGCCGCGGCCGAGCTTTTCACCCGGCTGGAGGCGATGCGCGTGAAGGAAAGCCCCTTCAAGGGCAAGCTCAGCGCCGAGGAAGCCCGCCATGTCAGCTTCGTCCGCCCCGAGCTGGTCGCGGAGGTCGAGTTCCGGGCATGGACCGCGGACGGCCATCTGCGCCATGCCGCGTTCCGGGGCCTGCGCGAGGACAAGGATCCGCGCGAGATCGAGCAGGAAAGCCCGAACCCGGCGAAACCCCCGCCTGTGCCACGCCGCACGGTCACGCTGAGCCATCCCGACCGCATCTATTGGCCCGATGCAGGCGTCACCAAGGAGGGGCTGGCCGATTATTATGCCGAGGTCTGGCGTCGCATCGCCCCCTTCGTCACCGGCCGGCCGCTGGCGCTGCTGCGTTGTCCGACCGGGATCGAGGGGCAGAAATTCTTTCAGAAGCATGCGTGGAAGGGGATGAACCCGAAAATCACCCGCATCCGCGATCCGAAGGACCGGGCGGGCGAGGAGTTGATCAGCATCAGCGATCTCGACGGGCTGATGGCGCTGGTGCAATCCGCCGCGCTGGAGATCCATCCCTGGGGCTCGACCATCACCGATTGGGAAAGGCCCGACATGATCGTGATGGACCTCGACCCCGGAGAGGGGGTGAACTGGCCCGCGGTGATCGCCGCCGCGCAGGAGGTGCGCCGGCGTCTCGAGGATGCGGGCCTCGCCGCCTTCGTCAAGACCTCGGGGGGCAAGGGGCTGCATGTCGTCGCGCCCCTGAAGCCGAAAGCCGACTGGCGCGCGGCCAAGGCCTTCACCAAGGCGATGGCCGATGCGATGGCCGCCGACACGCCCGAGGCCTATGTCTCGACCATCACCAAGTCGAAGCGAAAGGGCCGCATCCTGATCGACTATCTGCGCAACCAGCGCGGCGCAACGGCGGTTTCCGCCTATTCGGCCCGGGCGCGCGCGGGGGCGCCGGTCTCGACCCCGCTCGACTGGGAGGAGCTTGGCCCCGAGATCGGGCCCGCGCATTTCACCGTAACGAACCTTCCCGCCCGGCTTGCCGCGCTGAGCCGCGATCCGTGGGATGGATTTCGCGCGGCCGCACGGCCCCTGCCCGCGAAACCCTGAGGCGGGACAGCGCGCGAAACCGCTATCCCGGCTTCCCCTTCCGCTCGGATGCGAGGCTCTTTTTCAGCGCGTCCATGATGTTGATCACATTGCCCGGCTTCTCCTCCTCGGCGGGCTTGGGCTTTGCCTTCTTGCGCCCCTTCTTCTTGGCCGCGATGATTTCCAGCAGCCGCTCCTGCACGGGGTCATGCACCATCGCCTCGTCCCAGGGCTCGATCCGTTCGTCGATCAGACGCAGGGCAAGCTTCATCTGCGCGGGGTCGGGCTTGTCCTTGGCAGGGGCGCCAAAATAGGCGCTCTCATCACGCACCTCGTCGCCATAGCGCAGGGTCCAGACCAGAATCCCGTTGTCGCGCGGCTCAAGCATCACCGCACGCTCGCGCCGGTAGAGGACCAGACGCGCGATCCCGACCGTTTGCGTGGCGACCATCGCGTCCCGAATGACCGAATAGGCCTCTTCGCCGATCGTATCGGCGGGCATCAGGAAATGGGGTTTGTCATACCAGATCCACTCGATCGAATCCTGCGGCACGAACATCTCGATATCTATGGTCCGCGTGCTTTCGAGGGCGACGGCGTCAAGCTCGTCATCCTCGATGATGACGTGGTCCTCCTCGCCTCGCGGATAGCCCTTGGCCTGATCGTCCTCCTCGACGGTCTTGCCGGTGACGGCATCCGCGTAACGGCTGGTGACGCGGTTGCCGGTCCGGGCGTTCAGCGTATGGAAGCGGACCCGCTCGCCCTCGGTCGTGGCGGGCATCATGGTGACGGGACATGTCACCAGCGAAAGCTTCAGGTAACCCTTCCAGAAGACGCGCGGCGCCATCTCATTGGCTCGGCGGGCTGCCAGCGGCGGGCGTTCCGGCCGGAGGCGGTGCGGTCGGTGTCGTCTGCGCCCCGCCCTCGGGCGCGGCGGGGGCTTCGATCCGGCTCACATCGCCTTCCTCGACCGGATCGGAACCCATCCACCAGATCAACGCAATGCCTGCCACGGCAAGGGCCAGGATGATCGCAATGATCGCGGCCGGATGCCGGCGCGCGGCGCGTTCGGGTTCGGTGTTATAGGACATCGGAACTCTCCACTTGGCGGGTGCCGTCAGAATATCCCGGTCACATAGAGCAGGATGATGACGACGAGGGGCACACCCAGAAACCATGCGATAATGCCTTTCATAGCTCTCTCCTTTGATCGGGGTCATGGGCGGTCTTGTCCTCGGGGCGATGCTCCGGGGACGGTTTCGGCTTGTCGGCACCGCCCGCAGGTTCGCGCCGCTCGCGCTCCAGTCCTGAGGGATAGGTACCGCGTTCCTGTGGCGGATGGTTGGGCAGGTGCTGCTCGTCTTTCTCGGCGCTCTGCATCGCTTCTCCTTTAGAAACCGCTTTCCGGGGATCAACCGCAAAAATCCGTGAAAGTTCGCACAAGATTTCGCGACTGTGTTGACGCATGGCTCATCCGCCTTGTTCCGGGTCCAGTAGGGCGAGGAGGCGCCGCTCGCTCGCGCGCAATTCGGCGATCTCGGGACAGGGCAGCCCTGTGAGCAAGGCGGCGCGCCTTGCGGAGGGCAGGTCTGCCAGGGCCAGGACCGCGGGATGGATATAGGATTTCCGGCAGACTGTCGGCGTATTGAAAAGCCGTTCGGCGGTCGCATCGGCCAGCATCCGCGCGCTCAGCCCTTCCTCGGGCGGCAGGCTCTCCGCAAACTCGAAGGCCGCCAGCGTCCCGCCCCAGGTGCGGAAGGTCTTGGCCGTCACCCCCTCGCCCGCGATCTCCGAAAGGTAGTCGTTCACATCCTGCGAATGCAGGCAGCGCGCCTCGCCATCCTCGTCGAGATAGGTGAAGATATTGCGCCCCGGCAGGTCACCGATTTCATGCAGGATGCGGTTCAGCCGCTTGTCGCGCAGAACATGGCGGCAAAGTTTGCCGCCCTTGCCGCGAAACTTCAGCTCGACCAGCCCGTCCTCGCTGAGGCTCAGATGCCGCGCGAGCAGGGTCGAGGCGCCGAAGCTGCGATTGGCGGCGGTATAGGCGGGATTGCCGATCCGCAGGCAGGTCCGGTCGAGCAGCAGAACCAGCGCGGCAAGGCTGAAATCGCGGTCCCCGACCTCACCCTGCAGATCCCGGCGCAATCGGCGGCGCAGCGCGGGCAGCGCCTGCCCGAAGGCCGCAAGCTGGTCGAATTTGGTGCGAGACTGCGCCTCGCTCCATTCCGGGTGATAGCGATATTGCTTGCGGCCCCGGTCGTCGCGCCCGGTCGCCTGAAGATGGCCGTTGGCGAGGGTGCAGATCCAGACGTCGCGATAGGCGGGCGGGATGGCCAGCGCCTTGATCCGCGCGATCTGGTCGCGCCCCAAGGTCTCGCCCTTGGGTCCACGATAGCTGAAGCCCCTGCCGGCCCTGCGCCGCGAGATGCCCGGATCGCTGTCCGAGACGAAAACCAGCCCCTCCCCCATCCCTCAGTAATTTGCCGGAGGGTCGCTTGCCGGAAAGGATTCGTCCGCCTGCTCGTCCACCGCATCCCAGTCGCGGGGTGGGTTCTTCATCGCCTCTGGTCCAGCGTCGCGCACATTTCCCAGCCGCGGGGTCGGGGTTCGCCGCGCGTCGAGGGCGGATTTCAGCAAAAAGCCCGCGGCGATGCCGAGGCCGAGGCGCAGGATCGCGTTCTTCATGGTCGCTCCTTTCTCAGATCATGGGCATGCCGCCGGTCACGGCAATCGTCGCGCCCGAGACATAGCTCGACATCGGTTCGGCCAGCATGACATAGCTTGACGCCAGCTCGACCGGCTGGGCCGGGCGTTTCATCGGATATTTCTCGCCAAATTTTGCCACGTCACCGGGGGGCATGCTGGCAGGGATCAGCGGCGTCCAGACCGGGCCGGGGGCCACGGCATTCACCCGGATGCCCTTTTCTGCCAGCAACTGCGCAAGGCCCGCGGTGAAGTTCTGGATCGCGCCCTTGGTCGTCGCATAGGCCAACAGCGTCGGGTTCGGCTTGTCGGCATTGATCGAGGCGGTGTTGATGATCGCGCTGCCCGGCGCCATATGCGGAACCGCCCCCTTGGCGAGATAGAACATCGCGTCGATATTCACCGCGAAAGTGCGTCGCCATTCCGCGTCCGAGATCTCGCCGATCTCGTCGAATTTCATCTGATGCGCGGCATTGTTCACCAGAATGTCGATGCGCCCGTAACGCTCAACCGTGCGGGCCACGACGGCGCGGCAATGCTGGGGATCGCCCAGATCTCCGGGCAGCAGCAGGCAGTCGCGCCCGGCTTCCTGCACGATCTGCGAGGTGTCGGTCGCGTCCTCGGTCTCATCGAGATAGGCGATGGCCAGATTCGCCCCCTCACGGGCATAGGCGATGGCGACGGCGCGGCCGATGCCGCTGTCCCCGCCGGTAATCAGTGCGACCTTGCCCTCCAGCCTGCCCGCCCCGCGCCATGACGTCTCGCCATGATCGGGGCGCGGCGTCATTTTCTGGAAACTGCCGGGCAGCTTCTGGCTCTGTTCGGGGAATGGCGGTCTGGGATAATCCTTCATGCGCTGCTCCTCCTGCGGCAGGCCGGCCTTTCCGGCCCGTCGATGGCGTTGTTTCGGGGAGGAACCCGTCCGCCCGGCCATTGTTCCAAGATCGAAGATCGCCGGGATGACGCGGCGCAACCCTGCTGGAAACCCTGCCAGCAACCATTTGTTCCCGGCCTGCCGGGGATGCAGATTTTCGGAACCCTGCCCCGCCCCGGACGTTTCCGCCCCGACCCGGACGAGCCGGCGCTCGTCCCTGACCTACCAATCGGAAGGCGAGCACAGATGGCACATCCCTATGACCAGACCACCGGCGAAGGCGGCGAGACGCAGCAGGTCGGAACCAAAGACACGCCGCTTCTCACCACCAATCACGGGACGCCGATCTCGGACAACCAGAACAGTCTGCGCGCCGGGGCGCGCGGACCGACGCTGCTGGAAGATTTCATCCTTCGCGAGAAGATCTTCCATTTCGACCATGAACGCATCCCCGAGCGGATCGTCCATGCCCGCGGCTCGGTCGCGCATGGGTATTTCGAATGCACCAATCCGATCCCGGATCTGAGCCGGGCGAGCCTCTTTTCCCAGAAGGGCAAGCGGACCGAGGTGATCGTGCGCTTCTCGACCGTCGCGGGTGGCGCGGGCTCGGTCGATACGCCCCGCGACGTGCGCGGCTTCGCCACCAAGTTCTATACCGACGAGGGCAACTGGGATCTGGTCGCGAATAATATCCCGGTCTTCTTCATCCAGGACGCGATCAAGTTTCCCGACCTGATCCATTCGGTGAAGATGGAGGCCGACCGGGGTTTTCCGCAGGCGGCATCCGCCCATGATACGTTCTGGGATTTCGTCTCGCTGATGCCCGAGACATTGCACACAGTCATGTGGGCCATGTCCGATCGTGGCATCCCGCGCAGCTATCGCATGATGGAGGGCTTTGGCATTCACACCTTCAAGCTGGTGAATGCCGCGGGCGAGGAGCGCTTCGTCAAGTTCCACTGGCGCCCGCGCCTTGGCACGCAATCGCTGGTCTGGGACGAAAGCGCCAAGCTGCAGGGCGCGGATAACGACTATCACCGCCGCGACCTGTGGGAGGCGATCGCGGCCGGCAACCACCCCGAATATGACTTCGGCGTGCAGGTCTTCGACGCCGAACTGGCGGCGAGCCTGCCCTATGACGTGCTTGATGCGACGAAGCTCATCCCCGAGGAGGTCGTGCCCCTGCGCATCATCGGCCGCATGGTGCTGGACCGCAATCCCGACAACCATTTCGCCGAGAACGAGCAACTGGCCTTCCTGCCCTCGAACGTGGTGCCGGGGATAGACTTCTCGGATGACCCGCTGTTGCAGGGGCGGCTTTTCTCGTATCTCGATACGCAGAAATCGCGCCTCGGGACGACCAATTTCCACCAGATCCCGGTCAACGCGCCGAAATGTCCCTTTGCCAACATGATGCGCGACGGGATGATGCAGACCCATGTTCCGAAAGGCCGCGCCGCCTATGAGCCGAACAGCCTTGCCGAGGCGGGCGAGGATGGCGGCCCCCGCCCCCGCGCGTCGGGCTTTCGCACCGCCCCGCAAGAGGTTGCGGGGCCAAAGCTGCGGGTCCGGGCCGAGAGCTTTGCCGATCATTACAGCCAACCGCGCATGTTCTGGAAATCCCAGACCGTAAGCGAACAGGCCCATATCGCCTCGGCGATCACCTTCGAGCTGTCCAAGGTCGCCCTCGAACATGTCCGGCAGCGGTTGCTGTCGCATCTGCGCCATGTCGACGAGGATCTGGCCAGCCGCGTCGCGAAGGGGCTGGCGATGGATCTGCCCGCAGCCGCAAAACCCGCGCGCCCGCCGGTTGATCTGGAGCCCAGCGACGCGCTGTCGATCCAGAAGAAATGGCACGCCACGCTTCAGGGTCGCAAGGTCGGGATCCTCTTTGACGAGGGCTCGGACAAGGCGGCGCTGGAGGCGCTGATCGGCAAGGTCAAGGATGCCGGGGGCACGCCATTCACCATCGCGCCCAAGGTCGGGGGTATCGCGCTCGACGGCGGAAAAATGAAGGCGGACGGCCAGCTTGCAGGATCTCCCTCATGTCTTTTCGATGCCGTCGCACTGGTCCTGAGCGAGGCGGCAGCGCGAAAGCTTGCGGAGGACAGCGCGGCCCTTGGCTTCGTGATGGACGCCTTCGCCCATCTGAAGGCGATCGGGCATGACGCCGGGGCGAAGCCGCTGCTCGACCGCGCAGGGATCAAGGCGGATGCCGGCGTGACCGATCTTGCGAAACTGCCCGAGGCGGCCACGCTGCGCTATTGGGACCGCGAACCGACGCTGCGGGATCTCGCCTGATCGTGGCGCCCCAGCAGAAGGCCCGCACGCGAAAGCGCCGCCTGCATCTGGACACGCCCTTCTGGGCGGCGACGAAAGGCATTTCAGTTCCGATGATTGCGGCGCCTTCCTCGAAATCCTGGGATGTGATCATCATGGGCAGCGGGATCAGCGGCGCGCTGATGGCCGAGGCGCTGTCGCGGCAGAAGGGCCGGATCCTGCTCCTCGACCGCCGCCCGCCGGCGCGGGGCTCAACCCTCGCCTCGACGGCGATGATCCAGCATGAGATCGACGTACCCCTGCACCGGCTTGCCCGGCGCATCGGGCCGGAGAAGGCGGCCCGGGCATGGCGCCGCTCGGTCAAGGCGGTGCACGCTTTGGAGAAGCTCGTCGCCCGCTGCGGCATCGAATGCGACATGCAGCCGAAATCGGCCCTTTATCTCACCGGTGACGAGATGGGCCACCGCGCCATGCATACCGAATTTCTGGCGCGGCAGGAGGCGGGAATTGCCAGCGAATATCTGGACCATGCGGAGCTTTTGCGCCGCTATGGTATCGACCGCATGGCTGCGCTTCTGTCGCGGGCATCCGCCTCGGCGAACCCGGCGCGGCTGACGGCCGGCCTCTTGCGGCTGGCGGCAGAGCGCGGGGTCGAGATCGCATCGCCGGTCGAGGTCACCGATCTTGCCGAAGGGGCGGACAGCGTCGCGCTGGCAACCTCGGATGGGACGATCCTGACGGCCGGACAGGCGATTTTCTGCACCGGCTATGAGTTCCTGCCGCAGATGGAAAGCAAGGCCCACCGCATCACCTCGACCTGGGCCCTCGCCAGCCAGCCGCGGATGGCGCGGCCGGACTGGCTCGACGGAATGCTGGTCTGGGAGGCGGCCGATCCCTACCTCTATTTCCGCACCGCCAAAGACGGGCGCATCATCGCCGGCGGCGAGGATCGCGACGACGCCCTCGCCTACAAGGATCCGGCGCTGCTGCGCGCAAGCACTGAACGGATCATCGGCAAGCTGCATGCCCTTTGCGGGATCGAGATCGGCGCGCCCGCCTATGTCTGGGCCGCACCTTTCGGCAACACCACGGACGGGCTTCCGATCATCGACCGTGTGCCGGGCCTCAGCCGCTGCCATGCGGTGATGGGCTTCGGCGGCAATGGCATCACCTTCTCGATGATCGCGGCCGAGATCGTCGCCGCCCGGCTGGCGGGACACGTCGATGCGGACGAGGATCTTTTCGCCTTCAGGTAGCGCGCCTTACCGCGCTGACCCCACAAGGTCACTTCTTCACATGCTCGGGCTTGCCCTTGCGCTTGGTGCTGGCGAAATCCTCAAGCTGGGATTCCGACATGGAGTCGTACATCTCCTTCGAAGCGCCGCGCAATTCGCTTTTCTTCGTATCGCCGCGCTTGGCAGACAGGGCCGCGCCCGCGGCTTTCTGCTGGGCTTTCGATTTCGCAGGCATCGCAGTGCCTCCTTCGCAGGAATGCGGCGGCGCCGTCATCGGCGCCGCCAGATGGCCGGTCAGTGATGATGCGCCGGCAGCGCCTTGAGTTCATCCTTGCCATGGCGCGTCACGCCATGGACGGTGCCGCTTTCGTCGCGCATGAAGTCGATCTCGGAGACACTGATGGCAATCGGCTTCGAGCCGATGCCCAGAAAGCCGCCGACATCAATGATGGCTTCGGCCCCGGAACCCGCGCCATGCAAGTGCGAAACCTTGCCGACCGTCTCGTCTCCGGGTCCGTAGATCGTCGCGCCCGAAAGCCGGTCGTCGGTCAGTTCCGTCTCGCTCAACCGCTGGTGCAATGTGTGATCCATCTTGGAATCCTCCTGGCTGGTTGCGTAGAGGGGGATCAACAATTCCCGGCGAAGAGTGTTTCCGATGCTCAAGCGAAGGTGAGGGGAAACATGGACGCGGCCTGAAAATCATTGCCGCCGCCTGCCAGAATTACCAGAATGGCGAATGCCAGCATCTGCCCCGGCGCGTGGAGAAGTCTCGCGCTGTTCGGTCCCGGCCCAGAAGATGCCCTGCGGCACAAGAAGCTTCCCGTGGCCCGCTGCTTCATGTATGACATCATATAACAAACATGGGTAGATACATGAGAAAACGCCGGGACAGCCTGTCATCCATCGTCGCGAAGGGCATTGCCGAGCGGATAGAATCCGGCGAGTTTTCGGTTGGTGACAAGCTGCCGATCGAAGCCCAGCTTGGCGAGACCTATAACGTCAGCCGCACGGTCGTGCGCGAGGCGATCGCGCATCTGCGGTCCGAGGGGCTGGTGGAATCCCGGCAAGGCGTCGGCGTCTTCGTCTCCGGGCAGAACGGTGTCCTCAAGATCAGCCCCGAGAAAGCCGGAGAACTGGCTGAAATCCTCGAAATCCTGGAGCTTCGCCTTGGGGTCGAGGTCGAGGCCGCCGGGCTGGCCGCACAACGCCGAAGCGATGAAAACCTCGCGAAAATCATGGAGATCATCGAAACCACCGCTGATCTGGACCGGTTCATCGAGAACCCGCGCGAGCTGGATTTCTCCTTCCACATGGCGATCGCCGAGGCGACGGGCAACGGCTATATGCCCCGCTTCCTGTCCTTTATCGGCCCGGTGATCATTCCGCGCAGCCAACTGATCCACGCCTCGGTTCCAGAACTGACGCGGGACTATCTGGCCAAGATGAACGATGAGCACCGCCGCATCGCCGATGCCATCGCACGCAAGGATGTGCTGGATGCGCGCGAGGCCATGCGCTTTCACCTGGTCGGCAGCCTTGAGCGTTACAGAAAATTGAAGGACGCCTGATTCATATGTTGACAGTCATCATACAATTAAATTACGCCTGAACCCGACAGGGAGATCGCGTGGCATAGGCCCGAAAATGGGCAGGCGCTGTCGACGAGGGCAAACCGGCTTTGGCCGATGGTGGAATCGCGTCCTCTGTCAGGACGAGGGGGACCAACTCCCTTTCTTATGACAGCGGAGAGTGCATGACCGCCCTCAGAAACATCTATCTCGGAATTTTGCGCTGGATCGTGATCCTTTGCATGGTGGGCATGCTTTGCCTGATCTTCTGCAATGTGGTCCTGCGCTACGCCTTCAACAGCGGCATCTACCTCTCTGAAGGGGTGTCGGGCCTGCTTTATGTCTGGATGACCTTCATCGGGGCGCTGCTCGTGCTTTACGAGCGCGGCCATGTCGGCGTCGACATGCTGGTGCGCCGCCTTCCCCCCGCAATGCGCCGCATGACCTTCGCGTTGACCCATGTGATCATGCTTTACGTCACATGGCTCATGCTGGTGGGAAGCTGGCAGCAGGCCCGGATCAATCTCCATGTCATCTCGCCTGCGACGCATCTGCCGATCGGCGCGATGTATCTGGCGGGCGTGGTCTTTGCCGTGATGAGCGGGATCTTCCTGCTCTCTCAGCTCGTCCTTCTGCTCGCCGGCCGGCTTGCGGATGACGATCTTACCGTTTCCGCCGCCGAAGACGAGGACGAGGCCGAGCGCCTGATGGCCCAGGGAGCCTTGAAATGACCGTCGCACTTTTCACCGGATCGCTGCTGCTGGTCATCGCCATCGGCGCCCCGATCGCCTATGCGCTGATCATCACCGGTGCCGCGCTCATGTGGCAGATGGGGCTGTTCGACGGCCAGATCATCGCCCAGAACCTGCTGAACGCCGTCGACAGCTTTCCGATGATCGCCATTCCGCTGTTCATCCTCGCCGGAGAGGTGATGAACACCGGGGGCCTGTCGCGCCGCATCATTGCGCTGGCGCAATCGCTGCTGGGGCATCGCCGTGGCGGTCTGGGCTATGTCGTGATCTTCGCGGGCGTGCTGCTCTCCAGCCTTTCAGGCTCGGCGCTGGCCGATGCGGCTTCGCTTTCGGCCATGCTGCTGCCGATGATGGTCGCGGCCGGGCACAGCAAGGAGCGCGCGGGGGGCCTTATCGCAGCCTCGTCGATCATCGGCCCGATCATCCCGCCCAGCATCGGCTTCATCGTCTTTGGTGTCGCGACGAACCTTTCGATCAGCAAGCTTTTCATGGCCGGCATCGCGCCCGGCGTGATGATCGCGCTGGCACTGGCGATTACCTGGTTCTTCCTCTCCCGCGCCGAGGAGAGCGAACCCGCGCCGCGCGCAAGCTGGGCCGAGCGCGGCCGCGCCTTCGCCGACAGCCTCTGGGCGCTGATGCTGCCGGTCATCATCATCGTCGGCCTGCGCTTCGGCATCGTGACCCCGACCGAGGCCGCCGCCGTCGCAGCCGCCTATTCGCTGTTCGTCGCCATGTTCGTCTATCGCGAACTCAGCTTCGACGAGTTGAAGGACGTCACCTTCCGTGCCGGCAAGACCGCGGCGGGCGTCATGTTCCTTGTCGCCGCAGCCGCGATCCCGGCATGGATGATCACCATTGCGGACATCCCCGGCCAGATCATCGAGATGGTCCAGCCCTTCATGGACAATCCCAAGCTGCTGGTCTTTATCCTGATGCTGCTGATCATCGTCGTCGGCACCGCGATGGACCTGACGCCGACGATCCTGCTGCTGGGCCCGATCCTCGTCCCGGTCGTCACGGCCGCGGGTGTCGATCCGATCTATTTCGGCGTGCTCTTCATGATCAACTGCGCGATCGGCCTGATCACGCCGCCGGTCGGAACCGTGCTGAACGTGGTCTGCGCCGTCGGCAAGATGGATTACGAGGCGCTGTGCAAGGGCACCCTGCCCTTCTTCTTCGCACAGGTCGCGGTGCTGTTCCTGCTGGTGCTTTTCCCCGGACTGGTCACCGTCCCCGCGGCATGGATTTCCCACTAAAGGGCATCAAGACCCTTTTCCCCTTACCCAACACGGATATCGACATGAAAACGATCATCGGTCTTCTGACCGCCGCCTTCCTTGTATCGGGCGTTCAGGCGCAGGACTACAATTCGCACCTGATCAAGTTCGCCGCCACCGGGCAGGCTGGCACGCCTCCGGTTCTGGGCATGCAGATCTTCGCCGACAAGCTGGCCGAGCGCAGCGGCGGCAAGCTCAACACCAAGGTCTTCGCCAATGGCGTGCTGGGCGGCGACGTGCAGGTCCTGTCCTCGCTGCAGGGCGGCGTGGTCGAGATGATGGTCTGGAACGCCGGCAACATGATCACGCAAGAGCAGGATTTCGGCATTCTCGACCTTCCCTTCATCTATCAGGATGTCGAGGTGATGGATCAGCTGCTGGATGGCGAGGTCGGCAAGAAGCTGAACGACCAGTTGCCCGAACATGGCGTGATCGGCCTCGCCTTCTGGGAGCAGGGCTTCCGCCTGCTTACCAACAACAAGCATGAGGTCACGAAGATCGAGGACATCTCGGGCCTGAAGGTCCGCGTCCAGCAGAACCAACTGCTCGTCGACATGTGGGCGGCGCTTGGCGCGAACCCGACCCCGCTGGCCGTGACCGAGCTTTACACCGCGCTGGAAACCGGCGCCGTCGACGGGCAGGAAACCACCGCGCCCTTCATCCTCGGGTCCAAATATCATGAGGTGCAGAAATACGTCTCGGTCACGCGGCACAATTACAATCCGCAGATCGTGCTGATCGGCAAGCCCTTCTGGGACAAGCTGAACGAGGACGAGCAGAAGCTGATCATCGAGGTGGCGCGCGAAACCGCCATCGAGCAGCGCAAGATCTCGCGTGATGCACAGGTCTCGGCGCTGCAAGCGATCCGCGACGCGGGCAATACCGTCACCGAGATCGACCCGGCCGAACTGCAGCGCATGAAGGAAGCCGTGCGCCCGGTGATCGCGAAATACGCGCAGACCTTCGACCCCGAACTGACCCAGACCGTTTTCGATGCGGTCGGCTTCAAGCTGAACTGATCCTGACAGGGGGCGCGGTTCGGTTCGCGCCCCCCTCCCTTCCACGGAACGAAATCCATGAAAATCTCATTCGCCCAGTTCTCGCCCATTCATGGCGACACCGCAGCCACCACGGCGCTCGTCGCCGAGAAAGCGCGCGAGGCCGCCGCTTCGGGCAACCGCCTGATCGCATTTCCGGAATGCTTCCTGACCGGAGGCTCCTTTGACGATCGCGACAGCCTTGTCGCGGCGGCGGTCGATATCGAACGCGGCGATCTTGAGCCGATCCTGGCCGCCGCGCGCGACACGGGCATTCATGTCGTCGTGGGTTTCTACCAGCGGCGCGGCGATCAGGCGTTGAACACCGCCGCCCTGATCGGTCCCAAGGGCATCATCGGCCTGCATCACAAGATGCACCTGCCCTTCATGATCGGGGACCGTTTCGTCGACATCCCGCAGATCGACGGCCCGTCGGTCTTCGAGACCGAGATTGGCCGCATCGGCCTTGCGATCTGCTACGAGATCCGCTTCCCCGAAGTGGCCCGCACCCTCGCACTGGAAGGCGCCGACCTGATCGTCCTGCCCGCCGCATGGCCCGAGGCCGCGCGCATCCTGCCGGACCTCTTCAGCCGGGTCCGCGCCGCTGAGAATTTCGTCTATTTCCTCTCCGCAAACCGCAACGATCTGGATGACGGCATGCAGTTCATGGGTGACAGCCACGTTATCGGCCCGGACGGCCGCGAGGTGATCAATGCCGGCATGGCCGACGGCATCTTCTCGGTCGATGTCGATCTGGAGCAGTCGCGCGTGAAATCCATCATCCGCGATCCCGGCATCTATGAGGTTCACCCGTGGCGCGACCGCCGCCCGCAGGACTACGCCATCTGCACCAAGGCCGCCGTGGTATGAGCCTGCGCGAGAAGCTGGACCGCCCGACCTTCGGGATGAATGTCTATTCCGGTGCGCCCGCCGTCGTCGAGATTGCGGGGAACTGGGGGCTGGACTTCGTCTTTATCGACGCCGAGCATACGGCCCTTGGCCTTGACCTGCCGATGGAGCGGATGATCCTTGCCGCAAGGCTTGCCGGCGTCGCGCCCTTGGTCCGTGTGCCGGACAGCACCCCCACCGGTTTGCGCAAGGCGCTGGAACTGGGGGCCGAGGGGGTCATCATCCCGCAGGTCCATTCCGCCGCCCAGATGCGCGAGATCGTGGCCGCGACCAAGTTCCCGCCCTTGGGGCGGCGCGGCGGCGACAGCTCGGTGCGCTCGGCGAATTATGGCGGGCCGGGCTTCGACTGGGGCGAATATGCGGCGCGCGCGAACCGCGAGACGCTGTTGGTGCCAATGGCCGAAAGCCCGGAATTCTTTGACGAGATCGACGCCATCCTTGACGTTCCGGGCATCGACGCGGTGCATTTCGGGCCGGCCGACTATTCGCTGGCCTGCGGCATCCCGGTCGATTACGCCATGCGCCACCCGCAGGTGCGCGCCGCCATGCGCGAGCTGATCGCGAAATGCCATGCGCGCGGGATCAAGGTCATGCTGCCCTGCTTCCCCTATGAGGCGGATCAGGTGGCGGAGCTTCTGGGCGAAGGCGGGGACATGCTTCTTGTCGGGAATGACATGGCCTTCCTGAATGCCGGCTGCCGCCGTGCCGCGGATCTGGCGAAGGGCGTGGTCGCATGATCCGCCATCCCCGCGCGCCGATGGCGGCCCTCGACCCGGCTCTTCTCGAGCGGATGCAGAAAATCCAGCCCGCATCGCTTGGACATTACCTGACGACGGGCATCGTCTCGCCCCTGGTCAGGCCGATGACCTCGGGCAAGTTGCTGGGCCGGGCGGTGACGGTCCGCCAACCCCTGCCGGATGCGGTGCCGGTCCATCTGGTGCTTGACGATCTGGGTCCGGGCGATGTGCTGGTCATCGACCGCGCCGGCGACCACCACGTCGCCTGCGTCGGAGAGATGGTCGCGCGCGCCGCCCTTGCCGCCGGGGCTGCAGGGATCGTCGTGGATGGTGTCGTCACCGATATCGAGGAGCTGCGCGAAATCGGCCTCCCGGTCTATGCGCGCGGGCTGAACGTGGTGACGACGCGGGTGCTGAACACCCCCGGGGCAGAGCTTTTCGGCGCGGTCATCATCGGTGGCGTCGTGGTGCGGCAGGGCGATCTGCTGTTCGGCGATGCGAATGGCCTGCTGTCCCTTGCCCCCGCCGATCCGACGCTGCC
>NZ_DATMFA010000099.1:0-24054 GCF_035556475.1 Paracoccus sp. (in: a-proteobacteria) | reverse complement strand
GCCCGGCGCGAGGAGATGGTGCCGCTGCGCCGTATCGCCTCGCCCGACGACATGACCGGGGCGACGCTGTTTCTGGCTTCGCGCCATGCGTCCTATATCACCGGGCAAGAGATCGTGGTCGATGGCGGCCTCTCGCAATCGCTGATGGGGCTGGTGCCGCGCCCCGGCTATTCCTGAGCGGGGCGCGCGGGCCGGCAGCGGATGAATGTCCGGCCCGCGTTGCAAAAACACTCGCGGATGCGAGGGAAATGGTGTTGGGTGAAATCCCCGACACCATTTTTCTTTCGGCATTTCCACCCCGGCGGCGAAGGCATGGCCGCCAACGAGACCTCAGCCCCGACCCTCGCTTCGCATCGGACAGGAGATCGCGCATGATCGAAGCCGCCGCAGACGTGATCGACATGGCCGCCTTCGTCATCCTCGTCCTGGGCGTCGTCCTCTCGACCGTCATGTCGGCACGATCCTTCTCGCAGGCCGAGGGAGACTGGATGGAGCGGCTGACCGGCCCGGCCATGACGACCTTCCGGCTGACGCTGGGGCGCTCCATGCTCACCGGTCTCGAGGTGCTGATCGTTTCGGACATCCTGCACTCGATCGTCCACCGGACGCTGAGCGAGGTCGGCATCCTGACGGTGATCGTCGTCATACGCGTGGCCATGGCCTATTTCCTCGATCTCGAACTGGCCCGGATCGAAGGGCAACTGACGTCGAAGGAGAGCCGCCGCCCCTGACTGGCTGAGCGGGAGGGCATCGGCTTAAAGACGACAGGCAGACTCGACTACAGCAATCAGGGCGGTAAAAGGGCGGGGTTTGAACGGTAGCCGCAACCCTCGATTCCCTCTGGCGAGTCGTCTGCCTTTGCGACATGCCTCAACCCAACAAGACTGAGGGGGACAATGGAAATTTTTACAGCGGAAGGGCTGAGCGCCCTGCTGGCCGTTATCGGGATCGATCTGGTCCTGGCTGGTGACAACGCGATCGTCATCGGCTTGGCAGCGGCGGGCTTGCCCAAGGACCAACGCAGCCGCGCCATCCTGATCGGCATCATCGCAGCGACCGTGCTGCGCATCATCTTCGCGGCGATCGCCTCGCAACTGCTTCAGATCGTTGGGCTTCTGCTGGCGGGCGGTATCCTGCTGCTTTGGGTCTGCTGGAAGATGTGGCGCGAATTGCGCACCAGTGCGGCCGAGCATCATGCCGCCGAGGAAGCATTGACCGATCAGGACTTGAACCAGGACGGGACGATTGCAGGCGGCGCCCCGCGCAAGACCCTGAAGCAGGCCGTGATGCAGATCGTCGTGGCCGACGTCTCGATGAGCCTCGACAACGTGCTGGCGGTGGCCGGTGCCGCGCGCGAGCATATGACGGTCCTCGTGATCGGGCTGGTGCTGTCGGTCGCGATGATGGGCCTTGCCGCAAGCTTCATCGCAAGGCTGCTGAACCGCCATCGCTGGATCGCCTATGTCGGTCTGGCCGTCATCTTCTATGTCGCGCTGAAGATGATCTGGGAGGGGGCGCATCAGGTCGAACCCCTGATCCATCAGGCCTTCTTCTCGGGCTGACCTGCGCCCTCATATGTCGCGCGCCTGTCCGAGACCGGGCAGGCGCATCCTTCTGGCGGTCCGGTCAGAAACTCCCGCGGAGGCGCATCAGCGCATAGGGGCCAAGTTCTGCCTCTGCCCCGGCCGGAGACACCAGCGCATCCATGAAATCGCCGCGCGAGGCCGCCTGCCGGAAGCTTTCCGCGTCCAGCGTGGCGACACCCGTGACCCCTTCGGGCAGACGCAAGGGCAGGGCGCGTCCGGTCAGGTTCGCCAGCCAGATCTCGCCCCCATCCTCTCCATCCACGGCAATGCCTGTGACGCGGTCCGGGTCCGAGATTTCCAGCAGCCTGAGCGGGCGGCCTCGCAGTCGCGCCAGCCCGCGCAGCGGATGGTAAAGCGGATAGACGCCGCCATTTTCATCATACCACGGTTGAGGAAATGCGGCTGGCGCATGGACCGCGCCAAAGGCGCCGACCGGGGCGTCAAGGGCAATGGCCTCGGCCCCGCCAAGGGCGAAATTCGCGAAGTAACCAAGCGTCCAGGCCGCGCCAAGCAATCCACGCTGGCGCGGGTCGTTGAAGTTCATCGCCTGCCGGATGTTCAGGGGGTTGTCCTTGGGCTCGGCCCCATAGGGATTGGCGCGCATCCCGATCGCCGAGGGACCGACCGCGAAGGGCAGGGGCCGGGCAATCTCCGCCGCGCTTCGGGCAATGTCCGGCAACGCCTGCAGCGTCTCGATCACCGAGCGGTCATCCCCGGCATGGACCATGGCCGAGGTCGTGAAGCTGGCCAGATCGAGGCTGCCGACCGGCGGTCGCTTGCGGTTGAACTCGGTGAAATAGCTGATCATGCCGCCGCAGATCCTCGCGCCCGGGAATGCCCTGCGGGCGGCATCGGCGATGGCTGCGGCATCGGGTGCGGGCGGCCAGACGCTTCCCGGCAGGGTGCATTTCAGATCCGGCGCGGGCGAGAGCAGCACGCTGCGGAACGGCTGCCCCAGCGCCGCTACGACCTGACCGAGGGCCGCGATCTCGGCCTCGAAACCCTCGACGGTCTCGATGATCGCCTCCAGCCATGGCTCGGCTTCCATCATCAGGGCGACGCTCAGTTGCTGGCGCAGGCTCTCGCCGTCATGGCCGCGCCGGGGGTCGTGATGACAGATCAGATGCGCGGGCCGAAGCTCCTTCAGCGGGCCGGACAGCTCCAGCGCAGCGGCGGCGTCATCGGGGTCGAGGCCAATGCCAAGCGCCGGAACGCGGCCCGCTGCCGCACCCACCGCGACACGGACCGCCGCGCCCTCGCTCGCGCCGCTTTCGCCGCCCTCGACGCTGACGGTGATGCGCTGCTCGACCGCCTCGGCCGCCCGCAGGATATAGGGCCAGGGCCGGGCCAGCGGCCGCACATAGGTCTTGTAGGAGGCGTCGGTCCAGTTCCGCTGATCCTCCATCTCATAGGCGTCGCCCTCCATCAGGCAGGTCACGCGATGGCCCTGCGGCGAGACATGCGCCAGCATGCGCAGGTCCATCATCGGTTGAACCGGGTCGATCAGGCGGGGAAAGCTGCCCTCCTCGATGCGGCCATCTGTATGGGTGATCGTCACCGGACTGCCCGCGATGCCGGCGATCGGGTGCAGGATCACGAAGCCGGTGCGATTGGTCAGGAAATCGCTTTCGGCCGCGCCGGTCGCGTGAAAGATCAGCGTGCCGTCGCTGCGCCCCTCGATCCGGGCGCGATAGGCATAGGCCTGCGCCTCGTCGGCGGTGCGGGCGCCATAGCTGACGGTGAAGCTCTCCGGTCCTTCGGCAATCTCCAGATCCGAGATCTCGGGATTGTAGGTGCCCCAGTCCTTGTCCCGCACGATATAGGAGACGGCGCGCAGCACCTCGGCCCCGCGATAGCGGATATAGCGCAGGTTTCCGGCCTCCAGCTCGGCGCTGAGGGGACCGGCGCGCAGCAGGCGGGGCGGCGCGACCGGCTCATCGGTGCCGAAAAGACGGATGGCGAGGCTGGGTTCGTCGGTCATGTTGGTTCCTTTTTTCCCCGATCAGCGCGAGGCGCGCCAGTTGAAAAGCCGTTCCGCCAGCAAAGCGAGAATGATGATCGAGCCGATGGCCGAGCCCTGCCAGAAGGGCGAGACGCCAAGCAGGTTCAGCCCGTTACGGATCATCACCATGATCAGCACCCCGATCAGCGTCCCGATGATCGAACCGCGCCCGCCGGCGAGGCTGGCGCCGCCGATCACCACTGCGGCAATGGCGTCCAGTTCCATCTGGTTGCCGGCCAGCGGGTCGGCCGACAGGATCTGCGCGATCGAGAAGGTGATCGCGACCGCCGCCAGCGCGCCCGAGATGACATAGGGCAGGATCGAATAGGCCATCACGTTCAGTCCCGCGGCCCGCGCCGCCTCGCGGTTCGAGCCGACGGCATAGATGGTGCGCCCGCCCTTGGTATAGGTCAGGTAGCCCCATGCCGCGAGGTAGAGGAGCAGGAGGAAGATGACATTCGCCGGAATGCCCAGAACGGTCGTGTAGACGATGCCGGAGAGCGCATCGGGAATGCCCGAGATCGCCGTCTGCCCCGAGAAGATATAGGCAAGGCTGCGCGCGATGGCCATCATCCCCAGCGTGACGACGAAGGGCGCGAGGCCGAAGAACGCGACCAGAACCCCCGAGAGGAGACCGATGAACGCGCCGGACGCGACAGCGACAAGGATGGCGACCGGGATGGGCAGCTCCTGCAAGGCGAGGCCCAGCACGATCCCCGTCAGCCCCGCGACCGAGCCGACCGACAGGTCGATCCCCCCGGTCAGGATCACGAAGGTCATGCCGACGGCGACAATGCCGATCACCACCGACTGGTCGAGGATGTTGAAGATGTTGTTCTCGGTCAGGAAATAGGGCGAGAGCAGCGAAAGCCCCACGGCGATCAGCAGGGCAAGGCCCAGCATCCTGACCTCGAGGCTGCGGGTCAGGCGCCTGACCCCCGAGGGGCGGTTCACGCTTGCGTCGCTCATGCGGCGTCTCCCTGTGCGTGGGTGTCGGTTTGCCAGTCGCGGGCGAGGGCGCGGATCCGGTCGGCGGAGGGCAGCGGCCGCCCATCGGCGGCGGTCAGGCCGACCCAGCCCAGATCGTGACCGCGCGCGTTCCGCAATGCGACCATCATGGACCTGAGGCCGCTTTCAGGCTCGGTCACGACGCCCTCGCTACGTGCCGCCAATGCGGCGGGGATGCCGGTTTCGCCGTGTTCGCGCGCCTCGCCCGCGCGCAGATCGAGCGCGGGTGCCCCCACTGCCGCCGCAGCACCGAGGCAGATCAGCGACCGATCCTCCAGCAACGCCCACCACGCGAAGGCGTCGTATTCCTGCGCCAGCGCCTCGAGCAGGGCGCGATTGCGCCGGGTCGAGGTGCGGGGCGCGGCGAGCAGCGTCAGCTTTTCCTCGGTCAGGATCGCGGTCGGCAGATCGGCGATGGTCATGCCGTCGCTCATCACCACGACGCGTTCGGTCACGCCCAGCAATTCCTCGAAATCCGAGGAGATGACGACGACGCCCACGCCCTGATCGGCAATGTCGCGCAGGATGCGATAGATGGCGCTGCGGGTGCCGATGTCGACGCCCTTGGTCGGCTCGTCGAGGATCAGCACCTCGGGGTCGATCAGCAGCCAGCGGGCGATGATGACCTTTTGCTGCATCCCGCCCGAGAAGGTCAGCAGGCTTGCATCCATGCGGTCGGTCGGCAGGCCCAACTGTGACAGCAATTCGGCCACGCGCCCCTGCCTCTGCCGATAGCCGAGGCCGAAGCCGCGATGTCGTCCCAGATGCGCGAGCATCAGGTTCTCGCGCACGTTGAGGTCCGGCACGATATTCTGCGCACGGCGATCCTCGGCCACGAAGCCGATGCCGTTGCGGATGGCGTCGATGGGGCGACGGATCGCGATTTCCCTGCCGTTGAGGCGAATGGTGCCGCCGTCGCGCGGGCGCATGGCGAAGATCGCCTCCATCGCCTCGGACCGGCCCGCGCCGATCAGCCCGCCAATCCCGAGGATCTCGCCCTTGCGGAGGGTGAAGCTGACATCGCGCACCAAGGGCCGGGCCGAGAGGTTCTCGACCTCCAGCACCGGCGCGCCTGCCGTCACGGCGCGGTCGAGGCCGGGGGTCGCATAGATCGCGCCCAGTTCCCGCCCGACCATGTGGCGGATGATGTCGGCTTGCGTCAGGCTCGCGGTCCCGAGGCTGGCCGCGACCGTCCGCCCCTCGCGCAGGATGGTCACGCGGTCGGTGATCGAGAACACCTCCTCCAGCCGGTGCGAGACGAAGATCAGCGCATGGCCCGCATCGCGCAGCCGTCCGATGATTTCGAACAGGAGCTCAACCTCGGCGGGCGAGAGCGAGGCGGTGGGCTCGTCAAAGATCATCAGGTCGGCGTTCAGGGCCAGCGCCTTCGCGATCTCGACCAGTTGGCGTTGCGCGGCCGAGAGGCTTCGCACCTCGCGGTCGAGCGGCAGCGCATGATCGCGCCCCAGCCGGGCGAGGATCGCGGTGGCCCGACGCCGCATGTCCGGGAATGACAGCCTCCCGGAGCGGCCCAACTCGGGCAGGAAGATGTTTTCCAGAACGGAGAGGTCGGGGGCGAGGCTGGTTTCCTGAGCGACCAGCGCAATGCCGCAATCCAGCGCCTCGCGGGTCGAGCGCGGAGAGAGGGTCTTACCCCGATATTCCAACGCGCCGCTGTCCCGCGCGACATGGCCGCTGATGATGCGCGACAGGGTGGACTTGCCCGCGCCATTCGCGCCAAGCAGGCCATGGACCTCGCCCCGGCGCACCTCGAGGCTGGCATCGGACAGGGCCTGCGTGCTGCCAAAGCGCTTCGACACGCTTCGCGCGACCAGCGCAGGCGGGGTATCCTCCGGTAGGGCCGGGTTCGTCATCGGCAAAGGCTCCGTCGCATCGCCCGGCGCCGGCAGGACCGACGCCGGGACGGAAGTGCTGCTCAGTTCTTGGCCAACTCGCCGGCGAAGACCGTCTCGGTGATCGTGGGCAGCATTTCCTCGATATTCTTGTCCGTCACCACCACGATCGGAACAAGAATCTCCTTCTTGGGCGTACCGCCCTTCAGATGCTCGAAAAGGGCCTTGGCGGATTCCTCGCCCATCAGATGCGGCTGCTGCATCCCCGAGGCGACGATCTCGCCCGATTGCAGCAGGGGCACGAATTCGGGAATGCCGTCAAAGGCCGCGACCAGAACCTCGCCCTGACGACGGGCGGCCTTGATCGCGCGCAAGGCGCCGATTGCGGGCTGGTCGGTCTGGACGAACAGCCCCCGCATGTTCGGGTTCGCGGTCAGCATGTCCTGCGTGAACTTGAAGGTCTCGTCCGCCGTATAGGACTGCATCTGCTGGAGGCCCGCGTCCCCTGTCACGCCGCCTTCGGCCATGGCGTCCTTGAACCCCTTGGTGCGCGCCTGACCGTTCAGCCGGGCCTGACTGATCGACACGATCCCGACCGAACCGTCCTGCCAGCCCTTTTCCTTCAGCGCCGCGGCAAGCGCCTTGCCGGTGCCATTCGCGCCTTCATAATTGTCCGAGATGATGAACGAGACATAGTCCCCACTATTCGTCCCGATATCGGCGATAACGACCGGAATTTTCGACTTTTCTGCCAGCGAGAGCACGCTGGGCGCGGTTGAACTGTCAGTGGGCGACAGCACGATCCCTGCCACGCCCCGCGCGATGGCATCCTGTGCGTTCTTCAATTGCTGCTGGGCGTCGTTGTGCGAATCCAGCGCCTGAAAGCCGTATCCTTCGGCCCTCGCCACCTTCTCGACGCCCTTGGACAGATAGCGCCAGAAGGGCAGGTCAAGGCCGGGGGTCAGGTAGACCACCTCCTTGTTCTGCGCCGCCGCGGGCATGGGCGCCCCGAACCCGGCCAATGCCGAGATCGCGGCGACTGCAGCCAGAACGAAATTCCGTCTCTTCAACATCTCATCCTCCCCAAAACGCGGCTCCTTTCTCCCTCGGAGCCGGAACTCGGCCGCTCCACCGGCCTTGGCATTGGCTGCGCCCCTTCGGCCGCAGCCTGATCAGGATCCGCCCTTGCCGCCGGCGGCGCCATCGCGCGCGGCCAGCAGCAGGCGGGTGGTGTTGTAGATCCGCTCCTCATGCCGGGCAAAGGCGGCCCGGGCCCGCGCGGAATCCCGCGCCTCCAGCGCGGCGAGGATCTCCTCGTGATCCGCGACGCTTTCGGCGATGGCGCCGGAACGCGAGACGGCGCGGCGGCGATGGTCGATGATATGGGCGTAGAGATCGGCGACGACATCGGCCAGCAGCTCGTTGCCGCAGGCGCGATAGATCGTCAGGTGAAATTCGCGATCGGCGATCAGGAAGCGCAGCGGGTCATCAATGCAGTCCTTCTGCAAGGTCAGTGACCGCTGCAGCGAGGCCAGAGCCTCGTCCGTGATATGCCGTGCCGCCTCGCCCACGACATGCTGTTCGATCAGCAGGCGCGCGGAGTGGACTTCGTCAATGTCATAGCGGTTGACGTCGATCTGCCGGACCATACCGGGGGCAAGATCGGCGATCTCGGCCTTGACCACCCGCGTCCGGCTTCCCTGGCTGACGGCAAGGATGCCGCGCGCGGCAAGCGTCTGGATGGCGACCCGCACCGTCTCGCGGCTGACCGAGAGAGCCGAGGCCAGATCGCGCTCGCTCGGAAGCTCGTCCCCCGGCGCAAGCAGGCCCGAGGCGATCAGCGCCGCGATCTTCTCGGCAATCTGGTCCTTGATCGTAAGCCGGCGCATGTCGCGGCCGAACCGGCTGGCGTCGTGCAAAAGGAGCTTTTGAACATCGCGCACCGCAACCCGTCCCCTTTGCCGGACAGATTGACAACTGGCCCGGTTATCAGACCAGTTGTAGCGTGACCGCGCACGGGGCTGTCAATATCAATCTTGCGGTCAGGGCTGACCGGAAAGCAGCAGCGGGAAATGGTTGCCGGGACCGGGTGGCGGATCTTGGCCGCGCCGTCCGGGCGGGATTGCCGCCACGCCCTGCAAGGGGGCGGCAATCGGAAACGTCCGGTCCGGCCGGTTGCGGATCGGGATGCTTGCACCCCTGTCCGCAGGCCCCGCCGGACCGCTGGACGTTCAGGCCAGTTTGATATCGACGGCCGAGGTCTTGCCGTTGCGGCCGGTTTCCAGCTCGAACGAAACCTTCTGACCATCGGCAAGCCCGTCAAGGCCGGCGCGCTGGACGGCAGTGATGTGGACGAAAACGTCCCCGCTGCCGGTGCTGGGCTGGATGAAGCCGTAGCCCTTGTCGCTGTTGAACCATTTTACAGTGCCGGTAGCCATGTCGTCTCCTGAGGGTGTGCCGGAAATATTCTCCGCCAACCCGCTTGCACTACTTCGTCCCGGCACCACAATAGATAAACGCAGGAATGACCATATTGGTGACCTCTCGCGGGGTTTTGAAGCAACATTTGCGCGGGATCACGCGCGGCGGCCCGTCGGGGCGTGTCGCAAAATTGCGCGGGAAAGGCTTCTGACGAACGGAAGCGGTGCCTTTGCGATAGGGATTATCGCCGTCCTGCGCCACCTATCCCCGATTCGCATAGGTCTTTCCCGACCGGATTTTCGCGAATGGCCCATTCCGTCGATTGTGTGACGGTCAGGAAGTTTTTCGCGACGGCGGCTTTCGTGAGAGCGGTCGGCGGATGGCCCTTGCATCCGTTCGAAGGGTTTTCTATGAATGTAATGAGATAACATTACATGAATTGCGAGCCATGCCAGATCCAAGCCAACCCGGCGACCAGCGCCTTCCCGTCACGGTTCTTTCGGGCTTCCTCGGGGCCGGAAAGACGACCCTCCTGAACCATATCCTGAACAATCGCGACGGACGGCGGGTCGCGGTCATCGTCAATGACATGTCTGAAGTGAATATCGACGCAGATCTGGTCCGAGGCGGCGCTGAGCTGTCCCGCGCCGAGGAGAAGCTTGTCGAGATGACGAATGGCTGCATCTGCTGCACCCTCCGCGACGACCTCTTGGCCGAGGTCGGCAGGCTCGCCGCCGAGGGGCGCTTCGATTACCTGCTGATCGAGTCGACGGGCATCGCTGAGCCCCTGCCGGTCGCCGCAACCTTCGATTTTCGGGATGCCGAGGGATATAGCCTGTCGGATGTCGCGCGGCTCGACACGATGGTGACGGTGGTGGATGCGGCGAACCTGACCCGTGATTTCTCGAGCCATGACTTCATCGCCGATCGCGGCGAGAGCCTGGGCGAGGCGGACAGCCGCACGCTGGTCGATCTGCTGACCGACCAGATGGAATTCGCGGATGTGATCGTCCTGAACAAGGTGACGGAGGCCGGGCCCAAACGCCTTCAGCAGGCGCGCCAGATCGTTCGCGCGCTGAACCCCGACGCCCGGTTGATCGAAACCGATTTCGGTCGCGTCGATGCCGCCGGGATCTTTGATACCGGCCTGTTCGATTTCGACCGCGCCCATCTACACCCGATGTGGGCGAGGGAGCTTTATGGCTTTGCCGAGCATGTTCCCGAAACCGAGGAATATGGCATCTCTTCCTTTGTCTACCGGGCGCGCAGGCCATTTCACCCGGAGAAGATCCATCGGGTCCTGAACGGCAATTTGCCGGGCGTGATCCGGGCCAAGGGGCATCTGTGGATCGCGTCGCGGCCGGATTGGGCGGTCGAATTCAGCCTTGCCGGCGCGATCTCGACCGTGACCCCGCTGGGCAGCTGGTGGGCGTCGGTCCCGAAAGATCGCTGGCCCAGCCACCCGGATGCGCTGGCCGAGATGGAACGGCACTGGGCCGAGCCCTGGGGGGACCGGCGGCAGGAACTGGTCTTCATCGGCGCGGACATGGATGCCGCGGCAATCACGGCGGCACTGGATGCCGCGCTGGTCGAGGCGACCGGGTTCACGCCCCATCTCTGGCGGAACCTGCCCGATCCCTTTCCCCGATGGGGCAACCGCAGCATCGCCTGACGCCTGCGCGACCCGCAAGATATGGAGCGTCACCTGCCGCAGGGGCGACCCGAAACGTGAGTGTGACAACGAGGAGGAGATGATCCTGGCCCGACGCAACCTCTCAACCTCTCTCAGATGCCGGGGCGCGCTGCGGCCCATGGATCGTTACGACCGGTTGCCGCCCGAGTTGCGCCGCTGGGTCTCGACCGCCGCGCTGCCCTGGAGCGCGAAATCGGTCCTGCGTCTCTGGTCGCGCCTGTATCGCGAGACCGGGGGCGACAGCGGCGACATGATCCGCCACATGGATCTGGCCGAGCAACGGATGCTCAGGCGCGAATGGCGCCGGGTCTGGGGCAAGGACTACAGCGATCAGGCGGCGACCACCGCCTCACCTTCGCTGTGTCAGGCGTGATGGGCAGGTTTCGCTTTGCTACCGCGGTAAAAAGCGGTCCCGATCCGCGGATTCTGCGGAGCATTGCGATGGAGGGCGTGTCGCTTGCCCTATGGGACCGCAAGGTTCCCGACGCGCTGGAGAATTGGCTGGCATCGCTCGCGATCGACGAATTGCCGCAATTCGAGGGCCGGGTTGCAAGCGGGCAGGTGGTGGAGCGCGTGCGATCCATCAATCCGGCGACTTCTCATCACCAAGGCGACGCCCTCGCGCAGGAATTGGCCAGACTTGCGGGGATTGCGTCGGAGATACTGGCAAGTCCGCTTCTCGACATTCGCCTTGGCGGGGAGAGCCCGGACCGGGGATCCGAATGGCGGCTGGATGCGAGAGCCGGACGGCTGCGCTGCACCCTGCTCGGCTCAGGCGTCGAATACGGTCCGATGGCGTCAGGCGTTGCACCCGGCCCCATCCATCAGATGCCATGCGGCGCGGTCGGGATTTTCCGGGGAGTGTTCTGGCCGGGACCGGAGCTGCCAGCGATCCTGCATCGGATGCCACGGCAGACGGGGCAGGGTGCCAGCCTGACCCTCACCATCAGCCCGGTCTGATCGGGCTTCTACACGATCTGCAACTCGTCAACCGCGTAGACGGCGCTCGCCGTCGTTTCCATGTCCAGGGCAATCCTCAGCACCGCATTCTCCGCGCGGCCCTGCGTCACGACGAGGTTCGGGGACGCAGGCGGTCAAAGAATCGTCCCGCCGTCCACAACCATTTCCGCGCCGGTGACGAATGCCGATTCATCAGACGCGAGAAACAGGGCCATCGCCGCGATTTCTTCGGCCTCTCCCAGCCGGCCGAGCGGGGCTTGCGAACGCAAGGCGGCCAAGAACGCCTCCGGGTCGCTGGTCTGTCGGGCGGTCTTCTCCAGCATGACCGTGTGGATCGCGCCCGGATGCAGGGCATTGCAGCGAATATTATAGCCCTTGGCGGCATAGTGCAGCGCCGATGACTTGCTCAGCATCGTCACCGCTGCCTTGACCGAGGTATAGCCCGCCAGATGCGGCCGCGGTCGCAATCCGGCGATCGACGATACGTTGATGATCGAGCCGCCGGTCCGCCGCATCAGCGGCACGACATGCTTGCAACCCAGAAAGACGCTGATCAGGTCGACGTCGATCAGTTCGCGGAAGGTCTCGAGCGAAAGATCCTCGACCGAGCCGACCCGCGTGATGCCGGCGCTGTTCACGAGGATATCGAGCTGCCCCGCCTCTGCCTCGATACGGGCAAAAGCGTCAATCCAGGCGGGTTCCTCGACAGCATCGAACCCGAGCGCGCTGGCATTCTTCCCGAGATCCTCGGCGACCCTGAGGGCGCCTTCAAGGTCGATATCGGCGAGGTAGACGCGGGCCCCCTCGGCGACAAAGCGCCGCGCAATAGCCTCTCCGAGCCCGCTGGCCGCTCCGGTGACGAGTGCCACCTTTCCGGCAATCCTGCCTGTTCCGGGGGATTGTGGCATAGGTCGACCACCTCGCGTTCGAGCCATATCATATATTTGATATTGCGTTTCAAATCATACGCTAGGCGATATAAGTATACTTATATATGAAATATTGCATCTATAAAGTACATTTTTGCATATTGATTTTTCCAGATCTTGCGATGAGGATGCCGGTGATCCGGGCATCGCCGCGCGAGGGCCGGTCCACATAGTCGTGCGATCTGGAAGGGGAGGTCCAATCAACCGATGTCCATGCAGGATATCTTCGCCCTCGTGAACGGGCTGACCGTTGCCATGTCGATCTTCCTGGTGGCCGCAGGACTGACGCTGGTCTTCGGGGTTCTGCGCATGCTGAACTTTGCGCATGGCGGCTTCTTCATGATCGGGGCCTATCTGACCTTCACTTTCGTTCAGCGGTTGGGCTCGGGGCTGACGCAGTTCCTGCTTGCCAGCCTTGCAGCTGGGATCGTGGTCGGTGTCATCGGGGTGATCTGCGACCGGCTGATCCTGAAACGGCTGCGGCATCTCGACGAATCCTACATGCTGATCGGCACCTTCGGGTTGCTGCTGGTCTGCACCGGTGCGGTGAAGCTTGTCTGGGGCATCGACTATTACAGCGTTTCGCCCCCGCCGGAGGTCTCGGGCATCCTGCGCTTCGGTCAGGTCATGGTCCCGAAATACTCCCTCTTCATCATCGTCATGGGGCTTGTGGTCTTCTTCGCGCTCGAATTTGCCATTCATCGCCTCTGGATCGGTAAGATCGTGCAGGCGGTTGCCAATGACGGCTGGATGACCGGGCTGCTGGGCCTGAACGTGCCGCTGCTTTTCACCGGCGTCGTCGTGGTGGCCTTTGCACTGGCGGGATTTGCGGGCGGGTTGCTGCTGCCCAATCAGAGCCTCTCGCCCGAACTGGGCCACGCCTATACGCTCAATGCGTTCATCGCCGTCATCATCGGTGGGCTCGGGAACATCCGGGGGGCGCTGCTCGCCTCGCTGATCCTCGGGATCACCGAGAGCATGAGCGCGTATATCGTGCCCGCGATGCCCGGCATTGCCATCTACCTTGCCATGATCGCGATCCTGCTGGTCCGTCCGAACGGCCTGCTGCACCGGGGAGTTTCGTGATGGCCGCTGCGCGTCTTTCCGTCGCGATCTGGGCTCTTGCCGGTCTTGTCGTGCTGACCTCGGTGCCGCTCTGGGCCAACCCCGGATGGACCTATGTGGCCGGGCTCATCCTGGTCGAGGGGCTGTTTTGCCTCTCCTGGAACCTGCTCTTCGGCTTTTCCGGCATCGCGACCTTTGGTCATGCGGCGTTCTTCGCGCTCGGCGCCTATCTGGTCGGCTGGGGGTTGAAAGGCGGGGCGCCCTTTCTCCTGCTGCTGGGAGGAGCCGCGCTGCTGGGTGCTATCGCCTCGGCTCTGGTCGGTTTCGTCGCGCTGCGGCGGATGTCGGGGCTGCATCTGGCGGTTCTGACCCTCGCGCTGAGCGAGGTGCTGTTCATCGTCACCGGAAATATCCATGCGCTCGGCGGGGTCGACGGCATGGGCAGCATCCCGCGTCCGGTGATCCACCTCGGGTTGGTCGAGGTCAGCCTGCGCGACAGCCGGGCATATTTCTGGTTCCTGCTGCTGATCTGCGCGGCCCTCGCTTTCGCGATGTGGTGGTTGGTGCATAGCCGCTTCGGCCGGGTCTTGCGCTGCATCAAGCAGGATGCCGAACGGGCCGCCTTCATCGGCGTGAACGTCGCACGCTATCGGCTGGCAGCCTTCGTGGTTGCGGGGGCGATTGCCGCCGTTGCCGGTGGCCTCAGCGCCCCCTGGACGCAGATCGTGACGCCCGCTGCAGGACACTGGGTCCATTCGATCCAGGCGGTGCTGAACTCGCTCCTCGGCGGGGTGGGCTTCTTCTGGGGTCCGCTGCTGGGCACGGCGATCTTTGCCGGGATCGACCTTCTTACCCGCACCTTCGCCGGCCTTTCCGAGATCGTGGTGGGGGGCATCCTGCTGATGATCGTGCTGGCCTTCCCCGGCGGGGTGCTGGGCTTTCTGGCGGCGCAGCGGTCGCGCAGGCAACAAAGAAACGCTGCGCGCGCTGGCGTTCCGGCCTCGATGGTCGCAAAGGAGCCTGCGGAATGAGCGTGGTCCTTGAAGTCCGAGACTTGCGCAAGTCCTATGGCGCCATGCCGATCCTGAAGGGGATCGACTTCGACCTCGTCCGCGGGGGCGCGCTGGCTCTGATCGGTCCCAACGGCGCGGGCAAGACCACGCTGTTCAAGGTTCTGACCGGAGAGACACCCGCGACCAGCGGCAGCGTCAGCTATGCGGGGGAAGAGATCGTGAAGCTCTCGGCCTTCCGCAGGGTCAGGAAGGGAATAGGACGCACCTTCCAGGTCGCGCGTGTATTCCTCGAAATGTCGGCCTTGGAAAACGTGATCGTCGCGATCGAGCGGCGGATGCGGATGGCGGGCCAGCCACTCGGCCGGTGGTATGATTTCCGCCCCAGTCCGCAGATCCGCCGCGAGGCCATGGTCCGGCTGGCCGAGGTCGGCCTCGACCGGCAATGCGCGATGGAGGCCCGCTTCCTCTCCCACGGAGACAAGAAGCGTCTGGAACTGGCGATATCGCTCGCGCTGGAACCCGAGGTGCTGATGCTGGACGAGCCGACCGCGGGCATGTCGCCATCCGATCGTCAGGACACGGTGAAGCTTCTCAAGCGGCTGAAGGCCGAGCGTGGTTTCACCATGATGATGACGGAACACGATATGGACGTGGTCTTTGGGTTGGCCGACTCGGCGATGGTCCTGAACTACGGCGAGATCATCGCCAGAGGCTCGCTGGAGGCGGTGCGGGACGATCCGATGGTGCGCGAAGTCTATCTTGGCCACGAGGCGCATGATGCTTGAAATCGACAACATCGACGCCTTCTATGGCGACAGCCACATCCTGCACCGCTTCAGCCTTTCGGTCGGCGCGGGCCGGCGTGTTGCCGTCCTCGGGCGCAATGGCGCGGGCAAGTCCACGCTGCTCAAGAGCATCATGAACGCCGATCCGCGGGTGAACGGGAAGATCACCTTCGACGGCAAGGAACTCGGCCTCTCGCCCAATCACGTCCGCGCGCGGATGGGGCTGTGCCTCGTGCCTGAGGACCGGCGGCTGTTCTCGCATCTCACGGTGGCCGAGAACCTGATGCTGGCCCGCTACGCGCTGCCGCGCGGGGCGAAGGCTCTGGACGCGCGGGAGGTGCTGGCCCGGTTTCCCATGCTGGTGCCGTTGGCGGACCGGTTCGGGGACCAGCTTTCGGGCGGGCAACAACAGCTTGTCGCGGTCGCGCGCGCGCTGATGGCGCGGCCCCGGCTGATGCTTCTGGACGAGCCGACCGAGGGGCTGGCCCCGATCATCGTGCAGCAGCTTGCACGGGACGTGGTGACGGCCTGCGAAACGGAAGGCATCGCCCTGCTGCTCTGCGAACAAAACATCTGGTTCGCCCGCCAATGCACCGAGGAGGTGGCCGTGATCGACAGCGGCTCGCTGGTCTTTGCCGGCGACTGGGATGAATTCGACGCGAAGCCCGAGATCAAGAACAGATATCTCGCGATGTAACCGGATCTCGGCCCCGCTGCGGCAGGGCGCGGATGCAAGGGGAGTTTCCATGAACCGCAGTTTGCAGGACAGGGTGGCGATCGTGACCGGGGCCGGAAACGGCATCGGCGCGGCCACCGCGCGACGGTTTGCGCGCGACGGTGCCAAGATGGTGATCGTCGATATTGACGAGACCGCCGGTCGGAAGATCGTCGAGGAGCTGGGCGCCGACAAGGCCTTGTTCATCCGCTGCGACATCGGCGATGCCGAGGCCGTCGAGGCGATGGCGGGGCAGGCGATCAAGACCTTCGGGCGGGTCGATATTCTGGTGAACAATGCGGCGGTCTTTCGCGGCATGGGCGTGGAGACCCCCGATCTTCCGCTGGAGGCATGGGATCACGCTATCCGCATCATCCTGACCGGCACCTTCCTGTGCTGTCGCGCGGTCCTGCCGCAGATGCGTCGTCAGGGCGGCGGCGCGATCGTCAATGTCGCCTCGGTTTCCGGGCTGGGCGGCGACAGCGGGTTCAGCGCCTATAACGCGGCCAAGGCAGCGGTCGTGAACTATACCCGCACGCTGGCCATCGACCATGGCAAGGACGGCGTGCGGGTGAACGCGGTCTGTCCCGGCCCCGTTGTCACCAGCCGGTCGATGATCACGACGCCCGAGGTTTAGGACGTGTTCATGCCCCGAATTCCCCTGCGCCGCTACGGCAATCCCACGGATATCGCCAATGTCATCGCCTTTCTCGCAAGCGAGGATTCCTCGTGGATGACGGGAACGGCCATTCCCGTCGATGGCGGGATCACCGCCCATAACGGCCAGCCCGACCTTGTGCCCTTCATGCGCAAGAGCGCGGCCCACGAACTTCCGGCGCGGGAAACGGCATGAGCAGAGTTTTCGATGATATTCGGCAGGTCGGATACGTGACCCCCGATCTGGAACGCTCGGTGGATTTCTTCCTGAAAAAGGCGGGGATCGGGCCGTGGTTCATTGCCGAGCGGGTGCCCGTCGAAACCTGCACGTTTCACGGCAAGCCGCTGCAACTGGAAATGTCGATCGCGCTGGCCAATAGCGGGAATGTGCAGATCGAGCTCATCCAGCAGACCAGCGAGCAACCTTCGATCTATACCGAATGGCTGGACCTGCATCCGGGCGGAGACGTGCCGCATCACTACTCGTCCTGGTCGGACCGCTATGACGAGGTTTACAGGACCGCGACCGGCCTCGGGTTCGAGGCGGTTCAGGAAGGCCGTTCGGGCTATGGCCCCTTCGTGTATTTCCAGATGCCCGGCAGGCCCGGCTTCACCTATGAGGTGACGGAATTCTCGGCGCCCCGGCGGCGGATGTTTACGGGAATTGCACAAGCCGCCGTGGGCTGGGACGGAACGGACCCGATCCGCTACGGCTGGCCAAGCTGAGCTGAAGCCCCGTGCGGAACGGGCCGGGCCTGTTTTGCGAAACTGACAAGAACACCATTCCGCAGGATCCCACCGGCGTGAGATCTGCGCCATCAGGGAGGAATACGCCATGACACTCATCCGCCGCCGCGCATTGCTGAAGGGGGCCGCCGCATCGTCCGCGCTGGCGATGCTTCCCCTGACGGGCCGCGCCCAAGGCGAAGCCATTCGCATCGGCTTTATCGGTCCGCTCAGCGGTGCGCAGCAGATCGTCGGAACCCCGATGCGCTTCGGGGCCGAGGTCGCCGTCCAGCAGATCAACGCCGCGGGGGGCGTGGGCGGCAGGATGATCGAACTGGTCGTGCGCGACGACAAGGGGGATCCGGCGCAATCCGTCGCGGCGGCGCGGGAACTGGCCGGGAACGGCATCAACCTGCTGGTCGGCGTGCCGCTGACCGCGACCGCGCTCGCTGTGAATGGCATCCTCGAAAGCATCGACGCGGTTCTGATGGGCTCGGGCTCGGGCGAGGAGACGCTGACCCATGATCAGTTCAGCGGCTATTATTTCCCGACGGTGCCCAACAACTTCTCGCGCAGCTCGGCACATGCCCGGCTGATCGCGGAACGCTACCCGGACGTGACCGCCTGGACCTCGATCTACCCGGACGTCACAGTCGGCCATTCCTCGTGGGAGCGCATGTCGCACGGGTTGAAGAAACACTATGCCGCCCTTGGCAAGGAGATCGAGTTCCTCGATCCCGTCACCCCGAAATATGGCGCGACGGATTTCAAGACGCAGATCGTCCAGTTGATGGGATCACCCGCGACAGGGCTGCATAACGTGCTTTTCGGCAGCGATGGTGTCACCTTCTTCAAACAGGCCAAGGAATTCGGCCTCGATCAGAAGCTGTCCTGCATTTCCGAACAATCACTCGACGTGGACCTGCCCAAGACCCTGAAAGGGGCGATGCCCCTCAATACCTGGTCGGTCGCGTTCTGGCACCCGGATGCGTTTCCAGAATCGGCGGCATCGAAGGCGCTCTATGACGCCTATGTCGCCAAGACAGGCGACAAGTTCCCGCATGGTTTCAACGCGACCGCGAACACGGGCATTCTGGCCTATGCCGCGACATTGAACGCGAATGGCGGCGACACGGGCACCAAGGCCGTGATCGCGGCGCTCAAGACCGTCAGCTTCGATGCCCCGACCGGAATGACCCGCTTCCGTCCCGAGGATCATCAGATCCTTACGCATTGCGCCGCATTCAATGCGGTTCCCGATGCGGAAAGCAGCGAGGGCTGGAAAGTCGAGGGCGTGACCAAGCTGAGCATCGATGAGCTGGTGAACCCGCCGGCACCGGGCCAGCCCTTCGTCATGTCCTGAGCAGAGCAACCCAGAGGTCAGAAACGAAGCCGCCCGCAATCTCAGGATTGCGGGCGGTATTCTGTCTTGCCGGATCAAGCCCGATGGGGCCTGCGTTTACAGGGCCTCGATGCACTCTGCGGCGCTGTGCAGCGCGCTCATCAAATCGTTGCGGCCCGAGACATTGCCAACGACGCGCACCGGCCTTCCCTGCGCCTCCAAATGCTCGACCAGGTCGCGGTTCGGCTGGTTGAAGCCCACGATGACGACCGTATCGGCCGGAATCGAACGCAGGCGGTCGGTGAAGAGCACGCCGATATCCACCGCTTCCCCGGTGATCTTCAGGATGTGATGGCCACCGACGAAGTCGAAGTCCTTCGACATCAGCCGCTCGCGGGCCGCGCCCACCGTCACGGGCGGGAAGGGCAGCGTCTCGCCGATCTTCTCGAACCGGCTGACGAGAGTGACGTGAAATCCCTGATCAAGCAGGGTGTCGGCCACGGAAATCGCCTCATAGGTGCCGGTATCGTCATAGACCACCGCCCGCTTGCCCGAGGCCACCGGGCGGCCGGCGCCCAACACGTCCCAGCTGTCATAGACATGCGGCAGATCATGCCCCCGGATCGGTTCGGTCGGCACAGTGACTTGGAAATCCCTACGCGGCGTGCCGCCCGTCGCCAACAGCACCTCGTCGGGCTGCGCCGCCGCGATCACCTGTTCGTCCACCAGCGAATTGAGGTGGATGTCGACTCCGAGAATTTCCAACTCGCTGATCTGCCAGTCGACGATCAGGCCGACATCCGCCCGGTGCGGGGCCTTGGCCGCCAGCCGGATCTGGCCGCCGAGCCGTGCGCCGGCTTCGTGCAATTCGACATTGTGACCACGGAGCGCGGCCAGTCTGGCGGCCTCCAGCCCGGCGGGACCGCCGCCGACGACCAGGATTTTCTTGCTTGCGGCGGCCGGGGTGGCCTCGTCCGCGATTTGCGTTTCCTTGGCGGCGGCGCGGTTGACCACGCAGGTCAGCACGCCCTTGCTCATATACTGGCCGACGCAGCCGATATTCGTGCTGATGCAGGGGCGGATGCGATGTTCCTCGCGGCGACGCGCCTTGTTCACGAGGTCGGGGTCGGCAATCAGGGCGCGGACCATCGACACCATGTCGCCTTGCCCCTCGCGCACGATGGCGCTCGCATGATCCAGCGTCATGATCCGCCCCGTCACCATGGTCGGCGTCTTCAGCGAGGCGGTGACGATATTGTTCGCCGGCATCTCGGTGCCTAGCGGATCGTCGGTCGGTGCCATGAAGCGGTGGAACCGCCAATAGGAGCTCATGTGCAGGCCGATGTAATCCACCTTGCCGTCAAGCGACCGCGCGATGGCGGCGTTTTCCTCCGGTCCCAGTCCCGAGGGCACGAAGTCGTCATTCGGGATTCGCACGCCCATGGCGATGTCATTCCCCACCTCGGCGCGTACGGCGGCGATGATCTCGTCCAGAAGCCGCATCCGGTTCTCGAACGAGCCGCCATATTCATCGTCGCGCGTATTCAGCGCCGGAGACAGAAACTCGTGGATGAGATAGCCGGACGAGGCGTGAAGCTCGATCCCGTCCAGCCCGCCATCGCGGCACCGCCGCGCTGCCGAAGCGAAATCGCCCACCAGATCGTGGATCATGGTGCGGGTCATCTTCATGGGCGTGATGTTGAAGACCGGGTTCGGCACCTCGCCCACGCTGTAAAGCGTGGAGAGGTTGGACGTCACCCGGCCCGAGGCGCCACGATGGTAAAGTTGCAGGAACACCTTCATGCCATGGCGGTGCATACGGCTTGACAAGGTTTCGTAGAAGGGCAGCACATCGTCGCTGAAAGCGGGAATGTGGCTTGGTTCCGACGCGCTGACGCTGGTGGCCTGCAGCACGGACATGCCCACGCCGCCCCGCGCGCGCGCCTCGTGATAGGCAATCAACTCGTCACCCCCCAAAGCGACGCTATGGGCAGAGCGCACGATCCGGTTGGGAATTTCGACGGGCCCGATTTTCAGCGGCTCGAAAAGATTATCATACAGGGCCATATCAGTTCCTATCGACCTCCCCGGTTGATGATGGCGCGGGAAACCTGCTTCCCGCCTGGCTCGCATCAGCGGGCGATGAGCCCTCGCCAGTAGGCGAGACGCTGAGCGCTGCATGGCGAAAATATTCGGCGCTGCTCACCTTGTCCACATAAAATGATGTATAAATATATTTTAAGTTGCCATAAACTGTTGACATACGGAGTTTATGTATAAGACCATCGGCGCAGGCGGTGCTTTCCAAAGCGCCGACGCATCGCAACTTGACGGGTGGTCCTACAGTGCACATCAAGCAGCCGCAGTCGCTCAGCAATATCAGCCTTCTCGACCCTGCCACGCAGAGCGATCCTTTCGCGGCCTATGAGGTGATCCAGGAATATCCGGGCATTTACCAGATGCCGGAAACCGGGTTCTTCGTGGTCACCCGCTATGCGGACCTGCGCGCCGTCCTGAACGATCCCAAGACCTTCTCCAACCAGGTCGATCGCGGGGCGTTGCAAGGGCCGGAAAATGCGGCCTTCCTGCATGACTATCTTGATGAACATGGCTGGCCGCATATCCCTACGCTTCAGCGGGTCGATGCTCCGTCGCATACCCGTTACCGCAAGCTGCTCGATCGCGTCTTTACCGTGGCCACGGTGCGCGCGCTTACGCCCCATATCGAGGCGGTTGCGCATTCGCTGATCGACCGCTTCGCCGATAAAGGCGAGTGCGAGTTCATCGAGGAATATGCGGTCCAGCTGCCCGGGATCATCCTTGCCGAGCAGATGGGTCTCGACGCAAGCGACGTGACCACGTTTCGCAAATGGGCAGACGCGATGCTCGCACCCGCATCAAGGGTGATGACCAAGGACGAGCTGCGCGCCAATGCAGACGTAGAGCTGGAGGCGCAGCACTTCCTCAAGGGCGTTTTCGAGGATCGCAGGAAAGAGCCTCGGGACGACCTCATCTCGCGGTTGGTGCATTCGCATCAGGGCGACGAGGAGCCCCTGACCATGGCGGAATTGCAGTCGATCATGAGCCAGCTGATCGGCGGCGGATTCGAGTCGACGACGACAACGCTGGGTCATGCAATGCGCCAGCTGATCCTCAATCCCGATCAGGAGGCTGCGCTGCGCGAAGACGAAAACCTCATCCGCGGTTTCGTTGATGAGGTAGTCCGCTATGAAAGCCCGACGCAGGGGTTGCGCCGCCGCGCCACGCGGGATGTCGAGCTTGCTGGCACGCTGATCCCCGAAGGCTCGGTCGTGATCGTGCGCTATGGCGCGGCAAACCGCGACGCCAAGGTCTTCGAGTGTCCGCATGCGTTTGACATGACGCGCAAGAACTCCGCCCAGAACCTCGCCTTTGGCGCGGGGCCGCATTTCTGTATCGGAGCCATCCTTGCCAAGACCGAAATCCGCGAAGGCATCCTCGCGATGCTGCGCCGCTTCAGCACGTTCCGGTTGCAGCGCCCGCTGGTCGAACCGATCCACCAGTCCAATTTCCTGACCCTGCCGCTGCGCGAGCTTCCAATCGCTTTCGAGAGAAAGCAGGACGCGGCATAAGCCGCGACGGGGCCTCCCGGCGGGGTTTTCAGGCTGTGGCCGCATGAGCTGATGGGTCTGGGGGTCGCCTCCGGCTCATCGGCGCAGTCTGCGTGAAGGCGGTTTTGCGCGAATGGTTCAGGCTCCCGAGCGAATGTAGCTCTGCGTCGTGGAAACGACCGTGGTGATCACGGGGGGGGGCGATCTGCGCCGGTCTCGGTTCTGAACCCGTGCGGCGGCCCATCCGTGATAGCTGTTGGACCGTTCGGCCCATGATCGGTGCCATCAGACAGGGTGCAACTAACAATCCCGCACCATTCGGAAATCTGCTCGGTAAGCCCGAACAGCCTTCTGGCAGCCATGACTTTGGGCGGGGGAGGTCGGACGCAAGCTTCCGGGCTTGCCGCCGCGACCTCTCCTTCCGCGCCCGGAGGGCCTTGGTTCAGCTTGCCTTGACCCTGTTCTCGTTCATGGCAATGTAATCTGCCAGGATCTCGCCTTGCACTTTCGTGTGCTTGCGGAATTGCTCGGCGGCCTGCTCGCTGTCCTGCGCGAGAATGGCGTCGAGGATGGTGCGATGATCCTCCAGATTGGACTGCGACTGGCCCGGATATCCCAACTGAAAGCGCCGATAGGGCACAAGCTTGCTGCCCAGCCGATTGGTCATGTCGACCAGATCCTTGTTATGGGTGCCATCGATGATCCTCAGGTGGAACTGGCGGCTCAGCGTATAGTAGCTGTCCTGATCGCCCTGGGTAAAAGCGCGCTCGGCTTCCTCATGCAGATCCTTCAGCGCCGTGCGTTCGGCCGCGGTCATCCGGCGGGCCGAGAGTTTCGCGCAGATGGCTTCCAGTTCGGACATGATCTCGAACAGCCGGATCAGGTCCGAAACGTCCGTCATGACCACAACGGCGCCTTGTCGCGGGCGTTTTTCGACCAGGCCGCTCTCGATGAGCTGCAGGATCGCCTCTCGCACGGGTGTCCGTGACACCTCGAAGCGGCGGGCCAGATCTTCCTCGTCAAGTGAGCTTCCGGGGGCGATCGCACCAGAAAATATGTCCTGCTCAAGGGCGAGCCGAACCTTTTCGGAATGGGTCATCCCGGCTGACCTTGCCATGCCTCTCTCCTTTTTCTGTTCGCCTGTCTGATGTCGATTTTCATACATCAAATTCCGCAAGTTGTATGCGAGAACTCATGTTCATTGTATTCCAAGGCCAAGTCTGGTCGCAACTATATTGATAACACTGCCGCCGAAAGGCTCGAATCCGAGCGGCGATATCCGAAGATCCGTGGGAAATTTATCGCAACCTGCGCTCTGACCGCGACCTGCATGCGTTGTGGCGGGACGTTCTCTGGTCGCAGCTGCGCGATTTGAGGCCGGCGGTGGGTGAATATGTGAGTATTTTTATTGCTTTTAAATATATACTACTTTCGCATGATGACCTGCAGGAGCCGTCGTTCCTGCCATTTTCTTGCGCCAGCAGTTCAAACGACAGTTCGGCCATGCGACGCCGATCGCGGCGTTCAGCAGGTTTCGGATCGCCGCGTCATTCTGTTTCGTTTTATGGTTTTTAGATTTTTCTGACGAGGACGCGTCGGGCGCGGATTCGGACTTCGACTTTTGGGAGGTCTGTGCAGATTGCGGAGAGGGCTTTGCCGGTTGTGCAGTCGAAGCGGGCGCCGTGTCTGGGGCAGATGAGGATGTTGCC
>NZ_DATMFA010000098.1:0-1911 GCF_035556475.1 Paracoccus sp. (in: a-proteobacteria) | reverse complement strand
TGGAATGAGGCTGGTGAAGACAGCCTCTTGTATTTGCAGCAGCAACAATCCGCCGCCTATCCCCCCGATGAACGAAATCCCGGCCAGCCGGGCGAGACCCGCCTTGTGCGCCACAAGCTCCCGACGAAACTCCCAGGCGCTCGAGAGGCTTGCCGGCCAAAGCGCCACCGCATTGCTTGCATTGGCAACGACCGGTGGAACCCCGACGGCCAGCAAGGCCGGGAAAGAGAAAAAAGTCCCTCCACCGGCCACCGCATTGACCGCGCCCGCAATGAATGCGGCCGCGACAAGGAACAAAACTTCAAGAAGGGTCATATGCGCCTGTGCCGGTACAGCCCGGAGAACTCCGCCATGATACGCGGAACATCCCGAATCAGGCGCCGGCCTTGCGCGCGGCGCGTTCCTTTTCCACCCGCTCGGTGACGTCGCGGTGGATTTAAAATCGCATTTGCGCATCGAGCAGCAGGCGCGCGTCATCCTTGCGCACAACCTGCGGCGCGCCGCTGCGGGGGCGCGAGCCGGCGCGGGCTCGCCCTCGGTCAGGATGGCTTGACGGCGACCTTCAACACGCCGTCGCGCTGGTTGGCGAACAGATCGTAGGCCTCGACGATGTCCTCCAGCGCATAGTGGTGGGTGACCAATGCACCCAGGTCCAGACGTTCGGCGGCGATCACGTTCATCAACCGGCGCATGCGCTCTTTACCGCCGGGGCACAGGGCGGTATTGATGCGGTGGTCGCCCAGGCCCGCGGCGAAGGCATCGAGCGGGATCGTCAGATTCTGCGAATACACGCCCAGGCTGGAGAGCGTGCCGCCGGGCTTGAGGCTGCGCAAGGCCTGCTCGAAAGTGGCCTGCGTGCCCAGCGCCTCGATGGCGGAATCCGCGCCGCGTCCGCCCGTGAGTTTCATGATTTCCGCGACCACGTCGCAGCTGCGAAAGTCGAGCGTGACGTCGGCGCCCAGCCGTCGCGAGATACCCAGCCGGTGATCATTGCCGTCCACCGCGATGATGGTGGTCGCCCCCAGCAGGCGCGCGCCGGCTGTCGCGCACAGTCCGATCGGCCCTTGGGCAAAGACCACCACCGTGTCGCCCAGGCGGATGTTGGCGTTTTCCGCGCCCTTGAAGCCGGTGGACATGATATCCGGACACATCAGCACCTGTTCGTCGGTCAGGCCATCGGGAATCGGCGCGAGGTTGGCCTGGGCGTCCGGCACCAGCACGTATTCGGCCTGAGTGCCGTCGATCAGATTGCCAAAGCGCCATCCGGCAGTCGCCTTGTAGCCATGGCAGCCGCAGCGCCCGGAAGGGATCAGATAGCTGCCGTCCTGCGAGGGCACGCCATCCTGCGCCGCGTACGAGCCGAAGTTCGGGCAGATCGCGCCGGCGATGACGCGCTGGCCCTCGGCATAGCCGGTGACCGCGCTGCCGAGTTTCTCGATGATCCCCACCGGCTCGTGGCCGACCGTCAGGCCCGGCGCGACCGGATACTCGCCCTTGAGGATGTGGACGTCGGTGCCGCAGATGGTGGTCGTGGTGATGCGAACGAGCGCGTCGTTGGGACCGACATCGGGGATGGGTTTATCGGTCAGCTCGATGCGGCCGGGCTGGACGAATACAGCGGCTTTCATCATGGCAGCCATTGGGTTCTCCTGGCATGGAATCGGCGGGGCTGCGGGCGACTGACCCGCAGGCGATGGCTCCATGGTATCGGCCGGCCACAGCCCGCATATTGCGCCAGATCAGAAAGCGGCGGCCTTGCGCGCGGCGCGCTCCTTTTCCACCCGCTCGGTGACGTCGCGCGCCATGGCGACCGAACCGACGACCGCGCCGTCCGGATCCTTGACCAGGGCGAAGGTCATCTCGACATAGAGCTTGCCGCCACCCCTTGCCACTGCCCGCGTCAGCGTCGGC
>NZ_DATMFA010000097.1:0-21715 GCF_035556475.1 Paracoccus sp. (in: a-proteobacteria) | reverse complement strand
GGTCGTCGCCCCCTATGCCACCTTCATCGCCGCCGGATTGCGCCCGCGCAGCGCGCTGAAGAACCTGCGCCGCCTTGCCGCCCTTGGCGCAAAGGGCGAATACGGCTTTTACGATGCGGTGGATTTCACCCCCTCGCGCGTGCCGAGCGGAAGGCGATGCGTCACCGTCTGCAACGTCATGGCCCATCATCAGGGCATGAGCCTGCTTGCGGTGGCGAATTGCCTGATGAAGGGGCTGCACCGCAAGCGCTTCCACGCCGATCCGGTGATCGAGAGCGTCTCGACCCTGCTGCAACAGCGCAGCCCGCGCGAGATCTCGTCACTGCTGCGGATCACGCCGCCCCGCCGCCTCGGCATTGCGCAGGATCGCCAGCAGCCCGAGATCGTCGAGGTCAAGGATGCCCGCTCGGCGCCCCATGTCATCGCGCTCATGTCCAACACGCGGCAATCCCTGCTGCTCGATGCCAGCGGCGCCGGACGCTCGCGCCTCGGGGATACGGCAATCACGCGCTGGCGCCCCGATCCGGCGGCGGATGCCTGGGGCGAGTTCCTGTTCCTGCGCGACGTCACTGGCCAGCGCTGGTGGTCCGTGACCGCCGCGCCGGGCTTCGATCCCCAGATCGACTATTCCGCCCGGCTTTTCGACTACAAGGCCAGCTTCACCGCGATCGGTGAGGGCATGATCTGCGAGACCGAGGTGATCCTCTCGGACGATCTCGACGCGCGCGGGACAAGGATCAAGCTGCGCAATATCCTGGACGAGCCGCGCCAGATCGAGCTGGTCAGCTATGGCGAGATCGTCCTTGACGACAATGCTGCCGACCGCGCCCATACGGCCTTCTCGCGCATGTTCGTCGCGACCGAGGCGCAGCCGGAACAGGGTCGCATCCTCGCCCGGCGCAACAAGCGCAATCCACACGACCCCGACCGGCATCTGATGCACATGTCCGCAGGCGCGGGCGTGCCCGGCAGCGCAGCAACGGATCGGCGCGAATTCATCGGACGGGGCCACAGCCTTTCGTCGCCGCGCGGCCTCGATCATCCGGTGCGGCTGGTCCCGCCCCCGGCGGGCGAGAGTTATACCCTCGACCCGATCTTCTCGCTGACGCGCCGGCTGACGCTGGCGCCGGGCAAGGAGGCCGTCGTCACCTTCTGGACCGTCTGCGCCACCAGCCGCGATCAACTGGAGGAGGCGCATCGCCGCCTGTCGGACGAGGCCGCCTTCGAGAACGAATACCAGATGGCCTGGACCCGCAGTCAGGTTCAGTTGCATCATGCCGACATCACCCCGGACGAAGCCGCGCTGTTCCGGCGCTATGGCGCGCTGCTGGTCTATCCCAACCAGATCCTGAACCCGCACCAGATCCGCCACGCGATGGGGCCGCAATCGGCGCTGTGGCCGATCTCGGTCTCGGGCGACAATCCGGTCATGCTGCTCAGGATCAACGACCCGGATTTCATGCCGGTGGCGCATCAGGCGATCCGAATGCAGGAATATCTGCGGATGCGCGGCCTCGACTGCGATCTGGTCATCCTGAACGAGCAGCGCTTCAGCTATGGCGCCAACATGCACGAGGCGCTGAACAACCTGTGCCATAGTATGCACCTGCTGCATTCGCGTCCCTCGGTCTTTGCCGTCGATGCCAGCGCGACCGCGCCCGAGACGCTCGAGACGCTGCTCGCCGTGTCACGCGTGGTGGTGCATGCTCAGAACGGCAGCCTCGCCGACCAGATCCAGCGCGTCGAGGCCGAGGAACTGCGCCGCGGCATCGCCCGCGCGCCAAGCCGCCCGTTGCAGCGGCCCGCGCTGGTGACGGAGTTCCCGCCCGAGGATCTGCGCTTCTGGAACGGCATCGGCGGTTTCGATGCCGAGGGCAATTACGTCACCCGCCTGCGCCACGGCGAGACGACGCCGAACCCGTGGATCAATGTCATCGCGCGCAGCGATTTCGGCTTTCACATCTCGGCCGAGGGGGCGGGGTTCTCGTGGTCGGCCAATTCCCGCGACCATCAGCTGACGCCATGGTCGAACGATCCGGTCAGCAACCCGACGGGCGAGGGCATCCTGATCCGCGATGTCGGCACCGGCGCCATCCACACGCCCTATGCCACGTTGTCGAGCCAGCGGGCCGCGCTTTACCAGTGCCGCCATGGCGCGGGTTTCTCGGAGTTCCGCGCCTGGTCGGGCGAGGTCGAGGTCACCGCGACGCACAGCCTGACGCCCGACGCGCCGGTCAGGGTGATCGGTCTGACCATCACCAACCGCTCGGACCGCCGCATCACGCTGGATGTCGCCCAGTTCGTCGAGCCGGTGATGGGCGGCAACCGCGCGAAATCGGCGCCCTATCTGCAACCGCATTACCGACGGAACCAGCGCGCGATCGAATGCACCAATCCCTATTCGATCGACTATCCGGGGCAGAAGATGATCCTCTCGGTCGATCGCGAGGTGACGGGCATGTGCCTGTCGCGCCCGATCTGGCAGGGCCGGAACCGCGACCACTCCATGCCGGCCTGGCTGGATTCGACGCTGAGCCACCGCTTCATCCATCGCCATGACGGCGATCCCCTGATGATGCTGGAATGCCGGGTCGAGGTCGAGGCTGGCGAAAGCACCGAAGTGACCTTCCGCCTCGCCGCCGGGCCCGTGCATGAGGTCGAGGAGCTGATCGCCCATGCCCCCAGCGCCGCCGAAGCAAGGGCGGCCCAGCAGGCGGAGTGGCAGGGGATTTTCGACAACCTGCAGGTCGAGACGCCCGATCCCGCCTTCGACCTGATGGTGAACCGCTGGCTGCCCTATCAGGCGATTGCCTGCCGCATCCGGGCGCGGTCGGCGTTCTATCAGGCCTCGGGCGCCTTCGGCTTTCGCGACCAGCTTCAGGACACCTCGGCGATGCTGGTCTATGATCCCGGCCTTGCCCGCGCGCAGCTGATCGAGGCCGCGTCGCGCCAGTTCCCCGAAGGCGACGTCCAGCACTGGTGGCTGCCCGCGACCGGGGCGGGGGTGCGCACCATGATCGCCGATGACGTGGTCTGGCTCGGCCATTCGCTGGCCCGCTATCTGGAGGTGACGGGCGACCGCTCGATTCTTGACGAGGAGCTGCCCTTCCTGCTCGGCCGCGCGCTGGAGCCGGGCGAGCATGACGCCTTCTACACCCCCGAAACCAGCCCGCAGGTCGCGACGCTTTACGAACACGCGGCGATGGCCCTCGACCTTGCCACGCGGCGGACCGGAAAGCAGGGTTTGCCGCTGTTTCTGGGCGGCGACTGGAACGACGGCATGAACCGGGTGGGCGAGGCGGGGCAAGGCCAGTCGGTCTGGCTCGGCTGGTTCCTCGCCCGGACGCTGGAGATGATGGCCCCGCTCGCCGAGGAACGGGGCGAGGCCGAGCGCGCCGGGGCCTGGCGCGCCCATCGCGCGACCCTCGCCCGCGCGCTCGACAAGACCGGCTGGGATGGCGAGTGGTATCTGCGCGGCATCTATGACGATGGCACACCGCTTGGCTCGCACCAGTCGGATGAGTGCCGGATCGACTCGATCGCGCAAAGCTGGGCGGTGATCTCGGGCGCGGGGCGTGAGGCGCGCCGCAGACCCGCCGTCGATGCCGCGCTGGCGCATCTGCTGGACGAAAAGGGAATGCTTCTGCGCCTCTTCACCCCGCCCTTCGCGCATACGCCAAACGATCCGGGCTATATCAAGGGCTACCCGCCCGGCGTCCGCGAGAATGGCGGCCAATATACCCATGCCGCGATCTGGATGGTGCAGGCGCTGTGCATGGCGGGGCGCGGCGACGACGCGTGGCGCCTCTTCCAGATGCTGAACCCGATCAGCCATGCAAGCGATCCCCAGACCCTCCAGACCTATCGCGGAGAGCCCTATGTGGTCGCGGCCGACGTTTACGGCGCCGAGGAGAAGGTCGGGCGGGCGGGCTGGACCTGGTATACCGGCTCTGCCGGCTGGCTGCATCGGGTGGCGGTCGAGCATATCCTCGGGCTGCAAATCCGCGACGGCAACCGGCTGGAGGTCGCGCCCGCCCTGCCCGCGCATTGGCCGGGCTATCGCGCCCGTATCCGGGTCGGCGACCAGATGCGCCGGGTGGATGTCGGGCGCGACGCCGATGGCGGCCTCAGGGTCGACATCGGTTGAAGCCGGCGGCGGAACCGGCTAATTGCCGCGCTTCCCGTCAATGGAAGCGGCCATGAAACTTCTGATCGACACCGATCCGGGCATTGATGATGCCATGGCGATCATCTTTGCCGCGCGCCATCCGGGCATCCGGCTGGTCGGGCTGACGACCGTGTTCGGCAATGTCCCGGTCGAGGTCGCCACCCGCAACGCGCTGGCACTGGCCGAGCATTGCGGCCTTGATATTCCCGTAGCGCAGGGCGCGGCCGGGCCGATGGTGCTGCCGCCCTTCGCGCCGCCCGCCCATATCCACGGGACGGGTGGCCTCGGCCACCTGCCGCCCGCCCGGCCGAATGGCCGCGCGATCGACGAAACCGCCGCCGCCTTCATGGCCCGCCTCGCGCGTGAGAATCCGGGCGAGATCACACTCTGTCCCATCGGGCCGATCACCAATGTCGCCGAGGCGCTTCGCCTCGATCCCGGTTTTGCGCGGAATATCGGCCGGATCGTGCTGATGGGTGGCGCGCTCGACGCGCCGGGCAATATCACCCCCCATGCCGAGGCGAATAGCTATCACGACCCCCACGCGCTCGAGGTCGTGCTGCGCTCGGGGGCCGAGATCCTGATGGTCGGCCTCGACGTCACCATGCGCGCCCAACTCGGGGCGGGCGATTTCGGGGCTTTGGCGGCGGCCGCGCCCCATGATGGTGGCTTTCTCGATGCGATGGCGGGGCTTTATCTCGACTTCTACCGCTCGATCGGCCAGCCGGGTTGTGCGCTCCATGACCCGATGGCGGTGATCGCCTGCCTTCATCCCGAGCTTTTCACCCTTGAACGCACCGCCATGGGCGTGGTGCTGGAGGGCGAGGAGATCGGGCGCGTCCGTCGCCTTTCCGGTCAAAGCCGGTCGGCCGCGGCCCTCGATTGCCGGGCCGAGGTGATTACCGGCCTTTTCCTCGACACGATCCGCCGCGCCGCCTAGCCGCCCGCGGTCCAGAGTCGGAAGCGGCGCGCGCCCGTGATCTCGCGCAAAAGACCCATGCCCTGCATCCGCGCCAGCAGGCGCTCGGCCGTGTCGCGGCTGATCCCGGTCGCGGTCTCGACCATGGCGGTGGTCATCAGCGGATGGGCGGCCAGCACCTCGATGACCCGGGCCGGGTTGTCGCCCTTGATCCCGGCAGTCTCACGCCGGGCGCGCGCGGCCCAGTCCGAGATGCGGCGCAATTCCCGCCGGGCCTCGGTCGTGCCCTGCAAGACCGCCTCAAGCTGGCGGCGCATCCGCTCGGCCGGGGGGCCGGTATCGATCCAGACCTTGCGACCGCCGCGGCCGAGGGGAACGAATTTAAGCGCCTCGCATCCCTGCGCCATGTCGCGCGCGGTCCAGCAGGCGGGTTCGGTCAGGCATTCGGGCGCGGAGAGATCGGCGATCCGCCACGCCACCCGCAAGGCGGGCGCGCGGGCAATCGGCTCAACCTCCGCCAGCGCCGCATGAGCGGCCAGAAACTCCTCGGCCCCCTCGTCGAAAGCCGCGCCGACCGAGCGGGTCGCCAATGGCTCGGCCAGCCCCGATGCGTCGCTGCGATAAAGGCCGAGGAAGCCGCGCAGATCGCCGAAAGCCCCCTGCCCCTCCAGCCGCCGCAGGCCCCAGCGCGCGAGGCGCATGGCCGAAAGATCGGTATTCGCCCGCGCATCCATCAGCTCGCGACCGACCTCCTCGCGGCGGAGCGGCGTGCCCTCTGCCCAGAGCATCGCCTCGATCTCGATCAGGCCAAGGCGCCGCGTCGCCCCCTCCTGCGCATCGGGCGACAGGGCGGCCAGCGTCGCGTCAAGCCGACCGACCGAAGCTGAGGCGCGCGCAAGGAGGCCCGACTGGGCCTGCTGCGCGGCCAGCCAGTCCTCGGGACGCATGGGCGGCGGGGCGTGGCCTTCCTCGGGCTCGAACGGCAATGCGGGCGACGGAATCAGATCGGACATAGGCGGAGCGTAGACGCTTTCGCCGCCCCGGACAGCCCAAACCTTTTGCGGCACCGCCGGATCAGCGCGCGATGGCGCGGTCCAGATGGACATAGCCGCCATCGGGATGCAGCCATTGCCCGGTCATGTGGCTCGCCCGGTCAGAGAGCAGGAAGGCGCAGCAATCCGCAATCTCGCGCGCGGTGGTCATGCGCTGCCCCAGCGGAATGTTGCGGGTGATCTCGGCCAGCCTTGCCTCGGGATCGGGCATGGTATCCAGCCAGCGGCGGTAAAGCGGCGTCATCACCTCGGCCACGACGATGGCATTGACCCGCGCGCCGGAGGGCAGAAACTCCACCGCCCATTCGCGGGTCAGGCCAAGCTGCGCCGCCTTGGCCGCGATATAGGCCGAGGTTCCCCCCTGTCCCGTCAGCGCGGTCTTGGAACTGATATTGACCACCGCCCCTTTCGCCGCGCGCAGGTCGTCGGCCAGCAGATGCACCATGGTATAGTAATGGATCAGGTTCTGGTCGAGGCTGGCGCGGAAGGCCTTCGGCCCCTTGTCGAGACCCACGCCATCATTCGCCCCGGCATTGTTCACGAGGCCGTAGACCTGCCCATGCCGGGCATGGATGGCCGCGACCGCCGCGACACAGGCCGCATCATCGGAAAGCTCCGCTTGCACGAAATCCGCCCCGGTCCGCGCCAGCCATTCGGCATCGGGCGCGCGGCGCGCAAGGACCACGACCCGCGCCCCTTCCTCGCGCAGAACCTCGGTGATCCCGGCCCCGATGCCCGAGCCGCCGCCGGTGACAACGACCAGCCTGTCTTGCAGATGCAGATCCATCACGCCCCCCTGAAGCGATAGGTCTCAAGGCTTTCCGGCTTCATCTCGATCGAGAAGCCGGGCATTTCGGGCGGCATATAGGCCGCGTTCCTGATCGTGCAGGGATCGAGGAAATGCTCATGCAGGTGATCGACATATTCGATCACCCGCCCCTCGCGCGTGCCGGCGATGCAGAGATAGTCGATCATCGACATGTGCTGGACATATTCGCAAAGGCCGACGCCCCCGGCATGGGGGCAGACCTTAAGGTCGTATTTCGCGGCCATCAGCATCACCGCCAGAACCTCGTTCAGCCCGCCCATGCGGCACGAGTCGATCTGGACCACGTCGATGGCACCCCGCATGATGAACTGCTTGAACATGATCCGGTTCTGGCACATCTCGCCGGTCGCGACCTGAACGGGGGCGACGCCCTCGCGGATCTTGCGGTGCCCCTCGATATCGTCGGGGCTGGTCGGTTCCTCGATGAACCACGGCTTCGCGAAGGCGAGCTTCCCGACCCAGTCGATGGCCTGATCGACCTCCCATACCTGATTGGCGTCGATCATCAGGTTCACGTCGGGGCCGACCTCGTCCCGCGCGATGGTCAGGCGGCGGATGTCGTCATCCAGATCGCGACCGACCTTCATCTTGATGTGGCGGAAACCGGCATCGACCGCCTCGCGGCAAAGGCGACGCAGCTTGTCGTCACCATAGCCGAGCCAGCCCGCGCTGGTCGTATAGCAGGGATAACCCTCGGCCTTGAGGGTGGCGATGCGCGCCTCCTTGCCCTCGGCCTGCTTCGTCAGGAAATCCAGCGCCCATTCGGGCGTGATGCAATCGGTCAGATAGCGGAAGTCGATGCAGCGGACCAGTTCGGCGGGCGACATCTCGGCCACCAGTTGCCAGACCGGCTTGCCCTCGGTCTTGGCCCAGAGATCCCAGACCGCGTTGACCACCGCGCCGGTCGCCAGATGGATCGCGCCCTTGTCCGGGCCGATCCAGCGCAACTGGCTGTCCGAGGTGATGTGCCGCCAGAACCGCCCCATGTCCTGCGCGATCCAGCCAAGGTCCAGCCCGGTGACGATCGGACGCAGCGCCTCGATCGAGGCGACGCAGATCTCGTTCCCGCGGCCGATGGTGAAGGTCAGGCCATGCCCCTCATGCGGGCCATCGGTCTCGAGGATGACATAGGCCGCCGAGTAATCGGGGTCCGGGTTCATCGCGTCCGAGCCGTCCAGATGCTGGCTGGTCGGAAAACGCACATCGACGGTGCGCAGGCCGGTGATCGTGGTCATGCCTTATCCTCTCGGCCAAGCGGGCCGTGACGCAGGAGCTTCATCTTGTCCTCATGGGGAAACGGCCGGGGACAGGGCGCCCCCGGCCAAGGATTGCGGATCAGTCGTAAAGGACCGCAGCGATTTCCGGCGCGTCGATATTCGACTTGTCGTACCAGTAGAAGCCGGTATCGATGTTCTTCTCGACCGTCTCGCCCTTGGCGACGGCGACGGCGGCCTTGACCGTCTCATAGCCGATGCCGACCGGGTTCTGGGTGATGGCGCCCGCCATCTCGCCGCTCTTGATCGCGTCCTTCTGGGCCTTGCCCGAGTCGAAGCCGATCACCACGACCTTCGCCCCCATCTCGCGCACGCCGTTCAGCACGCCGATGGCCGAGCCTTCGTTGGTGCCGAAGATGCCCTTGATGTCGGGGTTCGCGGCGAGGATCGCCTTGGTGATCTCGGTCGATTTCAAATGGTCGCCATCGCCATATTCGATGGTCACGATCTCGATATTCGGGAACTTCGCCTTGATCTCGTCGACAAAGCCGTCGCGGCGATGGATCCCGGTCAGCGAGGTCTGGCTGTGGCCCACGACCGCGATCTTGCCCTCGCCGCCGATCAACTCGCCCATCTTGTCGGCGGCCATGGCGGCCGCGGCGATGTTGTTCGTCGAGGCGGTCGCAACCGGGATGTCGCTGTCGACGCCGGAGTCGAAGGCGATGACCGGGATCTTGGCCTCTTGCGCCTTCTTCAGCAGCGGGATCGCCGCCTGGCTGTCCAGCGCAGCGAAGCCCACGGCGGTCGGCTGCTTGGCGAGCGCCGCGGCAAGCATGTCGATCTGCTTGTCGACCTGGGTTTCATTGTCCGGGCCTTCGAAGCTGACCTCGACCCCGAACTCCGCACCCGCCTTGTCGGCGCCGACCTTCACGGCCTGCCAGAATTGGTGCTGGAAACCTTTCGAGATCAGCGGGATATACATCTTGTCCTGGGCCAGCGCACCGCCGGCCATGGACATCAGCGCCAGCGCAGTCGTCGCGCCGATCAGTCCTCGTCTTGTGAACATGTTTTCCTCCCTGATGTTCACGTTGGATTCAATTGGCGGAGCGCCGGCGCAACTGGTCGGCATAGACCGCGACAATGATGATGAAGCCCGTCACGACCGTCTGCCATTCCGGCGCGACCGAGAGCACGCGCAGCCCGTTCGTCAGCACCGACATGATCAGCGCCCCGATCAGCGTGCCCGTGATGGTGCCCCGACCGCCCGAGAGCGAGGTGCCCCCGATCACCACGGCTGCGATCGCCTCCAGCTCATAGCCGAGGCCCAGAGCCGGCTGGGCCGAGTTCAGGCGGCTGGAGATCAGGATGCCCGCAATCCCGCAGATCGTGCCCGCAAGCGCATAGATCGCCATCTTCCAGCGGTCGGTATTCACCCCGGAAAGCCGCACCGCCTCCTCGTTCGAACCCAGCGCGAAGGTGTAGCGACCCAGCACCGTCCGGCCCAGCACCCAGGCGATGAAGGCTGCGACGATGAAGAGGATCAGCACCCCGTTCGGCAGCGGGAATTGCGGGATCACCTTGCCGACCAGCGAACCCTGCGAGATCTCGGTATAGCCCTCGGTATCGTTGAAATAGATCGGCTTCGTGCCGGTCACGATCAGCGACATGCCCTTGAGGACCAGCATCATCCCCAGCGTCGCGATGAAGGGCGGGATCTTGGCCTTCGCAACCAGCGTCCCCGAGATCAGCCCGCACAGCGCGCCCGTCGCCATCCCTGCGATGACGCCCACAAGCAGCGGCATCCCGAGCCATGTCAGCACAACCCCGGTCATCACCGCGCAAAAGGTCATCAGCGTGCCGATGGACAGGTCGATCCCGCCGGTGATGATGATCATCGTGACGCCTACCGCCAGCACCCCGTTGACCGAGGTGGCCTGCAGGATCGACATGATATTGTCGATCTGGAAGAAGCGCGGGCTTGCCAGCGAAAAGCCGACGACCAGCACGATCAGGCTGGCGAAGGCCAGCAACTTCTGCTGCGCGGCGCCGCGACGGGCCTGCTTCTCGCTCATCTTCAGTCCCTCCTCGACCATCATTCTGCGGCGAGCCCCTCTCGTCTGGTGGCAAGTTCCATGATCTGTTCCTGCGATGCGCCGCCGGGCAGGATGCCGGTCAGCCGCCCCTCGCACATCACCGCGATGCGATGCGACAGGCGCAGCACCTCGGGCAATTCGCTGGAGATGACGATGATCGCCTTGCCCGAGGCCGCGAGTTCCTTCAGCAGGCGATAGATCTCGGCCTTGGCGCCGACGTCGATGCCGCGCGTCGGCTCGTCGAAGATCAGGATGTCGCAATCCCTGAGCAGCCATTTCGCGATCACGACCTTCTGCTGGTTGCCGCCGGAGAGCAGCCGCACCTCCTGCCGGTCGCCGGGGGTGCGGATCGTCAGGCTCTCGATATAGCGCCGCGCGATCCGGCCCAACTCGCCCTCGTTGATGCGGCCCAGCCGGTCGGCATAGCGCGGCAGGCTGGCCATCGCGATATTCGCGCGCACATCCATGCCAAGCGCCAGACCGAAATGCTTGCGATCCTCGGAGAGGTAACCGATCCCGGCCTGCACCGCGTCCGCGGGCGCGCCAATCCGCACCGGCTTGCCATGCACCCGGATCTCGCCCTGCGTGGCGGGTTCGGCGCCGAATATTGCGCGGGCAAGCTCGGTCCGGCCCGCGCCCATCAGGCCGGCAAAGCCGAGGATCTCGCCCCGCTTCAGGGAAAAGCTGATGTCCTTCAGCTCATGCCCACGCGACAGATGGCTCACCTCCAGCGCGACGGGTGCGGCCGAAAGATCGGGGATCTCCGCCGCCTCCTCCGTCAGTTCGCGCCCCACCATCATCGAGATGATGCGCGAAATCGGCGTCTCGGCCGCCTCGACCGTGCCGACATAGGCCCCATCGCGCATCACCGTCACCCGGTCGGCGATGCGCTTGATCTCGTCCATCTTGTGGCTGATGTAGATGATGCCCACGCCCTCGGCGCGCAGCTTCTGGATGATCGCGAAAAGCTCGGCGATTTCGGCATCGTTCAGCGCCGCGGTCGGCTCGTCCATGATCAGCACGCGCGAGCGATAGCTGAGCGCCTTCGCGATCTCGACCATCTGCTGGCGAGCGATGGTCATGCCGCCCACGCGCGCGCGCGGGTCCATGCGGATATGCATGGCCTGAAAGATCGCCGCCGCATCGGCGTTCAGCTTGCTTTCGTCCAGCCGGCCAAAGGACCGGCGCGGCTCGCGCCCGATCCAGATGTTCTGGGCGACGGTCAGGTCGCGCATCAAGGCCAGTTCCTGATGGATGATGCCGATGCCCAGATCCTGCGCCGCCCGTGGCGTGGGCAGGCTGACTTCGTTGCCGTCGATCAGGATGCGCCCCTCGTCGGTCTGGTAGACCCCGGACAGGATCTTCATCAGCGTCGACTTGCCCGCGCCGTTTTCGCCCATCAGGGCGTGAACCTCGCCCGCGCGCAGATCGAAGCTGACCGCCTTCAGCGCGTGAACGCCGGGGAAGCGCTTGTCGATCCCCTCCATCCTGACCAGTTCCGTCATGCCGTGACCCCATAGAAGCGCATCGCGTTTCCGCCCATGACCGCCGCCCGTTCATCGGGCGACAGGTCCGTCAGCAATTCCCCGGTCAGGGCGAGCCAGTCGGCATAGGAGGCGGCAAGGTTCAGCACCGGCCAATCGCTGCCCCAGATCAGGCGATCGGCGCCGAACCAGTCCAGAAGCTGCGCCACCAGCGGACGCAAGGCGGCCAGCGGGTCGCGCAACTCGTTTGGGGAGAGTTCGGTCAGCAGGCCCGACAGCTTGCAATGCAGACCTTGGCCGGCCAACCTGCGCATTCCTACCTCCCATTCGCCGCGCTCGCCGGGCTGGGGCTTCGCCGCATGGTCGATGACGATAGGCAGATCGGGATTTTGCTCGGCAAACCGCGCCAGAACCGGCAGATGGCGCTGCGTGACCAAGGCGTCGAAAGTCAGTTGCAACCGCGTCAACGCCTCCAGCGCCTCGCCCTGGGGCGCGGTCAGCAGCCAGTCGGTCGCCGCGATATCCTGAAGCATCGGCCGGACGCCCAGAAACTCCGGCCCCGCCGCACGCGCGGCCAGATCGGCGACGGCCGTGGGCGCGGCCAGATCGACCCAGCCCACGACGCCCAGAATTTGTGCTTCGCGCCGGGCGAGGGACAGCAGGAAATCCGTCTCGGCCAGCGTCGGCGCGGCCTGCACGGCGATGACAGGACCGCCTGCCGGATGATCGGCGGGCAGGAAATCCCGACGGATCGGATCAAGGGCCGGGTCCGGCCCCTGCAGCCAGCCGTAATCCCGGCGATCCAGCCGCCAGAAATGGCAATGTGCGTCCAGTCTCTGCATCGCCGCCCCTCCCCTGGCCGCGAAATGCCTTGGGTCAGATCGTCACGCCCCCATCGACCAGCATCGTCTGTCCCGAGACAAAGCGGCTTTCATCCGACAGAAGATAGACGACCATCGGCGCAATATCCTCGACCGTGGCCAGACGCCCCATGGGCTGGCGGGCGATGAAATCCTTCTCGGCCTGAACCGGATCGGCGGCCGCGGCGATGCGGCCGCGCAGGCTGGGCGTGTCGACCGTTCCGGGGCAAAGCGAATTGCAGCGGATGCCCTGCTTGACGTAATCGGCGGCGATGGCCTTGCTGAGCCCGATGACCGCGGCCTTCGAGGCGCCATAGGCCGTGCGGTTCTGGAAGCCTTTGACCGAGGACGCCATCGAGGCCATGTTCACGATCGAGGCCGTGCCGGTTTCCGCCGCGCGTTCAAGCATGCCCGGCAGGACAGCGCGGCAAAGGCGCATCATCGCGGTCACGTTGAGGCTGAAGGCGAAGTCCCAGTCCTTGTCCTGAATGTCCAGCAATGCGCCGTTATGGACGACCCCGGCGCAGTTGAACAGACCATCGAGCCGCCCGACGCGGGAGGCGATCGCGTTGATCGCCGCGGCGTCGGTCACGTCCAGAACTTCGGTCTGCATTCCGTCGAGGCCGGCCAGCAGGTCGCCATTGATATCCGTCGCGATGACCTTCGCCCCTTCGGCCGCAAGCGCCAGCGCGCTGGCCCGACCGATCCCCTGACCCGCTGCGGTGACCAGAATCACCTTGTCCTTCAGCCGCATCAGACCCCTCCCCTCGCCTTCCGCATTAATTCTTATATAAACATGCTATCCACATATGAATAAATGTGGCAAGCCTTTTCTCAGGAGAGGAGAGAGGCCATGTCCGAGGAGAACCCCGAGCAACCGCTTGACCGCTACCGCGCCCCCGCCCTCGACAAGGGGCTGGATATTCTGGAGGTTCTGGCCGATCAGGCGCGCGGCCTGACCCGGGCCGAGATCGTCAAGGCGATGGGCCTGAACCCGTCCCAGATCTATCGTATGCTCGAACGCCTCGTGGCACGCGGCTATGTCACGCGAATCGAGGGCGGCGACCGTTACGCGCTGACCATGCGCCTTTATCTGCTCGCGACGCGCCATCCGCCGCTGCGGCGGCTGGTCGCGCAGGCCCAGCCGTTGATGGACGAATTTTCGCGCGCGCTGCAGCAATCCTGCCATCTGGTCGTGCCCGAGCAAGGCACCGGCATCGTGATCGCGCAGGCCAGCCCGACCGGACATTGGGAATTTCGCGCCCGGATCGGCGGACAGGTCGACCTGTTCTCGACCGGCTCGGGCCTGACGCTGCTGGCATTTCAGGATCCGGGGCGCGTGGTCGAGACGCTGGGCATCTGGGGCGTCGGCGACGCCGAACGACGCCTTGCCGAGGTGTCGGATCATCTGGCGGCGGTCCGCTGCCAGGGATCGCGGGTCGAACCTTCGGGGCAGCTGGTGGGCGTCACCGATCTCAGCGTCCCGGTGAAGGGACCGGGGGGCGAGGCGATTGCCGTCCTGACCTGCGCCTATATCCCGCACCCCGAATTGCGCGAGAGCGAAAGCCGCGATCACGCTTTGGCGGCGCTGATGCGCCTCTCGGCCGAGCTGTCCAGCCCGGAGGCCGCGACCTGGCTGTCTGGTTCCGCGGTCTGAGGGCGCGATCCACCGGTCCGGGCGGGCGATGCTGACACAGGGGCCAGCACCGCGCTGGAAATGGCAAGCGCGGCCCGCCGGAACGGACCGCCTTGCGCGGGCTATTCGATCATCTCGATCTCGATCCCGACGGCGGCATACCAATCTGCGACGGAGCGGATCTCCTCATCCGTCATTTCGGCCGCGACTGGTCCCATGATGTCGCTTTTGCGCGCACCGCTGCGGAACGCCTTCAACTGGGTGTCGATATAGATGTTGGTCTCTCCGGCAAGGTTCGGCGCCTCGTCAATGACCCGGATGCCGTCGGGGCCGTGGCAGGCCACGCATTGCGCGGGCGCGCCTGCCGGATCGGCCTTCAGCGTTGCGGTCGGCTTGTGACCCCCGAACCATGCCGCGAGGTCGGCGATCTGCTGGTCGCTGAGGTTCTTCGCCACGATCGTCATCATCTCATGCTCACGCGTGCCATCGCGAAAGGCGGCAAGCTGGGTGCGCAGATATTCCTCGGACTCGCCGCCGATATGGGGGGCGATCGGCATCTGCGCCTTGCCGTCGAGGCCGTGGCAGGTCCGGCATTGCCCGGCCAGCTTGCGCCCCGCCTCGCGATTGCCCGTCACATCGGCCATGGCGCCCCCGGCGAGCATGAGCCCGCCGAGAGCCAGCAGAAGAACCCGCCTCATTCGGCCTGACGTGCGATGCGCCAGATGGCTCCGGCGAAATCGTCCGAGACCAGCATCGAGCCGTCGGGCAGGAAGGCGATGTCCATGGGACGACCGCGATATTCGCCCGTCTCGCTGTCAAGCCAGCCTTCGGCGAACACCTCGGGCGCGCCGGCATTGCCCTCGGCATCGACGGGGGTGAACATCACCCGCGCACCGACCGGCGTGGTCCGGTTCCACGAGCCATGCTGGGCCGAGAAGATGCCTCCGTGATATTTCTCGGGGAAGGATTTGCCGGTATAGAACCGCATCCCGAGATCGGCGGCATGGGCCTGCATCTCGGCCGCGGGGGCGATGAACTCGACCCCTTCGGGCCGGGGCACGTCCTTGTAATCGGGGATCTCGACCGCGCCATTGACCCAAGGGAAGCCGAAATGCTGCCCTGCCTCGGTCTGGCGGTTCAACTCGCCCGGAGGGAGGTCGTCCCCCATGCCGTCGACCTGGTTGTCGGTGAACCACAGATCGCCATTGGCAGGGTTGAAGTCATGCCCGACCGAGTTGCGGATGCCGCGGGTGAAGACCTCGCGCTCGGTCCCGTCGTTCTTCATGCGGATGATGCCGCCGATGCCGGCCTCGGCATACATCTCGTGCTTGTCGACCGGCGGGATGTTATGCGGCTGGCCGAGCGAGATGTAGAGCTTGCCGTCCGGTCCGACCCGGCAGACGCGGGCGGTATGGTTGAAGCTTTCCTCCTCGGCCGGGATCAGCTTGCCTTTTTCGACGACGACCCCGACGGCGGGGTCCGGCCCTTCAAAGAAGAACTCGGCAGCGGGAAAGACCAGCACCCGGTTGCGCTCGGCGATATAGAGAAAACCGTCGGGCGAGAAGCAGGGACCGTTCGGCAGGTCGAAAGTGACCGAAGGTGCGAAATCCTTGACCTCGTCGGCGACACGGTTGCGGTCGCGGTCGACGACCGACCAGACCTTGTCCTTGCGCGTGCCGACAAAAGTGACGGTCCCCTGCGGCGCGACCGCCATCGACCGCGCATCCGGCACCACCGCATAAAGGCTGACCGCGAAACCGTCCGGCACCTTGAGATGCGGCAGGATCTCCTTCAGCGCCGTCGCGCGCTCGTCATCCTGCGCGATGGTGGTGAAGGTCGCGTCCGTGCGCTGCATGCTGGTGAGCTTGTCCATGTTGTCCTGGGCCGCCAGGGGCGTGGCCAGAGACGTGCCAAGGAAAAGCGCGGCAACCATGTTCCTGCTGTTCATGTGATCCCTCCCTGATGCGTTCCGACGCGCCGGGCTCCCCTCCCGGCGCGTCGAAATCGCCCGAAGCCTGCGGGAGAGATCACATTTATGTCAACAAAAAATCACTGCGGTTTCAGCGCGCAAGCCCCAACCGGCTCAGCAACTCGACCGAAGGCAGGATCCCGGCCTTGTCGCGCAGTTCCAGGATGAGGCGCGGGTTCGAGGTGAGTTCCCCCAGCGCCCGGAATACCCCGTGCCAGCGGATATTCCCCTCGCCGATGGCCCAGTGGCGATCGGCATGGCCATCGGCATCCTGCAGATGGACATGCTGGAGCCGGTCCCCCGCGCGGCGGATATAGAAATCCACGGGCGGCGCCCCGGTCGAACCGTGGGCGTAATGCGCGTGCCCGGTATCGACCGACACCGCCACGGCGGCAGAGTTGAAGCTGTCGGCAAGGATGCGGCGGATATCGGGATCCTTGTCCTCGATATTCTCGATCACCAGCGTCACGCCGATCTCCTCGGCGCGGCGCACGACCTCGCCCATGGTATTGTGGCAGTTCTCGATCACCCAGTCATAGGCCGAACGGTTCGAGAAATTGTCGAGATTGTTGAAATCCCAGGTCGTATAGGGCGAATGAATGACCATCTGCGTCGCGCCAAGATATTCGCAGACATCGAGGCCCTGCTGGAACTTGCGCGCGATCACCACCCGCATGTCGGGGTCGGGGCTGGCGATGTTCAGGCCCCAGAACGGCCCGTGGATACCCAGCCGCCCCTTGTATCCGCCAAGCAGCTTGCGGGCGCGGTCGGCGACGGATTTCCAGTCGCCATTCAGAAGCGTGGCATCGAAGAAATCCTGAAGCTCGAGGTCGCGGTCCTCGGACAGGATGAAGTCCTGAAGCCCCTCGAGGTCTTGGGTCGAAAGGGCGGCGCCCAGCAGCGGAAGTTCGGTCATGTTCAAGCCAGTTTCTCAAATCGGGGAAGGGAAAGTTCGGAAAGCAATTGGTGAAATTCGCCCATGCCGTGAACGACATGATCCGCGCCTGCCGCGGCAAGGGTGCGGGCATGGTCAAGGCGGTGTTCGGTGGGGCCGATGAAGCCCACGGCAAGGCAGCCCGCCGCGCGGGCGCAAAGGATGCCCTGCGGGTTGTCGTCGATGAAGATCGCCTGATCGGGGCGAATGCCCAGCCGGTCGGCGGCGAAAAGGGCAAGGTCGGGGGCCGGTTTCGCCCGCGCCACATGCTCGGCCGAGTAGACGTGATGCCCGAAGCGCGCCGCCAGCGGGGTGCGCATGATCGAGCTTTGCAGCCGGCCGATCATCGAGTTCGAGCAGACCGCCATCGGCAAGTCGAAATCCCAAAGCACCTTCTCGATCCCCGGAACCAGCGGGATCGACTGGTCGAACATGGCAAAGAGGATATCGTCCGCATGTCGGAACACCGCCTCGGCGTGAAGGCCGGCCGCCTTCATCCACGCGAGGCTTGCCGCCCGGCCATTGCCCGAGAAAAGCCGCGTCGCCTCATCCCGGTCCATCGGGCGGCCCGCCGCGCTGATTGCGCGGGCAAGCGCCTCGCAGCCCTGGGGTTCGCTGTCCAGAAGCACGCCGTCACAGTCGAAGAGGATTGCGGAATAGGTCATGCGGCGTTCCTTTCGTTCATCAGCTCGCGCACGAGGACAGGGTTGTCGGAGACGACGAAGCCCACGCCGCGCGGCAACCAATGCCTTATCAACGCGGGGTCGTTCAACGTCCAGACCGAGGTTTTGGAAAGCGGGCGCAGGCTGCGGATCAGTTCGAACTCGGTCTCGAAAAGATCGTGATGGATGCCGACGACTTCGACCAGATCGCCCAGATCAGCAAGAAAGGCGGCCATTCCGCCCTGCCGCTCGGCCCAGTCGCGATTGACCGAGATCAGGCGGCGAAACTCGGGGGCAAGGTCGCGGATCCCGCGCACGACGCCGATATCGAAGCTGTGGAGGACCGAACGCGCCTGCAAGCCCCGCTGGCGCAGGGTTTCCACGACTTTCCCGATCATGCCGGGATAGGGGACGCCGTTCTCGTCCGCCTTCAACTCGACGTAAAGATCGACAGGGTGCGGGCCGAGGATGTCCAGCACCTCCTCGAACGACGGGACGCCCTCGCCGATCAGCGTGCCATCCGGGCCTTTCAGGCGGATCGCGCGGCGGCTCTCGGGCGTCAGCGCGCGCACCGGGCCTTCGCCGTCGGTGGTCCGCTCCAGCGTCGCGTCATGGATGACGACCAGCTCGCCCGCATCGGTCAGGTGCAGGTCGAACTCGATGGCATCGAAGCCATGCCTCACGGTCTCGCGGAAGCCGAGCGCCGAGTTTTCGGCCCAGAGATTGCGGGCGCCGCGATGCGCCATGATCTTTGACATGTGTTTTCCTTAGCGAATGGTCGGGTCAAGCCGGTCGCGCAGCCAATCCCCCAGCAACGAGATGCTGAGCGTGGTCAGAACGATGACGAGCGAGGGCGCAAGCATGATCCACGGCGCGCGGGTCAGGTATTCCCGCCCGAAACCCACCATGTTGCCAAGCGAGGTCTGCGGCGGCTGCACCCCCAGCCCCAGAAAGCTGAGACCGGATTCCATCAGGATCACCTCAGGGAATGTCAGCGTCATCGAGACGATCAGCGTCGAGGCGACGTTGGGCAGGATATGCCTGATATAGACATGCCGGGGCGTCGCGCCAAGCTGCACCACCGCCGCCGCATAGCCTTGCGCCGAGGCCGCGATGGCAAGGCCACGGGCGATGCGGGCATAACGCTCCCACCCGTAGAAGCCCATCAGGCAGACGAGGAGGATCATGGAGGAGCCGAAGAAGGCCAGCACCGCCAGCGACATGATCATGAAGGGCAGCGCCGCCTGAAAATCGGCAAGCGTCATCACCAGATGCTCGACCCAGCCGCGAAACTGCGCGGCCAGAAAGCCCAGCGTCGTGCCGAACAGCGCCGAGAGGATGGTCGCACCAAAGGCGATGACCAGCGAGACGCGGATCGACTGGAGGAGGCGCGACAACACGTCCCGGCCCAATTCGTCGGTGCCGAGCCAATGGCCCGGCGTGCCCATCGGCGCAAGGCGCGCCACAAGGTCCATCCGGGTGATGTCATAGGGGCGAAGCAGGTCGGCGAAGATCGCGGTCAGAACCATGCCGATGATCCAGATGACCGAGAGGATGACGAGGATCGGCGCCTTCAGCCGGATGCGGGTCATCAGGCGCGGGGCGGGAAGTATGGTTGCGGTTGCCATCTCTCAGTTCCTCAATGGGCGGGGCTTTTCGCGCGCAGGCGCGGGTCGAGCAGGCCATAGGCGAAATCGACCAGCAGGTTCGCCACGACCATCGAGGCCGCGATGACCAGAAGCAGGCATTGCACCACGGCCAGATCGCGGTTCGCGACCGAGACGACGATGAGCCGCCCGATGCCGGGCCATGAGAAGATGCTCTCGACGACGACCGCCCCGGCGATCAGCGCACCGACCATGAAGCCGATCAGCGTGACAATCGGCACCGCCGCATTCGGCAGCGCGTGGCGCCAGACCACGTCGCGCCAGGGCAGGCCCTTGGCCATGGCGGTGCGGATATAGGGTTGGCCCAGCACCTCGATCATGGCCGAGCGCGAAAAGCGGGCAAGGATGCCGATGCCGCCGATCGACATGGTGGCGATGGGCAGGATCGCGTGGCGCCAGCTTGCCTGCCCGCCCGAAGGCAGCCAGTCGAGCTTGACGGCAAAGATCAGGACCAGCACCAGACCCAGCACGAAGGAGGGGATGGTGAAGCCGAAGATCGACAGCATGATGACGCCCCGGTCCGCGACCGACTGGCGGTGCAGCGCCGCATAGACCCCGGCCGGAATGCCGATCGCAAGTTTCAGCATCAGCGCCGGGACGGTCAGGGCCAGCGTCGCCGGCAACCGCTCCAGCACGAGGTCGATGGCAGGCGACTGGTCCCGCATCGAAACCCCGAAATCGAAGCTGAGGATCTGTTTCAGATAGGCCAGATATTGCTGCCAGATCGGGTCGTCGAGACCCCAGCGGGCGCGGAAGGCCTCGACCGCATCCTGCGGCGCATCCGGCCCCAGCAGGATCTGCGCCGGATCGCCCGACAGGCGCAGCACGACAAAGGCGAATGTCATCACCAGAAGAATGGTCAGGGCCGCGCGGGACAGCTTGGCGAGGATGAAACGGAGCATGTGAACCTCAGGCAGCAGCAGATTGCCGGGAACGGTCGAGCCGCAGGCAGGCCGCGCGCCGGCCGTCATGGGCAAGCAGCTCCGGCTGGGTCGCCCGGCACTCGGCGATGGCGGCGGGGCAACGCGGATGGAAGGCGCAGCCCGGGGGCCTCTCGGCCGGATTCGGCGGCTCGCCCGACAGGATGATCCGCCCCTCCAACCCCTGCCCGGCCCTCGGGATCGAGGAGACCAGCGCCTGCGTATAGGGATGGCGCGGATCGCTGAAGATCACGTCCGAGGAGGCTTCCTCGACCACGCGGCCAAGGTACATCACCGCGACCCGGTCGCAGATATTGCGCACGACCTTCAGGTCGTGGCTGATGAACACCATGGTCAGCCGCTCCCGCTCCTGCAGGTCGCGCAGCAGGTTCACCACCTGCGCCTGAATCGAGACGTCCAAGGCGGAAACCGGCTCGTCGCAGACGAGAAGGCGCGGCCCGGTCGCCAGCGCGCGGGCGATGACGACGCGCTGGCGCTGGCCTCCCGAAAGCTCGTGCGGATAGTGGTCGGCCTGATCGGGGCGCAGGCCGACGCGGGACATCAGGGCTGCGACCCGTTCCGTGAGTTCGCTGCCGCGCCCGAGGCGATGGATTTCCAGCGGCTCGGCGATCTGGCGGGCGACGGTCATGCGCCGGTCGAGGGCGGCGAGCGGATCCTGAAAGATCAGCTGCATCTCGGCCCGGAGATGCCGCCACGCCTCGCCATGCGGCTTCGGCATCGGCTGGCCGCGATAGCGGACCTCGCCCGCATGCGGCGCCTCAAGCCCGAGGAGCATCCGCCCCAGCGTGGACTTGCCCGAGCCGCTTTCGCCGACGATGCCAAGAACCTCGCCCTCGCGCACGGCAAGGTCGATGCCGTCGACGGCCCGCACGCTGCCAGCCTTGCCGAAAAGCGGCTTCGCGGTCCGGTATTCCTGAACCAGCCCCCGCGCCTCAAGCAGCGCGCTCATGCCGGAACCTCCTGCCGGAGTGTGCTGTTCGCCGATGCGAAGGGATGGAAACAGGCCACCTCTCCGACCGCCTCGCGTCGCGGCTTCAGATCGGGCCGGTAACGCCCGCAGATGTCCGAGGCGCGGGCACAGCGGGGCGAATAGGCGCAGCCGGGGGGAAGGTCGCGCGGATCGGGCACCGTCCCCTCGATCGGCTGCAACCGCGCGCGACCGGCTTCGATCTCGGGGATCGCGGCGAAAAGCCCGCGCGTATAGGGATGGGCGGGTGCGCTGAAAAGCGTCGCGATGTCGCCCTCTTCGACAATGCGCCCGGCATACATCACCGCCACGCGATCGGC
>NZ_DATMFA010000096.1:0-38453 GCF_035556475.1 Paracoccus sp. (in: a-proteobacteria) | reverse complement strand
CAAAGCTTTCTTCCATTGATGGATCATCGTCGGATGCACGCCGTATTCGGCGGCCAGCTCCGACACCGTCCGCTCGCCCTTCACGGCCTCAAGCGCAACCCGAGCCTTGAAGCTCGCGTCATGGTTCCTGCGTTTCCGCATTCCTGATCTCCTCGTCCTTGGAGACCAGCAAACGTCAGATCCTAGCTTCCGTCACTGTCCGATTTCCGGGGAGTAGCTCACTTGGGATTAGCTGACAAAGGACTGCCAGTCGTGACGGCTCTTCACGCCGATGAAGGATGGGGTCTACATGATCCTCTTGATATTCCGGGCCAGAACGAGCGTTAAAGTTGGTTCCCGCTTAGTTAGATCCATGGACGAGAGCCCGTGCCCCAGACCGTCAACCTTCGCCGTAACCTTGCCCTTCTCGTCATTGCGCAGTCTCTGGGCGCAGCCAGCGGCCCGATCGTCATATCTCTGGGTGGGCTGGTCGGGCAGCAGCTCTCGACCAACCAGACATTGGCGACGTTGCCTGTCAGTGTCTACAATCTCGGGCTGGCTCTCGGGACGCTGCCGGCTGCGGCGGTGATGCGCCGGTTTGGCCGGAGGTCGGGCTATCTCCTGGGCGCGACATTGGGGATCGTGTCTGGACTGATCGCGGCGTGGGCGATCTGGCTCAGCCTGTTCGCGCTGTTTTGCGTCGGCACCTTCGTTGCGGGCACCTATTCCTCTTATGTGCAGACCTACCGGTTCGCCGCCGCGGATGGCCGCAGCGGAGGGGATCGAGGCAAGGCGATATCCTGGGTCATGGTGGGGGGCCTGATCGCTGCGGTGATCGGCCCGCAACTCGTGATCCTGACACGCGAGTCGGTGCCAGACGTCGCCTATGCCGGTAGCTTCCTGAGCCAGGCGGCGCTTGCGCTGATCGCGCTGCCGGTGTTGGCCCTTCTCCATGCCCCGCGCCCGGTCAAGGCCACATCGGCGGTGGGGGGCGGGCGCAGTATCGGCCAGTTGCTTGCCTCGCCGCCGTTTGCGCTGGCCCTCGCCGCGGGTGTCGTCTCCTACGGGCTTATGGCCTTCGTGATGACGGCCGCACCCATGGCGATGGTAGGACATGGCCATTCGGTGGATCATGCAGCCCATGGCATTCAATGGCACGTGCTGGCAATGTTCGCGCCAAGCCTTTTCACCGGAAAGCTGATCGCTCGTTTCGGCAAGGAGCGCATTACGGCGATCGGCCTTGTCATCATAGGGCTGTCAGGGGCGGCGGCGCTGTTTGGCCTCGACATCACGCATTTCTACGTCTCGCTGATCCTGCTGGGGCTGGGTTGGAACTTCGGCTTCATCGGCGCGACCGCGATGGTGGCCGACGCGCATACGGAAGAGGAACGTGGCCGTGCCCAGGGACTGAACGACTTCGTGGTATTCGGAACGGTGGCGGCGGGTTCGTTCTTTTCGGGCGCGCTATTGCAGGCATCTGGATGGGCGGCGGTAAACCTGCTGATCTTCCCGGCCATCGCCCTGGTGCTGGCGCCGCTGATCTGGCGCATGGCGCGCAGATAGGCTGTCGTCTCGCTTCATCCGCGATCTCCACACTGACGGATCGTGGTTGTGTTGACCCCGAGAAACGGACGCTCGTGGAACCCGCCCCGGATGGGAGCGGCGGTTGCTCGATCTTCTGCAAGGCGTTTTTCTGGTGGAAACTGCCCGATACATGGTGAGACAGGTTTTGAAAGACGCTCACGGATATTGCATTCGAACTTGATCCCACCCGCCTGCCGCGCAAGATCAAGGGGGAGGGGAGGAAAACATGAAGCCATCCGAACAGCTCTCGGAATATGTCCGCCTATCGCTTTCGAATGGCGATGAGCCAGAGGCCATCCGCGGCGCATTGGCGGGCGCAGGCTGGTCTCCACCCGAAATCGACGACGCGATCGCAGGCTGGATGCCGGGCAGGCCACCGGTGCCGCGACCGCGGCCATATGCGTCCGCACAGGAGGCGCTGGTCTATGGGTTGCTCTTTATCTCCCTCGGGGCGATTTCCTGGCATCTCTGCCAACTCGGGATGGCGTTGATCGACTACCTGATCCCGGATCCCGGAGACTATCCCGTTTCGCCCGGAAGCTCGGCCAGATGGTCCATCGCCGCACTCATCGCCTTCACGCCGGTATTCCTGCTGCTCAGCAGGCGGATCGCGCGGCTTGGTGGGGAAGACAGCGGACGCAGCCGCTCGCTGGTGCGAAAGTGGTTTGCATCATTGACGCTTCTCGTCGCCTCATTGGTGTTTCTGGGCGATGCCGTCTATGTCATCTATGCCCTGTTGAATGGGGATCTCACCTTGCGCTTCATCTGCAGGGCGGCGCTCGTCGCAAGCATAGCCGCGCTGGTTCTGGCCTATTACCGGGATGAGCTTCATGGCTAAGGGATGGACCACCATCGCCATCGGCGCGGTTTCCGCTGTTGCCATCGTCCTTGGCTTGCTGGTGGCGGGCGGTCCGGGCCATGCACGAAAGCAGAAGCGGGATGCACAACGCGAGCAGGATCTTGTCGCTATGGCGTCCTGGGTCGATTGCCTCGCGCGGCAGAGCGGCAGCCTTCCGGCGGTGCTGGCGCCGGCAGAGCAATGCCCGTGGACCGAGCGCCTCGCCGATCCCTACAGCCAGGAGCCCTATCGCTACAGCGTGACTGGCCCGCACAGTTACAGCCTCTGCGCGAATTTCGAACTGCCGCCGCAGCGGCCGGCCGATCGCTGGAGACGCAATGCGGAGGGCTGTATTTCCAGAGAGTTTGAGCTGCGGCAGGACCGCAATCCGTAATCCCGGCCCTGCGATCGGTCTGTGCCGAACCGCCGGCTTCAGTCAGCTTTGGGCAGATCGACCGCCCAAGGACCTCGTGACGCCTCGTTGATTTCTGGTGCCCCGCGGATCGCAACCCGCGGGGCTGGTTTCTGCCGTGATCAGATGGTGATGCCGGATTTGCCGGGGGCAAGGATGCCCTTGGGGTCCAGCGCCCGTTTCAGCGTGCGGTTGATCTCGCGCTGGGTCTCGCCATAGATGCCGGCGACCTTGTCCATGAAGGCATTGTTGACCCGATAGACCGCATAGCCACGATTGGCGAATTCGGTCAGCAGTTCGTCGAAACATTCATAGGCGCGCTGGGTCTCCTCTTCATCCGACTTGTCGAACAGCACATCGATGATGTGGTGCAGGTCGCGCATGCCGACGATATATTCACCGGCATAGTCGAATCCGTGCTTGTTGAGGATCTCGGTCGCGAGCCGGGTCTGGTCGAGGGTCTCCGAACCCTTGTTCACCGTCACCGGCGCGAACCACATCGAACCGCCCCCGGCACCCCGATCATCCCGCCAGCGATAGAGGCCGAATTCCTGCATGGTCATATAGCCGCGCATCAGATCGGCGCGATACTGGAAGGGCTGCTTGCCGCCGGCCTCTTCCTCGGTGATGATCCGGCCCTTGCCGTGACCCTCGACCGTCGCCTTGACGATGTTCCAGTTGACCTCGACCTGCTCTTTGGTGCCGTAAAGCGCCGCATAGACGTTCCAGGCGCCGAGGCCTTCCTTTTCGCGGATCTCTTCGATGACCTCATGCGGAGTGAAGCCTTCGCCGTCGAAATATTTGCGGCGCGAAATGATGCCTGCGGCCTCGTAGATGGTCGAGGCATAGACGACCGAGTTCGGGATGACGCCATTCAGCCGCAGCGGACGGAACAGATCGACGATCTCGGCGATGTCCTCCTCGTTGTCATAGATGACGCAGAACGGCTTGTAGACCGGCGGCTTGGGCATCAGCCAGAAGCCCATCTTGGTGCAGATGCCGAAATTCGACTGGGTGAAGATACCGTCGAGATAGGGGCCATAGCCCCATTTGAACACTTGCCATGCCGAGTTGCCTTCGACACCGCCCATGCCGGTGCGCAGCACCTCGCCATTGGCCAGCACCACCTCCATGCCGCATTGCATCATGAAATGCTCGCCATAGGGGGTGTAGCCCACGCCACGGTCCATGGTATTGCCGACCGGGCCGGCAATGGCCGAAGGCGCCGGGCAGGACAGATAGAAGGGCAGGTCGTTTTCCTGCAGATAGTCAAAGAGCTGCTGATAGGTGACGCCCGGCTCCACCAAGGCGGTGCCCAGATCGCGGTCGACCGCGATGATCTTGTTCATATGCTTCAGATCCAGCACCACCGTGCCACGCTTGGCGGGGGCCGCGGTGCCGTAACCAAAGTTCCGGCCGGTCGAAATGGTCCAGACCGGGATTTCGTAAGTGTTGCAGATCTTCACGACCGCCTGCACCTGCTCGACCGTGGTGGCCTGGATCACGCAGGAGGTTTTGTAGAGATCGTCGTCGACCGGCATCATGGTCTTGAAATAGGGGGTCAGCCGTTCCTCGTCCGAGATGACATTGCCTGCGCCCAGCACCGCCTCGAACTCGGCCACTGCCTTGGCGAAGGTTTCGGCGCTGATGCCTTCGGGAAGGACTTCGAATTCACGCTCGGACATGATTATTCCCCTTTATGGACGTTGGCGGCGAAATAGGCCGCCAGATCGTCGATCGTGGCATCATCAAGGGCCGAGCCGGGGAAGGCCGGCATCGCCAGATGGCCGTTGCGGATGAAAAAGCGCAGGGTGTCGGCGTCATATTCGTTCGGCGACAGGTCAGGACCGACGCTATGGGCATCGGCCTTGCCGTCCACGGTATGGCAGCGGGAACACACCTTGTTCCAGGCGTCCTCGCCGGTGGCAAAGCTGCGGCGCTGGTCCAGCGTTTCGGTCAGATCCGGCGGCGCGGCCTCGGCGGTCTTGGCGGTGGGGGCGGCTTCCTGCGCAATGGCGGGCATGGCCAGCAGCCAGATGGCGCCGAGACCTGCAACAACACGCCGGGCGGTTTTACCCTGGGTGGTCATATCAGACACTCCTGGTACTTGGGTCTAGGAAAGGATCAGACAACCGCCGCCTGGGCGGCAGTTCCGGCGCGGGCCCCGTGGGTGGCGACATTGGTGCGGGCGATGGCGAACAGCATCTCATCCGCCGCATCCAGTTCCAGCACCAGAGGCCGGGCCGGATCCTGACGGATCAGCTTCTCCAGGTTGAGCAGGTTGGCCGTCAGGTCATCGCCCAGCAGCAGATGCGACCGCGCCAGAGCGTTGGGGGCGGGGATGCGCGCCTTGCTATAGACCACCACGGCATCGCGCCCGGTCCGGGCGATGCCTGCATGGCCTGCGCCAACCAGTGAGAATGTGGCGATGGCGCCGCCACCTGCCACGATGAAGCCACGTCTTGTAAGCATTTTCACCTCCTCAAACCTTGCAGGCACCGGAACGGAGCAGGGGGACGCCGGTGAATATCCCTGTCCGATCCTTTATCCCGGCGTTTGCTGCCGGAACGGTCTCGCCTTGCAGCGCATGGCCCATGGCGGGATACGCTGCGAAATCCGGCATCAGAACGGGAATTTCGGTCCGTTCTGATGGATGGTCACCCAATGGGGGCGCGTAAATTCCTCAAGGATCCAATGCCCGTTGAAGCGGCCGAGGCCCGAGTTCTTTTCGCCCCCGAAGGGCGCATTGGCATGGTCGGCGACGGTGATCGCGTTCACATGCGTCATGCCGGCGACGATCTTGCGGGCAAAGGCGACCGCGCGCTCGATATTCTGGCCATAGACCGCGCTCGACAGGCCGTATTCGGTATCATTGGCCAGTTCGAGGGCATGGGCCTCGTCCCGGGCCTTGATGATCGGCAGGACCGGGCCGAAGGTCTCTTCGCGGGCAAGGGCGAAATGCGGTCCGACCTCGGTGAAGATATGCGGCGCGATCTGGTTGCCTTCGGTGTCCTGGCCCAGAACCTGAACCGCACCTTCGGCGCGGGCCTTGGCGATCTTGGCGCGCACGCCCTCGGCCTGGCCCTTGTTGATGGCCGGCCCGATATTGGTCGCGGGCGACAGCGGGTCGCCGAAGGTCAGCTTCCCGGCCCGTTCAACCACCGCGGCGACGAAGGCATCATGGATCTTTTCATCCACGATCACCCGGTTCGTCGACATGCAGATCTGACCCTGATGCAGGAAGCGGCCAAAGACGGCGGCCCCGGCGGCCGCTTCGATATCGGCGTCGTCCAGCACGACCAGCGGCGCATTGCCGCCAAGCTCCAGCGCGACGCGCTTGATGAATTTGCCGCCGGTGGCAAGCTGTCCGACCCGCTTGCCCACTTCGGTCGAGCCGGTGAACGAGATGAAGGCCGGCACTTCATGTTCGACGAAATAGTCGCCGATCTCGGCGCCCGAGCCGATCACCACGTTCATCACGCCCGGCGGAACCCCGGCCTCTTCGAAGATCTTGCCGATCAGCGTGCCGCCGGTGAAGGGCGTGTCCGAGGCCGGCTTCAGCACCACCGCATTCCCAAGCGCAAGCGCCGGCGCGACCGAGCGCACCGACAGATGCAGCGGGAAATTCCACGGGCTGATAATGCCGATCACGCCCAGAGGCTCGCGGTAGACGCGGCTTTCCATGCCGGGCTCACAGGCCAGCATCTCGCCTTTGACCGCGCCGGGGAAGCCTGCGGCATATTCGGTGATGGTCCGGGCCGCATCCAGTTCGATATGCGACTTGATCACGGTTGAGCCGGATTCGCGCCCCAGCCAGCCAAGGATTTCCTCAGCGCGGGTGTCGAAGATGGCGACGGCGCGGCGGATGATCGCCTCGCGCTCGGCGGGCGGGACAGCGGCCCAGGCCGGTTGCGCGGCCTTGGCGGCGGTATAGGCGGCGTCGACATCTTCACGGCTCGCCAGTTGGACCCGGCCAAGCTCGCTGCCATCGAAAGGGTTGAGATTGACGGCGTTGCGGTTGGACCGGCCAGGCCGCCAAAGGCCGCCGATAAACTGCAAATCGAGCCCGGAATAGGGCGAGTCGCCCGCTTTTGCGTTCTGTGCAGATGCTACCGACATCTCGATCCTCTCCTTGCAGACCCGGCGAACGGGCCATTTCCTCTCTCCGAAGCCGCAACCAGCCCAAGCGGTCGTTCCGGCCGGATCCCCAACTGTCCAGAGTTTCGGCACTTCCGGGGTTCAATGTCAAAGTAATGAGTATGGAATGAAGAGAAATGTCATAAAATGACATTTGGTTGTGATTTTCAGGCGATTTGAGCCGGGATGACCTCCGGGCCGGCCGGGAAGCATCCGCTTAGGGCCAATCGGCGAAACGGACCGCTGTAGTTTCCTCGGAGGCAGCCGAGGAGGAGCGCTGCTCTTCGCGGAACCGGCTGGGCGCGCGACCCGAGAGACGCTTGAAGAAATGGCTGAACTCGGCGGAATCGGCAAAGCCGAGTTCCAGTGCGATGCCCGCGACGTTCTGGTCGCTGTGTTCCAGCCAGATCACCGCCTCGCGCATCACGCGCTGGTGGATCAGTTGCAGCGGGCTGCGGTCAAGCCCACGCTGGCAGATCCGCCGCAGCCGGCTCTCGCTGAGGCCGAGGGCGCGGGCATAGTCCGCCACCGGCAGATGACCGCGAAAATGGATCTCCACCTCGCGGCGGAAATCCTCGAGGATATGCGCGTCGGAATGCGGCCGGTCGGCCGGGATCTCGGGATGGGATTGCCGCCAGATCGCCAGAATAATCAGCCGCAGATAGGAGAGAACGGCGGTGCGGTGGCCCGGCGCGGCCGCCTGCAGTTCCGCCATCATCGCCTCGGCCAAAAGCGGCGCGGCCAATGGTCCGGCAGTCTCCAGTTCCGTCGCCATGATGATCGAACGGCTGAGAGGTAGCATCAGCTCGAAATCCGGGCGGGCCCCGGCAATCTCGCCCAGAAGCGCGCTGGAAAGGCCGAAAAGCCAGCAGCTCGCCCCGGCCCCCAATGTCAGCAGATGCTCGGATGAGGGCGGCAGGATCAGCGCGGCCGGGCCATGCAGATCATGCGTCGGCTCGCCCGCTTCAAGGCGCAACTGCCCCTCGGCAAGCAGCAGGATATGCACATGGTCGCGATAGGGCCCGCGGTTCGGTCGCAGGAGGCGCGCCCGCAGCCCGACCTCGGGGGTTTCGACTCGCAGTTCGGCCTGCAGATCATTGCTAAGAGAGCGGCTTTGCGGCATGGTTTGATCTAAAATGACAAATAGATAAGCGAAAATGACATCATCGCCTCGGAACGCAATGGCAAGATCGACGACAGGCGATAATTCTCTGGCCCGACGGCGGGCGCTGCAGGGACAGACCTTGGCAGGGCAGGGGAACGTCGCGCTTGGCGAGGAATGTCTGCGCCTCAATCCGGTTAACGGCACCATTGCCTCGCGCGTGCCGGCAATGACGCCGGCCGAGGCGCGGGCGATGGTCAATCGCGCCGCGCTGGCTTTCCTGCCCTGGTCGCAGCAGCCGGGATCCGAGCGGGGGGCGATCCTGCGACGCGCCGCCACCCTGATGCAGCAGGAGGCGCCGCGCTTCGGCCGGCTGATGCAGGACGAGATCGGCGCGACCCCGGCCTGGCAGCGGTTCAATGTCAGGCAGGCGGTCTGGCAACTCCAGGTCGCGGCCGATCTGGCCGAAACCCTGGTGACGGAACCTGCCCCCGACCTGAGCGGCCGGCATTTCATTTGTCGCGAGCCGGTTGGCGTCTGCCTGGGCATCGCGCCCTGGAATGCGCCGCTGGCGCTCGGGGTGCGCGCAATTGCCACGGCGCTGGCCTGCGGCAATTCGGTGGTGCTCAAGGCTTCCGAGATCTGCGCCGGCACGCAGCTGCTGATAGCCGAGGTTCTGGCACAGGCCGGGCTGCCGCAGGGAGTTCTGAATGTGGTCACCCACAGCCCCGACCAGGCCGAGGAGGTGGCCCGCATCCTGATCGCGCATGAGGCGGTGCGCCGGGTGAATTTCACCGGATCGAGCCGGGTCGGACGCTTTGTCGCCGGGGTTGCGGCGCAGCATCTGAAACGCTGCCTGCTGGAGCTTTCGGGCAAGGCGCCGCTGGTGGTGCTGGCCGATGCCGATTTCGAAGCCGCGGCCGATGCAGCGATCTATGGCGCTTTCCTCAATCAGGGCCAGGTCTGCATGAGTACGGATCGGGTGATCCTGCCCGAGGACATCGCCGATCATTTTGCGGATCTGCTGGTCGATCGTGCCGCGAGGCTTCATGCCGGCCACGCCGGGGAGGGGGCGCCGACCCTCGGTCCGGTGGTCAGCGAGGCGATGGCCCAGCGGCAGCAGGATCTGGTCGAGGATGCCTGCGCCAAGGGGGCACGGCTGCTCTGCGGCGGCAACCGACGCGGCAGCTTCGTGGAGGCCACCGTGCTCGATCATGTCGATCCGGGGATGCGGGTCTATCACGAGGAATGCTTCGGCCCGTTGCTGGCGATCTGCCGCGCCGGATCGGAGGAGGAGGCGATCTCGCTGGCCAATGATTGCAGTTTTGGCCTGTCGGCGGCGGTCTGGAGCCGCGACGTGCCGCGCGCCATGCAGCTCGCTCGGCGGATCGAGGCGGGGATCTGCCATATCAACGCGCCCACGGTGATCGACCGCCCCGACATGCCGGTCGGCGGCATCAAGGACAGCGGCTATGGCCGCTTCGGCGGCACCGCCGCCCTTGATGAATTCACCGAGACCCGCTGGATCAGCATTGGCCACGAGGGCCTTGATCTGCGGCTCTGAGCAACCGGGCTATCGACCGAAGGGTGGCCTTCCCTCCGCCGTCCGATTGCGACGATGACAGCACTTTCGCAAACCCGCCGAATAGGCTTTGCTGGAGTCGTGCCAGCGAGGGATGCTCAATGACGATTGCAAACCAGCCTGCCGAGGGGGCATTGACCGCCAACGCCATCTTCCTGACCCTGACCCTTCACCAGGACGACGGGGCGGTCGATACCTTCCGCGAGTTCTGTGCCGACCTTCCTTCGCTGGTCCGGGCCGTCGGGTTTCGCAACGCCTCGGCTGAGTTGAGCTGCGTTCTTGGCATAGGGGGTGCGCTCTGGGACCGGCTGGATCCCGGCGCCCGGCCGCGAGACCTGCACCCGTTCCGCGAAATTGCGGGCGTCCATCACGCGCCCGCGACGCCGGGCGACATCCTGCTGCATATCCGCGCCGCCCGGCCGGATTACTGCTTCGAACTGGCCACCCAGATCATGCTGCGGCTGGGGGCCGTGGTCACGGTCGAGGACGAGACCCAGGGGTTCAAGTTCTTTGACAACCGCGACCTTCTCGGCTTTGTCGACGGGACCGAGAACCCGGATGGCGTCGCGCGTGCCGCGGCTGTGGTCATTGCCGGCGAAGACCCGCTCTTTGCTGGCGGCAGCTATGTCATCGTGCAGAAATATCTGCATGATCTTGCGAAATGGAAGGCGATGACGGTCGAGGCGCAAGAGCGGGTGATCGGCCGCCACAAGCTTTCGGATATCGAGTTTCCCGACGACCGGAAGGCCAGCTACGCCCATAACGTGCTGACCAACATCAACGACGCCGACGGCAACCAGTTGCAGATCCTGCGCGACAACATGCCCTTCGGCAGTCCGGCGCGCGGCGAGTTCGGCACCTATTTCATCGGCTATGCCCGCGAGCCGGGCCGGATCGAGACCATGCTGACCAATATGTTCGTGGGCCTGCCGCCGGGAAATTACGACCGCATCCTCGATGTCTCGACCGCCGTGACGGGCGGGCTGTTCTTCGTGCCCTCGTCCGATCTGCTCGGCCGGATCGGCTCTGGCGAGGCGCTGGCCATGCCGGAGCCGGAGCAGGGGAGAGCGGGCCTGGCCGGGCGGGCGCAAGGCTCGCTTGGTATCGGATCTTTGAAACAGGGGAACTGACATGGACAACCTTCACCGCGCCCTCGCCCCGATCAGTGACGCCGCCTGGGCGCAGATCGAGGACGAGGCCTCGCGCACGCTGAAACGCTATCTCGGCGCGCGCCGGGTGGTTGACCTACACGGGCCCGAGGGCTTCGAGCTTTCCGCCATCGGCACCGGTCATCTGCGACCGGCTGCCGCTCTGGCGGAGGGTGTCGATTGTCGCCAGCGCGAGGTCAATCCGCTGGTCGAGCTGCGCGTGCCCTTCAGGCTGACCCGCGCCGCCATCGACGACGTGGCGCGCGGCTCGAACGACAGCGACTGGCAGCCGCTGAAGGACGCCGCCCGCCAGATCGCCCTGGCCGAGGATCGGCTGGTGTTCCAGGGCTATGCCGATGCCGGCATCAAGGGCATCCTGCCCGAAAGCAGCAATGCCGCCGTCGCCTTGCCGAAAGACGTTGCGGACTATCCCGAGGCGGTCGCGCAGGCCGTCAGCGCCTTGCGGCTGGCGGGCGTCAACGGTCCCTATGCGCTGGTCCTGGGCACGGCGGCCTTCACCGAAGCGGCCGGGGGTGCCGAGGACGGCTATCCGGTGCTGAAGCATCTGGAAAAGCTGGTCGATGCGCCCGTGATCTGGAGCCAGGCGCTGGAGGGCGGCGCGGTCGTGACCACGCGCGGCGGCGATTTCGATCTCTGGCTGGGTCAGGATATCTCGATCGGCTATCTCGCCCATGACGCGGACAGCGTGACGCTGTATCTGCAGGAAAGCCTGACCTTCCAGATGCAGACCTCGGAAGCGGTCGTCCGGCTGGACGCCTGACCGCGATGCCGGCGCGCGCGCAGCCCAATCTGCGGGACATCCTTTTCACGCTCAAGGGCTCGATCATTCCGGTGATCCTCGGGCGTCTGGGGGCGATCGGGGTGGTCTGCATCGTGGCGATCCTTGCGGCGCGGATGCATCCCGGCATCTTCGCCCGGATCAGCGCCATCCCGTTTACGCTGATCGGCATCGCGCTCTCGGTTTTCATGAGCTTTCGCAACAGCACCTGCTATGCCCGCTGGTGGGAGGGGCGCGAGCTTTGGGGGCAGGTGATCATCGCCTGCCGGGGCCTCGCCCGGGCCAGCGCCGGGCTGGAGCCCGAGACCCGCAGGCTGTTGCTGCGCGCGCTTTGCGCCTTTGCCGCGGGCCTCGCCGCCCGGTTGCGCCATCAGGACGAGCGCGCGGCGATCGCACATTGGCTGCCCGCCGAGGATGTGGCCAGCCGACCCAATCCGACCGACCGCGTCCTGCAACTCGCCGGGCGGGAGCTGATCGCCGCAACCGGTGCCGGGCGCCTGGGCGAGATCCGCTGGACCGTGCTCGAGGGCTATCTTGCCCAGCTTTCCGCGGCGCAGGCGGCCTGCGAACGGATCGCCTCGACCCCGGTGCCCTTTGCCTATTCCCTGCTTCTGCATCGGACGGCGCTGGTCTTCTGCGTGCTGCTGCCATTTGCGCTGGCCGGATCGCTGGGTTGGTGGACGCTGCTGCCGGTGCTGCTGGTCGCCTATACCTTCTTCGGCCTCGACGCGCTGAGCCATCAGCTGGAAGATCCGTTCGGAGGATCGCCGAATGCCATTCCGCTGGACCTTCTGCGCGGAACCATTGAACGCGAAATGACTGCGGCGATGGACGACGACCGACGGACCTGAAGATCTGGCGCGGGTCACGATGCCGGTGGTCCTGCGATCAGCGGGCAGCATCTTCCGCCCGCTTCGCCTCTTTTGCGTATCACCCACCCCCGCCGTTGCAATGCCGAGGGTGGATGACGTTTTCCGTATCGGGTCCAGACTCCAGCAGCCTGTCAAGGCCGTGGAAGCTGCGGTCAGTTCGCCGCCTTCTCGACAAAGGCGTTGGTATAGGTACGATCCAGATCCACCTTGGCGTCCTTGATCTCGGGCGAGTTGAAGCTCATCACTTCCAGCACGACCTTGGCGCCGTCCGGGTCCACCTTGCCATCGGTCGAGATCATCTCGAGGCTGCTCTTCAGCGATTCCGCATAGATCGCCTTGTCCGCGCCGGTGATGTTCGCGGGCATCTGGCTGGCGATTTCCTCGGGGCTGGTCTCGTGGATATAATGCAGCGTATCAACGATCGCGGCAGCCATGGCCTCGACTTCCTTCGGATGGGCGTCGATCCATTCGCGCCGGGTGTAGAGCGCCGCGCCGATGTAATCCGCTCCGAAGAACTTGCGCGTGTCCTCTTCCTTGCGGGTATCCACCAGCATCTTCAGGTCGGGATGCAGCTTCTGCAATTGCGAGATTGCCGGGTCCAGCGTGACCACCGCGTCGATCTGGCCCTGCTCTACCGCCGCGACCGAGGTGGCGCCGACGCCCACGCCGACGACCGAGGCCGCTTTCGGGTCAAGCGACTGCTTGGACAGCATGTATTTCAGGAAGAAATCGGTCGAGGAACCGGGCGCGGTCACGCCCACGGTCTTGCCGTCCAGATCGGCAATGCTGTTGATCTCGCCGTTGTTCTTGGGGGCGACAACCAGCGCGATGCCGGGCAGCTTGCCCTGCACGACGAAGGCCTGCATGTCCTGATGCTTGGCCGCCATGCTGAGCGTATGCTCGTAATAGCCCGAGACCACATCGGCACTGCCACCCACGACGGCCTTCAGCGCGGCCGAGCCGCCCTTGAAATCGACCAGTTCGACATCGACGCCATGCTTGTCGAAATTGCCGAGTTGTTCGGCCAGCACCACCGGCAGATAGCAGATGCAGCCGGAGCCGCCGATGGCGATCTTGATCGTCTCGGCGCTGGCGGGGGCCGCTGCGCCCAAAGCAAGCACGGCGACCAGAGCCCTATTGAGTTTCATTTGCGTTCCTCCCTTTCCGGATGGATTAATTGTGGTGATCGTTGTCCGGCCGCCAGACCAGCAGGCGGCGTTCGGCCAGCGTGACGCCCCAGTCGATCAGCAGGACGAAGGCAGAGAGCACGAACATCCCGGCAAAGACGCCGGCAATGTCGAACATGCCTTCGGCCTGCGCGATCAGATAGCCCAGCCCGGCCGAAGCGCCCAGATACTCGCCGACCACGGCGCCCACGACGGCAAAGCCGATCGAGATATGCAGCGACGAGAACACCCAGCTCAGCGCCGAGGGCAGATAGACGTGGCGCAGCAATTGCCGCTCGGACATGCCGAGCATGCGGGCGTTCTGCAACACGGTGCGGTTCACCTCCTTCACGCCCTGATAGACGTTGAAGAAGACGATGAAGAAGACCAGCGTGAAGCCGAGCGCGACCTTGGACCAGATGCCCAGCCCGAACCACAGCGTGAAGATCGGCGCCAGCACGACGCGGGGCAGCGCGTTCGCGGCCTTGATATAGGGGTCGAAGACCGCGGCCAGCCCCGGCCTGCGCGCCAGCCAGAAGCCAAGGATCAGCGCCGCCACCGTGCCGATGATAAAGGCCAGCGCGGCTTCAAGCAGGGTGATCCACAGGTGATACCAGATCTCGCCCGAGCGGAACCACGCCATGATCTGCTGCAGCACGTCGCCGGGGGTCGAGAAGAAGAAGCGCATCCGCGACATCTCGCCGATGAGCGAGGTATTGGTCAGCACCCACCAGAACAGCAGGGCCAGGGCCGCGACGAGGATCTGCAGCGGCAACAGAAGCGACCGTTTCATCGGGCGTTCTCCTTTTCAGCATAGCCATAGGCCTTCAGCACCTGCTCCTTCAGCATCTGCCAGATTTCGCGGTGCAGCTGCTGGAATTCGGGCGTCAGCTTGATCTCGGATACGTCGCGCGGACGCTCGAGCGGGATCGGAAAATCACCGATCAGGCGGGCATCGGGACCGGTGGACATGATGACGACGCGGTCCGAAAGCGAGATCGCTTCCTCGAGATCGTGGGTCACGAACATCACTGCCTTGCGTTCCTCCTGCCAGAGGTCCAGCAGCAGATCGCCCATGATCAGCCGGGTCTGCGCGTCGAGCGGGCCGAAAGGCTCGTCCATCAGCAAGATGTCGGGATCGCGGATCAAGACCTGCGCCATGGCGACGCGCTTGCGCTGGCCACCCGACAGCATATGCGGGTAGCGATCGCCAAAGCCGCGCAGGCCCACGCGCACCAGCCATTCATCGGCACGGGCCAGCGCCTCGCGCCGCGGGGTGCCGGCGATTTCAAGCGGAATGGCCACGTTGTCCCGCGAGGTCTTCCAGGGCATCAGGGCATCCGCCTGGAACAGGTAGCCCGCCTTGCGGTTCAGCCCTTCCAGCGGCTCGCCCTCGATTTCGACGGTGCCCGCCGAGGGTTTCAGCAGCCCGGCCGCCGCATTCAGCAGCGTCGATTTTCCCGAGCCGGTCGGCCCGACAATGGCGACGAATTCACCTCGGGCGACCTGCAGATCGGCATTGGCCACGGCGCGAAAGGCAGGCTTTCCGCCGACCGTGAACGTGATGTCCACAGCCTTAAGATTGACGGCTGGCGCCATCCGGTCATCTCCTGTTGCTGATGATAGTGCGGTTCGCTCCTCCGCGGCGGTTCTAGCCCGCGGTGGAAGTCAACTACAAGGGTAATGACCGTTTGACAGCCAAGTCCGGTCCACTAACATCCGCACGCAGATGATGTCGGAAATTCGCTACTCACTGTCGCTACCCCAAGCCGATTAACAGAGTCCGATGGAGAGCATCCATGTCTGGCAATGACCCTGACAGCCCCAGCAGAGATTTCGCAGTCGAGGCCGACACGACCTCCGGCTACTGGTCGAACCGACCCGAAAACACCTTGCCGCCGCCCGACATGATGGGCGCCTATATGCGCAACCGCCCGGTGCCGGTTCCGCCCCGTGACGGGGGCAAGGCCTGGATCATCGGCAGTGGCATCGCGGGCCTTGCCGCCGCTTTCTACATGATCCGTGACGGAGGCATGGCGGGCGAGGACATCACCATACTCGACGCATTGGAGATCGAGGGCGGCTCACTGGACGGCGCGGGCAATCCCGCAGATGGCTACATCATCCGCGGCGGCCGCGAGATGAACTGGAACTATGACAACCTGTGGGACATGTTCCAGGACGTCCAGGCGCTGGAACTGCCCGAAGGCTACAGCGTCCTCGACGAGTATCGCCTCGTCAACGACAACGATCCGAACTTCTCCAAGGCCCGCCTCATGCACAATCGCGGAGAGATCCGTGATTTCTCGACGCTCGGCCTGTCACGCTCGCAGCAATGGGAACTCATCCGGCTGCTGTTGAAGCGCAAGGAGGATCTCGACGACATCACCATCGAGCAATATTTCAGCCCCGGTTTCCTCGAAACCAATTTCTGGTTTTTCTGGCGCTCGATGTTCGCTTTCGAGAACTGGCAAAGCCTTCTGGAAATGAAGCTCTACATGCATCGGTTCCTCGATGCGATCGACGGGCTGGCCGACATGTCGGCGCTCGTCTTTCCGAAATACAATCAGTACGACAGTTTCGTCCGGCCCCTCGTTGACCACCTGCGCGCGAAAGGGGTGAAGATCCAGTTCGACACGCGGGCCTATGATCTCGACCTTCAGACCGGCGGGACCGGTCAGGGCGAGACGCGCACGGTTACCGCCATCCGCTGCAAGGTCGCCGGCAAGGACGCGACGATTGCGGTGAAGCCCAAGGATGTGGTTCTTGCTCTGACCGGATCGATGACCGAGGGCACGGCCTATGGCGACATGGACAACGCCCCGGTGCTTGAGCGTGACAAGTCCGACCCGGGCGAGGGCAGCGACTGGGCGCTTTGGACGAATATGGCGAAGAAATCCCCGATTTTCGGCAAGCCCGAGAAGTTCTATGGCAATGTCGATCGCTCGATGTGGGAATCGGTGACACTGACCTGCAAGCCCTCGCCCCTTGTCGATCGTCTGAAGGAGCTGTCCGTCAACGACCCTTATTCGGGCAAGACCGTGACGGGCGGGATCATCACCTTCACGGATTCGAATTGGGTGCTGAGCTTTACCTGCAATCGCCAGCCGCATTTCCCCGAGCAGCCAAAGGATGTGCTGGTGCTGTGGGTATATGCGCTGCTGATGGACAAGGAGGGCAATTACGTCAAGAAGCCGATGCCTGCCTGCACCGGCAAGGAAATTCTGGCCGAGCTTTGCTATCATCTGGGCATCGAGGACAAGCTTGATGCGGTGGTGGCGAATACCAAGGCGCGGCTGGCCTTGATGCCCTATATCACTTCGATGTTCATGCCCCGCGCGGCGGGCGACCGCCCGCATGTCGTGCCGAAAGGCTGCACGAACCTCGCCCTTCTGGGTCAGTTCGTCGAGACCTCGAACGACATCATCTTTACCATGGACAGTTCGATCAGGACGGCGCGCATCGGCGTCTACACGCTGCTGGGGCTGCGCAAGAAGGTGCCGGATATCAGCCCGACCCAATATGATATCCGCACATTGCTGAAAGCGGCCCGCGCCATCAACAATGGAGAGCCCTTCATTGGCGAGCGCCTGTTGCACCGGCTGCTCGACAAGACCTATTTCTCGCATATCCTGCCGCCGCTGCCAGAGAAAGCGGTCGACACGTCGATGCGCGAGAAGGCAGAGGTCGAATTGCAGGCCGTGCTGGGTGCCGGAAGCCAGGCGTTCGGCACTGTCGCCGGCTGGATCGAACAGTTCAGATCGAACCTGCGCGACAGGAACCGGTAATTCGGCCCTGTCCGGCAAAGCCCATATTGCCCCGGGTCGGCGAGAACCGGGGCAATCTGCTATGGCAAGCGTCGCGACTTCATTCTCATGCCCTTCAATCGCGAAGGCCGAGATCATAAATATCGAGGCAGCTCCCGACAGCGTTTCACAGGATGAGGTCGCATCGAAGTGCCCAGATTTGCTTTCAACCCGTCAATCGCCCTGACTTCCGCGACCGTCATCGGACTGCTGACCGCCCTGGCCGGCAAATGGCTGATGGGCGGTGATGCGGGATTGCAGGCGATTGGTCTCGGCTCGGCGCTTGTCTATCTGGCCGGAGGCGTTCCCGTCGGCTGGCGCGCGCTGAAGGCGCTATGGACCGAGCATATCCTCGACATCGACCTGCTGATGATCGTCGCCGCGATTGCGGCGGCGGCTGTCGGGGCTGCCGTCGAAGGTGCGGTCCTGCTGACGCTTTTCAGCCTCTCGACGACCTTGGAAGAACGCGCCATGGGACGGGCTCGGCGCGCGATCGAGGCGCTGATGGCGCTGCGCCCGGAAACCGCTTTCCGAAAATCCAGCGATGGCACGGTGAGTGAAGTGCCGGCCGCCTCGCTTGGCGTCGGCGATGTCGTGATCCTTCGCCCCGGCGCACGGGTTCCCGCCGATGGCGTCATCACCAATGGCCGGGGCGCATTGGACGAGTCGACGATTACGGGCGAGTCCATGCCGGTCGCAAAAGAACCCGGCGGCAAGGTATTCGAGGCGACGGTCAATCTCGACGGCGTGCTCGAGGTGCAGGTGACCCGAACGCTGGAACAAAGCACCGTCGCCCGGATGATCGCGCTGGTCACCGAGGCTCAGGCCGCCAAGGCCCCGTCGGAGCGGTTCAGCTCCTGGTTCGGCCAGCGCTATACGGTTGCGGTTCTCGTGGGGGCGGTCATTGCCCTTGGCATATTCTACCTGCTCGGCCAGAACTGGGAGACCGCGCTTTATCGCGCAGCGACATTGCTGGTCGCCGCAAGCCCCTGCGCGATCGTCATTTCGGTGCCCGCCGCCATCCTGTCGGCGCTGTCCGCCGCTGCCCGCGGTGGCGTGCTGTTCAAGGGCGGCGCGGCTCTCGAGACGCTGGCCGCCGTCGACACATTCGCCTTCGACAAGACCGGGACGTTGACGACGGGACGCGCGGAGGTGACGGGGATCGTCGCGCTTGATGGAGACGAGACCGCCTTCCTGACCACCCTCGCAAGTGTCGAAGCGCATTCGGAACACCATATTGCCGAAGCGATGCGGCGCGAAGCCGCGCGGCGCGGGTTGGTGCTGCGCGACGTGTCTGACGTGAAAGCGATCCCGAGCGCCGGCATCTCCGGGCGCGATGCCATTGGCCCGGTTTGGGCCGGAAACCGGCGCATGGCGGAACTGATGGGTGCCTCGCCCGATCAGGACGGTCTTGGGGCGCTGCAGGATACGGCCGAAACGGTGGTCTATCTGGGGCGCGGGGCGCAGATCCTCGGGGCGGTCAGTATCGCCGACAAGCTGCGTGATACTTCGGTGGCCGCTCTTGCGGCGCTGCGCGCGAGCGGCGTCAAGACCATCGCCATGATGACAGGCGACCGGCGGCCTGTCGCGCTGCGCATCGGTGCCTCTCTGGGATTGAAACCGGACGAAATCCACTCGGAGCTGTTGCCGGAGGACAAGGTCCGCCTTGTCGGCGAAATGAGCGGCGGGGGGACGGTTGCCTTCGTCGGCGATGGGGTGAACGACGCCGCGGCGCTTGCGCGTGCCGATGTCGGTATCGCGATGGGGGCGGCGGGTTCCGAAGTCGCCCTTCAGGCCGCCGATGTCGCATTGCTTTCGGAGGACATGGAACGGCTCGCAGCGGCGCACCGCCTTTCCAGATCCACCGCGACGATCATCCGGCAGAACCTCGTCTTTGCGATCGGGGCAATGCTGGTGCTGGTCGCCGGAGCGGTTTTCTTCGAGCTGCCCTTGCCGCTTGCGGTATTGGGGCACGAAGGCGGCACCGTCCTTGTCGTTCTCAACGGCCTGAGGCTTCTGAACGATCCGATCCGCGATATGCGGCAATCTGCGGGGCGGCGGGTTATCGCGCAAGGATATGATGCCGGAGGTCGCGCGGTCGCCAGCCAGGAATGAACCTCGCGATAGAGGTCGGCGATCGGCCGACCCGAGGGACGCGGCGCTTCAAGGCCCACTATCTTTGCACATTGTTGGCGTGGGGGCGTTCACCCCGACGCTTAGGAACCGCCCCTCCCTTACGCGAGCTAACTCACGCGCCGGATCATTCCGGGGCCTCCGCGTCATAGGCCAGCCCGGCATCCCCAAAGGCGGACCAGCCGCCGTCGACCGAAAGCACCGCGCCGGTGACGTAGCTCGCCGCCGGCGAGCAAAGGAAATAGATCGTCTCGGCGATCTCTGCCGGTTCGGCGAGCCGTCCCATCGGGGTGCGCGACGCAAGGCGGTTGAAATCGACGAACCCTTGGTCCCTGAGCTTCGTCACCAAAGCGGTCGCGGTAAAGCCCGGTGCCACCGCATTCACCCGGATGCCCCGCGCCGCGAACTCGCAGGCCATCGACTTCGTCATCTGCGAGATCCCGGCCTTGGCCGCGCCATAGGCGTTTCGCCTGGGCAGGCCCACCACGCCAGCGATGGACGAGATGTTGACGATGGCGCCACCACCCGATTTGAGCATCAGCGGGATGGTTTCGCGCGACACCAGGAATGTCCCGCGCAGGTGGACTTCGAGAACCCGCGTGAACTCGGCCGTTTCCTGTTCGAGGGTCGGCTTGTGCGCGCTGCCGACGCCCGCATTGTTCACCACGGCATCCAGCCGTCCGAAACGCTCCTCGAGCGCGGCGATGGCCGCCTTGACCGAGGCCTCATCTGATACGTCGCATCCCAGGGCCAGATCAGCAGCGCCCTCATCGACGCGCGCCTGCGCTTTCCCCGGATCGATGTCGGCGATGGCGACCGCAAAGCCCGCCTGCTTGAAGCGCAGCGCCGTCGCCAGTCCCACCCCGTCGGCGCCGCCGGTGATCAGCGCCACGCCTGTTGCGTCTTTATCCAAAACTTTCCTCCCTCGGTTCTGTCACGGCGTTTGATCGCCCGTTCAGCCCGGTGGTCCTCATGTCCTTCCGCGGGCTCATGCGTTCTTGAAACAGAGCCTCGTGACGAGCGCAATGTCCCCGCATGAGTTTCCGGGGCCGAGATTTTTCACTCGCCCAAACAGCCATATACACCGATGCTGCCGCGAGCGATTTCGCAACAGACGGGGAGGGGCCATGGCACGGGCGCGCGAATGGGGACTGGTGGCGGGTATGATGCCGCCGGGTGCGAGGAATGCGATCACCGACGTGCCGGGGGTCGGTGTAGGGCACCGGACTCTCTGCCGGGAAGGGATCAATACCGGCGTTACCGCGATCCTGCCTCAGCCGGGGAACCTGTTCCGCGACAAGCTGACCGCCGCGGTCGAGATCATCAACGGCTTCGGCAAAAGCGCCGGGCTGGTGCAACTGGCGGAACTCGGCACGCTCGAGACCCCGATCCTGCTGACCAATACCTTCGGCGTCGGCACCTGCATCAATGCGCTGGTCCGCCGCGCCATTGCCGAGAACCCCGCGATCGGGCGCGAGACCTCGACCGTGAACGCGGTGGTCTGCGAATGCAATGACGGGCCGCTCTCGGATATTCAGGCGCTTGCCGTGACCGAGGCGGATGCGCTGGCGGCGCTGGAGGCCGCCGTGGCGGAGGTTGCCGAGGGTTCGGTCGGGGCGGGGACGGGCATGTCCTGCTTCGGCTTCAAGGGCGGGATCGGCACGGCCTCGCGCCGGATAGGGATCGCGGGGCGGGACTGCCATCTGGGGGCGCTGGTGCTGGCGAATTTCGGTCGCGCCGGGGATCTGGTCCTGCCCGATGGGCGCCGCCCCGACCCCCGCCACCCGCGCCACCCGCCGCGACCCGAGCAGGGTTCGATCATCGTGATCCTCGCCACCGATGCCCCGGTGGACCAGCGCCAGCTGCAGCGGGTCTGCCGCCGGGCCGGGGCAGGGATCGCGCGGGTGGGGGCATTCTGGGGGCATGGCAGCGGCGATATCGTGCTGGGCTTCACCACCGCGAACCGCGTGCCGCATATGCCACAAGGCGACACGATCCCGCTGGAGCGCCTGTCCGATACGCGCATCGACGATCTGTTCCGCGCCGCCTGCGAAAGCACCGAAGAAGCGATCCTGAACGCGCTTTGCGCCGCCACCGCCGTTCCCGGTCGCGGCGGTCCCGTCCCACCCTTGCTGACGGACTGGTTGCGGGCGGCTTCTGGTGCGCAGCGTTGACGGGTCTCGCAGCTTTGCAAAGGGCTTGCCCGACAATAGCTTGACAGCTTGATGCGGAAACTGGAGCATTTTGTCTAAACAACCGATCCGGCCACCGGACCGACACAGGGATGAAAGCTTTACCATGACTTTTGCGATCGTTGCCGATCTCGTGCTTCGGGGTGGGAAAATCTGGCCGGGTTACGGGATGCCGCTGGCGGAATCGCTGGCAATTGCGGGCAACCGGATTCTGGCGCTGGGGAGTGATGCCGAGATCGCGCCGCTGATCGGGCCGCGAACGAAGGTCGTCGACCTCGCCGGGCGCTTTGCGATGCCGGGGCTGATCGACGCGCATCTTCACCTGATCTCGACCGGGCTTCTGCGCGGGCAGGTTGACGCCACCGCCGATGCTGCACCGACGCGGGAGGCTCTGTTCCGCGCGCTGCAAGCCCGCGCCGCCGAGACGCCCAAGGGCGACTGGATCCGCGCGCGGGGTTTTGACCAGACGCGCTATCCCGACGGGTTGATGCCGACCGCGCAGGAGCTTGATGCGGCGCTGCCCGATCACCCGGTTTCGGTGACGCGCGCCTGCGGGCATGTCACGGTGGTGAACTCGGCGGCCCTTGCGCGGGCAGGCATCACGGCCGGGACGCCCGACCCGGATGGCGGCCTTATCGGGCGCGAGGATGGGCAGTTGACCGGGATGCTGGCGGAAAACGCGCAGAACCTCGTCTATAACGTGCAGCCGACGCCATCGCTTGACGAAATCATCGACGCGATCGAGGCGGGGGGCCAGCACCTCGCGCAATTCGGCATCACCTCCTGCATGGATGCGGCGACGGGCCAGATCGACGGCATGACCGAGATCCGGGCCTATCACCTCGCCTTGCGCGATGGCCGCCTGCCGGTCCGGGTCTGGGCGACGCTGCTGGGCGATCCGGGCTCCTCCATCGTCGAGCCCTGCCATGAGGTCGGCCTTGTCACCGGGGTCGGCAATGACATGTTCCGCATCGGCGGGGTGAAGATCTTCACCGACGGCTCGGCGGGCGGGCGCACCGCATGGATGCGCCAGCCCTATCGCGGGCAGACCAACAATTACGGCGTCCAGATGTTGCCGGACGACCAGCTTTTCGAACTGGTCGATCGCTATACGGCGATGGGCTATACCATGGTCTGCCATGGCATCGGCGATGCCGCCATCGACCAGCTTATCCGGGCCTATGAGCGTGTGCGGGCCGCTGATCCCGATCACCAGCACCGCCACCGGATCGAGCATTGCGGCTATGCCGATGCCGGGATGAATCAGCGCATGGTGGCGGCGGGCATCCTGCCCGCGCCGCAGCAGGCCTTCATCTATGATTTCGGCGACGCCTATGTCTCGGTTCTGGGACCGGAGCGGGGCCTGCGCTCCTATCCCATCGCGACCTGGGACCGGCTGGGGCTGAAGCCATCGACCGGCAGCGACTCGCCCGTCTGCTCGCCCAACCCCTTCCCCGACATCTACGCGATGCTGACGCGCAAGACCCACAAGGGGACGGTGATGGATGCCTCCGAGATCCTGACGCCCGAGGAAGCCCTGCGCGCCTATACCGAACATGGTGCGTATTCGCAGGGCGCGGAGGCGGTCAAGGGCCGGCTGGAGCCGGGGATGCTGGCGGATGTCGCGGTGTTCGATCACGACCTGCTGGCCGCCGACCCCGAGACGATCCTGCATCATACCCGTTGCGAGATGACCATTCTGGATGGACGCATCGTCCACGACAGAAGCTGAGGCCGGGCGCGGGGAGGTGTCTGGCCAGAAACCAACGAACGGGGGCGGAATTGCCCCAACAGGGAGAGAGAGACCATGCTGACCAGACTTAGCCTGATGGCGGCGCTTGCGCTTGGAACGGCGACGGCCGCGCTCGCGCAGGATGCGACCCCGAGGGATGGCGGAACCTTCGTCTTCACCGCGCCCTACGGCAATTCCATCACCTCGCTCGACATTACGGCGACGCCGCATACACAGGACGAGATCGTCGCCAAGGCACTGAACCGCTCGCTTTACAAATGGAACCCAGAGAGCGGCAAGCCCGAGCTTGATCTGGCGGAGTCGGTCGAGAAATCGGCGGATGGCAAGACCTATACCTACAAGCTGCGCGACGCGAGCTTCCACAATGGCGACAAGCTGGACGCCGATGACGTGGTCTGGTCCTACAACCGCCTCGCCGATCCGAAGAAGGCCCTGCCGGGCGCCGAGCAGATGTTGCAGATCGAAGGCGTGGCCGAGTTTCAGGCGGGCACCGCCGACCATATCGCGGGCGTGAAGAAGATCGACGACAAGACGGTCGAGATCACCGTCACCAATCTGGCCGATCCCGGCTGGAACCTGATGTCGAACTATGCCCCGATCTATTCCAAGGACTATCCCGAAGATCAGCTTGCCTCGAAGCCGAACGGCCTCGGCCCGTTCAAGCTGGCGAATTACGTTCCGGGCTCCAAGGTCGAGCTGGTCAAGTTCGACGACTATTACGAGGAGGGCAAGCCGCATCTCGCCAAGCTCGACATCATGCTGATGGGCGAGGCCGCGGCCCGCGACGTCGCCTTCCGCAATGGCGAGATCGACGCGAACGTCCTCGGCCCCGTCCAGTATGAGGCCTATACGCAGGATCCGGCGTTGAAGGACAATATCCTCGAGGTGGCCGAGGTCTATACCCGCAATATCGGCTTCAACCCCAAGGTCGAGGCTTTCAAGGACAAGCGTGTGCGTCAGGCGATCAACCACGCGATCAACAGTGAGCTGATCATCCAGAAGCTGCTGAAAAACAAGGCGTATCCGGCGGTTTCATGGCTTCCTACCTCCTCCCCGGCCTTTGACAAGGACGCCAAGCCCTATGCCTACGACCCCGAGAAGGCCAAGGCGCTCCTGAAGGAAGCGGGCTATGAGACCGGGCTGAAGTTTGCGGTCACCGCGACCGACAATGAAAGCTGGGGCCTGCCCATCGTCGAGGCGATCATCCCGATGCTGGCGAAGGTGGGGGTCGAGGTCACGACCGACCCGGTCGACGGCTCGGTCCTGTCCGACAAGATCCTGTCGGATAATTTCGAGGCCTATATCTGGTCGAACTCCTCGGGGCCGGATCCGCTGAAATACCTGACCTGCTTCAAGTCGACGACCTCGCAATCGGCCTGCAACTACGTCAAGTTCGCTAATCCCGAATACGACAAGCTGCTCGAGGCCGCCGGACAAGAGACCGATCCGGCCAAGCAGAACGACCTGCTGCGGCAGGCCAACAACCTGTTCCAGGAAGAGGCGCCGGTCTGGTTCTTCAACTACAACAAGGCCGTGATGGCCTATCAGCCCTGGGTCCACGGGCTGAAGCCGAATGCGATGGAGCTGGCGATTCAGGATTACGAGGACATCTGGGTCGACGAAAACGCCCCCACGGCACGCCAGTAACGCCTGAGCGATCGGCAGGGAGGGGTCCGGGTTTCCGGGCCTTTCCAGCCTTCCGCGCAAATCCAAGGAAAGGCAGGATCCGCAGATGATGCGTTTCATCCTTCGCCGGACGCTGCAGATGATTCCCACCATGCTGGCGGTCGTTCTGATCATCTTCGTGATCTTCAGCGTCGTGCCCGGCAGTTTCATCACCTCTCTGATGTCCGAGGGGCGCAACGCCACCAATGCGCAGGTGCTGACGCATCTGAACGAGCAATTCGGATTGGATCAGCCCTTGCTGGTCCGGCTCTGGAATTATCTCTGGGGGCTTGCCCATTTCGATCTGGGCATTTCCTATCGCACCCGCGAGCCGGTCTGGAACGTGATCGAGCCGCGGCTCTGGCCCTCGATCAAGCTGGCGCTTTGCGCGATGGGTTTCGCGGCTGTGGTGGGCATCCCGCTTGGTTTCCTTGCCGCGCTGAAGCCGGGCAGCGTCTTTGACAGCGGCACGATGGTCGTCGCGGTCTCGGGCCTGTCGCTGCCGGAATTCTGGTTCGGGCTGCTGCTGATGTATGTTTTCGCGCTGAATCTCGGCTGGCTGCCGAGCTTCGGCTATCAGCCGGGCAGCATCCGGCACATCATCCTGCCCGCCATCGCGCTCGGGGTCTCGCCCATGGCGCTGCTGGCGCGAACGACGCGGGCGGGGGTGCTTGACGTGATGAACGCCGATTTCGTCCGCACCGCCCGCGCCAAGGGATTGGCCGAGCCGCGTCTGGTGCGCAGCCATGTCGCCCGCAACGTCCTCGTCCTGATCCTGACGACGATGGGGTTGCAGATCGGGGCGCTGATGGGACAGGCCATCGTTGTCGAGAAGCTGTTCTCATGGCCCGGCATCGGCTCGCTTCTGGTCGACAGCGTCTCGGTACGGGACATTCCGGTGGTGCAGGGGGCGGTGCTGGTGATCGTTCTTTGGTTTCTGGTCATCAACATGCTGGTTGACATCACCTATGCGCTGATCGATCCGCGCATCAAGGTGGGTTGAGCCATGGTGCTTCGGTTCAACTTCACCCTCGGCCTCGTGCTGGTGGTTCTGGTCGTCCTTGGCGCGATCCTTGCCGGCCATGTCGCGCCCTATGATCCGATCATGGACGCGGATTTGATGAGCTCCGAGATGCCGCCAAGCTGGGAGCATTGGATGGGCACGGACGGGCAGGGGCGCGACGTCTTTTCGCGGGTGCTCTACGGGGCGCGGGTCTCGCTGACGGTGGGGCTGATCTCGCAGCTCATCAACTCGGTGATCGGAACGTCGCTTGGCGTCTCGGCCGGGTATTTCGGCGGCTGGTGGGACGATTTCGTGAACGGCCTCACCAATGTCATGCTGGCGATCCCGTCGCTGGTCTTTGCGCTGGCCATCATGGCGGTGCTGGGTCCGGGGCTGCCGAGCCTGCTGATCGCGCTTGGCCTGACCAACTGGTCCTGGACCTGCCGCATCGCGCGCTCCTCGACGCTGTCCCTGAAAAATCAGGGCTTCGTTCAGGCCGCCAAGACGGCGGGCTTCGGCGATCTCAACATCATGCGCACCCAGATCCTGCCGAACATCCTTGGCCCGGTGCTGGTCATCGCGACGCTTGGCATCGGCGGCGCGGTCCTGTCCGAGGCGGCGCTGTCCTTCCTTGGCGTCGGCATCCGCCCGCCGCAGCCAAGCTGGGGCAACATGCTGTCCGACGCGCGCGAGCTGATCCGAACGGCCCCCTGGGCCGCGATATTTCCGGGCCTTGCGATCTTTGCGACGGTGCTGGGCTTCAACTTGCTGGGTGACGGCCTGCGCGACATGCTCGACCCCCATATGAGGACGCGCAAGGCATGAGCGATCTTCTTCCCGATCCCATCCTGTCGGTCCGCGACCTGCGCCTCGGCATCGGCAGCAGTCACCGGATCCTGCACGGCGTCTCCTTCGACATCCTGCCGGGCGAGGCTTACGGACTGGTGGGCGAATCCGGCTCCGGCAAAAGCGTGACCGGCCTTGCGATCATGGGCCTGCTGAAGCGGCCCCTGACCGTGACCGGTGGGACTATCCATTTTCAGGGTCGCGACCTCCTCGGGATGCGCCCGCGCGAACGCCGCCAGCTGCGCGGTGACCGCATCGCCATGGTGTTTCAGGAGCCGATGACGGCGCTCAATCCGCTTGTCACCATCGGTCGCCAGATCGCCGAGATGTTCGTGATCCATCGCGGCATGGGCTGGCCCGAGGCGCGGCGGAAGGCCGTCGAGGCCTTGGAAAGTGTCCGCGTGCCCGCGCCCGAGGAACGCGCCCGCGCCTATCCCCATCAGCTCTCCGGGGGGATGCGCCAGCGCGTGATGATCGCGATTGCGCTGGCCTGCCGTCCCGACCTGCTGATCGCGGATGAGCCGACGACGGCGCTGGACGTGACGGTTCAGGCGGGTGTGCTGGAGCTGATGGCCGATCTCTGCCGGGCCGAGGGCACGGCGGTCCTGCTGGTCAGCCACGACCTCGGCGTCATCGCCAATATGTGCCAGCGCGTCGGGGTCATGGACCGGGGCCGGCTGGTCGAGGAGCAGGACACCCGCAACATCTTCACCAATCCGCTGCATCCCTATACGCGCGGGTTGCTGGCCTCCCGGCCGCGCCTCGGCTCGCGTGAGCCGGGCCAGCGCGGTCGCCTGACTGAGCTTGAGGAGGTCGTCGCGGCCAAGGATCGCGGACGCGACATGCCGACCCTCATCACCCCGCGCGGCCCGCGCCTTGTCGAAGGGGCGGGGGCATGAGTGTGCCGTTGCTGGAGATCCGCGACCTCACGGTCCATTTCAACCTGCCCCGCCGGACCCCTCTCGGCCCCCGCCGCATCCTTCGCGCGGTCGAGGGCGTGAGCCTGACCCTGAACGAAGGCGAGTGCCTCTCGATCGTCGGCGAATCCGGCTGCGGCAAGTCCACGACCGCGCTGACGGTCATGGGCCTGCAGGAGCCGACCGAGGGGCAGGTGCTCTATCAAGGCAAGCCGTTGAACGGTCCGGGCGCACCGGGCCGCAAGGAACGCGCCCGGATCGCGCAGATGGTATTTCAGGATCCCTATGCCTCGCTCAATCCGCGCCAGACCATCGGCTCGACCCTGATGTCGCAGTTGAAGCTGCACGGGCTGGCCTCCGGGTCCGAGGCGCAGGACCGGGTTGCTGCGATGCTGGCCCGCGTCGGGTTGCAAGCCGACCATGCCAAGCGCTTTCCGCATGAGTTCTCGGGCGGCCAGCGCCAGAGGATCGGCATTGCCCGGGCCTTGATGCTGAATCCCCGGATCCTCGTGCTGGATGAGCCGGTCTCGGCGCTCGATGTCTCGATTCAGGCGCAGATCATCAACCTGCTGATGGACCTGCAGGAGACGCTGAAGCTCAGCTATATCATGATCTCGCATGACCTTTCGGTGGTCGAACATGTCAGCGACCGCGTCGCGGTGATGTATTACGGCCGCGTGGTCGAGGAGGGCGACTGGCATTCGGTCTTTTCCCGGCCGACCCATCCCTATACCCGCCGCCTGATCGGCTCGGTCCCCGATGCCGAGGCGATCCTGACCGGGGCGCGCGGCGTGCCGGAGGGGGCGGCGATTCCGGCCGGGCGCAGCTTCTCGCCCGATATTTCCACCCGGCCCGACCCGAGCCTGCCGCCAGAGGCCAGCATGCTGGTCCCGATCGGCCCGGATCACCGCGTTCGCCTTGCCGACTGAACCCTAGACCCGAGACCCAGATGACCTTCACCGTCCTGACCGCCGAATTCCAGCATGAGAGCAACACCTTCTCGCGCTATCGCACCGGCTTGCCGCAGTTTCAGGCGGATGCGCTTTACTACGGCGAGGACGCCATCGCCGCGCGGGGCGAGGCGAATACCGAACTCGCCGGTTTCCTCGACGTGGCGCGACCCGCCGGCTGGAACGTCATCCACGCGATCAGCGCCCATGCCGTGCCGGGTGGGCAGGTTACGCGAGCGGCCTATGACCATATCGCGGGCGTGATCCTGAAGGCCGCGCGCGACAACAAGGACCGGCTGGATGGCGTGCTTTTGTCGCTGCATGGCTCGATGGTTCCCGAATTCTGCGAGGATGGCGAGGGGTTGTTGCTGCGCCTGCTGCGCGCGGAACTGGGCGGTCAGATCCCGATTGCGGTGACGCTGGACCTGCACGCCATGGTCTCGCCCGAGATGGTCGAGCGGGCGCAGATCTACGTTTCCTACAAGACCTATCCCCATGTCGACATGCGCGCGACGGGCGCCCATGCCGCCCGCATCCTTGGCCGCGCGATGAAGGGAGAGATCGCGCCTCGGACCATCCGCGCCCATGTCCCGATGCTGGACGAGGCGAATTCGGGCCGCACCGACATCCCCGAGACCTTGGCGCTGTATCAGCGCGCCATCGCGGCCGAAGAGGCGGGGCTTGAGGCGGTTTCGGTCAATGCCGCCTTTACCGGCGCGGATGTGTTCTGCGTCGGCCCGACCGTGCTTGCCACCTATGACAGCCGCGATCCCTTGGCCGAGGCGGCGGCGCAGGCCGTGACCGAGGAACTGGCCGCCGCGATCTGGGATGGGCGGACGAAGAAACGCAATGTCTTCATCGAGGTCGATGAGGCCGCGGCCGAGGCTTTTGCGTGGCAGGGCGACCGGCCGCTGGTGATCGCGGATTATGCTGACAATCCCGGCGCGGGCTCCTATGGCGATTCCACTGCGCTGCTGAAGGGGCTGATGGATGCGGGCGTGACAGGCGCGGTCCTCGCCCCGATGATCGACCCCGAGGCCGCGGCCGCGTTGCACCGCCATGCCGAGGGCGAGACCGTGACCTTGACCATCGGCGGCAAGGGCAACCCGTATTTCGGGGGAGGGCCGCTGACCGTGATCGGCACCATCCGCAAGCTCTCGGACGGGGCCTATATCGGTGACGGGCCAATTCAGGGCGGGCTTTCGCACAGTTTCGGACCTACGGCGGTCATCGACCTTGGCGGGATCGAGGTGCTGGTCGTGACCGAGGCGCAGCAGATGGTGGACCTGCAACAGCTCCGCGCCTTCGGGATCGAGCCGACCCGGCGGCGCGTGCTGGTCCTGAAATCCATGCAGCATTTCCGCGCCGCCTTCGAGCCGATTGCGGGCAAGGTCATCGTCTGCGACGCGGGCGCGCTGGCGACGCCCCGGGCCGAGCGGCGGCCCTATCTCCGCGCCCCCCGCCCGCTCTGGCCGCTGGATCGCGACTTTGAGCGTTGATGCAAGTCCTACTGCGCCGATCCCCGAAGGCGCCGGTCCGCCCCGCATGGAACGAAAGATTAACTCGGGGCCTGCCCGTAGGTGCATTCTTCCATCATCCGGGTCATCTGCGGCGCCTTAGCGCGACGGGGATGCCACCATCGGCACCCGCCGCATCTGGTCAATCGCCGCCTTGCTGGTTGCAGCAGGCGGCGATGTAATCCTGTGCCAGCCGATCCACCGCCGCCAGCGCCAGCGTCCTTGCGTGGGGTCGCAGGCGGCCCGACCGGACATCGGGATAGAGCCCGCCCAGATATTGCCCGATCAGCGTCTCGGGCAGCTCGGCCTCGCCCAGCAGCGCGAAAAGCTCGACCACCGCCTCTTCGGCGGCGGGCTGCGGCCAGTAATAGCGGATGCGGTCGCTATAGGAGAAATGCCGCTGGAGCGCGCGTTCCGCCTCGGGGCCGTGATAATAGCGGTCCCAGTTCGCGGGCGCGTCGAGCATTAGGCCCCATCGTCTGGCGCAGGGTCTGACTGCGCTCGCCGGGGAAAAGCGCCTCGCGCAGCACGGAGGTCAGGCCCGGCCCGACCTTCAGGATCGCGAAGCCGTCCTTGACCAGCGCGATCAGCGCGTCGCGGGTCTGGTAATCGGTCGAATGCGCCTCGAAGACCAGCCCCGGCAGTTGTCCCAACACGGCGCTGAGACCTGCAACCGCGACCGGGTTCTATTGACACCAGCACCGGCGCTGAATCAAGTATTTGCCAGCCACCTTTACATAGAGATTCAATTGGCAATCCGCATCTTAACAGCCTGGAACGTCGAGCTTACCGAACTTGGAAACAGCGTCCCCGGCTGGACCTTCGACAGTAACGCCTATGGCTCCAGTGGACCCCCCTATGATCTGGCGTCGCATGTGATGCAGATCGAAGTGAACGACGTCAATAATGACGGCGCCATTGTGATCAATAGCGGAGATACGATCACGATTGGCGGTGTCCCGCAGCAGATCGGCTTGATCTACTATGGCGACACGGCCATTATCGACGGGGTCACGCTCCAGACGGTCGGTTTCTATGTTGGGCCGCGTAGCGAGATCCCCGTCGTGTTGCCGATCATCAACGGCAAGATTTCCGGCGCATACGCGGGACGTATCACGTCATCGGTAGGGACCGGCAGCTTCAACCAGCCGATTCCCTTCGATGAGTTTGCCTGTTTTGTGCGGGGCACGATGATCGCCGTCGCGCATGGCACGCGTCCGGTCGAGACGCTGGAGCCTGGGGATCTGGTCATGACCAGGGATAACGGTCTTCAGCCGATCCGCTGGATCGGGTCGGCAAGGGGCGGTGGCCGTCGCACCGGCATCCCCGAGAATCTGCGGCCCATTCGCATCTCGGCCGGGGCGCTCGGGACCAACGTGCCCAGTCAGGACCTGCTGGTTTCGCCTCAGCATCGCATTCTCGTCTGCTCGAAGATTGCTCAGCGCATGTTTGGAGCCGAGGAGATTCTGGTCGCTGCCAAGCAACTGCTGCAACTCGATGGCGTCGAAATTGCCGATGACCTGCGCGAGGTCGAGTATTTTCACATCCTGTTCGACCGGCACGAGATTGTCACCTCGGGCGGAGCTCAAACGGAATCGCTCTACACCGGGCCCGAAGCGCTCAAATTGATTGGAGCGCAGGCGCGGGAGGAGATCTTCACCCTCTTCCCTGAGCTGAGAGAGCACGGCCATTTGGCTCTGCCCGCCCGCCCGCTGGTCAAGGGACGCAAGGGACTGAAGCTGGTCGCTCGCCACGCAGAGCATCAACGCGCGCTTGTCTGAGATCCGCACGAACCGGTGCCAAAAGAGGATCTTTTGAGGCCGGAGTTTTCGCACCACGTTGCGCTGGATGGTCGGCGGCTTTCGCCAAGGGTACGGGGAAATCGGGCCGACCGAAAGCTCGGCGGCCCATTCATCCTGTGAGGCAGCCAAGATACCTCCCATCGCGCAACCGCAGAAACACCCACGCGGCGCGTTTCGGCGCGGTGATCAGAGGTCGGTCAGTGTGCCCTCATGCGCCTCGGCAGCAAGGCCCAGCGTCTCCGACAGGGTCGGGTGCGGATGGATGGTCAGGGCGAGGTCTGCGGCATCCGCACCCATTTCGATCGCAAGCACCCCTTCGGCCAGCAGCTCGCCCGCATGGGGGCCGACGATACCCAGACCCAGCAGCCGGTTTGTGGCGGGATCGATCACCAATCGCGTCAGTCCCTCCGTCCGGGCAAGGCTTTGTGCCCGGCCGGATGCGGCCCAGGGGAAGCTTGCGACCTTGACTGCGATCCCCTGCGCATGGGCGCTGGCCGTGGTCAGGCCGGCCCAGGCGATCTCGGGGTCGGTATAGGCGACCGAGGGGATGGCGCGGGGTTCGAAGGCGATCTTGTGGCCGCAGGCCACTTCGGCGGCGACCTTGGCCTCGTGCACGGCCTTGTGCGCCAGCATTGGCTGTCCGACCACATCGCCGATGGCGAAGATATGCGGCTGGCTGGTGCGCATCTGGGCATCGACCGGGATGAAGCCTTGCGCGTCCAATGCGATATCGGCGCGGGCGGGATCGGCGGCCTCTCCGTTCGGGCGGCGGCCGATGGCGACGAGGATGCGGTCGAACTCCTCCTCGCGACCATCCTCGAACCGGGCGAGCAGAGCATCCGGGCGGGCCTCGACCGAGGCCAAAGCGCAACCGAGCCGAATGTCATAGCGCCCGGCAAGCCGGTTCGAGAGCGGCTTGGTCAGTTCGGGGTCGGCGCCGGGGATCAATTGCTCCTGCCGCTCGACCAGCGTGATGCGGCTGCCGAACGCATGATAGACCTGCGCCATCTCCAGCCCGATGATCCCGCCGCCCAGCACCAGAAGCCGGGGCGGGACATCGGCCAGCGCCAGCGCACCGGTGGAATCGATGATACGCGGATCCTCTGGCAGGAAGGGCAGGGCCGCGGGTCGTGAGCCGGTGGCGATGATCGCCTGCTGGAAACGGATTATCTGCGAGCCGCCATCAGCTTCGACCGTCAGGCTGTGTGCGTCGCTGAAGCGGGCGTGGCCGCGGATTACCGTGACCTTGCGCCGGCGTGCGAGGCCGGCAAGGCCGCTGGTCAGCCGTCCGATGATCTGGTCTTTCCAGCCGCGCAGCGTGGGCAGGTCGAGCTCCGCCGCGCCGAAGCGCAGGCCATGCGGGCCAGCTGTTTCGGCCTGTTCCTTGACCCCGGCCACGTGGAGAAGCGCTTTCGAGGGAATGCAGCCCACGTTCAGACACACCCCGCCCAGCGTCTCGCGGCTGTCGACCAGCACCACCTTGCGGCCCAGATCGGCGGCCCGGAAGGCGGCGGTATACCCGCCCGGCCCGGCGCCGATCACGACGATCTCGGTTTCCATGCTTGCCCCTCTCACAGGCTGATGCGGCGGAAATCACCGAGGATCTCCTTGACCGCCAAAAGGAATTTCGCCGCCGCCACGCCATCGACCACGCGATGATCCCAGGAAAGCGATAGCGGTTGCACGAGCCGGGGCTGGAAGGCCGCGCCGTCCCACAGGGGCCGGGTTTGGGCGCGCACCATGCCCATGATCGCCACTTCGGGGGCGTTGATGATCGGGGTGAAGTTGATGCCTCCGATGCCGCCCAGCGAGGAAATGGTAAATGTCGCGCCCTGCATGTCGGGCGCCTTCAACCGGCCGGCGCGGGCGTCGGCGGCAAGATCCGCCATCTCGGCGGCAATCTCGCGCAGCGATTTCTGGTCTGCCGCGCGGACCACCGGCACCACCAGCCCGTCGGGCGTATCTGCCGCGACCCCGATGTTGTAATAGCGTTTCAGCACCAGAGCGTCGCCATCGAGCGAGGCGTTGAAGGCCGGAAACCGCTTCAGCGCCGCCACAGCCGCTTTGACGGCAAAGGGCAGGATCGACAGTTTCGCGCCGCCCTCGGCATTGGCCGCCTTTCGGAACGCCTCGAGGTCGGTGATGTCTGCCTCGTCGAAATTGGTGACATGCGGGATCAATACGGCGTTGCGCTGGAGGCTCGGTCCCGAGATGCGGGCGATGCGGGTCAACAGCTGGCGCTCGACTGGGCCGAACGCGGCATAATCCACCTTTGGCCAGGGCAGCAGCCCCAGCCCTTCACCTGCCGGCGCGGCGGCGGGGGCGGCAAGCGCGGCCCTGACAAAGCCGTTCACGTCGTCGGAGGTGATGCGACCCTTTGGGCCGGTGCCGGTCACGCGCGCAAGATCGACCCCCAGCGCCCGCGCCATGCGTCGGACCGAGGGTGAGGCATGGGGCAGGTCGGCCGCGATACCCGAGGGCTGTTCCAGCGGCTCCGCGGGGGCGGAAGGTGCCACCGGCGCTGCCGCCTCGGGAGCAACAGGCACCGGGCCGGCGGTCGCCGCCGGGGGCGGCGGCGGTGCCGCCTCGGCCTCGGCCTCCAGCGTAAGAACCAGCGTGCCCTTGGCCACCCGATCCGCCATCTTCAGCGCCAGCGCCACCACCCGCCCGCCGCGATCGGCAGGAACGTCCAGCGTCGCCTTGTCGGATTCGAGCACCAGAACGGTATCGCCCTCGGCGATCAGGTCGCCCGGCTTCACCGGGATCTCGACCACCGGCACATCCTTGAAATCGCCGATATCCGGCACGCGTAATTCATGCAAAGCCATGATCCCCCTCCTTACTGCTGCCACGGTGCGGGTGTGGCGGGATCCGTCCCGAAATCCTGCAAAGCCTGCTCAAGGATCGCGCCCTCGATCCGGCCCTCGCGCGCCAGCGCCTCGATGGCGGCAAGCGCGATGGAGGCCGCATCGACCTCGAAGAAGGCGCGGAGCTGCGGTCGTGTCCCCGAGCGGCCGAAGCCATCCGTTCCCAGCGCGACGAAGCGGCCCTCGACATATGGCGCGATCATCTGCGGCAGCGCGCGGACGTAATCCGACGCTGCAATAATCGGTGCGTCCCCCGGCAACATGCGCTGGACATGGCTGGTCTCGGTGGCAGCCAGTCCGCCCAGCCGGTTGCGCCGCTCGACCGCCTGGGCGTCGCGCGCCAGTTCCGACCAGCTGGTGGCGCTGAAGATTTCCGCATCAATGCCGTAGCCCGCGAGCAGCTCGGCCGCAGCGATGACCTGGCACAGGATGGTGCCGGATCCCACCATCCGTACCTGTGGCGCGTTGCCGCGCTGACCAAAGCGATAGAGACCGCGCAGCAGATCGTCCTCGACCCCTTCGGGCAGGTCCGGCTGGACGTAGTTCTCGTTCATCACGGTGATATAGTGGAACTCGTCGCGCCCCTCTTCCATCATGCGCCGCGCGCCGTGATCCATGATCACCGCCAGTTCGCCCGCAAAGGCCGGATCCCAGGCGCGGCAATTGGGCACGGTGGCGGCGGCCAGATGGCTCGACCCGTCCTGATGCTGCAGACCCTCGCCCGAAAGCGTGGTGCGCCCCGCCGTCGCGCCAAGCAGGAAGCCCCGCGCGCGCTGGTCGGCTGCGGCCCAGATCAGGTCACCGACCCGCTGGAAGCCGAACATCGAATAATAGATATAGACCGGCAGCAACGCCACGCCATGCACCGAATGGGCGGTGGCGGCGGCGGTCCAGCTGGAAATCGCTCCGGCCTCGGTGATGCCCTCCTCGAGAAGCTGGCCGTTGACCGCCTCCTTGTAGAACATCATCGAGCCGGCATCCTCCGGCTCGTAAAGCTGACCTTGCGGTGCGTAGATGCCGATCTGGCGGAACAGGTTGTCCATGCCGAAGGTGCGCGCCTCGTCCGCGACGATGGGCACGATGCGCGGACCAAAGGCCTTGTCCTTGAGAAGCCCGCCCAGCATCCGCACCGCGGCCATCGTGGTCGACATCTCCTTGCCCTCTGGGCGCAGGGCAAAGGCTGCATAGCTGTCGCGTGCCGGAACCATCGGCGCCGCCGGTCCCTGCATCACGCGTCGCGGCAGGCTGCCGCCAAGGGCGGCGCGGCGGGCATGCAGATAGATCATTTCCGGGCTGTCTTCGGCCGGCTTCAGGAAGTTCAGGTTTTCGAGGTCGCTTTCCGACAGCGGCAGATCGAAGCGGTCGCGGAAGGCGCGCAGCGCATCGAGGTCCAGCTTCTTGGCCTGATGTGCGGTCATCCGCGATTCGCCCGCGCCGCCCATGCCATAGCCTTTCTTGGTCTTGGCAAGGATCACCGTCGGCCGGCCCTTATGCGCCTTGGCGGCGGCGAAGGCTGCGTAGAGCTTGCGGAAATCATGCCCGCCGCGCTTCAGCGCGTGGATCTCGGCATCGGTCATGTGAGCGGTCAGCGCCCTGGTCGCCGGATCCGCGTCGAAGAACTTCTGCCGGTTGTAATCTCCGTCCTTTGAGCCGAGATTCTGATATTGCCCATCCACCGTCTCGGCAAAGCGCCGCAGTAGGGCGTTATCGGTGTCCCGGGCGAAAAGCCCATCCCATTCCGAACCCCACAGCACCTTGATGACGTTCCAGCCAGCCCCGATGAAGAGCGACTCGAGTTCCTGAATGATCTGGCCATTGCCGCGCACCGGCCCGTCCAGCCGTTGCAGGTTGCAGTTGACGATGAAGGTCAGGTTGTCCAGTCCCTCGCGTGCGGCCAGCGTCAGGCCGGCGATGGATTCGGGCTCGTCCATCTCGCCATCGCCGAACACGCCCCAGACATGGCGGTCCTGGGTTTGCGCCAGCCCGCGCCCGTCCAGATAGCGCAGGAACCGCGCCTGATAGACGGCGCTGAGCGGGCCGATGCCCATCGAGCCGGTGGGGAATTGCCAGAAATCCGGCATCAGCCACGGATGCGGATAGGAGCAGAGGCCCTTGCCGCCTACCTCCTGCCGGTAGTTGGCGAGTTGCGCCTCGCCGAGGCGGCCTTCCAGAAAGGCGCGGGCATAGACGCCGGGTGCGGAATGGGGCTGAAAATACACCAGATCCCCACCGAATTCGGGGGTGGGGGCGCGGAAGAAATGGTTGAAGCCGGTCTCGAAGATTTCGGCGGCGCTGGCATAGCTGGCGACATGGCCGCCCAACTCGCCATACGCCTTGTTCGCGCGCACCACCATCGCCAGCGCGTTCCAGCGGATGATCGAGGTCAGCCGCTCCTCTATCGCCAGATCCCCGGGATAGGCACCCTGATGCTCGAGCGGGATGGTGTTACGATAAGCCGAAAAGGGTTGGGCCGACGTGAACACGCCCGAGCGGCGGGCGATATCCTGAAGCTGGCGCAGCAGGAAATGCGCCCGCGCGCCGCCCGAGGTCTGGGTGACGGCGCGGAGCGCGTCCACCCATTCGCGGGTCTCGGCGGGATCCTGATCGTTGTCCGAAGTGATAGGGGTCTGGTGCAGCATGATGTCCTCCCGAACGCTGGCGGGAGCTTCAAGCTAGCTGTCGCGTCCAAGCGAGAGCTGCCGAACTCTGCTACGGCGCGGGCGGATTGCGGCATGATCTGCCAGTCATGGTCGATTTTGCCGCAAGCTGTGCCGGAGGGCCGGTCAGGTTCGGCGCAGTCCGCGCACTCGACCCGATGAGCTAGCAGGATACGGGCAGCGCGGTCTTGTAGGTGACTTGCTTCAGCGCGAAGCTGGAGCGGATGTTCGCCACGTCCGGTATCGTCGTCAGATCCTGAACGATGAAATGCTGCAGCGCCTCGACATCCGGCACCACCACGCGGACGAGATAATCGCTGTCGCCGCTCATGAGGTAGCATTCCATCACTTCGGGAAAGGCGCGGATCCGGGACTCGAACACGCCGAGCGTCTTTTCCGCCTGCCGCTCCAGAGTGACCTGAATGAAGACCGTGATCATCAGCCCCAATGCCTCGGGCGAGACGAGACCTACATAGCCCTTGAGGATCCCGTCGCGTTCAAGCTGCTTGACGCGGGCGAGGCAGGGCGAAGCCGAAAGCCCGACCTTGGCGGCCAGTTCCACATTGGTCTGCTTGCTGTCGCGTTGCAGCTCAGCCAGAATCTTCCGGTCGATATTGTCGATTTTTCTGCGGCTCATCGCCTCTTTTCCTCCGTCCTGCGGCATCGCCTGCGGCGCCGCCTCCCTGGTGCGGCACAAGATGCCGGACCACCTCCCGCAGCCCTTTA
>NZ_DATMFA010000095.1:0-41140 GCF_035556475.1 Paracoccus sp. (in: a-proteobacteria) | reverse complement strand
GCCGTGGCTCTTGGGAAAGAAGGGCCTTAGCCGCTCCATCTGCGCCTCGCTCAGCCAGAAAAAATTGCCCATCGGTCAGTTCTCCTTGCGGAGCCTGAAACACGCCAAAGGCACGAAATCAATGGGTCTGGAGCCTAGCCTTTCCCCGGTTTCCCGACGAACAGGGCCGCCACGCCCCGCGCCGCCGCACCTTCGCCTCACCGGCCCCGCTTTTCTTGCGCGCATATCTCGCCTAACCTCTGGCACAAAGGAAAGGCCAGACGATGAGCAGCTACGAATACACCGTCATCCCCGCACCGGGGCGCGCAGAAAAATCGAAAGGCGCCAAGGCCGGGATCGAACGCTTTGCCGCCACGCTCGGCGACGTGCTGAACACGATGGCCCGCGACGGCTGGGAATATGTCCGGGCCGAGGTGCTGCCGGCCGAGGAACGCTCGGGCCTGACCAGCCGCACGACCATCTATCACAACCTCCTGATCTTCCGCCGCCCGACGGGGCCGGTGCCGCTCCGCGAACCCACCCCGGCCGCCGCCAACGCCGCGCCCGAGGCTCCGCCCGCCGCTCCGGCCCCGGTGACCGCGCCGGCGCCCGAGCCTGCGATGCAGGAACGTCCCGCTCAGGTGGTGGTCGATCTTCCGGCCGATGCGCCGGTCCGCGCGCCCTTCAGCCAGCCGATGCGGTCGAATGCGCGCCCCACGCCCGCCCGCGTCACCGAACCGCCGCTCAGCGCCCCCGAAATTTCCGCACCAGCGGGCCCCCGGCTCGGCCCGGCCAGCCGCTGACGGCTTCACTGTTTCCGAAATACCCCGGGGTGAGCCCCCGGCACGGGGGCGAGGGGCAGCGCCCCTCCCTCCGTCACCAATGCGGCGGACGCTGATCGGCCAGGGGAATCGTCCCGCCCTCGGCTTCGCGCTCGGCCTCCCGCTCCATCAGCATGTCGAGGCGTCGCATGATGCGCGCGATCTCGCCTTCCTGCCGCGCGACGATGCCGGACAGGTCCTCCGCGATGCGCGTCAGATGCGCCACCGCTTCCTCGAGCCGCTCGGTTCTCTCCAGCGCCTGCTTGTCCATGCATCCTCCATCCGTTAGACCCCCGCATGGAAAAGCCCGAGGCGTACCATGGCGAAAGATCAGAAAAAGCAACCCCGACCCAAGGCAGAGACGCCCAAGGGGTTCCGCGACTATTTCGGCGCGGATGTGACCGAGCGCAAGCAGATGCTCGACCACATCGCCGAGGTCTATCATCGTTACGGCTTCGAGCCACTGGAAACCAGCGCGGTCGAGACCGTCGAGGCGCTGGGGAAATTCCTGCCCGATGTGGACCGCCCCAATGCCGGCGTCTTCGCCTGGCAGGAGGCCGAAGTCCCGGGCGGCGGGGCAGGCGACTGGCTCGCGCTGCGCTATGACCTGACCGCACCGCTCGCCCGCGTCGCGGCGCAATTCCGAAACGACCTGCCATCCCCCTATCGCCGCTATGCGATGGGCCCGGTCTGGCGCAACGAGAAACCCGGTCCCGGCCGTTTCCGCCAGTTCTACCAATGCGACGCCGATACGGTGGGCAGCGCCTCGGTCGCGGCCGATGCCGAGATCTGCGGGATGCTCGCGGCGGCGCTCGAACATGCCGGCATCCAGCGCGGCGATTATCTGATCCGCATCAACAACCGCAAGGTTCTGAACGGCATCCTCGAGGCGATGGGGGTCGAGCCGGGCAAGCCTGCGGATGACGTCCTGCGCACCATCGACAAGTTCGACAAGGTCGGCGAGGCAGGCGTGCGCCAGCTCCTGACCACCGGCCGCAAGGACGAATCCGGGGCCGAGATCGAGGGCGTCGGCCTCTCGCCCGAACAGGCCGATCCGGTCATCGCCTTCCTGACCTCGAAGGGCGCGGACAATGCCGCGACGCTTTCGAACCTGCGCGCGGCGGTGGGGGCATCCGCGACCGGCGCCGAGGGCGTCGAGGAACTGGCGCAGATCTCGGACATGCTCGCCGCGATGGGCGTGGGCGAGGATCGGGCAGTCATCGACCCCTCGATCGTGCGCGGCCTTGGCTATTACACCGGCCCGGTCTTCGAGGCCGAGCTGACCTTCGAGATCCTCGACGAAAAGGGCCGCAAGCGGCAATTCGGAAGCGTCGCCGGCGGCGGGCGCTATGACGGGCTGGTCGAACGCTTCACCGGCCAGAAGGTGCCCGCGACCGGCGTTTCGATCGGCGTCGACCGCCTCCTGGCCGCGCTCCGCGCCAAGGGCCTGATGGGCGGCGAGGATCAGGGCCCCGTCGTCGTCACCGTCATGGACCGCGACCGGATGCCCGACTATTACGCCATGGCGGCCGAACTCCGCGCCGCCGGCATCCGGGCCGAGGTCTATCTGGGTAACCCCAAGAATTTCGGCAACCAGCTCAAATATGCCGACAAGCGCAACTCGCCCATCGCCATCATCCAGGGCGGCGACGAGGCGGCGCGCGGCGTGGTTCAGGTCAAGGATCTGGTCCTTGGCGCGAAAATCGCGGCTGAGGCCAGCCACGAGGAATGGAAGGCCCAGCCCGCCCAGACCGAGGTGGCGCGCGGCGACCTCGTCGCCGAAGTCCGGCGTATCCTCGGATGAGCAAGCGCGAGAAACAGGCAATTGGCCAGCGGATCCTCAGCGCCTTCCGCGAGGCGGGGGCCGAGGAGGTCGCGCCCGACATCCTGCTGCCGGCCGAGACGCTTCTGGACCTTTATGGCGAGGACATCCGCGCCCGCGCCTATGTCACCCAGGATCCGATCCGGGGCGAGGTGGTGCTGCGTCCCGATTTCACGGTTCCCGTCGTCCAGATGCATATGGAGAACGGCGCCGAGCCGGCGCGCTATTGCTATCTGGGCGAGGTCTTCCGCAAGCAGGACCACGGTGAAACCCAGCCCGAGCATCCGCGCGACAACGAATATCTTCAGGCCGGGTTCGAGCTTTTCGCCCGCGATCCCGATGCCGATGCCGAGGTCTTCGCGCTTTTCCACCGCATCCTCGCGCCCCTGAACCTTCAGGCGAGCATGGGCGACATGGACCTGCTGATGGATGCGGTGCGCGCGCTGCCGCTTTCGGGCGCGCGCCGCGCGGCGCTTCTCCACCATATCTGGCGGCCGAAACGCTTCACCCGGCTGCTGCGGCGCTTCAGCGCCCCCGCAGCCGCCCGCGATTTCGAACCAACGGAAGCACCGTGGACCGGGCTTCGCTCGCGGGACGAGATGCAGGCGCGGCTCGACCGGCTGCGCGCCGATGCCGCCGAGGTTCCGCTGGCCCCGCAATGGGTCGATCGTCTCGACCGGCTCTTCGCCGTCAATGCCGCCGCGCCCGAGGCTCTGGCGGAACTGCGCCGGCTCGCGGCCGAGATCCCCGACATCACCGAGGCCGTCGACCGGCTGGAACGCAACCTTGCCGACCTGTCCCGTCGCGGCGTCGATGTCGCTTCCATCCGTTTCGACGCGAGCCACGGCCGCCACACGATGGAATATTACGACGGGATGACTTTCAGCTTTGCCGCGCCGGGCAGGGCGGACTGGCCCCCGGTCGCCTCAGGCGGGCGCTATGACGCGCTGGCCGCGATGCTTGGCCAATCGCGCGGCCGCTCGATCCCGGCGGTGGGCGGCATCATCCGCCCCGGCCTGATCCACGAACTCGGGGGGCTCCAATGATCCGGCTCGGCGTGCCGTCCAAGGGACGGCTCATGGAGCAATGCTTCGAATGGTTCGCCGAACGCGGCGTGCGCCTCTCGCGCGCGGGGTCGGAACGGGAATATGCGGGTTCGGTCGAGGGCGCGGGCGATGTCGCGCTGGTCCTGCTCTCGGCGGGCGAGATCCCGCGCGAACTCAAATCCGGGCGCATCCATCTGGGCGTCACCGGCACCGACCTGATCCGCGAAAAGCTCTCGGGCTGGCGGAGCCATGTCGAGGAAGTGGTTCCGATGGGCTTCGGCCATGCCGACCTGATCCTCGCGGTGCCGGCCTGCTGGATCGATTGCGACGACCTTGACGACCTTGCCACCATCGCGCGGGACTTCCGGGCCGAGCATGGCTTCCGCTTGCGCATCGCGACCAAGTATCACCGGCTGGTCCGGGCCTGGCTCTCGGAGGCGGAAGTGGCCGATTATCAACTCGTCGACAGCCAGGGTGCGACCGAGGGGACGGTGGCCAATCTGACCGCCGATGCGATCGCCGACATCACCTCCTCGGGCGAGACGCTGCGCGCCAATCACCTGAAGATCATCGGAGGGGAGCCGATCCTGCGTTCGCAGGCGACGCTCTTGCGTTCGATCGCGGCTGGGGACGAGGACGAGGTGCGGGCCTTCATCCGGCAATTGGGGTTCTAGAAACCCGCCGCCGCCTTGCGACGTTGGGCTTGTCTCAGAATGGGAGAAAGTCCATGCGCCTGCCGATCCTTCTGGCAGTTCTTGCCGCCAGCCCCGCCTATGCCTCTTCCGAGGACGCGTGGGAGGAGTTCCGCGCCGCTGTCGAGACCGCCTGCACCGCGCTTGCCCCCGCGGAAGGGGAAACCGCGATCGAGGTGAATCCCTTCGGCTCGGAAAGCTACGGGGCGGCGCTGCTGATCACCACGCTGCCCGATGGTGGGGCCGATCGCTATGTCTGTATCTATGACAAGAAGGCCGGAAAGGCAGAGCTGACAGCGCCCTTCACCCCGCCGCAGGACGTCTCCATGCCAGCAGCCGAAGCCTCCGGCAATGTGGCACCGGAAACGACGACGAAGACGGATTCGCATTTGGTGAAACCCTGAGGGCGATGCCGGTTGCGCCGTCGCGAATGGGTATTTGAAAAACGGTGAATGGGCGGGCTATTCGCCCAATCCCACCAGAGCGCGGGCGAAATCGCGGGCGTCGAACGCGTCGAGATCGTCGATCTGTTCTCCGACGCCGATCGCGTGGATGGGCAGGCCAAATCGGTCGGCGAGCGCGACGAGGACGCCGCCCCGCGCGGTGCCGTCAAGCTTCGTCATCACGAGGCCGGAGACATCGGCCAGTTTCTGGAAGGTCTCGACCTGGTTCAGCGCGTTCTGACCGGTCGTCGCATCGAGGACCAGAAGCGTGTTATGGGGCGCCGAAGGGTCGCGCTTGCGGATGACGCGAACGATCTTCGCCAGCTCTTCCATGAGATCCTGGCGGTTCTGCAGGCGGCCGGCGGTGTCGATCATCAGAAGATCGGCGCCCTCGGCCTCGGCCCGGGCCATGGCGTCGAAAGCGAGGCTCGCCGGATCAGAGCCCTCGGGCGCGGTCATGACCGGCACCCCGGCGCGCTGGCCCCAGATCTGCAACTGCTCGACCGCGGCGGCGCGGAACGTGTCGCCGGCGGCAATCACCACGCGCTTGCCTGCCGACTTGAACTGGCTGGCGAGCTTGCCGATCGTCGTCGTCTTGCCCGCGCCATTGACGCCGACGACCAGCACGACCTGCGGGCGCTTGGGATAGAGGGGCAGGGGTTTTGCAACCGGTGTCATGATCCGCGCGATCTCGTCCGCAAGCAGTTCCTTCAACTCCGTTGCCGAGACGCGGCGGCCCATCCGGCCCTCGGCAAGATTGGCGGTGACGCGCAGCGATGTCTCGACCCCCATATCGGCCTGGATCAGCATCTCCTCGAGATCTTCCAGCATCGCGTCGTCCAGTTCGCGGCGCGGCTCGTCACTGCCGCCGCGACCGAATAACCGGCCCAGCATCCCGGGGCGCAGAGCAGGATCAGGCGTCGCCGGAGCCTCGGGCTGAGGCTCAGGGGCGGCTGGCGCGGCAGGGGCAGGGCGAGTTACCTCCTCCCCGGCCGTCGTCCCCCCCTCCGCGACGATATCGTTCAACCCCTCGTCGATCTTCGACGAGGACCGCGTCAGCCGGTCGCGCAGCTTCGAGAAAAACGACATGCACCCATCCTTCATTCTTTGGCGCAGAACCTAGGGCTTATCGCCCCAAAGGAAAAGGGCGCCCGGTGGACGCCCCCTCTTCACTGTTTCGGAAAATACCCCGGGGTGTGGGGCAGAGCCCCACGAACCGCGCAATCAGGCCTTGCCGAGGTAGATGTCGACCAGCTTGTTCAGCATCTCCAGCGCATCCTCGCGCGAACGCTGGAAGCTGTTGCGGCCGATGATCGAGCCATTGCCGCCGCCATCGCGGATCGCGCGGGCGTCGTCATAGACGGCATCCGCACCCTTGGCCGCGCCACCCGAGAAGACGACGATGCGGCGACCGTTGAACGACGCCTGCATGCAATGCTCGACACGCTTCGCCTGGGTCGAGATGTCGATCTTCTTCTCCTCATAGACCTTCTTCGCTTCGGGCAGCATCAGGTGGTCGGTCGAGAGTTTGATCTTGATGATATGAGCGCCGATCAGGGCCGCGATCTGGGCGGCATAGGCTGCGATGTCGATCGCGGTCTCGCCGTCCTTGGTGATCGCCTCGCCGCGCGGATAGGACCAGATGACGGTCGCGACGCCCTTGGCGGCGGCTTCCTTGCGCATCTCGACGATCTCTTCGAACATGTCGAGCGCCATGTCCGAACCCGGATAGATGGTGAAGCCGATCGCGGCGCAGCCAAGGCGCAGCGCGTCATCGACCGAGGCGGTGATGGCCTGGTTCTTGCCGGCGGTGTCCGACATCAGCGAATTGGCCGAGTTCACCTTGAGGATGGTCGGGATCTGGCCGGCAAAGGTGTCGGCGCCTGCCTCGATCATGCCCAAGGGCGCGGCATAGGCGTTCAGGCCCGCGTCGATCGCCAGTTGGTAGTGGTAATGGGGGTCATAGCCCGCCGGGTTCGGAGCGAAGCTGCGCGCCGGACCGTGCTCGAAGCCCTGGTCCACGGGCAGGATGATCATCTTGCCGGTACCCGCAAGCTTGCCGGTCATCAGCATGCGCGCCAGTTGCGCTTTCACGCCGGGGGTCTCGCCTTCGTAATTGGCGAGGATCTTGCGGACAGTATCGGTCATCTGCATCTGAAACTCCAATCCAGTTCGGGCGTGACTTAACAAAACCACCAGCAAGGGCAATTCGGATTGCGCTAACACGTCCCTGACTTTTCAGTGCCTAAGCGGAGAACCTTACAGTTGGGAGAAATTGTGCCGATTGGGACGGCAATAGCGGAACCGGTTCGGCGGAAAGGCGTTTCCGGTGATGGCATCAAGGTGTGGAAAGACCCATGGCCAATGAAGACCCCGACAGCATTCCCGACCAGTTCCGGCACAACCGGCCGTTCTTTCTGGTATTCGCGCTGGCTTTCGTGATCGCGGCAGGGACATTCATGTATATCCTGTTCCGCGATACCGAGGCGCGCGACATCGAACGCAACCTGCCCGTCGCGGCGGCCCCCGCGACGAGCTAGGCGGGAATGAAAAAGGGGGCCTCGCGGCCCCCTCGATCCCGTCGCGATCAGCGCTTTTGCAGCGCCGCGACGCCGGGCAGTTCTTTGCCTTCCATCCATTCGAGGAAAGCGCCGCCCGCCGTCGAGATGAAGGTGAAGTCGCCCGAGACGCCCGCCTTGTTCAGCGCCGCCACCGTATCACCGCCACCCGCGACCGAGATCAGCTTGGCCTCGCGGGTCAGCTTCGCGGCCTCGCGCGCGGCGTCATTGGTCGCGGTATCGAAGGGCGCGATCTCGAAGGCGCCGAGCGGGCCGTTCCAGATCAGCGTGCGCGACTGGCCGAAGACCTCGCAGATCTTCTCGACCGTGGCGGGACCGGCATCGAGGATCATCGCATCGGGCGGGCAGGCATCGGCGGCGACGGTCTCGTTCTCGGCCCCGGCCTTGAACTCGCGCGCGACGACGACGTCGACCGGCAGATGGATGGTGCAGCCCGCGCCGCTGGCCTTGGCCATGATCTCGCGCGCGGTGTCGGCCATGTCGCGTTCGGCCAGCGACTTGCCGACCTCGATCCCTTGAGCGACCAGGAAGGTATTCGCCATGCCGCCGCCGATGATCAGATGGTCGACCTTGCTGATGAGATTGCCGAGCAGGTCGAGCTTGGTCGAGACCTTGGCCCCGCCGACCACTGCCGTGACCGGGCGCTGCGGGTTGCCGAGGGCGGCGTCGAGGGCCTTCAGTTCGGCCTCCATCAGGCGACCGGCCGCGGCGGGCAGCAGCCGCGCGATGCCCTCGGTCGAGGCATGGGCGCGATGCGCGGCCGAGAAGGCGTCATTCACATAGGCTTGCCCCAGCGCCGCAATCGAGGCGGCGAAGGTCGGGTCGTTCGCTTCCTCGCCCGGATAGAAGCGGGTGTTCTCGAGCAGCAGCACATCGCCGGGCTTGAGGTCGGCGACCGCGCGCTTGGCGACGCCGCCGATGGCTTCCTCGGAGAATTTCACCGGCTGGCCCAAAGCCTTTTCCAGCGCCGGCAGCACGACCTTCAGGCTCATGCTTTCGACGCGCTGGCCTTTCGGGCGGTCGAAATGGGCCAGCAGGACCGGGATCCCGCCCTTGGCCTGGATGTCCTTGATCGTGGGGACGATCTTTTCGATCCGGGTCGCATCGGTCACCACGCCATTCTCGACGGGGACGTTCAGGTCCACGCGGGTCAGGACCACCTTGCCGTCAAGGTCGAGGTCGTCGATCGTGTTGAAATCCGTCATGCTTGTCCCTTTCATTGCTCCGTTCGCGCAGCCGTGGGCGTTGTCACGCAACTTGACATTTTCGTCAACCTGCACCGGCGGTGGACCGCTGGGCAATGGTGGCGTTGAACGAACCGGCCGAAATGCTTATGCCTTTTCCCGAGCCATCAGAAGGAGACCCCCCATGGCCGAGATCAAGGATCCGGAAAACACGGTGATCATCGAGCTGAAGGACGGCCCGGTCGTGATCGAACTGCTGTCTGACGTCGCCCCGAAGCATGTCGAGCGGATGAAGGAACTGGCCCGCGCCGGAAAATACGACAATGTCGCCTTCCACCGCGTGATCGAGGGCTTCATGGCCCAGACCGGCGATGTCGAGCATGCCAACATGGAAAACAACTACAATCCGGGCCGTGCCGGCACGGGCGGTTCGGACCTGCCGGATCTTCCGGCCGAGTTCTCGCGCCTGCCGCATGACCGCGGCACGCTGGGCGCGGCGCGGTCGATGAACCCGAACTCGGCCAACAGCCAGTTCTTCATCAACTTCAAGGACAACCATTTCCTGAACGGTCAATACACGGTCTATGGCCGCGTGATCGAGGGCATGGAGCATGTCGACAAGATCGCCCGGGGCGAGCCGCCGGCGAATCCCGACCGCATGATCTCGGTCAAGGTGGCGGCTGATGTTCAGTAAGGTTCTGGTTCCGGCGCTTCTGCTTGCCGCAGGCGCCGCCCATGCCGAGGGCCTGCCGGGCGTCAGCGACGGTCCCGGCCCGAATCTGGTGATCGAGGTCGCGGATGCGACCGGCGCCGCCAAGGGCAAGATCGTGCTGGACCTTTACACCGACAAGGCTCCGAAGCATGTCGAGCGGCTGGTGACGCTGGCGAAATCCGGCACCTATGACGGTGTGGTCTTCCACCGCGTCATCGACGGTTTCATGGCCCAGACTGGCGACGTGGAATTCGGCAAGCACGGCGCGGATACGGCGCGCGCCGGCATGGGCGGCTCGTCCATGCCGGACCTCGCGGCCGAGTTCAACGATGTGAGCTTCCAGCGCGGCACGGTCGGCATGGCCCGCGCGCAGGATCCGAACAGCGCCAACAGCCAGTTCTTCATCGACCTCGCCCCGGCCGAGTTCCTCGACGGGCAATATACCGTCGTGGGCCAGCTGGTCGAAGGCTGGGAGGTGCTGAACGCGATCAAGAAGGGCGACCCCGCCGCCAACGGTTCGGTGGTCGAGCCGGACTACATGGTCAAGGTGACCGTGCAGGAGTGATCCTGCCGCCCCCGCGAAATCTGGGAAGCCCCGCCCGCGCGGGGCTTCTTGCTTGCAGCAGAGGAATGCCCATGACCACGCTTTACGTCGATGCAGATGCCTGCCCGGTCAAGGCCGAGGCCGAGCGCGTCGCCACCCGGCTGCGCCTGCCGATGGTGCTGGTCTGCAATGGCGGGTTGCGCCCGTCCCCAAATCCTTTCGTCTCGCTGGTGATCGTCCCCGAAGGCCCGGATGTCGCCGACAAGTGGATCGCCGAGCATTGCGGGCCGGGCGATGTGGTGGTGACGACCGACATTCCGCTGGCCGATCGCTGCCTGAAGGCCGGCGCGCAGGTCGTCCAGCCGAATGGCGAAGTGCTGACGCTGGCGAATATCGGCGGGCGCCTTGCCACGCGCGACCTGATGCAGGACATCCGCGCGGCGGATCCCTTCCATCAGGGCAAAGGCGGCGGCTTCACCAAGGCGGACCGCGCGCAGTTCCTGCAATCCCTCGACCGTGTGATGGTGGCGGCACAGCGCATCGGCTGAACCTGCGCAGGTTATGGACAGCGTGGCCCGAACATGGTCTGTCGGGCCATGAACCAGCGCCGCCTCGCCCCTTATCTGGCCACCGCCCTCATCATCGCCGCCGCCGCGGCGTGGCTGCTCTGGATCGGGCGAGAGCCGATCTGCAAATGCGGCTACGTCAAGCTCTGGCATGGCGAGACGATGAGTTCCGAGAACTCGCAGCATCTCACCGACTGCTATACGCCCTCGCATATCATCCACGGCATCCTGTTCTATGCCGGGCTGTGGCTGGTGGCGCGGCGGCTGCCCTTCGGCTGGCGGCTGGCGATTGCCACGCTGGTTGAGGCGGCATGGGAGATCGTCGAGAATTCCGATGCCGTGATCGAGCGCTATCGCGCGGTGACGATCTCGCTGGATTACTTCGGCGACAGCGTGATCAACTCGGTCTCGGACATTCTGGCGATGGTGCTGGGCTTCTTCCTCGCCTCGCGCCTGCCGATCTGGGCCTCGGTCGCGATCGTGGTCGGGTTCGAGCTGCTCACGACATGGCTGATCCGCGACGGGCTCACGCTGAACGTGCTGATGCTGGTCTGGCCGCTCGACGCCGTGCGCGACTGGCAGGCCGCGCTGGGGCAATAGGTTCAGGCGCGGGTAAAGCGCAGCATTCCCGCGATCCCCGAGGGGCCGTCCGAGGGGTGGTGGACCCCGTCGGTCACGACGACCTCGGCAAAGTCGAAGGGGCTTTTCCCCTCGATACAGGCGACATTGATGCCGAATTGCGTCGGATCGGAGCGGCGCTGGTGATGCGTGTAGATGCCGCAGGTCCGGCAGAAATAATGCTTCGCCGCCCCGGTGTTGAACTGATAGAGCGAAAGGTTCTCCTCGCCCGCGGTGATCTCCAGATCGCCGATGCGCGCGGTGACGGCGACCGCGCCGCGCATGGCGCAGAACGAACAGTCGCAGCGGCGCGCCGTGTTGAAGCCGTCCGCCAGCCGCACGCGGAAACGCACGGCCCCGCAATGGCACGCGGCATCGAGCGGGGCGTTATCGTCAGTCATCTTGCGGTCCTTCCATGAGGAAAAGGCCGGGGGATCGCCCCGGCCTTCCGATCATCCGATCTGCACCATGCGGTGCTTCTTCTTGCCGACCGAGACCTTCAGCCCGTCCCCGATCAGCCCCGCATCGACGGCAAGCTGCGGATCGCTGACGGCTTCGTTGTTGAGCCGCAGCCCACCCTCGGCGATCAGGCGCTTGGCCTCTTTCCCCGAAGGCGCGATGCCGGTCTGAACCAGAAGCTGCACGACCGACAGACCCGCGCCAAGCGCATCGGCGCTGATCGTCGCGACCTCCAGATCGCCACCGGCGCCGCCCTGCTCGAAGACCTCGCGGGCGGTCGCCTCGGCGCTGGCGGCGGCTTCCGCGCCGTGCAGCAGCGTCGTGACCTCATTCGCGAGGATGATCTTGGCCGCGTTGATCTCGGACCCCTGCAGCGCGCCCAGACGGTCGCATTCATCCACCGGCAGATCGGTATAGAGCTTCAGGAACCGCCCGACATCGGCATCGGTCGAGTTGCGCCAGAACTGCCAGAACTCATAGGGAGAAAGCATCGCGCCGTTCAGCCAGACCGCGCCGCCCGCCGACTTGCCCATCTTGCGCCCGTCCGAGGTGGTCAGCAGCGGCGAGGTCAGGCCCCAGATCTCGCTGTCGAGAACCCGCCGGGTCAGGTCGATGCCGTTGACGATATTGCCCCATTGGTCCGAGCCGCCCATCTGCAACCGGCAGTCGTAGCGGCGGTAGAGTTCGAGGAAGTCGTAGGCCTGCAGGATCATGTAGTTGAACTCAAGGAAGCTCAACGATTGCTCGCGATCCAGCCGGGACTTCACCGATTCAAACGACAGCATCCGGTTGACCGAGAAATGCCGCCCGATGTCGCGCAGGAAATCGAGGTAGTTCAGGTTGTCGAGCCATTCGGCATTGTTGAGCATCTTCGCCTTGCCCTCGCCGTAATCGAGGTAGCGGGCAAAGACCTGTCCCATCCCGTCGATATTCGACTGGATGGCATCCGGGGTCAGCAGCGGGCGTTCCTCGCTGCGGAAGCTGGGGTCGCCCACCTTGGTCGTGCCGCCGCCCATCAGCGTGATCGGGCGGTTACCGGTCTTCTGGAACCAGCGCAGCATCATGATGTTCAGGAGGTGCCCGACATGCAGGCTGGCTGCGGTCGCGTCATAACCGATATATGCCGTGATCGGTCCGTTGATCAGCGCCTCGTCCAGCGCCTGCAGGTCAGTGCAGTCCGCCAGATAGCCGCGCTCGATCATGACATGGAGAAAGTCCGATTTGGCATGGTAGGTCATGAGCTTTTCCTTTCGAATGGCGCGGATATACCGGGCAATGGGGCAAAGGGAAAGCGATGACAGCGGACGGAACCATTCGCGCATTGGGGATGATGTCGGGAACCTCGCTGGACGGGGTGGATGCCGCGATGATCGAAACCGATGGCAGCCGCATCGCGGATTTCGGCCGCAGCGCCTATCGCGCCTATTCCGGCAATGAATCGGCGATGCTTCATGCCGCGCTGGGGCAATGGCCCGGCGGGCCGGACGTGGCCGAGGCGGCGGAGCTTTCGGTCGCGGCCCATGCCGCGCTGGCCGAAACCTTCCCCGAGGCGGAACTGGTCGGCTATCACGGCCAGACGCTGGCCCATGACCCGCAGGGGCGGGGCACGCATCAGGCCGGCGACGGCGCGGCGCTGGCGCAAAGGCTGGGGCGGCCGGTGGTCTGGGATTTCCGGTCCGAGGATGTGCGGCAAGGGGGCGAGGGCGCGCCGCTTGCGCCCTTCTTCCATTGGGCCTGCGCCGAATGGGCGATAGGGCAGGGGTTTCTGCCACCCGAGCCGGTGGCCTTCCTGAACCTCGGCGGGGTCGGAAACCTCACCTGGGTCGATCCCGCAGCCAGCGCGCCCGAAGCGCACGGCGCGTGCATCGCCTTTGACACCGGCCCCGCCAATGCGCCGCTGAACGACCTGATGCGGCTTCGTCGCGGCAGCGTCCGCGACGAGGGCGGCGCGCTGGCCTTGCAGGGGCAGCCGGACGAGGGGGTGCTGGCGCGTTACCTCGCCCATCCGCATTTCGCGCGGCCGGTGCCGAAATCCTTGGATCGCGATGCCTTCCCCGGCCTGCTGACCGAGGTCGCGGCGCTGGGCGACGCCGGTGCCGCCGCGACGCTGACCCATGCCGCCGCCGCTGCGGTGGCTGCGGGCATCGCGCTTTTGCCGGCCCTGCCGGCGCGGGTTCTGGTCTGCGGCGGTGGGCGGCACAACCGGGCGATGATGGATGCGCTGGCGCATCGCCTGCCGGTTCCGGTGGCGGCGGTCGAGGAGGCCGGGCTTGATGGCGACATGCTGGAGGCGCAGGCCTTCGGCTGGCTCGCCGTGCGGGTGCTGCGCGGGCTTCCGACCTCGGGGCCGGGCACGACCGGGGCACCGGGGCCGGTCTGCGGCGGACGGATCAGCCATCCCCGCCTTCGTTTTTAGCGGGCGGCTGGAAGAGGATTTGCGGCAATCCCTTGTTGATCCTACTTTTTCGTGATCGGAATTACTGAAGTTGTCGCGGAACGATGACGGAATTCGCGGCGTTTCAATGCCATCGGACGGCAAGGGCCGTTCCCCAGAAACGACAACCGGAAAGGACATCGTCCATGAAACCTCTTGTCATCGCCGCGACTGCGCTTGCCCTCGTCGCACCGGCCTATGCGCAGACCACCCCCGCCGAGACCGAGCAGCCGCCTGCCGCGACCGCCCCCGCCGCTCCATCGGCCGAGGAAGCTGCCGACATGGCTGAGAGCGCGGCCGAAAGCGCCGCTGAAGCGGCCGAGACCGCTGCCGACGAGGCCGGGGCCGCCGCCGCCGATGCCGCGGGTGACGCGGCCGCTGCCGCGGATACCGCCGCCGATGCCGCGGCAACCGCCGCCGACGATGCGGCGACCGCCGCGCAGGGCATGTCCGAGGACGCGGCCGAAGAAGCGGCCGACGCGGCGGACAGCGCCGAATCCGCCGCCTCGAGCGCGGCTGACGCCGCCGCCGATGCCGCCGGGAAGGCCCCGGTCGCGCCGCCGGACGTCAATCCGCCGATGATCTCGGAAGCGGATCCGGGGGTCCTCGGCTCATGGGTGACGAGCCGCCGGATCTGGACCACGAACGAGCCGTCCTCGACCGAGTGGAGCCAGCCCGAGTCGCTGGAGGAGCGCCCGGCCGAGTGGCAGGACATCGCCAAGGTCAACGATATCGTGCTGGACGATTCGGGGCAGGTCGTGGGCTATATCGCCGATATCGGCGGCTTCCTTGGCATCGGGGCCAAGAAGGTGCTGCTGGGCGTCGATGCGATCCACATGATTTCGGTCGGAAACGACACCTTCTTCGCCACCAACTACACCAAGGAAGAATTGCAGGCCCTGCCGGATTTCGACGAGAAGACCGTCCGCAGGTAATGCCCGCACGGGTCGGATCAGCGAATGCGGGGGGTGCCGGGAGGCGCCCCCTTTTTCCTGCCGGAGGGAATTTCGCGCGGGCGTGATTTTTCCTGAAACTTGCCCTTGACGCGCCACTCCCCCATGCGTAAACCGCCCGCACTCCAGAGGCGATCTGGGGAAAGTGTTCTGCGCGGTTGTAGCTCAGTTGGTTAGAGTACCGGCCTGTCACGCCGGGGGTCGCGGGTTCGAGCCCCGTCAACCGCGCCATCATCCTTTTCAATTCATCTTTGTGAAGCCTCCCGCCCGGCGGGCGCGATGGTGATTCCGGCGCTGTCGCATGGGTATTTATGAAACGGTGAAACGCTGCCGGATCGCGCCGGGGGCGGACCGCAGGGGGCTTTTCATCGGGACGCAATTCCCTATGCTGACCCAGAACGAAGGGGGAAGGCCAATGGCGCGTGGAATAGATTACGGCGGGATGATGCATCGGGCCATGCAACGGCTGATTGCTGATGTCCTGCAGGCCGTGGCTGATGAAGGGCTTCCGGGCGATCATCATTTCTTCATCACCTTCGATACGCGCGATTCGGATGTCGAGATGGCGGACTGGCTGCGCGAGCGTTATCCCGAGGAGATGACGATCGTGATCCAGCACTGGTTCGACAATCTGGAGATTCGGCCGGACGGTTTCGCGATCACGCTGAATTTCGGCAATTCGCCCGAGCCGCTTTATGTCCCCTTCGACGCCGTCCGCACCTTTGTCGACCCTTCCGTCGAGTTCGGCCTGCGCTTCGAGAACCAGCCCGATTCCGATGAGGATGACGAGGAAGAGGACGAGGAGGACGGGATCGAGGATGACGACGGCGGCGACGATGCCCCGAAGGGCGGCGCCGAGGTCGTCAGCCTCGACAAGTGGCGCAAATAGGGGCGTCACGCCCCTGTCACGCAGGAATAATAGAGGCGGTGTCGCGCAATAGCCGGAGGCCGCCTTGTCCGATCTGTCGCTGTTCCTCTCGCAGTTCCTTCGCCGTCCATCCGAAATCCGCGCCGTAGCGCCCACCGGCCGCGCCACCGCCCGCGAAATGGCCCGGCTGGTCATGCCCGGCATGGAGGCCGTGGCCGAAATCGGCGCCGGCACCGGCACGATCACCGAGGCGATCCTTGGCCGTGGATTGCCCCCCGAGCGGCTGGAGCTTTACGAGCTGAACGCCGCCTTCTGCGACAGGTTGCGCCAGCGGTTTCCACGCGCGCGGGTGCATAATCTGTCCGCGCAGGAGATGGTCAATGTCGGTCGCCGGGATCTGGATGCCGTGATCTCGGGCGTGCCGACCCTGCCGATGCCCGACGCGCTGCAATCGGCGATCGTCGGTGCGGCGCTGGCGATGATGAAGCCGGGCGCGCCCTTCGTGCAGATCACCTATGGCCCCGTCGCGCCCCTCTCTGAGGCGGTTCGGGCGCAGTTCGGGCTTGGCCATGTCAGGAGTCGGCGGATCTGGGCGAACCTGCCGCCGGCGCGGGTCTATGTGTTCCGGCAGGAGCCGTGACTGCTGCGGCATACATTCGCATACCATTTGCGAATCCGACGCCGCGGCGATAGAACCCCCGCAAAACCGCGAGGGAATATGACATGACCAATACCCGCACCGAGACCGACAGCTTCGGCCCGCTGGAAGTTCCTGCCGACAAGTACTGGGGCGCGCAGACCCAGCGTTCGATCATGAACTTCCCGATCGGCTGGGAAAAGCAGCCCGTCCCGATGATCCGCGCGCTTGGCATCATCAAGCAGGCGGCGGCACAGGTGAACATGGCGACCGGCAATCTGGACGCCACGATCGGCAAGGCGATGGTCGAGGCGGCCTCGGAAGTCGCGGCCGGCAAGTTCGACGACAACTTCCCGCTGGTGGTCTGGCAGACCGGCTCGGGCACCCAGTCGAACATGAACGCGAACGAGGTCATCTCGAACCGCGCCATCGAGATTCTGGGCGGCGTCATGGGCTCGAAGAAGCCGGTCCATCCGAATGACCATGTGAACATGGGCCAGTCCTCGAACGACACCTTCCCGACCGCGATGCATGTGGCGATCGCCATGCAGGCGCGCGACGTGCTGCTGCCGGGGCTGGAGAAGCTGCGCGCGGCGCTGGCCGCGAAAGCGGAAGAGTTCAAGGATATCATCAAGATCGGCCGCACCCATACGCAGGATGCGACGCCGCTGACCTTGGGTCAGGAATTCGGCGGCTATGCCCATCAGGTCCAGAAGGGCATCGAGCGCGTCAACCTGGCGCTGGCGGATATCTATGAGTTGGCGCAGGGCGGCACCGCCGTCGGCACCGGGCTGAACACCAAGAAGGGCTGGGACACGGCGATTGCGGCCGAGATCGCCAAGATCTCGGGCCTGCCTTTCGTCACTGCGCCCAACAAGTTCGAGGCGCTGGCCGCGCATGACGCGATGGTCTTCTTCTCGGGCGCGCTGAAAACCGTGGCGGCCTCGCTCTTCAAGATCGCCAATGACATGCGGCTGCTGGGCTCGGGCCCGCGCTCGGGTCTGGGCGAGCTGATCCTGCCGGAGAACGAGCCGGGCTCCTCGATCATGCCGGGCAAGGTGAACCCGACGCAGGCCGAGGCGCTGACCATGGTTTGCGCCCATGTCATGGGGAACGACGCGGCCGTGGGCTTTGCCGGTTCTCAGGGTCATTTCGAGCTGAACGTCTATAACCCGATGATGTCCTATAACGTGCTGCAATCCATGCAGCTTCTGGGCGATGCCGCGGGTTCCTTCACCGACAACATGGTCGTCGGCACGCAGGCGAACCTGCCCCGCATCGACAAGCTGATGAAGGAATCGCTGATGCTGGTCACGGCGCTGGCGCCGACCATCGGCTATGATAACGCGACCAAGGTGGCCAAGACCGCGCATAAGAACGGCACCACGCTGCGCGAGGAGGCGATTGCGCTTGGCTTCGTCGATGGCGAGACCTTCGACCGCGTCGTCCGCCCCGAGCAGATGGTCGGGCCGGAGGACTGATTTGACCGGCAACGGGAAAATCATCAATCTGCGGGCGGCGCGCAAAAGCGCCGCCCGTGACGCCGCCCGCAGGCAGGGCGACGAAAACGCGGCGAAATTCGGCCGCAGCAAGGCCCAGAAGCAGGTCGAGGAGACCGACCGCGACCGGGCCGCGCGGCATCTGGACCAGCACCGGCGCGAGGATGGCGATGCCTGATTTGCCCGCGATGTCGCCTCCGGTGAAAAGATCCGTCACCATTGGCGGGCATCGCACCTCGGTCAGTCTCGAGGATGCCTTCTGGCGGGAATTACGCAACATTGCGCGGGCGCGCGAGGAAACCGTCGCCGCGCTGATTGCCGTCATCGACAGCAAGCGGCCCCCGGAGGTCGGTCTGGCCACCGCCTTGCGGCTTTATGTCCTCTCCGAGGTGCTCCGGCGCGGGGCCGATCGGGCGTAGTGCTTGCGGCGGCGGGGCTGGATGACTAAAAGCCAGCAACAATCCGCAGCAGATATGGGTAGAACCATGGCAGGCCATTCCAAATGGGCCAACATCCAGCACCGGAAGGGCAAGCAGGACAAGCTCCGCTCCAAGCTGTTCTCGAAGCTGGCCAAAGAAATCACCGTCGCCGCGAAGATGGGCGATCCCGATCCCGACAAGAACCCGCGCCTGCGCCTTGCGGTGAAGGAAGCCAAGTCGAGCTCGGTCCCGAAGGACGTGATCGACCGTGCGATCAAGAAATCGCAGGGCGGCGATGCCGAGAACTATGACGAGATCCGCTATGAGGGCTATGGCCCGAATGGCATCGCGATCATCGTCGAGGCGATGACCGACAACCGCAACCGCACCGCCTCGAACGTGCGCAGCTATTTCGCCAAGCATGGCGGCGATCTGGGCCAGACCGGCTCGGTCAGCTTCATGTTCGACCGCAAGGGCGAGATCATGTATGCGGCGAGCGCCGGCGACGCGGATACGGTGATGATGGCCGCGCTGGAAGCCGGCGCCGAGGATGTCGAGAGCGACGAGGACGGCCACTGGATCTATACGTCGGACACCGATCTGGCAGAGGTTTCGAGCGCGCTGGAAGCGAGCCTGGGCGAGTCCGAGCACGCGAAGCTGATCTGGAAGCCGCAGGCTCCGACCGAGATCGACCTCGAGACCGCCACGAAGCTGATGAAGCTGCTGGATGCGCTGGAGGAAGATGACGACGTCCAGAACGTCACCGGGAATTTCGACATTCCCGAGGATGTCGCAGCCCAGCTTTGATATTCCGCCTCCGGCGGGGGTATTTGGGAAACAGTGAAATCAGGGTCGCAGTTCTGCTGCGGCCCTTTTTCTTATCGCCGCGGTCAGCGGTGCGAGCGCCGGGCGCAGGGCGCGCTGGACATGCCAGAAGAGCGGGACGTCGAGGGGCAGGGGATCGAGAAGGGCGAGCCGGCCGGAAGCGATGGCGGGGCTGGCCATCACCTCGGGGATCATGCCCCAGCCGAGACCCAGTTCGACGACCCGCGCGAAGGGTTCGGAGGCCGGGACGCGATGGCCGTGGAGATGCAGGCGCCGGCCTGTGAGCATGGCCGCCCAGCGGGACTGGGCGGCGTCCTTGCTGTTGAAGATGACGGCGGGCGCGGCCTCGAGTGCTGCGGCGTCGAGGCCCGTGGCGAAATGGCGGTGCAGAAATTCCGGCGTGGCGCAGGCGAGGTAGCGCATGTGTCCGAGCGGCAATACGTCCGAGCCCGGCACCGCGGCGCGGTCGGAGGAGATCGCGGCCGAGACCTCGCCCTTGCCCAGCCAGTCGCGGGCATGGTCCTGGTCATCGACGACGAGATCGAAGATCGCGTCGAGCGCGGTCATCGCCGGGGGAAACCATGTCGCGAGGCTGTCGGCATTCACAGCGATGCGCAGGATGGCGGGCGGGGCATCCGCTGTCCCGTCGAGATTGCGTTCGAGGAGCCGCACCTGATCGAGATGCTGCATCAGGCGCATGCCGCGCGGCGTGCCCTGGGCCGGGGGGCCGCGATGGATCAGCACCTCTCCCATGCGCTCCTCGAGGCCCTTGATCCGCTGGGAGATGGCGGAGGGGGTAACGCCGAGCGCGGCCGCAGCCGCCTCGAAAGAGCCGCGGCGGATGATTTCGGACAGGGCGGCGAGGGCAGGATAGTCGAGCATAAGGATAACTTAATCTGGATCAGATTTATGAATTTGCCTTAATCATGGCGGTTGTTGCAAGAAGCATCCCGCAAGGAGATGTTGAGAATGCAAAGCTATATGGCGGGTTTGGGAACCGGGTTGTCGCTGATCGTCGCGATCGGGGCGCAGAATGCGTTCGTGCTGAAGCAGGGGCTGATCGGGCGGCATGTCTTTGCCACCTGCGCCTTCTGCGCGTTGTCGGATGCGCTGCTGATCACCCTAGGCGTGGCCGGGGCGGGGACGATCGCGCTGCATGCGCCGGGGTTTCTGGCGGCGATGCGCTGGGGCGGCGTGATCTTCCTGCTGGTCTATGGCGCGCGCGCCATGCGGCAGGCTTTGCGCGGCGGATCTGCGCTCGAGGCCGGGGCGGGTGCCACGGGCCTTGCCGCGACGCTCGCTGTCATTGCGGCGTTGACCTGGCTCAACCCCCATGTCTGGCTGGATACGGTCGTCCTCCTCGGCGCGATCTCGACCGGGTTCGAGAACAAGGCGGGCTTCGCCGCGGGGGCGATCAGCGGTTCGGTCCTGTTCTTCTTCGGCCTTGGCTATGGCGCGCGCCTGCTGGCTCCGGTCTTTGCGCGGCCCATCGCCTGGCGGGTGCTGGACGTGGCTGTGGCGCTGGTGATGTGGTCGATCGCTCTTGGCCTTGTCCTCAACGGGTGAAGGCTTGCGCCGGGCAAGGCAAATCGTCATGTCTAGGGCATGATCTCTGTCGCGACCTCGACCCGCCGTGACCTGACCGGCATTTTCTGGATGCTCGTCACCGGCCTTTGCTTCGTGGCGGTGAACGGCACCGTGCGCTGGCTGGGGCAAGCATTGCCGGCGGCGGAGGGGGCGTTCATCCGTTTCGCCATCGGCCTCGTCTTTCTGTTGCCTGCGCTGGTGCCGGCGCTGCGGCGCGGGTTCTCGCCTCGGATCTGGGGGCTTTTCGCGATGCGGGGGGCGCTGCATACCGTGGCGGTGATCCTGTGGTTCTTCGCCATGGCCCGGATCACTGTGGCCGAGGTGACGGCGATCGGCTTCATGAATCCGATCGTGGTGACGGTGGGGGCGGCGCTGCTGTTGGGTGAGCGGATCTCGTGGCGGCGCGCGACGGCCATCCTTTTCGCGCTGCTGGGGGCGATGATCGTGCTGCGCCCCGGCCTGCGCGTGCTGGAGCCGGGGCATCTCGCGCAGCTTGGCGCCTCGGTCACCTTTGGGGCCTCTTATCTTGTCGCGAAGCGCCTGTCGGACGAGGTGCCGGCCAGCGTGGTGGTGGCGATGATGTCGCTGACGGTCTGTATCGGGCTGGCGCCCTTTGCGGCGATGAACTGGGTCGCGCCGAGCCTTGGGCAATGCGCGGTCTTGGCCTGCACGGCGCTTTTCGCGACGGCGGGGCATTATACGATGACGCGGGCCTTCGCGGCCGCGCCCCTGACGGTGACGCAGCCCGTGGTTTTCCTGCAGCTGATCTGGGCCAGCCTGCTGGGCGCGCTGGTCTTTGCCGAGCCGATCGACATCTGGGTGCTGATCGGCGGCGCGGTGATGATCGGGGCGATCTGCTATATCACCTGGCGCGAGTCGCGGTTGCGGCGGGGCCTTGTCACCCCGCCGCCTGACGCCCTGAAGGACGGCTAGAACAGGTTCCGCCCGCTGCGTCGCGGCGGCTCAAGCCCGATGTCGCGCAGCAGATGGTCGGAGAGTCCCGATACCGGCGGAGGGCGGTTCTTTCCCCGCCGCAGCGCCGCACGCAGCAGCGCGAAGCTGACCCGCAGCAGGCCGTGATCCTCGATCAGTTCGTTCAGTGGTGCGCGGAGATCCCGCGCCGGACGCAGTGAAATGGTACGCATTGGAGGATGTCCGCCGCCCGCGAATGCGGAACGGCCCCTATGTTGGAAAAGGATAAGGTGATGACGCGACCCGCCGCGCGTCAGCGCGGTCGGCAGGCGTCACGGATGATCGGTGAAATGCCCGCTCGGGCGGTTCAGATCGCGTTCCGGTCCTGACGCCAGTTGCGTCGATGGCGTCGAACGACGCCGGAATGGGCGGCCGGAATGGCGGTGATGTCGGTCATGCCAGTGCCCTTTCCTGTTGAGGGTTCGAAACAGGGGATTGATAGGCAGGGATCCTGATTCGAAGCAAGCCCGTTTCGCATCGGGGGCGAAACGGGCCAGCATGCGTGGCGCGGCGGATCAGACCTCGGACGCGCCGCCGCGTGGTCCCTGCGAGATAAGGCGCTGCATGATGCTTTGCTGGGTGACGCGCCCGCCGCCGGCGAGGGGCAGGATCTCGGCCCCGGTCTCGGTCATGATGCGCATGACCTCGCGGATCGGCATTTCGCGGTCGATGGGCGTGCCGGGGGCGCCTTCGGCTTCGGCCATGTCCTCGGCGGTCAGGACGCCCAAAGGGTTCATGTGGGTCACGAAATCCTCGACATAGGCATTGGCCGGATTGGCGATGATCTCGCGCGCGGTGCCGATCTGGACGATGCGCCCGCCCTCCATCAGGGCGATGCGGTTGCCGATGCGGAACGCCTCGTCGAGGTCATGGCTGACGAAGATGATCGTGCGCTTGGCCGCCTTCTGAAGCTCCAGCAATTCATCCTGAAGCCGGTTGCGGATCAGCGGGTCCAAAGCCGAGAAGGGTTCGTCCATCAGGAGGATCGGCGCCTCGGTCGCGAAGGCGCGGGCAAGACCGACGCGCTGCTGCATCCCGCCCGAGAGGTCGCCGACCTTGCGATCCGCCCAGTCGGCAAGGCCCACGGTCTCAAGCTGCGCCTCGACCCGCCTTTCACGCTCGGCTGCGGGAATGCCGGCGAGTTCGAGGCCAAGCCCGACATTCTCGCGCACCGTCCGCCAGGGCAGCAGCCCGAATTGCTGGAAGACCATCGCGACGCGGCTGCGGCGCAGGCGGCGCAGCTCGGCCTCGCCGGCTTTGGTGACCGAGGCCATGTGGTCGCCGTCCCAGATCCTGACCTCGCCCCGGCAAACCGCGTTGAGGCCGTTCACCGCGCGCAAGAGGGTCGATTTGCCCGAGCCGGAGAGGCCCATCAGCACCAGGATCTCGCCCTCGCGTACCGAGAGCGAGCAGTTATGGACCCCCAGAACCTGCCCGGTCTCGGCCTTGATCGCGGCGCGGGCCTGCCCCTTGTCCATCAGGGGCAGCGCGGCCTCGGGATCGTCCCCGAAGACGATGTTCACATTGTCGAATTCGACGGCAATCCGGTCAGTCATCGTGTTTCCCCACCCGCAGCATCCGGTCGAGCATGATGGCCACCACCACGATGATGAAGCCGCTTTCGAAGCCAAGCGCGGTGTTGACGCTGTTCAGCGCCCGCACCACCGGGACGCCAAGCCCCGAGGCGCCGACCAGCGCCGCGATGACGACCATCGAGAGCGACAGCATGATGGTCTGGTTCAGCCCCGCCATGATCTGCGGCGTGGCCGAGGGCAGTTCGACCTTCCACAAAAGCTGGCGCGGGGTGGCGCCAAAGGCGGTCGCGGCCTCGACCAGCGCCTTGGGGGCCGAGCTGATGCCAAGATGCGTGAGGCGGATCGGCGCAGGCAGGACGAAGATCACGGTGGCGATCAGTCCCGGCACGACGCCGATCCCGAAGAACACGATGGCCGGGATCAGATAGACGAAGGTGGGCAAGGTCTGCATCAGGTCGAGGACGGGCCGCATCCAGGCATAGAGCCGGGGGCGGTGCGCCGCCGCGATGCCGATGGGCACGCCGATCGCCATGCAGACCACGCAGGCGGCCAGAACCAGCGTCAGCGATTGCATCGTCTCGTCCCAGTAGCCCTGGTTCAGGATGAAGAGGAAGCCGAGCCCGATCAGCAGGCAGGTCTTGACGCTGCGCTGAAGCGCCCAGGTCAGCGCCACCATCAGCAGCGTGAAGATCAGGGGATGGGGAAATTCCAGAATGCCGAGGATGCCGTTGATGAGCCAGTCGAGGCCCTTGGAGATCGCGTTGAACACGAATGCGGCATGGGCGTTCAGCCAGTCGAAGATGGCTTTCGCGGTCTTGCCGACCGGGATCTTGGTCCCGGTCAAAAGCTCGGTCAGTTGGTCCATGCGTCCTTTTCTTTCTGCCGTTCGGGATGCCCGGCCGTCCGCAGGAGCCATTGCTCACGCAGGGCGGGGGAACGTCGGTTCGGCGCAAAGGCCGGGCCCCGGCAAAGGTGGATCAAGGCGCCAGAAGCGCAATGGGGAACGGGCAGAGGTGTCACCATCTGCCCGCCCGTCCTCACTCCGAAAGCGCCTTGTCGAGCGCGGCTGCGGCATCGCCGCCATCGAAGGTGGTGACGCCCTCCAGCCAGGGCTTCGCGGCCTCGGGATTGGCCTTGAGCCACTCTTTCGCGGCATCGGCCGGATCAGCGCCGTCGTTCAGGATCTTGCCCATGACCTCGTTTTCCATCGTCAGCGTGAATTCGAGGTTCTGGAGGAACTTGCCGATATTCGGGCATTCCGTCGCAAGGCCCGTCCGCACGTTGGTATCGACGCGCGCGCCGCCGAAATCGGGGCCGAAGATGTCGTCGCCGCCAGCCAGATAGGTCATCTTGAACTGGGTGTTCATCGGATGGGGCTCCCAGCCGAGGAAGACGACAGGCTGGCCCGCGCCATCCGCCCGGGCGACCTGCGCCAGCATCCCTTGTTCCGAGCTTTCGACGATCTCGAAGGTGCCGAGGTCGAACTTGTTGTCCGCGACCATCTCCAGCAGCAGGCGGTTGCCGTCATTGCCGGGTTCGATCCCGTAAATCTTGCCGTCGAGCGCATCCTTTTGCGCGGCGATCTTGGCGAAGTCGTCGATGCCGAGCTTGGCGCCCGCCTCGTTGGTGGCGAGGGTGTATTTCGCGCCGGTCAGGTTCGTGCGCAGCGTCTCGACTGTGCCCGAGTCGCGATAGGGTTTGATGTCGGCTTCCTGGCTGGGCATCCAGTTGCCGAGGAAGATGTCGACATCGCCCTTGGCCATCGCGGTATAGGTCACCGGCAGCGACAGGATCTTGGTCTCGGTCTGGTAGCCGAGCGCCTGCAGCACGGTCGAGGCCAGAGCGGTCGTCGAGGTGATGTCGGTCCAGCCCACATCGGAAAAGACCTGACTGCGGCATTCGGCAGGTTCCGCCGCGAATGCGGCCCCGGCACCCGAAATCGTCGCAACGCAACCGGCGGCGAGGATTGCGGCTGTGCGGCAAAATGTCATCTTAACTTCTCCCTGAATCTTGTCCGTTTGCCCTAGTTAGGCTTTTTTTGATTGACGAGTCAATTAAAGCGCGGCTAGCTCCGTTCCGATCGAGCCGTCAACGAGGCGAGTGCCCTTCATGCCCAAACTTGGCGCAGAGCCTATCCGAAAGGCTGCATTAATCAACGCTACCATCGCAACGATCGGCCGCGCCGGATCGCTCGATGTCACGGTTGCGCAGATCGCGCGCGAGGCTGGAATGTCCACGGCCCTTGCCCATCATTATTTCGGCTCGAAAGAGCGGATCTTTCTGGCAGCAATGCGGCATATCCTGTCGCTCTATAGCGAGACAACCTCTCGCGAGCTGAAAAACGTCGATGGGCCGAAATCGCGGCTGCTGGCCGTGATCCGCGCGAGCTTCGACAAGCCGAATTTCGACCGCGAAACGGTTGCCGCCTGGCTTAACTTCTACGCATTAGCGCTAGTCGATCCCGAGGCCGCGCGCCTCTTGCGGGTCTATCACCACAGGCTGCGCTCGAACCTGCTGGTGGCGCTGCGCCCGCTGGTCGGTGCCGAGGCCGAGGCAACGGCCCGCACGCTTGGCGCGTTGATCGACGGCGTCTACCTGCGCGCGGCGCTTTCGGATGAGACCGATGCCGATGCGGCCGAGCGCCTGACCCTCGACTATCTTGAAAAGGTCCTGCCATGAGCCATGATGCCCAGCCCGCCGCCAGCCTCTATCTCAACGGTGCCCCGGTCGAGGGGCAGGGGCCGGCGCTGGATGTCCTTTATCCCTATACCGGCGAGGTGATCGCCCGGCTGCGCGAGGCGAGCCCGGCGCAGGTCGCCGAGGCGACCGCCGCCGCCGCCGCCGCGCAACCCGCCTGGGCGGCACTGCGTCCCGTCGAGCGCGGTCGCGTCCTGATCCGCGCCGCGCAGATCATCCGCGAGCGGGGCGAGGAGCTTGCCCGCCTCGAGACGCTGGATACCGGCAAGCCGATCCAGGAGACGCGGGTGGCCGACTGGCCCTCGGGCGCGGATGCGCTGGAATTCTTCGGCGGGCTGGCCCCGACCGTGACAGGCCAGACGATCCCGCTGGGCGGCGATTTCGTCTATACGATCCGCGAGGCGCTGGGCGTTTGTGCGGGCATCGGCGCCTGGAACTATCCGAGCCAGATCGCCTGCTGGAAGGCCGCGCCCGCGCTTGCCATGGGCAATGCCATGGTCTTCAAGCCCAGCGAGGAGACGCCGCTGGGCGCGCTGAAGCTGGCCGAAATCCTGACCGAAGCCGGGTTGCCGCCGGGCATCTTCAACGTCGTGCAGGGCAGGGGCGCGGTCGGCGCGGCGCTGGTTTCCGACCCGCTGGTCGCCAAGGTCTCGCTGACCGGCTCGGTCGCGACCGGGCAGAAGGTCTATTCGGCGGCGGCCGAAGGGATGCGGCATGTGACGATGGAACTGGGCGGCAAGTCGCCCTTGATCGTCTTTGACGATGCCAGCCTCGAGGATGCGGTGGGCGCGGCGATTCTGGCGAATTTCTATTCCTCGGGGCAGATCTGTTCGAACGGGACGCGGGTTTTCGTCCAGCAGGGGATCCTGCCCGCCTTCCTCGAGCGGCTGGCCGAGCGGTCCCGGGCGGTCCGCATCGGCGATCCGCTGGACGAGGCGACGCAGCACGGGCCGATCGTCAGCGCAAGCCAGCTTGCAAAAATCAGGGACGCGATCCAGCGCGGCGAGGCCGAGGGCGCGCGGCTGGTCTGCGGTGGTCCGGGCGAGGGCGCCTTCGTGCCGCCCACCGTTTTTGCCGGTGTCACTGACGGGATGTGGATCGCGCGCGAGGAAATCTTTGGCCCGGTGATGTCGGTCCTTGCCTTCGAGACCGAGGCCGAGGCCGTTACCCGCGCCAATGCCACGCCCTATGGTCTCGCGGCGGGGGTCTTTACCCGTGACCTTGCGCGCGGGCATCGCGTGGCGGCGGCGCTGCAGGCGGGCACGACCTGGATCAATGCCTATAACCTCACCCCGGTCGAGGCGCCCTTTGGCGGGGTCAAGATGTCCGGGATCGGCCGTGAGAATTCGGCAGCCGCGATCGAGCATTATTCGCAGTTGAAATCGGTCTATGTCGGCATGGGGGCGGTCGATGCGCCCTATTGACCGGCCTTGCGATGCCTGCGCGGTCAGCGTGGGTATTTGGGAAACGGTGAAAACGGGAGCGGGGAGATGATCCCGGACTATGTCATCGTCGGCGCGGGTTCGGCCGGCTGCGCGCTGGCCTATCGGCTGGTCATGGCGGGGAAGCGCGTCGATCTGATCGAATATGGCGGCTCGGATGTCGGGCCGTTCATCCAGATGCCCGCGGCGCTCAGCTATCCGATGAACATGCGCCGCTATGACTGGGGCTTCTCGTCCGAGCCGGAGGCGCATCTGGGCGGGCGGCGGCTGGTGACGCCGCGGGGCAAGGTGGTCGGCGGCTCGTCCTCGATCAACGGCATGGTCTTCGTGCGCGGCCATGCGCGGGATTTCGACCATTGGGCCGAGGCGGGGGCGCAAGGCTGGGCCTATGCCGACGTGCTGCCCTATTTCAAGCGGATGGAGACCTCGCATGGCGCGGTCAGCGATTATCGCGGCAGCGAGGGGCCGCTGCATGTCACCCGTGGCTCGCGCAAGAATCCGCTGTTCAACGCCTTCATCCGGGCGGGGCGCGAGGCCGGCTATCCGGTGACGGATGACTATAACGGCGCAAGGCAGGAAGGCTTCGGCGCGATGGAGGCGACGATCTGGGAGGGGCGGCGCTGGTCGGCCGCCAATGCCTATCTGCGTCCGGCGCAGGAAACCGGACGGCTGCGGTTGCGCCGCGGGCTGGCGCAGCGGGTCGTTTTCGAGGACGGTCGCGCGGTCGGGGTCGAGGTAAAAAATACGCGCGGCGTCAATGTGTTCCGCGCGAAACATGAGGTGGTGCTTTCGGCAAGCTCGATCAATACGCCGAAGCTGCTGATGCTGTCGGGGATCGGCCCGGCCGCGCATCTGGCCGAGCATGGGATCGAGGTCCGGGCCGATCGTCCGGGGGTGGGGTCGAACCTGCAGGACCACCTCGAGATCTATATGCAATATACCGCGACCCAGCCGATCACGGTTTACAAGCACTGGAATCTTTGGGGCAAGGGCTCGATCGGGGCGCAATGGATGGCGACGGGGACAGGGCTTGGCGCGTCGAACCAGTTCGAGAGCTGCGGTTTCATCCGGTCGCGCGCGGGGGTCGAGTATCCCGACATCCAGTATCATTTCCTGCCGCTTGCCGTGCGTTATGACGGCAAGGCCGCGGCTGAGGGACATGGCTTTCAGGTTCATGTCGGCCCGATGCGGTCGAAATCGCGCGGCACGGTGCGGCTGAAATCGGCCGATCCGAAGGAAGCGCCCGAGATTCGCTTCAACTACATGTCGGAGCCCGACGACTGGGCCGATTTCCGCGCCTGCGTCCGGCTGACGCGCGAGATCTTCGACCAGCCCGCTTTTGCCGCCTATAAGGGGCACGAGATCCAGCCCGGCATGGGCGCGGTTTCGGATGCGGAGATCGACGCCTTCATCCGCGAACATGCGGAATCGGCCTTTCACCCGTGCGGCACCGCGCGGATCGGGCGCGTGAGCGATCCGATGGCGGTGGTCGATCCCGAATTGCGGGTGATCGGGGTCGAGGGGCTGAGGGTTGCCGACAGCTCGGTCTTTCCGCGCATCACCAACGGGAACCTCAACGCCCCCTCGATCATGACCGGCGAGAAGGCTGCCGATCATCTGCTGGGGCAGGGGATGCTGGCGCCCCTGAACCTCGGGCCGAAGATCGGGGCGCATTGGCAGGAATTGCAGCGCGAATCCTGAAGATCAGTTCTCGGTCTTTTTCATCAGATCGGCGAGGCCGGCGAAGGGTTTGCGCGTTTCCTCCGCCGGCTCGTCCTCGGGGGCGTCCAGCGCCGCGCCCTCGGCCCGGGGATAGAGAGGCAGGGCGAGGGACAGGGCCTCGATCATCATCGCCTCGATGTCGATGACCTGGCCAAGGGGCTCAAGCTCGTCATCGCCCATCTCGACCTCGTCCCCCTCGGGGGTGGTGACGTGAGGCGAGAAGATCCGGTGGACCTCTTCGGAGATCGAGGTCTTGACCGGGGCGAGCGTCACGACGCAGGGTTGCACGACCTTGGCCGAAAGCCGGGCCGCAACCTCCCACGCGTCGTGGGGCGCGGGACGGATCTCTCCGCCGAAGCGCAGGGCGGGCAGGGCGCTGAGGTCCAGTTCGGTCGCGATGGCGGCGCGGGCCGCTGCATCGGGGGCCAATTCGAAGGCCGTGGCATGGCGGGGATTGAGTTGCGCCACGCGAAAACGGTTCTGGTTGCGGGCGGGTTCAGTCATGGTAGGGGCCTTTCCGGCGCGGTCGCTGCCGTTTGGGATATTCTTGAGCGCGGGGCATGAGTTTGCTAAGTCGGTCGCGCGGCGTCAACAGGCGCGTAAGGGACAGGTGAGAGATGAAGATTTCCCGGCGGCAGATCATGGCCTTCGCGTTGACTGTTCCAGTTATGCTCTCTGCCTGCGCCCCGATCCATCGAAATCACGGCTATGTGCCGCCCGAGCATGACCTTGCGCAGGTGGTGGTCGGCAAGACCACCCAGTCCGAGCTGGAGGGCCTGATCGGCCGGCCAAGCTCGCAAGGGCTGCTGACCGGATCGGCCTGGTATTACGTCGGTTCGCGCTGGGAGACCTTTGGCGCCCGCGAGCCGCGCGAGATCGAGCGGCAGGTGGTGGCGATCAGCTTTACCGAAGGCGGCACCGTCTCGAATGTCGAGCGTTTCGGGCTTGAGCGCGGGCAGGTCGTCGTGTTGTCGCGGCGCGTCACCGAATCCGGTGTGGCCAGTGTCAGCATCGTTCGTCAGCTGATGGGCAATGTCGGCCGCGTCTCGGCCGAGGACATCCTGCGGGATTGACGATAAAAGGGCGCCCGCGGGGGCGCCCTTCCTCAAGCGGCGTCAGGAACGAAGCGAAGCGCGACGCCGTTGATGCAATAGCGCAACCCGGTGGGCGGGGGGCCGTCGGGAAAGACATGGCCCAGATGCGCGTCGCAGCGGTGGCAGCGCACCTCGGTCCGGGTCATGCCGTGGCTGGAGTCCCGATGCTCGTCGATGGCGCCGCCGGGGCGCGAGAAGCTGGGCCAGCCGCAGAAGCTTTCGAACTTGGCATCGCCGTCGAAAAGGCGCGCGCCGCAGCATACGCATTCATAATGGCCCGGCCCTTTCGGGAAGCCGGGATGCGAGAAGGGACGCTCGGTTCCGGCAAGCCGCGTCACGCGATAGGCCTCCGGGTCAAGCTCGGCCTGCCACTCCGCATCGGATTTGATCACGCGATCGGTCATCTTTGTCCTTCATAATGTTGCGCCCATGTTACAAGATAGGTGCAGGGAGGACAGGAACAAGACGGGCTGCGGTCGTCCGCACTCGTCTTCCGAAGGTTGGGCAGGAGTGCCATGATGGCATTGCGCAAAGGCCGTTACGAAGTTCTTGTTGCCGATGGCCCCGAGGATATCCGTGAAGCGCAGCGCCTGCGCTGGCTGTGCTTTGTCGGGCAGCGCACAGGCATGTCGCCTGCATCCGATTCGGTCGATGCCGACGATTACGACCGGCGCTGCAGCCATGTGCTGATTCGCGACGCGGCGACGCGGCAGCTGGTCGCCTGCTTCCGCATGCTGACCCTCGCCGGAGGGGAGGAGATAGGCGACAGCTATTCCGCGCGCTTCTACAACCTCTCGCGACTGCGCGATTTCGACGGGAAGATGGTCGAGATCGGCCGCTTCTGCATCCATCCCGAAAGGCAGGATCCCGACATCCTGCGCCTCGCCTGGGGGGCGCTGGCGCGGCATGTGGATCAGGAGCGGGTCGAGATGCTTTTCGGCTGCTCAAGCTTCATGGGCACCGATACGCAAGGCTATGAGGACGCGTTCGCGATGCTGCGAGAGCGTCACCTTGCGCCCAAGCGCTGGCTACCACGGGTGAAGGCGCCGAATGTCTTCCGCTTTGCCCGTGCGCTGAGATTGCGGCAGGCCGATCCGCGCCGCGCAATGGCGGCGATGCCGCCCCTGCTGCGCTCCTATCTCGCGATGGGGGGCTGGGTCAGCGACCATGCGGTGGTGGACAAGCAGTTGGGCACGCTGCACGTCTTTACCGGGCTGGAGGTCCGCGCGATTCCCCCCGCACGGGCGAAACTGCTGCGCGCGGCAGGCGCATAAGCCGCCTTTGCATTGGCCGCGCAAACCGCCTATGACGCCCGGCCATGAGCGACAGATTCCAGTTTTCCGTATCGGCCACCGACGGCCGTGCCCGCACCGGCGTGATCCAGACCCCGAGAGGCGAGATCCGCACCCCCGCCTTCATGCCCGTCGGCACTGCCGCCACGGTCAAGGCGATGCTGCCCGAATCGGTCCGCGCGACCGGGGCGGATATTCTGCTGGGCAATACCTATCACCTGATGCTGCGCCCCGGCGCCGAGCGGGTGGCGCGGCTGGGCGGACTTCACAAGTTCATGAACTGGGAACGTCCCATCCTGACCGATTCGGGCGGGTTCCAGGTGATGAGCCTGTCGAGCCTGCGCAAGCTGACCGAGGAGGGCGTGACCTTCGCCAGCCATGTCGATGGCTCGCGCCATTTCCTGTCGCCGGAAACCAGCATGGAGATCCAGCGCCTGCTCGGCTCGGACATCGTCATGGCCTTTGACGAATGCCCGGCTTTGCCCGCGACGGACGAGGTTGTCGCCATTTCGATGCGCATGTCGATGCGGTGGGCGCAGCGGTCGCGCGACGCCTTTGGCGACCGGCCGGGCCATGCGCTTTTCGGCATCATGCAGGGCGGGGTGAACCGCGAGCTGCGCGAGGAATCGGCCGAGGCGTTGAAGGCCATCGGCTTTGACGGCTACGCTATCGGCGGCCTTGCCGTGGGCGAGGGGCAGGAGGCGATGTTCGGCGTTCTCGACCATGCCCCCGGCTTCCTGCCCGAGGACAAGCCGCGCTATCTGATGGGCGTCGGCAAGCCCGACGACATCGTGGGCGCCGTGGTTCGCGGCGTCGACATGATGGATTGCGTCCTTCCTTCGCGCTCGGGTCGGACGGGGCAGGCATGGACCCGCCGCGGACAGGTCAATATCAAGAACGCCCGCCATGCCGACGATCCGCGCCCGCTGGACGAGCATTGCACCTGCCCGGCCTGCACCGGCTATTCCCGCGCCTATCTGCACCATGTCTTCCGGGCCGGAGAGATGATCTCGGGGATGCTCCTGACCTGGCACAACCTGCATTACTTCCAGGAGTTGATGGGCGGCCTGCGGGCGGCCATCGCCCAAGGCGAACTTGCCGCTTTCGTCGCCGGGTTCGAGGCAGAACGGGCACAGGGTGACATAGAACCGTTGTGAATCGTCACGTCGTGCCTTGATTTTCCTCATTCACTGTTGGAAGGCCGTTAGGAAGATTCGGCGGATGCCCCGCCCACGACCGAAAGAAGTACATGCCCGCCAGCCCAAAGACCGTCCGCCAGGAAGACATCCACACGATCACGACCACGGCCGAACTGGCCGAGTTCTGCGAGTTGGCGAAGGCGCAGCCCTATGTGACGCTCGACACCGAGTTCCTGCGTGAGCGGACCTATTACTCCAAGCTCTGCCTGATCCAGGCGGCGCTGCCCCCTGCCTCGGGGGTCAAGTCCGAGGGTGGGCCTGCGGTGCTGATCGACCCCCTCGCAGGGGATCTCTCGCTCGAACCGCTCTATGACCTTTTCCGCCATAGCGGGACGGTCAAGGTGTTCCATGCCGCGCGCCAGGACCTTGAGATCTTCTTCCACGATACCGGCGTGCTGCCCGATCCGCTGTTCGACACCCAGATCGCCGCCATGGTCTGCGGCTTTGGCGAGCAGGTGGGCTATGAGACGCTGGTGAAGAAGATCGCGCGCCAGCCGCTCGACAAGTCCTCGCGCTTCACCGACTGGTCGATCCGGCCGCTTTCGGATGCGCAGGCTCAATACGCGCTGGCCGATGTGACGCATCTGCGCGCGATCTACGAATTTCTCTCGGACCAGCTCAACAAGACCGGCCGCGCTCCCTGGCTTGCGGAGGAGGTCGCGGTCCTTCTGAACCCCGAGACCTATATCACCCGTCCCGACGAAGCATGGCAGCGCATCCGCACGCGCTCGGGTTCGCCCCGGTTCCTTGCCGTGGTGCGCGAGCTTGCCCGCTTCCGTGAGACCTATGCGCAGGAACGCGATATTCCCCGCGCCCGCGTCTACAAGGACGACGCGCTGATCGAGCTTGCCTCGACGAAGCCCCTGACCGAGGCGGATCTGGGCAAATCCCGCCTGCTGCTGCGCGATGCGCGCCGCGGCGAGATCGCGAATGGCATCCTTGCTGCGGTGAAGGCCGGGATCGAGGCCAAGGATCTGCCGAAGCCCGCCCCGGATGAGCCGGGCCGCCCCGGCAATGCGGCGCTCTCAGAACTCCTGCGCGTGCTGCTAAAGGCCAAGTCGGATGAGGCGGGCGTCGCCCCGCGCCTGATCGCCTCGGCCTCCGATCTCGATGCCTTGGCCTCGGGTGTGCGCGACCTTGCGGCGCTTCACGGCTGGCGGGCCGAGGTCTTTGGCCGCGACGCCCTGCGCCTCGCCGCGGGCGAGATCGCGCTTTCCGCGCATAACGGCTCGGTCAAGGTGGTTCCGGTCGCCGGCTAGTCGTCGCTGCGGGCGACCGGCGTGACCAGCACCCGCACGAGGTAAAGCACGACCATCGCCATTGCCGTCGCGATCATCGCCAGCCTGAGGTCGCCCGTGCCGCAGCAAAGGCCGATCGCGCCGCAAAGCCACATCGACGCGCCCGTGGTGATCCCCCGCACATTGCCGCGATTGATGACGATCGAACCGGCAGCGAGGAAGGCCACGCCCGCCGTCACCGCCTCGATCAGGCGCAAGGGATCGGTGCGCTGCTGCTCCTCGTTGACGTTCGAGAAATCGACCAGTTCCAGCGCGACCAGCGTGAAGCAGGCCGCAGCCAGCGCGATCAGCATATGGGTGCGCAACCCCGCCGCGCGGTGCTTGGCCTCGCGCTCCCAGCCGATGATCCCGCCCAGCATGACCGCCATGACAAGGCGCAGGGTCACGACCGGCGCCGGCAGGCTCATCGGACGCTGGAATTCCGCGGCCAGTTGTTCGAGCATCGTGTCACTTCCGTGAAGCTTTTTCCTCGATGCCCGAACGCCCCTCGCGGCGATCCAGTTCATTTTCGACATCAGCAAGGGTGATGTCGCGGGCAGCCAGCATGACCAACAGATGGTAAAGCGTATCGGCGGCCTCAGCGACCAGCCTGTCGCGATCACCTTTCACCGCCTCGATGATGGCCTCGACCGCCTCCTCGCCGAATTTCTCGGCGCATTTCTCGGGGCCTTTCGACAGTAGCTTGGCGGTCCAGCTCGTCTCGGGATCGGCACCCTTACGGGCCTCGATCGTCTTGGCAAGGCGCTGCAATCCGCTCATGTCAGCCTCACGGGGATGCCGGCGGCGGCCATGTGTTCCTTGGCCTCGCGCACGGTGAAGGTTCCGAAATGGAAGATCGAGGCGGCAAGCACCGCCGAGGCATGGCCCTCGATCACGCCCTCGGCCAGATGCTCCAGCGCGCCGACCCCGCCCGAGGCGATGACCGGCACGTTGACCGCATCGGCGACGGCGCGGGTCAGCGGGATGTTGAAGCCCGACTTGGTGCCATCGCGGTCCATGCTGGTTAGCAGGATCTCGCCCGCGCCCTTGGCGGTGACGGTGCGGGCGAACTCGACGGCGTCGATGCCGGTCGGCTTTCTGCCGCCATGGGTGAAGATTTCCCAGCGTCCGGGCGCCACGGTCTTGGCGTCGATGGCGCAGACGATGCACTGGCTGCCGAAACGGTCGGCGGCCTCGGCGATGACGTTCGGGTCCGCCACCGCGGCCGAGTTGAAGCTGACCTTGTCCGCCCCGGCCAGCAGCAGGTCGCGCACGTCCTTGTGGCTGCGCACGCCCCCGCCCACGGTCAGCGGCACGAAGCAGGCCTCGGCCGTTCGGGTGACAAGGTCGAACATCGTCCCGCGGTTTTCATGCGTGGCATGGATGTCGAGGAAACAGATCTCGTCCGCGCCGGCCGCGTCATAGGCGCGCGCCGCCTCGACCGGATCGCCCGCATCGACCAGATCGACGAAATTCACCCCCTTGACGACCCGGCCATCGGCCACGTCGAGGCAAGGGATCACCCGCGTCTTCAGCATCTCACCCCCTTCATGCCAGCGCGCGCAGCGCCTCGCCCAGATTGATCGCGCCATCGTAAAGCGCCCGGCCCGAGATCGCACCCGCAATCACCCGCGCATCGCGCAGCGCCAGCAGGTCCTGCATCGAGCTCACCCCGCCCGAAGCGATGACCGGGATGTTCACCGCGCGGGCAAGCGCCTCGGTCGCGCTGATGTTCGGCCCCTGCATCGCGCCGTCGCGGTCGATATCGGTATAGATGATCGCGGCGACGCCGGCATCTTCGAACTGGCGGGCAAGGTCGGTCGCCAGCACATCGGTCTCCTCGGCCCAGCCCCGTGTCGCGACACGGCCGCCGCGGGCGTCGATGCCAACGGCGATCTTGCCCGGGAATGCCAGCGCTGCCTCGCGCACCAGCGACGGGTTCTCGACCGCGACGGTGCCCAGGATCACGCGGGCAAGCCCGCGTTCCAGCCAGCGCTCGATGGTCTCCATGTCGCGGATGCCGCCGCCAAGCTGGGCAGGGATCTCCACCGCGGCAAGGATCGCCTCGACCGCCTCGGCATTCACCGGATGGCCGGCAAAGGCCCCGTTCAGGTCGACGAGGTGCAGCCATTCCGCGCCGGCATCGGCAAAGGCACTGGCCTGGGCGGCGGGATCGGTGCCGAAGACGGTCGCGGCCTCCATGTCGCCGCGCAGCAGGCGCACGCAATTCCCGTCCTTGAGGTCGATGGCGGGATAAAGGATCATGGGTCTCTCCTGTAATTGGCGTCCCTTTGCCACAGCGGCGCGCCAATCGGAAGGGGCAGGGGGGCCGCGCCGGCGCATGGGTGCTGAACGCCACGTCAGGCTTGATCGCCTCCGTGACGCCGTCCGAAGCTCCACCCATGGCCGAGACGGCCCAAGGGAGGATACCAAATGAAATCAGCGCTACTCGCCGCGCTGCTGCTGGCCGGCGTGACCGCCGCGCAGGCCCAGGGCATCGACGGCACGTTCCAGACCCAGCCGAACGATCAGGGCCAGATCGGCATGGTCCAGTTCTACGATTGCGGCGGCAAGTATTGCGGCAAGCTGGTCCGCTCCTTCGACACTTCGGGGAAGGAGATCCCTTCGAAGAATGTCGGCAGGAACATCGTCGCTGACATGACCGATCAGGGCAACGGCAAATTCGGCGGCGGCACGATCTGGGATCCCGGCTCGGACAAGACCTACAAATCCAAGATGCAACTCGACGGCAAGACGCTCGATGTCTCGGGCTGCGTCGCGGTCTTCTGCAAGACCCAAAAATGGACCCGCGCCCGCTGACAGGCCCCCGATCTTCACTGTTTCCCAAATACCCCGGTGGTCCGGGGGCAGCGCCCCCGGCTTCTCTTTCAGGGTTTCCAGCGCAGGAAATTCGCGATCAGGCGCAGCCCCACGGCCTGCGATTTCTCGGGATGAAACTGCGTGCCGACGATGTTCTCGCGTCCGACGACGGCCGTGACCGGCCCGCCGTAATCGACGGTGGCCAAAAGATGCGCGGGATCGCGCACCCGGAACTGCCAGCCATGCACGAAATAGGCGTGGTCCCCGGTCTCGATCCCGTCAAGGACAGGATGGGGGCGCAGCACCTCGAGGTCGTTCCAGCCCATATGCGGCACCTTGAGGCCCGGCCCCGAGATGGCGTCGATCTCGCCGCCGATCCAGCCCAGCCCCTCGGTGTCGCGATATTCATGCCCGATCTCGGCCAGCATCTGCATGCCGACGCAGATCCCCAGAAACGGCGTCCCGCGCGTCAGGACCGCATCCTGCAGCACCTCTACCATGCCCGGCACGGCGTCGAGCGCCGCACGGCAGGCCGGGAATGCGCCGTCGCCCGGCAGCACGATCCGGTCGGCGCGGCGCACCACCTCGGGGTCGCTGGTCACGAGCGTTTCGGCCCCGACATCGCGGCCCATCAGCGCGATCGCCTTCTCGGCCGAATGCAGGTTGCCGCTGTCGTAATCGACCAGCGCGACGCGCATCACAGCGCCCCCTTGGTCGAGGGCAGCACGCCCTCCATGCGCGGGTCCGGCTCGACCGCTTCGCGCAGGGCGCGGGCGACGGATTTGAAGGCGGCCTCGGCAATGTGATGCGCGTTCAACCCGTGCAGGCAATCCACATGCAGCGTGATCCCGCCATGGGTCGAAAGCGCCTGAAAGAACTCCCGCACCAGTTCGGTATCGAAGCTGCCGATTTTCTGGGCCGGGAAATCGACGTTCCAGACCAGATAGGGCCGCGCGGAAAGGTCAAGCGCCGTGCGGACCAGCGCGTCGTCCATCGCAAGGTGGAAGCTGCCATAGCGGCGGATGCCCCGCTTGTCGCCAAGCGCCTCGGTCAATGCGCGGCCGATCGCGATGCCGCTATCCTCGACCGTGTGGTGGTCGTCGATATGCAGATCGCCCTTGGCCCGCACGCGAAGGTCGATCAGTGAATGCCGCGCAAGCTGGTCCAGCATGTGATCGAAGAAGCCAACGCCCGTCTGGTTGTCGTATTTGCCGGTGCCGTCGAGGTTCAGTTCGACCTCGATCTGCGTCTCGGCCGTGTCGCGGGTGATGGTTGCGCGGCGCATCGTTGTCTCCGTTGGGGATCCATGGCCTTATAGGCAACCTCGCATCGACTGAAAAGTCGCGAACCCGTCCGCCGGCGAAGGGGGCGCCATGGGCATGAATGCGCGGACGCGGGCAAGGATTGCGTCGCCGTCCTTGTCATGTGGGCCGAGCGATGCGAAAAAGTCACAAACCTGTGCATTGGACGCGCGACCCGAAAGGAATACCGGCCGATGAATAATGACCTGAATGCCAGCGAAAAGCGGTTGATCGCCGCATTGGACCGTCTCGACGGCTTCATCGACCGGATGGCGGTGACAAGGGCTGCGGCCGGATCCGCCACCGAGGGCGATCCTCGCCCGGAAAACCGGGATATTTCCGATGATCTGTCGATGCTTGTCGATGAACAGGCCGAGCAGCTGGCCGAGCTTGAGGCGCGCCTTGTCGCCACTGACGAGCGCCTGAACGCGGCCGGGGACGAGATCGCCCGCCTTGCCGCCGCGAACGAGGCGCTGGCCAGCGCCAATCGCGAGTTGATCGCCTCGCAGCCCGACTCGCCCTCAGATGAGATCCGCCGCGCGCTTCAGGCCGAGATCGATTCGCTGCGCGCCACCCGTGCGGCCGAGGCGGGCCAGATGGCCGAGGTCGCCGATACGCTCGACCGCATGTTGGGCGAGGCCCCCCCGCGCCAGCAGGCCGAAGCCCCGGCCGCCGAACCCGCAGGCGCCCCGGCGGTGGTCGAGACGCCGATGCCGCTGGATGTCTCGGCAAATCCGCCGGAGGATCTGGATCTGGGGGGCGATGCCGATGCCGACCGGCGCGAGGCGGAACCCGCAACCGACGAGAACAGGGGCTGAGACATGGCAGAGGTCGAGTTCACCATCGGGCACAAATCCTACACCCTGAGCTGTCAGGCGGGCGAGGAACGCCTGCTGAAGCGGGCGGCGGCCCTCCTCGATACCGAGGCGCAGGCGATCATCGGTCAGGCCGGGCGCATGCCCGAGCCGCGCCTGCTGCTGCTTGCGGGGCTGATGCTGGCCGATCGCACCTCCTCCTTCGAGGACCGGGCGATCGCCGCTGAACGCGAGCTGGCAAGGCTCAGGAACAATCCCCAGCGGGTCGAGGTGCCGATCGTTCCGCCAAGCCTCATGGAAGGGATGGCCGAGCTTGCCGCCCGCGCCGAGGCCCTCGCCCAGAAGGCCGAGGATCAGCTGGAGCAATAGACCCCGGATCCGTCGCGATCTTCGAGGCCGCGCCCGCAGGGGCGCGGCTTTTTGCGTCCAAATTGCCCTGCGATTCTGGCTTGAACGTGTGAATCCGCAGCGTATTTCCGCCGCGAATGCCACAGAAATACCATATAACTAATTGAAAACACTTAATATTAAAAACGATAGGTTTATTCGTCTTTTTTCTTGAAATTAACGACTAACCCTGTCGTAATTGCCGATATGGGCTGCTGCCCGAAGCGATACGATAACGAGGTAATGTCACCATGATCCGTACCATTCGCGTCAACGACACCCAATTGGCACATGGCCGCGTCGTCCGCCGCCACCTTGATGGTCGCATGACGATCGTGGACGGGACCAAGCGCCTGACCGGCTATCCGCTGCGCCCCGGCTTTCTCGGGCGCTGCCTCGGGGCGAGCGCACGCAGGGCCTTCGCGGTGATGATGGCGGTCGGCGGTCTCGCGCTGCTTTCCGGCGCGGCAGAGGCCGACAATTCGCTGCTGAACGTGAGCTATGACCCCACGCGCGAGCTTTATCGCGATGTGAACGAAGCCTTCGCCGCGAAATGGGAGGCCGAGGGCAACAAGGCACCCACCATCGAGACCTCGCATGGCGGCTCGGGCGCGCAGGCGCGCTCGGTGATCGACGGGCTGAAGGCGCAGGTCGTGACGCTGGCCCTGGCCTCCGACATCGACAAGATCGCCGAAAAGGGGCTGCTGCCCGAGGATTGGCAGGCCAAGCTTCCGCATAACTCCTCGCCCTATACCTCCACCATCGTCTTCCTCGTGCGCGAGGGGAATCCCAAGGGGATCAAGGATTGGGACGATCTGGTGAAGGACGGGATCGAGGTCATCACCCCGAATCCCAAGACCTCGGGCGGGGCGCGCTGGAACTATCTGGCCGCATGGGCCTGGGCGCAGAAGAACGGGCAGGATCCGAAGGAATTCGTCGCCCAGCTCTTCAAGCATGTGCCGGTGCTGGACAGCGGCGCGCGCGGCTCGACCACGACCTTCACCCAGCGTGAGATCGGCGATGTGCTGCTTGCCTGGGAGAACGAGGCCTATCTGGCCCTGAACGAGATGGGCGAGGATCAGTTCGATATCGTGGTGCCCTCGGTTTCGATTCTGGCCGAGCCGCCGGTCGCGCTGGTCGAGAAGAACATCGCCGATGACGAGCAGAGGAAGCTGGCCGAGGGCTATCTGAACTTCCTCTACTCGCCCGAGGGTCAGGCACTGGCCTTCAAGCACTACTATCGTGCCTGGGACGAAAGCGCCGCGAACCCCGAGGACGTGAAGCGTTTCCCGAAACTGGATCTGGTGACGATCGCCGATTTTGGCGGCTGGAAGAAAGCCCAGCCCGAGCATTTCGGTGATGGGGGCGTATTCGACCAGATCTATACGGGGATGTAAGCCGATGGCGCTTGCGCTTCTCCGCACGCAGAAATCCCCCATGCCGGGCTTCGGGCTCGGCATGGGAATTACGCTGACCATGCTGTCGCTGATCGTGATCCTGCCGATCGGCGCATTGCTGGCCAAGGGGATCAGCTATGGCCCGGCCGAGGTCTGGACCGCGATCAACACGCCGCGCGTCTGGGCGGCGCTTTACCTGTCCTTCCGGCTGGCCTTCCTTGCCGCCGTGTTCAACCTGATCTTCGGCACATTGCTGGCCTGGGTGCTGGCGCGCTATGATTTTCCGGGCCGGCGCGTCGTCGACGCGCTCGTCGATCTGCCCTTTGCCCTGCCGACCGCCGTGGCCGGCATCGCGCTGACCGCGCTTTACGCCCCGAACGGGGTTTTCGGCAGCATCGCCAAGTCGATGGGCCAGAAGATCGCCTATACCGAATGGGGCATCCTGATCGCACTGATCTTCGTGGGCCTGCCCTTTGTCACCCGCACGGTCCAGCCGGTCATCG
>NZ_DATMFA010000094.1:0-33690 GCF_035556475.1 Paracoccus sp. (in: a-proteobacteria) | reverse complement strand
TTCTCGGCCAGCGCCTTGGCCAGTGCATCCGCATCGGTCGAGGGTTCGCCCTGCGGCGCGGCCTCATCACCGGTCTGACCGGCATTTTCCTGGGTCAGCGGGGCAGGCTCGGCGGGGGTGGTTGCAACTGGCGCTGGTTCCTCGGGGGTAGTCGCGGTTTCGCCGTTCTTCTCGGCCAGCGCCTTGGCCAGTGCATCCGCATCGGTCGAGGGTTCGCCCTGCGGCGCGGCCTCATCACCGGTCTTACCGGCATTTTCCTGGGTCAGCGGGGCAGGCTCGGCGGGGGTGGTTGCAACTGGCGCGGGTTCCTCGGGGGTAGTCGCGGCCTCGCCGTTCTTCTCGGCCAGCGCATCCGCATCGGTCGCGGTTTTGCCCTGCGGAGCGGCCTTGCCACCGGCCTGACCGGCATTTTCCTGCGCCAGAGGAGCAGATTCGGCAGCGGGCGGCGTTGTGGCCCCGGCATCCTCGGGTTTCTCCGCAGGCGCGGGCGATGCGGCCTTATCAGCTTCCTTGGCCAGCGCATCGGCAAGGCCATCGTCGGTCGGGGCGGCTTTGGGGGCAGGGGCCTTGGTGTCTTCCTGAACCTGCTGCGCTGTGCCTTCCACCGGCTCCTCGGCCGTCATCGGTTGCGGTTCGGCCTGTTCGACGGGCGCGGTGGCCTCTGCCGGGGCTGCGCTCGGGGCGTCCTTCGCCGCTTTCCGAGGTTTGGGTTGGGCCGTGTCCGCGGGTTCGGCCAGCGGCGGCTCGGTCGGGGCGGCGTCGGCTGCGGCGGGTGCGCTGCTTTCCTCGGCCGGTGCCGCTGGTGCGAGTTGCGGATCTGCCTGCACCTCTGGGGTCGCGGCGGGGGCGGCTTCCTGTTCCACCACCTCAGGGCTGGGCTCTGCCTGGGCGGCGGGGGCAGCCTCGGCACAGGGCGGCGCCGAGCCGTCGGCACAGGCCGCGGCTTGAGCTTCGGGCTGCTGCTGCGGGGCCTGCTCGGCCTGCGTTTCGACGGGCTGCTGGGCCTGCTGGTCTGCGGCTTGGGGTTGTTGCTGGTCCTGCGGGGCCTGCCCGGCCTCTCCCGATTGTGCAAGAACGGCATGGGGCGCCAGAAGGGAAAGACAGGCCGCAATCGCGGTCGTGTTGTGGATAATTCGGCGCATAGTGGTTCCTTTTTGCCGTTGGGCGAATTGCTGAGCGAAAAACCGGCAGCCGCGAAACACGGTTCCCCAACAACCCCGTGATGCGCGCGCAACCGCCGACGAGGGGGAACGCGCGCGCCGGGTGATGGCCAGATGCGGGCGCATGGGTTTTTCTGGCGAAATCCGCCCTGGCGACGATCCCGGTGGCCAACAGTTGCCGTCCCGAGCGAACGGCTATTCGTCCTTGCTGACCTCTGCCCCGACCCATTGCCCGGTGCTTGCCAGATCGCGCAGCGTTTCACGGGTCAGGGCCAGCACCACCGACACGGCGTTGGTCATCGGGCGGCTGGCGGAATGCGCCAGATGGATGGTTCTGACGATCCGGGGGTCGGTGATCGTCCAACTGCGCAGCCGGTCCTCGGCGGTTTCCGCGGCAATCGCGCTCTCGGGAAGAACGGAGTAGCCCAGCCCCGCCTCGACCAGCGACTTGATGTTGCCATAGGAATCCACGTCGATGGTGGTATTCAACCCGCCATTGATCGCCTCGGCATGACGGTTGAGAAGATCGCGCAGCCCGTGGCCCCGGCCGGGCAGGATCAGGGGAAGTTCGGCGACCCGGCCAAAGGTCAGATCGCCCCCCGCCGGTGGCAGATCGGCGGAACACAGGCTGGCAGCGGGACCGAAGAAGCGCAGCCGTTCTTCGAGCAACCGTTCGGTCCTGATGCCATGCTCGTCGGCCTGGCCGTAGAGGACGGCGAGATCGACCCGTCCCTCCCGCATCCATTCAAGGATGAAGCCGCTCATCGCCTCGGCAATGCGAAGCTTGATCTTGGGATAGCGCAGGCGAACCGCCTTGATCAGCGGTACCGCGAGGATCTGGCCGATCGTGCCCGGCACCCCCAGACGAACCTCGCCCTCGGGGTCGTTCTGATGCTCACGGATTTCCTCTTCCGCGACGGTCAGCTGGTCGAGGATGGTCCGGGCGTGGCGCAGCAGGATCATGCCCGCCTCGGTCGGCTCGACGCCGCGAGGGGTTCGAAACAGCAGCGCCGTTCCCAGATCCGCCTCCATGTTCCGCACATGCAGCGACAGCGCGGGCTGGGCGACATGCAGGAAGGCAGCGGCGCGGGACAGCGAGCCCTGCTCGACAATGGCGACGAAGTAGCGAAGCTGGCGAAGGTCGATCACCCTCGCGCCTCCCGGAGAAGTCGAGCGCGGCGCATGTGACCGCGTCCGGCGGTATTGGCGAAAGTGGGTTCGGTCATCTGGTCTTCCGGTGGCCTGTCATCCAAGCATGATCTGGGGCGAACATCAAATAGAGGGTTGCTGCCCTCAATATATCGAAATGTTATGGCAGGCTATCCAAAGCCCTATTGGACAAGGGACCACAAGTCGCCGCATCTCTGGGCCGAGCAGCGGGAGGGATTTCATGGCAATCACACAAAGACTGGCGGAGTTCAGCGCGCTGACGGATACCGCGGAAATTCCCGCCGAGGTGACATCGCGCGCCCTGGCCCTGACCACAGATTTCGCCGGATCTGTCATCCGGGCGGCGACGGATTCCGATTCCACTCCCGCCATTCTGGCGATGCTGGAGAAGCTTGGGCTTGCGGGCGAAGGGCCTTGCACCGTCCTCGGCCTTTCGCGCCGTTTCGGGGCGGGCGCGGCGGCCCTTCTGAACGGCGCCTTTGGCCATTCGCTGGATTTCGACGATACCCATGCCGACAGTTCCCTGCATCCCAGCGCGCCGGTCATCCCCGCCGCTCTGGCGGCGGCGGAGCTGGTCGATGCCTCGGGTGCCGACCTGCTGGCGGCGATCGTAGTGGGCTTTGAGGTGTGCTGCCGTATCGGCATGGCGCTGGACCCGACGGCGCATTATGCGCGCGGCTTTCACCCGACCGCCACGGCGGGGACATTCGGTGCCGCGGCTGCGGCCGGGCGGTTGATGGGGCTGACGCCCGAGCAGATGGTTTCCGCCTTCGGGGTGGCGGCAAGCCAGGCCTCCGGCTCGCTGCAATTCCTGCAGAACGGGGCATGGAACAAGCGTTATCAGGTCGGCGAGGCCTCGATGAAGGGCCTCATCGCCGCCACTTTGGCCAGCGAGGGGTTTCTTGGGGCCGCCGAGGCGCTGGAGGGCACGCATGGCTTCCTGAAGGGCTACAGCGACGGCGTCGTCGCCGAGCGCGCCACTTCGGGTCTGGGCACGGTCTGGGAAACGCTGCGCATCGGGGTCAAGCCTTATCCCGCCTGCCGCTATACCCATGCCGCCGTCGACGGGCTTTTGCGGTTGCAGCGCGAACATGGCTGGTCCGCGGATGACATTGATCATATGCGCGTCGGCCTGCATCGGAACGGCATCGCGCTGGTCGGCGCGCCTCTGGACGAGAAGAGGCGCGCGCGCAGCATCGTCGAGGGCCAGTTCTCGATGCCCTTCGCCGCCGCTGTCGCGCTGCTGCGGGGCCGGTTCGGATGGGATGATTACGACCTGCTCGGCGATCCGAAGGCCGATGCGCTGGCGGACCGGGTCGAGGTCTTTCGGGATGTCTCGCTGGAGGGCCTGCGCCATCCCTTCGGCGCCACGCTGGAGGTGACGGCGCAAGGCAAGGTGACGCAACTTCGTATCCCCGACCCCTCGGGCGAGCCGGAGACATTCCCCGATGACGCGGCCATCGCCCTGAAGTTCATGTCTCTGACCGGACCGGTTTCGAACGGCGGCAGCGGCCCAGACTGGCTGGGCCTGCTGGGCGGTTTGCGCGACACGCCGTCGGTCCGCCGCCATCTGGCGTGACGGACCGCGACAGGGGCGGGGTCTACGCAGTATAACATTTTTGTCTGCGGGGCATCGACAACATATATTTGATATATCCCCCCGGCTCCGACACCTTGGCACCTGACCAAGGGCCGGGAGGTTGTCATGCTTCAGAAAGTCACAGACCAGTTTCAGGATATCCGCGACGCGGTTCGCGCGCTCTGCGCCGAATTTCCTGATGAATATCATCGCAAGATCGACGAGGCCCGCGCCTATCCCGAGGAATTCGTCGATGCGCTGACCAAGGCGGGCTGGATGGCCGCGCTGATCCCCGAGGAATATGGCGGCTCGGGCCTTGGCCTGACCGAGGCCAGCGTGATCATGGAAGAGATCAACCGCGCGGGCGGCAATTCGGGCGCCTGCCACGGGCAGATGTACAACATGAACACGCTGATCCGTCACGGGTCCGAGGAGCAGCGCCGGAAATACCTGCCCCGGATCGCCTCGGGCGAGTTGCGCCTGCAATCGATGGGTGTGACCGAGCCCACGACCGGCACCGACACGACCAAGATCAAGACAACTGCGGTCAGGAAGGGCGACCGCTATGTCATCAACGGCCAGAAGGTCTGGATCAGTCGCGTCCAGCATTCCGACCTGATGATCCTTCTGGCCCGCACCACGCCCTTGGCGGAGGTCAAGAAGAAGACCGAGGGGCTGTCCATCTTCCTCGTCGACGTCAAGGAGGCCATGAAGCAGGGCATGCAGGTGCGCCCGATCCTGAACATGGTCAACCACGAGACGAACGAGCTGTTCTTCGACAATCTCGAAATCCCGGCCGAGAACTTGATCGGCGAGGAAGGGCAGGGGTTCAAGTATATCCTGACCGGGCTCAACGCCGAGCGCACGCTGATTGCCGCCGAATGCATCGGCGACGGCTATTGGTTCGTCGACCGCGTGACCAAGTATGTCGGCGAGCGCGTGGTCTTTGGCCGCCCGATCGGCCAGAATCAGGGCGTGCAGTTCCCGATCGCCGAAGCCTATATCGAGGTCGAGGCGGCGAACCTGATGCGCTTCGAGGCCTGCCGGCTTTATGACGCGCATGAAAACTGCGGCGCGCAGGCCAATATGGCGAAATACCTGGCCGCCAAGGCCTCGTGGGAGGCCGCGAATGCCTGCCTGCAATTCCACGGCGGCTTCGGCTTTGCCTGCGAATACGATGTCGAGCGCAAGTTCCGCGAAACGCGGCTCTATCAGGTGGCGCCGATCTCGACCAACCTCATCCTTTCCTATGTCGCCGAGCATGTGCTTGGCCTGCCGCGGAGTTTCTGATGGGTGTGCTGCCGTTGGAAGGACTGACCGTCATTGCGATCGAGCAGGCGGTGGCCGCGCCCTTCGCGACCTCGCGCCTTGCCGATGCCGGTGCCCGCGTCATCAAGATCGAGCGGCCCGAGGGCGACTTCGCGCGCGGCTATGATGCCGTGGCGAAGGGGCAGGCCAGCTATTTCGTCTGGCTGAACCGGGGCAAGGAAAGCGTCGCGCTGGATCTCAGCCGGCCGGATCACAAGGCCGAGCTGGCCCGCCTGCTGGAAGGTGCGGATGTGCTGGTCCAGAACCTGAAGCCCGGCGCGCTTGGCCGTCTGGGCTTCGGCTTCGACCGGCTGGCGGCCGATTACCCGCGGCTGATCACCTGCTCGATCTCGGGCTATGGCGAGGCGGGGCCGATGGCCGAGCGCAAGGCCTATGACCTGCTGATCCAGGCGGAATCTGGCCTCTGCTCGATCACCGGCGGCCCGGATGAACCCTCGCGCGTTGGTGTGTCGCTGGTCGATATCGCCACCGGCGCCACGGCCCATGCCGCGATCCTCGAGGCGCTGATCCGGCGCGGGATCGACGGCAGGGGGGCGAATATCCAGATCTCGATGTTCGACGTGATGGCCGACTGGCTGACGGTCCCCTTGCTCAATCACGAGGGGGGCAAGACGCCCCGCCGCCTCGGGCTGGCGCATCCCTCGATCTCGCCCTACAGCGTCTTCACCTGCAAGGATGGCAACCAGATCCTGATCTCGGTCCAGAGCGACCGGGAGTTTGCCAAATTCGCAGAAATCTTCATGCGGAAACCCGAAATGGCCCGTGACCCGCGCTTCGCGACCAATGTGGCGCGCGTGCAGAACCGCGCGGAAACGGATGCAGCGGTGGCCTTGGCCTTCGCCTCCATGACCGCAGCCGAGGCGACCGAATGCCTGATCGCGGCGGATGTGGCCTTTGCCTCGGTCAATGACATGGCCGGCCTGTCGGATCATTCCCAACTGCGCCGCATCACCGTTGACACCCCGAATGGCGAGGTTAGCTATCCCGCGCCGGGTGCCGTCTTCGTCGGCGAGCCGCGCAGCTACGGGGCCGTCCCGGCCCTGCCGAAAGTGAAGGAAAGCGCATGAGCGGTCTGGATATCGAACATCTGCGCCAGTGGATCGGACGCGGCGAGGTCAAGTCGGAGCTCGTCACCGATGCAATGGTCGAACGCTTCAAGGCCACTTTCGATCAGGAGGGCGAGGCGAGGGACGGTGACGTCGCACCCGTCATGATCCATCTTTGCGTTGCGCCCCCGGCCGCTCCGACCAGCGGGTTGGGGGTCGATGGCCATCCGGCGCGGGGCGGCTTCCTGCCGCCGGTGCCGCTGCCGCGCCGCATGTGGGCGGGCGGCGCCCTGACCTTCCACGACGACATCCGCGTGGGCGAGCGCGTGACGCGCCATTCGACCATCCGCGACGTGACGATGAAAGAGGGGCGGACCGGTACGCTGTGCTTTGTCACCGTCGACCATCGCATCGAGAGCGCGGGTCGGCTGGTGATCGAGGAAAGGCAGGATATCGTCTATCGCGGCATCGATGCGCCGGGCGGTCCGAAAAAGACGCCGGAAGCGGCTGCCCCCGGGACGCATCGGGTGACGGTCAATCCCTCGGCGGCGCTGCTGTTTCGCTATTCCGCCCTGACCTTCAACGGCCACCGTATCCATTACGACGCCCCCTATGTGACTGGCGAGGAAGGCTATCCCGGCCTGATCGTTCACGGGCCGATGCAGGCCACGATGCTGGTCCAGCTTGCCGAAAGGCTGCGCGGAACGCGGCCGGTGCAGTTCGACTTCCGCTCGCTCTCGCCGCTTTTCGATATCGCCGATTTCACCCTCAACGCCGAGGAGGATGGCGAGGGCCTGCGCCTCTGGACCTCCCGCGTCGACGGCCCCGTCGCGATGGAGGCGCGCGCCTCATGGTAGCCCATATCCGCGCGCCGCTCTTCGTTCCGGCCAACCGTCCCGAGCGTTTCGCCAAGGCCGCCGCATCCGGCACCGATGCCGTGATCCTGGATCTGGAGGACGCGGTGCCCCAGGACGCCAAGGCGGCGGCCCGCGCCGCGCTGGCCGCCGATTTCACCGATCTGCCGGTGCTGGTCCGGGTCAATGCGCAGGGCACGCCGTGGCATGATGCCGATGTGGCGGCTGTGGCCGGGTTGCCCGTCGCTGCCGTGATCTTGCCCAAGGCCGAGGATGCGGCCATTTGCAGCGCCGTCGCCGCTGCGACCGGCAAGCCGGTCATCGCGCTGATCGAATCCGGCCTCGGCCTCGCGCAGGCGCGCGCGATTGCCGCCGCGGAGGGTGTGGAGCGGCTGGCCTTCGGCTCGATCGACTTCTGCGCCGATCTCGGTTGCGAGCATCTGCGCGAGGTGCTGCTGCCAGCACGGTCCGAGCTGGTGCTGGCCTCGCGCCTGGCGGGCATTGCCGGGCCGATCGACGGGGTGACGGTGCAGCTTGACGACCTGTCGGTCATCCGGGGCGACGCGGCCCATGCCCGCGCGATGGGAATGACGGGCAAGCTGTGCATCCATCCCAAGCAGGTTGCCGAGGTCAGGAACGCCTTCGCGCCGACAGAGGACCAGATCGACTGGGCGCGGCGCGTTCTGGCCTCGGGCGATGGCGCGGTATCGGTCGATGGCGCGATGGTCGATGAACCGGTGCGTATCAGGGCGCGGGCCATTCTGGCGCAGGCTGGATGATGCCGGGCTGCCTCGGGATCAGGTAGCGGAATCATCCGCCATCATAGGCCCGCAATCGCGGGCCTAATGCTGTCAGCGCCGGCTAGAATAGCGATGTTCCTGCCGTTCGAGGCGCGCAAATCGGGGCGCCTTGGCCCGGACGTCCCTTCTTCCCGCATTCGCGCGGGAAGAAGGGTCAGGTCGGCTCACTCCAGCCGGCAAATGAACTCTGCGCCCCAGGCGTTCAGATCGTTCCCATCCCAATCCCTGGGCACCATCGGATAGAATTCGTGCCAGGGGCGCGGCTCGAACATGTTCAGCTCGGGAATGAACACGTCCATTTCGGTATAAAGCTCGATCATCACGCCGTCGGGATCCCGGTGGTATCCGGCAAAATTATGCCCCGCGGGGTGACGGGCCGGGCCCCATTCCTGCTTGACGCCGCGCCGCCGCAGCCAATCGGCGGCCATGGCATGGGAGGGGCTGCCCCTCAACTCGAAGGCGATGTGGTGATACCGGTTCGTGGTTCCCTTCACGATGTTGATGACGTGATGTTCCCGGTTGCAGGTATAGAAATTGAAGAAGTCCCCGAACTGGTCGGTGAACCAGAAGCCAAGGAAATCGACGAAGAACTTCTCGAGCGCATCGCCCTCGGTGTTCATCATCGCGACATGGCCCAGGCGGAGCGGCGCGGCCCCGATGCCCTTGAACCCGGGGGCAGGCGCGGCAATGTCGTTGTAGAACTGCAAGCGCAGGTCGCCCGGCAATTCGATTTCGACCAGTGAGGCGATGCCGGGCTGGCTGTCGGTCTTGACCTTGCCCTTGAGGCCGAAAGCCTCGGCATCCTTCGCGAAATCGCCGAGGTCGATGTCAGGCTTCAGCTGAAAGCCGATATTGGCGATCGCCCTGTCATTGCCGGGATGAAGAACCACGTTATGGTGCTCATAGCCGACCGACAGGAAAAGCTCTCCATCCGCTCCCTTGTCTGTCGCGCTCAGGCCGATTCCCTCCTCATAGTGAGCCAGGGCACGCGCGATATCGGGCGTGAAAAGGGACACATAGCCGAGCTGGAGGACTTTGGGATTGAATATCTTGCGCATCGCTTTCTCACTTCTAGACCGGTTTCCGGCCGTTGGTCGGCTGCGGTTGCCCACCATCATCTGATCGACGACGTCATTGCGCGCGTCGGGCTTCGCGGCAAGCCCCTCCTCAGGGCTTCGTCGCGATGCGTCATGACGGTGTACTCCTCACCGCCGGGGAAGGTGATGGCAGGAAACCGGCAAGTCAAATGACGATCATCCCCGGGGAATATAACTTCGGGTAATGTTTCCGGGGCAATCCGGTCCTGCACAATCATCGGAAGCCCGCCGCCTGATCCGGGAACCCCGGACGGCGGCAGGGATATCGGCTAAAGAACCTGCCCGAAGGCCAGCAGAACCACGCTGGCGACGATGCCGCTGGTCACAAGAAGAATCAGGCAGTACCCCATGATGTCGCGTATGCCGAGGCCCGCGAGGGCCAGCAAGGGCAGCGCCCAGAACGGTTGCAGCAGGTTCGTCCAGTTGGCCCCGATCGTCATTGCGGTCGTGACCAGCCCCACCGGAACCCCTTGCTGGTCGGCCAGTGCAAAGAAGATCGGCCCTTGCAGGACCAGATGGCCGCCATCGGCGGGAATCACGATGTTGATCAGGCCTGCGGTCAGAAAGGTGATAAGCGGCAGGGTCTCGGCGCTGGCCACGCGGGCAAGGCCCTGCGTCACCAGATCGCCCAGACCCGAGGCGGTGATCATGGTCGCGACCGCGGCATAGAACGGATAGATGATCAGGATCGGCAGCACCGAGGTCGCCGTCCTTTCCGCCGAGCGCAGATAGGACAAGAGGCCGGGCGAGAGGATCAGGCCCAGGCTGAGGACCAGCAGGTTCAGCGCATTGAGGTTCAGCGCGTTCAGCCCCCCGTCCCACAGCGCGCGCAGGACGAAGACGAGGCCGAGCAGTCCGGCACCGATGCTGAGGATGCGGCTTCGCTCCAGCCATTCGGCGGGGGTGCTGCCCTCTGTGGCGGTGGGGGCTGCAACAGTCTCGGTCTCGTTTGCGGCGGCTTCGGGCAGGCCCGTCGCTTGGTTTCGCGCAGGAACCATCGCCCGCGCGGTCAGGACATGCGTAATCAGCAGGGCTGCGGCCAGAATCAGGTTCCAGGGCGACAGGAGCGTCTGGGTGATCGGGATGAGGCCGGTCATGGCCTCAAGCGGATGGCCGGGCGTGTTCAGCGTCAGCGGGATGGAGGACGACATCCCCGCCGACCAGAGGGTGTAGCCCGCATAGGTCGCGGCGATCAGCAGGGGGAAATGCGCGCCCTCGATCCGGCGCGCCACCTCGCGCGCGCAGATTACGCCGACGACCAGTCCGACGCCCCAGTTCACGAGGGCTATGGCCGCCGTCAGCAGCGTGACGAAAACCACGGCCCCGGTCGGAGAGGACGGGATCGCGGCAAGCCGATGCACTCCGCGCTTGATCACCGGGGTCTCGCCCAGTGTCGAGCCGGTGACGACCACCAGCGACAATTGCATCGCGAAGCCCAGAAGCGACCATACCCCGGTGCCGAAATGCGTCACCATCTCGGAGGGCGTGGTCGGGGTCAGCGTGACGCCCGCGACAAAGACCAGCGCCAGCAATATCACGGCCAGCACGAAAGGGTCGGGCATATAGCGCCGGACAAGGATGTTCATTGCGGTCGTGATGCGCTGCATCGCGCCCGCGGAGGGTTCGCTCATCGTCAGTCTCCAATACTGCAGCGCCGCAGCTTGGGTCCGACCGGCATCAAGTCAAATGAGTATGGAGGCCGGTAATATAACCGAAAGTTTTGATTCCTGCGCCCGATTGTGACTTCAAGTTGACAGAGGGCCGCCGCGCTCTCACCTTCGGGCAAATTTCCTCGACCGACAGGGACGCAAGACTATGGCCAGTATCAACCTGTTCATGAAAAACAGCCTGACGATCCGGCATATGCGCCTGCTGATCGCGATTGACGACCATCACAGCGTTATCCGGGCGGCCACCTATCTCAACCTGACGCAGCCGGCCGTCTCCAAGGCGCTTTCCGGCCTCGAGGCGGGGCTGGGCACCCCGTTGTTCCGGCGCTCCAAGAACGGGCTGGTCGCGACGCAGGTGGGGGCCTGCCTGATCCGCCACGCCCGCCGGGTGCTGTTGCGGATCGAACTGGCCGAGCGGGAATTGAACGAGTTGATCGGCGCTGGCTACAGCCACGTGTCGATCGGCACGCTGCCAGCGACCGCGGTGACATTGATCCCGCGCTTCATTGCCCGGCTGGAAAGTGAAACCGAGAATACCACGGTTTCCCTGCGCGAAGGGACCATGGACAATCTGCTGCCGGCTCTGCGAACCGGGCAGATCGACATTGCGCTGGGTCTTTTGACCAGCCCCCAGCTCGGCTCGGACGTTTCGACCGAGATCCTGCTGGTCGATCCGGTCGTTGCCGCGGTGCGCAAGGACCATCCCTTGCTGGAGCAGGGAGAGATCTCGTGGTCGCAACTCGAAGGTTTTCCGCTGGTCCTGCCGCCGCCCCATACCCTCGCACGCGGCGCCATCGAATCGCTGTTCCACAGCCATATGGTCGATATCGCCAATCACCGGATCGATTCCGTGTCCACCATGGCGAATGTGGGGACGCTGCAACTGACCGACTCGGTGGGGTTCCTGTCGCGCTCTCTGGTGGCGCATTTTGCGGATCTAGGGATTCTCGATGTCCTGCCGCTGGCCATACCCCAGGAGGTGACGCTTGAAATGGGGCTGGTCTGGATCACCGATCGCGACCGCACCGACGCGCATATGCTGGCTCACCGGCTGTTGCGGGAAACGGCACAGGGCTTGGCCGAGCGTGCGCCGCAACGAGGAAAATAACTTCGAGTTATTTTATCGGCAGAAGAAGTAAATTGACTTCATAGGCCGAGCACCAGAAATTCCCCCTCCAAGAACAGGCCGGATATGCGCCGTTCACGGGGGAGACGAAACCATGATCAAGTCCAGGAAACCGGTTTTTGCCGGTCTGCTTGCTGCTGCCACGCTCTTGGCGACGGGCGCCACCGCCCAGACTGCCCAATGGTATCCGCTGCCATTCGACGGCAAAACCGTCGACGGGCAGGAGGGGCGTTTCGAGTATACGCCGCTCAGCGCATCCGAAAAGGCAAGCAAGCCCTGGAACATCTGCGTGTCGCTGCCGCATATGAAGGATCCGTTCTTTCTGGCCATGAACTATGGCATGACCGAGGAGGCGAAGCTGCTGGGCGTTCAGGTCCAGACTTTCGACGCGGGCGGATATACCCAGCTTGCCAACCAGATTTCGCAGGTCGAGAACTGCGTCGCGGGCGGTGCCAATGCCGTCGTGCTGGTCGCCATCGCCCATGAGGGGATTGAAAACCTGCTGGCCGAGCTGAAGGCCAAGAATATCCCGGTGATCGACGCGATCAACGGCGTCGCCTCGGACGACACGGCGGCGCGTGTCCTGACCAGCCCGCGCAACGAAGGGCTGCGGACGGCGAAATATCTGGCCGCGAAGCATCCTGCCGGGTCCGATCCCGTCGACATCGCCTGGCTGCCCGGTCCCGCCGGCGCGGGCTTTGTCGAGGCATTCAACGCCGGTTTCCAAGAGGGCCTGCAGGGCAGCGCCGTGAACGTCGTCGAGACGAAATACGGCGATGTCGGCAAGGAGGTTCAGGCCCGTCTGGTCGAGGACGTTCTCCAGACCCATCCCGACCTCGACTATGTCGTCGGCAGTGCCGTCATGGTCGAAGGGGCGCTGCCGCTCTTGCGGGCACGGGGGGTCCAGGACCGGATCGGGCTGGTCTCGGTCTATACGACGCCGGGCGTCTACGAGATGATGAAGGCTGGCCAGATCGAGGCGGCGGGCGCGGCCCCGGTGGTTCTGACCTCGCGCGTGATCCTGGATCAGGCGGTGCGCGTGCTCGAGGACAAGCTGGAATATACCGATATCGGCACATTGGGCGAGGTCTATACGAAAGACACGATCGGCAACCTCGATCCGCTGTCGGTCCTCGCGCCCAACGGCTTCCGCCCGAACTTCGCCTTCCGGCCCTGACCCGACCCGGCAAGGAGAACCGCGCGATGTCGTCCCCAGCACTGGTCGAAACCGATATGGCGGCCCGATCCGCCGCCGTGCCGACGCTGTCCACCGCCGGTCTGACCCGGCGCTATGGCCAGCATGCCGCGCTGGACGGCGTCTCGCTCGATTTCCTGCCGGGCGAGGTTCATGTCCTCTTCGGCGAGAATGGCGCGGGGAAATCCACGCTGATCTCGATGATCGCCGGGGCGAATACCCCGAGCGAGGGCCGCATCCTGATGGCCGGGCAGGAGGTCGCCTTCAACAGCGTCGCGGCGGCGCGCGCCCATGGCGTGCGTGCCGTCTTTCAGGAGTTCTCGTTGATCCCCTGGATGACGGTGGCCGAGAATATCACGCTGGGCGAGGAGCCGCTGGCCGGGCCGGTGCTGCTGCAGAAGACGGCGGGTTTCCTGTCCAAGTCGGGAACCCTCGCAGAGGCGCGGCGGCTGATCGACGACCTCGGGTTTGAGCTGGACCCGCGCGCGACCGTCGCCTCGCTGACCCGCGGCAAGCAGCAGATGGTCGAGATCTGCAAGGCGATGCGGCTGCGCCCGCGCCTTTTGATTCTGGACGAGCCGACGGCTTCGCTTTCCGAACACGACGCCCAGGCTTTGTTCCGGCTGATCCGGCGATTGCAGCAGCAGGGCACGGCGATCATCTATGTGACCCACCGGATGCATGAGATCCCGTTGATCGGGAACCGGCTTTCGGTGCTGCGTGATGGCCGGTTCATTGCCACCGTCCCCGCCGACACGCCCGAGGACCGTCTTATCGAGCTGATGACCGGGCGGAACACGGAAAAGGTCTATCCGCAGCCGAGGCAGGATCTGGGCGCGGTGCGTCTGGAACTGCGCGGCGTCGCGCTGGACCACAAGCCGGGCGTGCCCGCTATCAGCGATGTCAACCTCGGCATCCGCGCGGGCGAGATCGTCGGGATTGCCGGGCTGGTGGGATGTGGCAAGTCGAACCTCGCGCAGTCCTGCTTCGGGCTGCGCCGGATCGTCGCGGGCGAGATCCTTGTCGATGGCGCGCCCTTCGTCCCCAGCCACCCGGCCGACGCGATCGCGCGCGGCCTGTGGTATCTGCCGTCCGACCGCAAGAATGACGGCCTCGCGCTCGACCTGACCGCACATGAGAACATGATCCTGTCTGGCCTGCGCTTCGGCGCTGCAAGCGGCAGTATCCTGAACCCCCGTCGCGAGGCGCGCCACCTCGCGCAGGTCGCCCGCATGGTCGAGTTCAATGGCGACAGGCTGGGCGAGCCGGTGGCGCGCTTTTCCGGCGGGAACCAGCAAAAGGTTCTGCTGGCGAAAAGCCTCGTGCAGGACGTGAACGTCTATGTGTTCGACGAACCGACGGTCGGCGTGGACATCAACGCCTGCCTTTCCATCTACCGCTGCCTCGCCGACCTGAGCGTGCAGGGCGCGGCAATCCTGCTGGTGTCATCGAACCTGCCCGAACTGATGGGCCTGACGCATCGCATGCTGGTGATGAGCGGCGGCGCCATCGTCGCCGAATTCGACCGGGCCGATTACGACGAACACCGCATTCTGGAACAATTCTTCTGAGGAACCGCATCTTGTCCGCAGCCCAGACAAATTCCAACGGCCCGCAGCCCGCCATGCTGTGGCTCAGTGAGAACCGGCAGCTTCTCGCGCTGCCGATCATGTTCGCCCTCGCGGTGGTGATGTTTGCCGCGGCCGCGCCGAATTTCCTGACCGCGGACAACCTGACGAATGTGGCGCGCCAGTCGGTTTACCTGCTGATCGTCGCGCTGGGACAGATGATCGTGATGATCACCGGTGGCCTCGACCTGTCGGTCGGTTCGAACGTGTCGCTGACCTCGGTTGTGAGCGCCATGGTCATGGCCGCGGTCTTTGCCGCCAATCCGGGCGATCCCTGGCTCGCGCTCTGGGCCGGCCTCGGCGCGGGGGTGGCAATCGGCATCGCGGTCGGGCTTGTCAACGGGCTGGGCGTGACCATGCTCGGCATTCATCCCTTCATGATGACGCTTGGCATGTCGTCGATCGTCTTCGGGCTGACGCTGTTCATCTCGGGTGGCGTGCCGATCTATGGCATTCCGCCGCTGCATGGGGAAATCTTCGGCTTTGGCCGCATCTTCGGCCTGCCGATCCCGGCCTTCGTCGCGATCTTTCTGGTCATTCTGACCTATCTCACGCTGCAATGGACGCGCTTTGGCCGCCACCTTTATGCCACGGGCGGCAACAACCGCGCCGCCGCGCTCTCGGGTGTTCGGACCAGCCGGGTGACGGTTATCTCGTATATGCTGTGTGGCCTGCTGGCTGCCTTGTCGGGCTTGCTGCTGACCGCGCGCCTTGGCACCGGCGAGGCCAATATCGGAGGCACCCTGCCTCTGGAATCCATCGCCGCCTGCGTGATCTCGGGCGTCAGCCTGACAGGAGGTCGCGGGCGCACGCTGATGGTGGTGCTGGGAACGCTGCTGATCGTGCTGGTGCAGAACGGCCTCAATCTGATGCAGGTCGGCGCCTATGCCCAATCCGTCGCCACCGGCGCCATTCTCATCTTCGCGATGGCGTTGTCGCGCAACTGAAACCGGTCGCACAACGCGCATAGCCTTTCAAGGAGGACTACAAGAACCATGAACGACGTCAGGAATCTTGCGGGCATCGCCCCGCCCAAGGTCGACGCGACCCGCAAGAAGTCGATCCCGATGACCGGCAAGGAATATCTTGCCAGCCTGGATGACGACCGCGAAGTCTGGATCTACGGCAAGCGGGTCAAGAATATTTCCGAACACCCTGCCTTCCGCAACTCTGCCCGGATGATCGCGCGCTTCTATGATGCGATGCATGATCAGGCGAAGAAGGACATCATCACCGCCCCGACCGAGGATGGCGGCTTCACCCACCGCTATTTCCTTGCCCCCCGCACGGTCGAGGAGCAGGTCAAGGCCCGGGATGCCGTCGCTGAATCCCAGCGCATCACCTACGGCTGGATGGGACGCTCGCCCGACTACAAGGGCTCGTTCCTGGCGACGCTGGGCGCCAACTCGGAATATTATCGCGGCTACGAGAAGAACGCGCTGCGCTGGTATACCCAGGCCCAGGAACGGACGTGGTATATCAACCACGCCATCATGAACCCGCCGGTCGATCGCAACAAGCCGACTGCGGACACCTCGGACGTCTATGTCCGCGTGACCAAGGAAACCGATGCGGGCATCTATGTGTCGGGTGCCAAGGTCGTGGCCACCAACTCGGCGCTGACGAACTATACCTTCGTCGCCCATGCCGGGCAGGTGCCGATCAAGGATCCGAACTTCGCGCCGGTCTTCATCGTGCCGACCGGAGCGCCGGGGCTGAAGATGATCTCGCGCGTGTCGAACGAGCAGCGGGCGGCGGTGCTGGGTTCGCCCTTCGACTATCCGCTGTCCTCGCGCATGGACGAGAACGACGCGATCCTGGTGCTCGACAACGTGTTCGTCCCCTGGGAGGACGTGTTCATGCACGGGGACGTCGATCAGGCCAACGACTTCGCCCCCGGATCGGGCTTCAACGCGCGCGCGGCGATGCATGGCTGCACCCGCCTTGCGGTCAAGCTGGACTTCATCGTCGGCGCGATGGCGATGGCGCTGGACATCAACGGCACTTCGGGCTTCCACGGCGTCATGTCGCGCATGGGCGAGGTGATCGCATGGCGCAACGCCATGTGGGGCCTGTCCGACGCGATGGCCAAGTCGAACATTCCGTGGAACGGCATGGTCCAGCCCGACAGCCGTTTCGGGACGGCCTATCGCACGCTCTCGCAGCTCGCCTATCCCTCGATCAAGAACATCATCGAGGCATCGGTCAGCTCGGGCCTGATCTATCTCAACAGCCATGCCGACGACTTCAAGGCGCCGGAACTGCGCGGCCATCTCGACCGCTATCTGCGCGGCTCGGGCGGGGTCGATGCCGAGCGTCGCGTCAAGGTGATGAAGCTGCTCTGGGACTGCATCGGCTCCGAGTTCGGCGGCCGTGCGGAACTCTATGAGATCAACTATCTCGGCTCGAACGACCTGACCCGGCTTCAGAACTATTGGGAAGCGCAGTCCGGCGGCGACATGGCCAAGATGAAGGGCATGGTCGAGACCTGCATGTCGGAATACGACCTCGACGGCTGGACCGTCCCTGACCTCATCAACAACGACGACGTGAGCGTGCTGCGCCGCTAGGCGCGCGGCACGACCCACCAGATTTTGTAGAAGGAGAAAGCCCCATGGCTGATAAAAAGCAGCGTTTCATTTCCGACAAGGTCGCGGAATATCCGCCGGGTCACTGGTCGAACACGATCCGTGTCGGCAACCAGATCTGGCTGTCCGGCTTCACCGCCCGCGCCGCGGACCTGAAGGCGATCCACGGCGAAGGCTCTGCCTATGAGCAGACCAAGGTGATCTTCGAGAAGGTCAAGAACTGCCTCGAATCCGCGGGTTCGGGACTGCAAGACGTCGTTACCATGACGATCTATGTGACCGACATGGCCGACAACAAGGAAATCTGGCGCGCCCGCCAGGAGTTCTTCACCGGCGACTTCCCGTGCTCGACGCTGGTGCAGGTGGCATCTCTGGCCGATTCTCGCATCAAGCTCGAGATCACCTGCCAGGCCATGGCAGGCAGCGGGGCATGACCGCCCTTGCGGCACAGGGGGCTTCGGCCCCCGACTCCCGCTTTGTGCCGCTGACGGGCAGGGAGTATCTGGACAGCCTGAACGACGACCGCGAAGTCTGGATCTATGGCGAGCGCGTGCGCGACATCGCCAACCACCCCGCGTTTCGCAATTCGGCCCGGATGATCGCGCGCATGTATGACGCGCTGCATGATCCGAAGCGCAAGGATGTGCTGACCGTTCCGACGGAATGGGGCGGCTATACCCAGCGGTTCTTCCGCGCCCCGCACACTGTCGAGGAGCAGGTGGCGCAGCGCGATGCCATCGCCGAATGGCAGAAGGTCGCCTGGGGCTGGATGGGCCGCTCGCCCGATTATAAGGGCGCGTTTCTTGCGACGCTGGGGGCCAATGCCGGCTTCTACAAGGGTTTCGAGGACAATGCCGCGCGCTGGTATCGCAAGGCGCAGGAGCGGACGTGGTATGTCAACCACGCCATCATGCACCCGCCGGTCGATCGAGATCTGCCCACGGCAGACGGCTCGGACGTTTTCGTGAAGGTGGTCAAGGAGACCGATGCCGGCATCTATGTCTCCGGCGCCAAGGTCGTCGCTACCAACTCGGCCCTGACCCATTATACCTTCGTCGCCCATGTCGCCCAGGTGCCGATTGCCGACCCAAATTTCGCGCCGGTCTTCATCGTGCCGACCAACGCGCCGGGCGTGAAGCTGATCTGCCGGATGTCGAACGAATATCGCGCGGCGACCACCGGCAGCCCCTTCGACTATCCGCTGTCCTCGCGCCTCGATGAAAACGACGCGATCCTCGTGCTCGATAACGTCTTTATCCCTTGGGAAGACGTCTTCATGCATGGCGATCTGGAGCAGGCCAACAAGTTCAACGTGGGCTCGGGCTTTCTCGAACGCGCTTCGCTGCATGGCTGCACCCGCTTTGCCGTCAAGATGGATTTCATCGTCGGGCTGCTGGCGCGGGCGCTGGAGATCACGGGCGCGAAAGGCTTTCACGGCGTGCAATCTCAGCTTGGCGAGGTCGTCGCCTGGCGCAATGCCTTCTGGGCGCTTTCGGACGCGATGGCGAAAAGCGGCGTGCCGTGGAACGGAATGGTGCGCCCCGATGCGCATTTCGCCGGCGCCTACCGAGTGCTGAACCAGATGGCGATGCCCAAGATCAAGAACATCATTGAGCAGATCGTGGCCTCGGGCCTGATCTATCTCAACAGCCACGCGGCGGATTTCGCCACCGAGGAGATCCGGCCCTATCTCGACAAATATGTCCGGGGCAGCGGCGGCACCTCGGCCGTCGAACGGGTCAAGGTGATGAAGATGCTCTGGGATGCGATCGGGACCGAATTCGGATCGCGCCACGAACTCTACGAGATCAACTATATCGGCTCGAACGACATCACGCGGCTGACGAACCTGTGGGCTGCGGAAGGCTCGGGGAACATGGCCCGGTTCAAGGCCTTCGCCCAGTCGGCCATGGATGAATACGACCTGAACGGCTGGACCGTCCCCGATCTGGTCAATCCCCATGACGTCAGCCTTGTGATGAAACGGACCTGATGGGTCCGACGGAAGGAAAATGAAGATGACCGCGCCTGCAATTGCTTCGGAGCCACCCTTCACCGCGCGCCAGTTTCGCGATGCGATGGGGCAGTTCGCCTCGGGCGTGGTCGTGATCACCGTGAACACGGAAGAAGGTCCGCACGCCATGACGGCCAACGCCTTCATGTCGGGTTCGCTCCAGCCGCCGCTGGTGGTGATCTCGGTGGCGGATACCGCGAAGATGCACCGCTGGCTGCAGCATTCCGAAGGTTTCGGCGTGTCGATCCTGACCAGCCGGCAGGAGCGGGACAGCAACCATTTCGCGGGCCGTCGATCCCCGGACCATGCGCCGGAACTGGACAGGCTGGACGGAACGCCGGTCGTTGCCGGGGCGGCGGTGCGGCTGGCCGCCGATCGGGCCTATGCCTATGCCTGCGGCGATCACACGCTTTTCGTGGGCCATGTCCGCGCGCTCGAGGTGCAGCCCCCCGAGGCGGTCAAGCCGCTGCTGTTCTATTGCGGCAAGTATGGCGCGCTTTCGCCCTCGCCATGGTCCGAAGATGCCGCCCCCAGCAGATTGTGGCCGGAACTGGAAAGTCAGTGGTGGTGATCACCCGCCCCTGACCTCCCATCCTCCAAACCGAACCGGAATGACGACATGGACTACCAGAACACACCATCCCGCTCGCGGCGCGGGCCGTTCGACCAACCCGAACCGGAACTTGGCGCGATACCCGAGGGCTCGGGGCGCACGAACGGTTTGGGTATCGGCGCCCCGCTGGCCCGGATCGAGGATATCCGGCTGGTCACCGGGAACGGCCGCTTTACCAATAACGTGACCGTCCCTGGCCAGCTGCGCGGTTATGTCCTGCGCTCGCCCCTGGGCCATGCCCGCATTCGCAGCATCGATGTCAGCGCCGCGCTGGAGGTTCCGGGCCTCGTCGCGATCCTGACGGGCGAGGATTACGCGAAGGACGGGATCGGCAACATGCCCTGCGTCTCGATCCCGCCGGGGATCAAGGGCGGGCCTTACGTGCCGACGCCCTTCCCGGCGCTGGCACTGGACACCGTCCGCTGCGTCGGGGCCGAGGTCGCCTTCGTCATCGCCGAAACCGCCGCCGCGGCGGTCGATGCGGCGGAGCGCATCGTCGTCGATTACGAGCCGCTGCCCGTGGCCCCGACGCTCGAGGCCGCGATTGCCCCCGGCGCGCCGCTTGTCTGGCCCGATGCGCCCGGCAATCGCTGCTTTTATCACGAGCTGGGCGATCAGGCGGCCTGCGACGCGGCCTTTGCCGGCGCGGCCCATGTTGTCAGCGCCCGCATCCGCAACCAGCGCGTGGCGGGCAATCCGCTGGAGCCGCGCACCTGCATCGGCCGCTACGATGCGGCGGATGGGCGGTTTCATCTGACCAGCTCGACCGCCAACCCGCATCGGCTGCGGCTGCTGCTCTCCGAGCATATCTTCCGCGTCCCCGCCCATCGCGTCCATGTCGTCGCGGGCGATGTGGGCGGCGGCTTCGGCACCAAGGGCGGTCTCTATCCCGAGGAGATCCTCGTCCTCTGGGCCGCGTGGCGGGTGGGGCGGCCCGTGAAATGGGTCTGCGAACGCAGCGAGGCGTTCCTGGCCGATTTCAACGGGCGCGACCAGATCGCCGATGCCGAGATGGCGCTCGACGCCGAAGGCCGGGTGCTGGGCCTGCGGGTCGAGGTGAACCACAACCTCGGTTCGGCGCTTGGCCCCTCGACCGCCCATCCGCCGCTGGTGGGCACGCGGATGCTGTCGGGCGTCTATGCCTTTCCGGCCATGCATGTGAAGATCAACGGCATCTTCACCAACAGCCGCACGCTGACGACCTATCGCGGCGCCGGTCGCCCAGAAGCCACGCTGATCGTCGAGCGGATGCTGGACCTCGCCGCCGGGAAGGTCGGGCTGGACCCGGTCGAGATCCGCCGGCGCAACTTCATCGACCCCGGACAGATGCCCTATCGCACGGCGGTGGGCGAAACCTATGATTGCGGCGAGTTCGAGGCGGTGACGGATGCCGCGCTGACCCTCGCCGACTGGAACGGTTTCGAGGAACGCCGCGCGGCGACCGAGGCGCGTGGCCTGCTGCGTGGGCGCGGCCTGTCCTGCTATATCGAGGTCTGCGCCACGCTGAGCGACCGGATGGAGGTCCGGTTCGATTCCAGCGGCTGCGTGTCGATCCTTGCCGGCACCTTCTCCTACGGGCAGGGGCACGAGACGACCTATGCCCAGATGGTGCATGACTGGCTGGGGATTCCGCTGGAGCAGATCCGCTTCGTCCAGGGCGACACCGATATCATCGCGACGGGACGCGGCAGCTTCGGCTCGCGCTCGATGACGGTTGGCGGTTCGGCGCTGCGAAAGGCCTGCGACAATCTGATCGGCATGGGCGCGCGACTTGCCGCGCTGATGCTCGACGTCGAGCCCGAGGCGCTGGACTTCGTCGACGGCTCCTATGTCTGGACCGCCGGGGACCGCCGCAGCGTGCCACTGACGGAGGTGGCAAAGACCAGCTTCGCCTGGAAAGGCTCGGCCGCGTATAAGGGCGGCCCGCCAAAGCCGATCCCCGCCGACCTGTGGTCGGGGCTGGAGGGCGTGGGGCATTTCTCGGCCAATCCGCAGAACTATCCCAATGGATGCTATGTGGCCGAGGTCGAGGTGGACCCCGAGACCGGACAGGTCCGCGTGGACCGGATCGCGGGCGTCGATGACGTCGGCACCGTGATCAACCCCCTGCTGCTCGAGGGGCAGGTGATCGGCGGCTGCGCGCAGGCGCTGGGGCAGGCCCTGCTGGAGGCCATCGTCCACGATGCCGAAGGACAGGTGCTGAGCGGCGCCTTCACCGATTACGGCATGCCGCGCGCCGAGGATTTCCCGCGCATGACCCTCGCGAACCGCCCGGTTCCCACGCGGACGAACCCGCTGGGCGTCAAGGGCGGCGCCGAGACAGGCACGATCGGGTTGCCGCCCGCGATCCTCGGGGCGGTGCTTGACGCGCTCGGCCCGCTGGGCGTGCGCGACCTGACCATGCCGCTGACACCCATGAAGGTCTGGGCCGCGCTCGACGCTGCCCGCAGGACCGAGACTGCCAAGGAGACAGGCTGATGGCCCATTTCATCGTTTACCGGTTGGATCGCAAGGATGGCGAGGCCGGAAACATCCGCGCCACCACCCGGCCCGCGCATCGCGACTACATGACGCAATTCGGCCCCCGTGTCCTGATCGGAGGCCCGATCCTCGACGAGGCCGGAAATGCGCAAGGCGGGATGATGGTCATCGAGGCCGAGAGCCGCGACGAGGTCGAGCGGATCATCGCCGCCGACCCGTTCGAGCAGGCGGGCCTGTCCACGACGATCCACATCGCGCCGTTCCGCTGGCAGACCAACCGCCCCGCACATCTGCCGCCGCTGGCAGCGCTCTGACTGGAAAGGCTCATTCCAATGGAAATCACAGGAGACAGGCTGCTTGACCTGCCGCCCGAGAAGGTCTGGGAAGGCTTGCTGGACACGCGCGTGCTTCAGGCCTCGATCCCCGGCTGCGAGGCGATGACGGAAACCGACAAGGGCGTCTATGACGCGGTGGTGCTGGCATCGGTCGGCCCGGTCCGGGCAAGGTTCAAGGGCCGCATCAAACAGCGCGACCTGATCAGGCCCTCGCGCTACGAACTGGAGTTCGAGGGCGACAGCGGCATGGCGGGCCGGGCAAGCGGCATCGCCGTCGTCACGCTGGAGCCGAAGGGCGCGCAGACCTTGCTGAGCTATCGCGCCGAAAGCCAGATCGGCGGACGGCTCGCCCAGATCGGATCGCGGCTGATCGACGCCACGGTGGCGCGGATGTCGAACCAGTTCTTCGACCGCTTCCAGGAGGTCGTGCAGAATCCCGCCTTGCTGGATCAGGCCCCCGCGACGGCGGCACTGGCGGCATCGACGGGCGAGGTCGCCCCGGCCCCCGGCATGGCCGCGGCGCCGGTGCCGGTCCGCGACGGAGGCGGTGTCACCCTGCAGATGCCCGGCTGGGCCTTCACCGCGGCCATGGCCATCGGCGCGCTGCTGATCGGCTGGCTGGCCGTCAATTGAGGAGGCAGCGATGATCGAACTTTGCATCACCGTCAACGGCATCGAACAGCGCCGCGAGGTCGAGGACCGCACACTGCTGGTCGAGTTCCTGCGCGACCATTGCCACCTGACCGGCACCAATATCGGCTGCGACACCACGCAATGCGGCTGCTGCACCGTCCATGTGGACGGACGCGCCATCAAGTCCTGCACGGTCCTCGCCGCGCAGGTCGATGGCAGCGAGGTCGTCACCATCGAGGGGCTGGGGCAGCCCGAGAACCTTCATCCCATGCAGAAGGCCTTCCGCCACCATCATGCGCTGCAATGCGGCTACTGCACCTCGGGGATGATCATGCAGGGCGTCGATATCGTCCGCCGTGGGCGCGCCTGCGACGAGGCGACGATCCGCCACGAGCTGGAAGGCAATTTCTGCCGCTGCACCGGCTATCAGGGGATCGTCGATGCGATCAGCGACGTGGCCCGGAACGCGCCCGAATCCTGCGCAGCGGACAGGGGCCGGACATGAGCGTTCCAGACTTTGCCTATCGCCGCCCCGCGACTCTGGCCGAGGCGCTGGACCTGCTGGCCTCGGACCCCGAGGCGCGGGCGCTGGCCGGTGGGCAGACATTGATCCCCGCCCTGAAGCAGCGCATGTCCCGGCCGGCGATACTGGTCGACCTGAGGTCCATCTCCGAGATGCGCGGCATTGATGTGACGCCCGAGCGGGTGAGCATCGGCGCGATGACGCCCCATGTCGCGACCGCGACCGATCCCCGCATCCGCGCGGCCATCCCGGCCCTCTCGGCGATGGCGAGCCATATCTCGCATCCCCAGGTCCGCAATCTCGGCACCATGGGCGGCTCGATCTCGAACAACGATCCGGCTGCGGACTATCCCGCCGTGCTGCTGGGACTGGGTGCCGAGATCGAGACGACCCGCCGCCGGATCCCCGCCGGGGAGTTCTTCCTCGGGCTTTTCACCACCGCGCTGGAACCGGGCGAGCTGGTCCTCCGCATCCATTTCCCGCGGCCGGAGAATTGCGGCTATATCAAATTCGCAAACCCCGCCTCGGGCTATGTCACGGCGGGGGCCTTCGTCGCGCGGGGCCCGGCGGGCATCCGCGTCGCCATCAACGGCGCGGGCCCGGTCGTCTTTCGCTTTTCCGAGGCCGAGGCGCGCCTTTCCGGTGATTTCAGCACCGCCGCGCTGGACGGGCTGACCCTGTCTGCGGCTGGCCTCAACAGCGATATCCATGCCAGCGCCGCCTATCGCGCCCAGCTTGCCGTAGTCGGAACCCGCCGCGCGCTTGCCATCGCGCTGGCGGAACTGCCCGAACAGATCAAGGAGTCTGCCTGATGCGTTTTCTTACCTTCGCCTCGCCCACCGGCGAAAGTTTCGGCCTGACCGACGGGCGCAAGATCGTCGACCTGGGCATCCGCACCGGCCTCTGCCTTGCCGGTGCGATCCGGCGCGACGAACTGGCCACGCTTGGCGCGCGCTTTCAGAACGCTCCCGCCGATTACCTCGTTGACGAGGTGACGTTCCTGCCGGTCATCCCGCGGCCGGGCAAGATCATCTGCGTGGGCCTGAACTATGTCGAGCACCGGCGCGAGGGCGGCCATGTCGAGACCGCCTCGGCCCCGCCGCTGTTCACCCGCTATCCGCAGTCCCAGGTCGGCCATCTGCAACCGATGGTCATTCCGCGCGAAAGCGACGCCTTCGATTTCGAGGCCGAGATCGCGGTCGTCATCGGCACCGCCGGGCGCCGGATCGCCAAGGCGGATGCGATGGCCCATGTCGCGGGGATCAGCGCCTATAATGACGGCTCGGTCCGCGACTGGCAGCTGGCGACCAACCAATGGACGCCGGGCAAGAACTTTCCCGCCACCGGAGGCTTCGGCCCCTGGCTGGTGACGCCGGACGAAACCTCGCTGGATCGGCCGCTGCGCCTCATCTGCCGCCTGAATGGCGAGGAGATGCAGAACGCGACGACCGACCTGATGATGTTCGACACGGCCACGCTGATCAGCCATGTCTCGACCTTCTGCACGCTTGAGCCGGGCGACGTGATCGTCACCGGCACACCCGGCGGCGTCGGCCATCGCCGCGAGCCGAAGCTCTATATGAAGCACGGCGATATCGTCGAGATCGAGGTCGAGGGCGTCGGCATCCTGCGCAATCCCGTGGTCAAGGAGGCAGCGGCATGAGCGAGGTCGCGCCGCTTTCGGACCATACGCGCAGGCTGCTGGAAAGCTGCGGCGCGGCGACGCTGGCGAATGCATTGCTGAAGCGCGGCTTCCGCAACACGTTCCTTCTGGGCCTTCAGGCGGTCGCGCCGGGGCAGGGGACGCTGATCGGTCCCGCCTGGACCGTCCGGTTCATTCCGGCGCGCGAGGACACGGACAGCATGGAGCTTTATGCGCGGGACGACAGCCTGCATCGCCGCGCGATCGAGGAATGCGACCCCGGCGCGGTCCTGGTGCTGGCGACCGGAGGCGATGCGCGCGCCTCCTCGATGGGCGACATGATGGCGCTGCGGCTGAAGGCGCGGGGCGTCGCCGGCGCGATCACCGATGGCGGCTTCCGCGACGTTCCCGGCATCGGGGCCGCGGAATTGCCCTGCTATCAGGTCACGGCCTCGGGGCCGGCAACGCCGATCTGGCTGCACCCGGTCGAGTTCAACACCCCGGTCGGCTTTGCCGGCGTCGCGATCTATCCCGGCGACATCATCGTCGGGAACGAGGAGGGCATCGTCGCCATTCCCCGCCACCTCGTAGACGAAATCGCGCAGGAATGCGCCGGGGTCGGGGATTACGAAGTGTTCGTCGCCTCCCATATCCGCCGCGGCCGTTCGCTTTTCGGCCTGTTCCCCGCCACGCCGGACAGCCGGCGCGAATATGACGACTGGGTTGCCGCTGGCCGGCCCGAGATCTGAGCGTTTCCCGAAAGGACAAGCAGATGAATACCGACAACCCCGGCAAGGCACTGGCCGAGACGCTGGAGATCCTGACCCATCGCGAGGATCTGGACCCGAAGGCCTGGATCGAATTTCCCGAATACGGGCTGCGCCAGTATTTCCTGTGGAGGAACCCGGCAACCGGAGCCAGCATCGCCATCCTTGAATTCGACAAGGGCGGCCGCATCCCGGTCAAGCATCACCACGCCTCGAACCAGTTCATGTACTGCCTCGAAGGCGATTATGAATATACCGATGTCGGCCTGCGGCTGAAGCCCGGCACCTTCTACATGAATCCCAAGGATCATCCGCACGGGCCGACCCTCGCGCATGAAAAGTCGGTCCTGATCGAGATCTATGACGGTCCGCATTATTACGAGAAGCCGGTTTTCCACACTGACGAAAGCATCGGCGGCTTTCTCGCCGGTCAGCAAAGCGGCGAATAATGCTCGACTACCGGCTGATGAGGGATTTCGACAAGCTGGCGCCCGTCGCGGCGCTGCTTGACGATCCGGGCGGCGTCATGGCCCTGATCGTCGGGGTCGAGGGGCCATCCTATCGCTCGCCGGGGGCGATGATGGCGCTCCTGTCCGATGGCCGGACCGTCGGACGCCTTTCCTCGGGCTGTATCGAGGCGGATCTGGCCATCCATGCCGGACGGGCGCGCCTGAGCGGCCGGCCGGTTTCCCTGCGCTATGGGCTGGGCTCGCCCTTTGCCGACATCACGCTGCCCTGCGGCGGCGGGCTCGACATATTGCTCGTGCCCGCACCGGAAAGGGATGCTCTGGAAACGCTTATGCTGGTGGATGTGGCGCGCTGCGCGGTCACCCTTGCGATCGGCCCGGACGATCGCATCTCGGCCAGCCTCGGCGCGGAGCCGGCCGCGTCGGGTTTCCGCAGCTTCACCTATCTGCCCGAGCCGCAATTCCGCATCTTCGGCGATGGCGATGAGACGGCTGCCTTCTCGGCACTCGTCCATGCGGTCGGCTATGACCAGATCACTCATAGCGGCGATCCCGTGACCCTGGACGTGATCGCGCGGTCGGGCTGCCGAGGTGTCGAGCTGACGCGGCAGGTGCCATTCATGGCGGACGTGGACCCCTATACGGCGGTCCTGTTCTTCTTCCATGACCATGACCGCGAATTGCCGCTGATCCTTGCGGCGATGGACACGCCCGCATTCTATATCGGCGCGCAGGGCAGCCGCCGGACACATTCGAACCGGGTGATGGCGCTTGCCCGCGAAGGCGCGACAGCCGACGGGATTGCCCGCGTCCACGGGCCCATCGGCCTGATCCATTCGGCGCGTGACCCGCGTGTGCTGGCTGTGTCGGTTCTGGCTGAGGTGCTGGACCGCCGCCGCCGCTGACGGGCGGCGGCCACCTTACCAGGCGGGTTCGTATTCGGGATAGATGAACTGGTCCGTCCAGCCCAGCAGGGTCCGGCACAGCTCATACTGACCGGCGCGCCACAGGTTGCGGATGCGGCTGGAGGAGATGCGCTCGCCCTTTTCGCAATTCACTGGATCCAGCATCCGCACGGTGAACTGGCGGGATAGCAGATCGACGTCGCCCGCCTGCATGGCGCCAAAGCGGAAATCGTCGCCGACCCAGACCTCGGCCGGGTTCATGGCTTGCAGATCGGCCATGAAGCTTTGCGCGGTGCGGGCCCGGAAGGCCGCATCGAAGTGCGACAGAACCAGATGATCCACGCCCAGCGAGGCGATCCGTTCGACCTTCTCATGCGCGGTGCAGAGCAGCGTCGCGCGGCCGAAAAAGACCTTTGGCGGCGGATCGAACGTCCAGACGACCAGCGGCAGCCCCCGCTTGCGGGCGGATTCCTGTGCCCCGCGAACAAGCGCCTGATGACCCAGATGCACGCCGTCGAAGGCGCCGATCGTGACCACCGCAGCCTTGAGCATCGGGGCATCGCGATGCAGGCGGGTAATGTCACGGGCCTTGCCCAAACTCTCCATGGCGGTCTCCTCCTCGCGCCTTGGGGACGAGGGTGGCGGCGGCAGGGGCATGAGTCAAATGAAGAAAGTTCGCGTGTGGCATGAGCCGAAGTTATATAGCCGGCCGTAGCGAAGTGACTTTCGGCAAGGGTCTCCGGCCTTCGACAGCCAGACATAACCGGCAGGAAAATTTACCGGCAATCATAGTCATTTGACTGCAAAGGCCGGCGCTGCGCATCTTCGCCGCGGATCAATCCACAACATTCTGCCGCCTTTGGGAAAGGGCGGCACCGATCGTGCTGCCGCGACCGCAAGGCCGCCGGCAGGGCGTTCGCTCACGCAAAAAAACCAGACCAAAATACTGAACGGGGGGAAGACACTTGAAATACGCATGGGCCATCATGGCATGCCTGATCACCATTCCGGCCACGGCCTCAGCCGAGGTGAAGCTCGGAGGCTCGGTCTATCTCGGCTATGGCAACAACCGGGCCGACGGCTCGGAGGGCACGACGGCGGTTGGCAGTCTGACATTCGAGGATAGCGTGCCGATGGGGGCGGCCACCTTCTTCTATCACGGAGAGCTGATCCTGCGCAGCGACCGCGATGATCTGTCCTATCTGCGCGACGAGCCCTATGAGGTGGAGTTCGGCCTTGATTTCGGTCGCGGCGGCAAGCTGTCGGTGTCGACATATCCCCGCTGCGGCGCCTTGCCGAACAACTGGCCGGATGGCGACCTGAATGATTCCGGCAATGTCGCGGTGCATCCCCGGCTGCCGCCCGAGTTTCGCTGCATCGGCGGCGATATCAACATCATGAAGGCCGGAGGACGTGCGGTCGACACGGATGTCTATCTGAAATACTCGAATTCGGTCGGTCCGCTGGGCGTCGAGATCTATGCCGATCCCTGGCAATCCTATAACGGCTGGCAGGGCGATGATGCGCGTTCGATCATCAACAGCACCGGCCCCGGCACCGGCGACATGCCGCCGCAGGCCGAGGTCGAACTGTCCTATGCGACGCCGCTTGGCATATTCAAGGCGGGCCTCAACGATCTGGGGGACAAGACCGCGAAGTATATCCTGCCCATTCCCTCGGCGGGCCTGACCATGGTGCTGGACCACCAGAATCGCGACACCACCGGAAACCACGTCATCAATGTTGCCGTCATCGACTGGCAGACCAAGGACCATCCGTGGTTCCGGGGAATCTGGGGCATCTACCTGAAGGATTCGCGGGATGAAAACGCCGTGCTGGGGCTGAATTTCGGTCAGGACAAGTGGAGCCTCGGAATCGGTGCGGATGCGGATGGCGACTGGGCGCTGGAAGGGGGCGTCAAGCTGAGCGAGAATATCGAGCTGGTCGCCGGCGCCGACAGCGGATACGGCCCCGGCGACGGGATGGATTTCAAGGTGTTCCCCCCCGACGCGGCCACACCGCGCGGCAAGGCCTGGGAGATCGGCCTGCGGATGGTGTTCTGAGATCGCATTGCGGGCGAGAGGGCCCGCAGCATCGGCATCCCGGCGGCTTTCGTGACGCAACCGTCCAGAAAGCCTGACCGAGGGACTGTTTCAAGTAGCTTCAGAGAAGCGGAGGCAAATCCGCTTCTCTGTTGTCTTGCCATCCGTGTTCCGGCTGGCTCTGGCACGTCCTCGCCTTTCCGGTCCTCGAACCGTCAGGCAGGCCTCGGCCGAATGACAATGCCGCATCGCGATGATCCGAGCCGCTGCCTGCCGGGTCGGGCAGGGCATATCGCATAAAGGCTTGATTACGGACCGACATGTGAAAAGGTCCAATCCATGAAGCTTTTATCCGCTCGATCATTGAAGTCGGCGCGCGTTCACTCGGGTCATTCGAAGGGAGGCTATGGATAGCCGCAATGCAATCTCGTGATCAAACCCTTCTGACGGCCCACGCAACCCCCGTGACCGGGGTGATGGCTTCTCTGGAAACCGGCGAGGATGGCCTGACATCGGCGGAAGCTGCCCGGCGTCTGACCCTGCAGGGAGAGAACGCGCTGCCCGGCGGCAAGAGCAGACCCGCCTTTCTGCGGCTGCTTTCGCAATTCAACAATGCCCTGATCTATTTCATGTTGTGCGGTGCGCTTGCCGCCGGGGCGCTTGGCCACATGATAGATGCCGGCGTGATCCTTGCCGTGGTGCTGGTGAATGCGGTGGTCGGCTTCCTGCAGGAGGACAAGGCCGAGAACGCCCTCAGCGCGATCCGAGACATGATCTCGCCCCATGCCGCGGTGCTGCGCGATGGCAAGCGCGCCAACCTGCCGGTGGCCGGGATCGTGCCGGGAGACGTGGTGCTGATCGAGGCCGGGGATCGCGTGCCGGCCGATCTGCGCCTGATCCGCGCCCGCAGCCTGACGGTGGACGAGGCGATCCTGACCGGCGAATCCGTCACCGCCGCGAAACAGTCGGATCCCGTGGATGCGGATGCGGCGCTGGGGGACCAGAGGTCGATGGCCTTTTCCGGCACGCTGGTCGCCACCGGGCAGGCCACGGGCATCGTCGTCGCGACGGGTCTCGACACCCAGATCGGCCGGATTTCGGCCCTGCTGGGTGGCGTGGAGGAATTGACGACGCCCTTGCTGCGCCAGATCAACGCCTTCGGGCGGCGCTTCACCTTGACCGCCTTTGTCGGCGCGGCGGTGCTGTTTGTCATCGCCGTCGCCTTGCGTGGCTATGGCTGGGAAGAGGCGCTGATGGCGGTGGTGGCGCTGGCCGTGGGACTGGTGCCCGAGGGGTTGCCCGCGGTGATCACCATTACCCTCGCGATCGGTGTGCAGCGAATGGCGGCGCGCAACGCGGTGATCCGCCGCTTGCCCGCGGTCGAGACGCTTGGGGCAACCTCGGTCATCTGCTCGGACAAGACCGGCACCTTGACGCGCAACGAGATGACCGTCCGGCGCGTCGTCACGGCGGACGAGACGCTGCTGGTCGAGGGTTCGGGCTATGCGCCGGGCGAGACGCGGCTTTTCCCGCAAGGCTCGGCGCAGGGGCATGGCCCGGTGCTGGAACTGGTGCGGGCGGGCCTTCTGTGCAACGACGCGCAATTGCGGCCCGAGGGTTGGCGGGTCGAGGGCGACCCGATGGAGGGTGCACTGATCACCCTGGCACTGAAGGCGCAACTCGACCCCGACGAGGCGCGCGCCGAATGGCCCCGGCTGGATGAGATCCCTTTCGATGCCGCGCATCGTTTCATGGCCGCGCTGCACCGCATTCCTTTGGATAATTGCGGCGTGATCCTCGTCAAGGGCGCGCCGGAGCGTCTGCTTGAAATGTGCGACCGGCAGCAGACGGCGGCCGGCCCCGAGCCGCTGGACGCGGCTTCCTGGACGAACCGCATCGCCGAGGCAGCGGCCGAGGGCGAAAGGGTGCTGGGCTTTGCCATGAGGCATGTCGAGGACGGCAAGACCGCGCTTGATTTCCCCGATGTCGAGAGCGGGCTGGTCTTTCTTGGCCTATGCGGCTTCATCGACCCACCGCGGGACGAGGCCCGCCGCGCCATCGCTGAATGCCACAGTGCCGGTATCGCGGTGAAGATGATCACCGGGGATCACGCCGCGACCGCACAGGCCATCGCCCGGCAGCTTGGCATCGCCGAGGCGCCGCGGGTGCTGACGGGCCAAGACCTCGACCAGCTCTCCGAGGCGGATTTCCCCGATGTCGTCGCCGCGACCGAGGTTTTCGCCCGCACCAGCCCCGAACACAAGCTGCGCATCGTTCGCGCGCTGCAATCGCAGGGCCGCATCGTGGCGATGACGGGGGATGGGGTGAATGACGCCCCGGCGTTGAAGCAGGCCGATGTGGGCGTCGCCATGGGCATCAAGGGCACCGAGGCCAGCAAGGAAGCCGCCGGGATGGTGCTGATGGACGACAATTTCGCCTCGATCGTTGCCGCCGTGCATGAAGGGCGGACCGTCCACGACAATATCCGCAAGGTCGTCGGCTGGACGCTGCCCACCAATGGCGGCGAGGCGCTGACCGTCGTTGCCGCCATCCTGTTCAATTTCGCCATGCCGATGACTCCGGTCCAGATTCTGTGGATCAACCTGATCCTTGCCGCGACCCTGGGCCTTGTGCTGGCCTTCGAGCCCTCCGAGCCGGGCGTGATGCGGCGCAAGCCACGGCCGTCGGGGGCAGGGTTGCTTACACCCTTCCTTGTCTGGCGCATCGTCTTCGTCTCGGCACTTTTCATGGCGCTGTCGCTCGCGCTGTTCTTCTGGGCGCAGGCCCAGGGACGCGATCTGGCCTATGCGCGCACCATGGTGGTCAACCTTCTGGTGGTGATGGAGATCTTTTACCTTTTCAACGTGCGCTACCTGCACATGACCAGCTTTACGCTGACGGGTGTCAAGGGAACCGGACCGGTGCTCGGCGCCATCGCCATCGTCGTTATCGCGCAGTTCGCCTTCACCTATCTGCCGCTGCTGAACGAGATCTTTGGCTCGGTTCCGCTGACGCTGGCCGATGGGGTACTTGTTGTCGGCATCGGCCTTGGATCCATGCTGCTGCTGGAGGTCGAAAAGCACCTGCTGCGCGACAGGTTCGGAGGGGCGTGAGTTCGGGCGTGGGTTGTTGTGGTTTCAGGCTGAGCCGCGACGCTGACACGGTTAAGACTAGGGTAGGGGATCCGTTTCGGACATCAGTTTCTCGCGGAAGACCTCGGCGGGTGTGCGATAGCCGAGGCACTTCCTCGGCGTGGCATTGAGCCGGTGACAGAGGGCGATGATCTGGCGGCTGTTGAGGGTCTTGGGATCGACGTCGCGCGGCAGCCAGCGCCGGATCCGGCCATTGGTATTCTCGACCGTGCCTTTCTGCCGGGGCGATTGCGGGTCACAAAACCAGGTTGCGACGCCGAGACCTGATTGCAGGTAGGGCCAGGCCAGAAATTCCAGCCCGCGGTCGAAGGTGATCGAGCGCGGGGCGTGCGCCGGCAAGGGTGCGAGGCTGTTGATCACGCCGTCCATGACCCGGCGCGAGCGGCGATCGGGGTTCTTCAGCAGCACGGTGAAACGGCTGACCCTCTCGACCAGCGAGGTCAGGTTGGTGGCGCCGAACTCCTTGCGGAACTGGATGAGGTCGGCTTCCCAATCGCCGAAATTGCTGCGTTCGGTTACTGCGCCGGGACGGTGCCGGATGGACAGTTCTTCCGCAAATCTAGGATGTTGTGGTCGCCTCCGACCGCGGCCACGCCGCTTGCGGCGATGGTCGGGCAGGTGGCGCCAGAGTTGGATCGCATGTCCATCCTTCGAATAGATATACTGGTAGATCGTCTCATGGCTGACCCGCTGCGGCGCACGCTCCAGACGCAAGCGTCCGGCGATCTGTTCCGGTGTCCAGCCGGACTGCAACCGATCGATCACCGCCGCACGCAACTTCGGATGCTGGATCAGCTTGCGCTGGTTGGCGCGGCGCTCGGCCGCCAGGTTCTGCGCATTCAGCGCGTAATAGCCGGACAGATAGCGCAGTTCG
>NZ_DATMFA010000093.1:0-15710 GCF_035556475.1 Paracoccus sp. (in: a-proteobacteria) | reverse complement strand
GCATGGTGTGATGCGTCATTGCCTTCCTCCCCAGCAACTCCCTGTTCGCTGCGGAAGTGTGCGGGCTTGATGGCAGGCGTGACCAGTTCACTGACTTCGATCAGTGCCGCCACATCCACCTGCGGCGCCCCCATGGTTATGCAGGCGCAAACAACCGGATCAACTATCCACCCGGCGATCGTCACGACGACGTCTGCCGGGCCCAAGACCTAGAGAAACTGGCCTGTCGCCCGCTGCTCAACGCGCCGAATGCAAACCTTGTGACCAAAATAGGGATGCCAGCGGTAATGAACCTCCAGTTCCTCCCCGACATGGGCAGAATGAACGGGTGATTGCGCTGACCCGGAAAACGCCCTCTTCGCCGGGAACGACGAGGGTGCTGCATACTACACATCTAATGATGCCCTTATATTTGCATAACTTTCTGTTTGGGGTCCTGAGACGTCGGGCGTCTGGATCGGCGCGCATTGGCCTCTAGCTGGACGCGTTTCACTCTCAACGTCACGTAGGCGGATGATCCACGGGGCGCCTTTGCATATTTGCTCCGCAGGCAGGATGCTTTCGTTGATCATCCTTCGCACCGTTGAAGGACTGACCCCCAGTGTCGTGACTGCTTCGTCGAGCGTGACTTCACCTCTGTGCTGTCGCTCTCCTTCGCAATATGCGGCAATATCATGATTGTTGCGCAGCCCGCATACGCGACTTCTGGTCCAGGTGTTGCCTTTGCCGGTCATCTTTCCCGCACGGTTCAACACGGATGCGATTGTCTGATCCGGCATCTGGCGGGCCAGAACGCGGACAAGATCAAGCGTCTCACCGGCAACCGTCCATCGGGTCTGGCCAACCTTGTGCTTTTTCACGGTCAGACGGGTGTGATCCCCGCCTTGCCAATGGATGACCATCGGCAGAGCCTCATCGGAGATATCGACGACGATTTCCCGGATCATCAACCGGACAATGCGCTTTCGCGTTTCCGCGGTGACGCCAGGGCTGTTCCATGCATGCGCCAGATCGGCCCCTAACGTCATCAGGCGATCCCGGTCAGGCACTGACAGGGATGTCGGTGCTTCGGCCTGAAGCGTATCGTGCTCGACTTCCAGATCGCGCAACTGACGCAGTTTTTCGTTCCAGCGCCTTTCGAGTTCGTCCGCGACAAGCCGGTTGTCCGGGTCGACCGCATCGTATTGGCGCTGCGCGCGTTTTGCCTCAAACCGGGCTTGCTGCAGCGCATTGTCGATCTGCTGAAGCTTGTCATGTCGCTTCTGGCCCTGGGCGGTAGCGGCAGCCAGGGCTGCCTCTATCCCCAGGGGTTGCAGACGATCCAGCACTTCCTCTGCAATTGCACGGTCGACGCGCATGCCGCCAAAGGCAAGGCAGTTGGCCGCAGCCTTGGCGCCGAACTCGCCATGGCAGACATAACGCTGCGTGTTTCCGCCCTTGCCGCTATAGGCCACGCGCAATCGGCGTCCACAGCGCGCACACCGAAAAAGCCCCGGCAACAAAGCTTCGCCACGACGGATCGCCCCGCGACCGATGTAGTTCTTTCCATGGGCATTTTCTGCGATCATGGTTTGCGTCTTCGTGAACGTCTCCCAAGAGATATAGCCTGGATGATGGTTGCGGATCAAAACATCCCAGTCGTTCCAGTTGCGGCGAAGGCTTTCGCGGACTTGGCGTTTTTGCCCATCCTTGATTGTGGTTCGCGTTCCGCGTCGGCCAAATGCATAGACCCCGGCATAGACCGGATTGGTCAGGATGTGATGCAAGGTCGGATAGACTGGATGTGTCCATTCGACAGCATGCTGCCCGCGCCCAGCCATGACACGGGGAAGAAGGACCTCTTCCGCGCGAAACCACAGCAATACCTGGCGGATCGACTGCAGCTCAGAAAACTTTCTGAAGACCAGCGCGATGGCCTCCTGGACCCGCCGGTCAGGATCCTTTTCGATACGGTTGTCATCTGTCTTGACGTAGCCGACTGCAAGCGTCGTCAGCAGTTCGCCACGACCTGCCTTTTGCTTGATAGCCTCGGTAGAGCGCTGTCGGAACACGGACAGTTCCATCTCGCTCATCGTGCCTTTCATGCCCAGAAGAAGGCGGTCATTGATCAGGCGTGGGTCATAAAGGCCGTCCTCATCCACGATCAACGTCCCGACAAGCCCGCAGAACTCCAGCAAGGTGTGCCAGTCTCGCCCATTGCGGGCCAAACGTGACGCTTCAAGCGAAAACACGGCGCCTATACGGCCTTCGCAAATTGCCGCCAGAAGTTTTTGGAAACCCGGTCGATCCGCTCCACCACCGCCGGATTTTCCAAGGTCTTCATCAATGACCTCCACCGTTTGCCATCCCAGCAGCCGCGCCCGGTCCACCAGACCATACTGCCGCCGCTGGCTCGCGAGATTGTTGGCAACCTGATATGCTGAAGCCTGCCGGACATAGACAACGGCACTGCGATCGAGATGCTCATTCGTGATCTTGGTCATCGCCGATCTCCCTTGAGCATGGAAAGGCGCCCGGCGCGCAGGAGGTCCTCATCGCCTCAGTCAGCAGGTGCTGCAGCAGGCTCACCGCCTTCTGACGATCCCCTGGGCTCCATCGAACCGGATTGGCAATCTGTGTGAACAGGTCGAGTTGCTGGGGAAGTGGGCGCTTCATCGACATCTCCTCCGTTGACCATGGCGTCCGCGGAAGAGTTTAAAAGCTGATCCAGCAACACACGAAGATCCCACAGCTGCGCAAGCGGCAGCCGTGACGTATCAACGGGTTCTATTAACCCTGCTTCTGCTCCAATCATCCAGGCCGGCAAGTAGAATGCGCCACCATGGGCTTGTCGGATCAGAAAATGACGGCAAAGGTCGTGTTCGACGTCACCGACAACTTCCACGGTATGACCGCAGAGGGGGTGAAACGGATAGGTGACCACCGCGTCAAAGCTCAGATTCCCGGCATTATGACGCGGCTTCCGATGAGGGAGGAAGATCCTGGGCCCGCATTGCATCCCTTGTCGCCACCGCAAAGGTCAACGGTGTCGTGCCCTTCGCCTACCTCAAGGCAACCTTGGAAGCCGTAGCCGCCGGCCACCCGCAGGCCCAGATCAATGATCTGCGGCCTTGGAACTTCAAGCCGTCAAGCTGAACACGCGTGGGCCGCAGACGTAGCTTACGCTCAAAATTGGTCTCCTGCGCTGAGAGTAAATAAACTCCCAGTCGGCGACCACGGGACAAGGTCACAGGCAGAAACAACCGTGACAGTTGACTGGTATTGAGCTACTATCTCGGCCTGACGTGGGGGGCTCCCGCATCAGGATTTGCCGGGATCGGCGATCCAGCCGCCATACTTCCGCTGGAAGTAGATCATGGGTCCGTCCATTTCCGGCTTCTGGACGCTTACGCTCACAACGCTTCCGAAGATCACAGCATGCGTTCCGGTATCGATGCTCTGCGCCAGCCGGCAGTCGAGCGAAGCCAGGCTGCTCTCCAATACAGGTGTTCCCGTCACCAGCGTCCCCCAGCTGTCCGTATTGAAACGGGAGGCTCGTCCTTCGTTCGAGAGGAAACGATCAGCCAGACCGCGATGATCCGCTCCGAGGAAGTTGACGCAGAAAGCACCGCTTTCCTGCAGGTCGGTGAGCATTGTCGCCGATCGGTTGATGCAGGCAAGCAAGATTGGCGGCGTCGCCGAAACCGATGTGACCGCCGTCGCCAGCATGCCATGGGACACGCCCGTGACACTGCGCGCTGTGATCAGAGATACGCCACTGGCCAGCCGGCTCATTGCTTCGCGAAAGTCTTTTGCCTGATCCGTTGCCGACATGGTTCTCTCCTAGAATGAGGCGGTCAGGCCGCCATCGACATAGATGATCTGCCCAGTCACATAGTTGGAAGCGGATGACGCGAGATAGACGGCGGTTCCGCCTAGCTCTTCGGGCCTTCCCCAGCGTCCGGCGGGGATGCGCGCCACGCGTTCGGCATACAGAACCCGATCCTGGACGATGGCGGTGTTCATCTCGGTTTCGAAATAGCCGGGACCTATGCCATTGACTTGGATATTCGCTCTGGCGACCTCGGCCGCCAGAGCGCGCGTCAACATCCGCAGCCCGCCCTTTGCCGCTGCATAGGGCACCACCTGGGGGCGGCCAAGTTCACCCAGAACCGAAACGGTGTTGATGATCTTGCCCGACTCGCGCGACATCATTCCGGGAAGTGCCGCGCGGCAAGCAATGAAAGGCCCGGTCATGTGGGTGCGCAACATCAGATCCCAGTCAGAATCCTGAACATCGGCGACTGCAGCTCTGGCATTTATCCCGGCATTGTTGACGAGTATGTCCACGCGCTGATGCCGCAGTTCGACCCCCGCTATCAGTTCCTCGACTTCAGACCGTCGGGTGATATCGCAGAGCGCAACCTCGGCGCGACCGCCTTCCTTTCGGATTTTCCCGGCAACCAGTTCAAGCCGGGCGAGGTCGCGCCCCGAAAGAATGACGGCAGCCCCGGCTGCGGCCAGCGCCTCCGCCATCGCCGCACCCAGACCGCGCCCGGCTCCTGTAACGATGGCGGCCCGGCCCGCCAGATCGAAGGGATTGCTCACCGAGCTGCCGCCTGCTCTCTCCATTCGGCAAGGATAGGAACCGCAATATCTTGCATGGTGATCGTATCCACGAAGATGTGCTGTGTCGCGGCATACATGTCACGCATGCAGCGGCCCAGATCGCTCGGTTCGCGCAACGCTTCCGACCCGCCCATCGTATAGCAGAAGCGGACGACCTCAGCCGCGACTTTGTGAACATAGATGCAGTTCTGGCGGAAGCGCATCCGCATGGCCGGCGTCAGGACACCACCGGATTCGAGATAATCCTGGATTTCGGCATAGAAGCGCAGGGTAAAATCTCGCGCTGCATGGTAGCTTGCCTCGTGATAGGCGAAATCGTGGCGGAACACCAGCTGCTCGCCCAGCACCGTCTGATAGGCAGGTCGCTTTTTACCAAAGGCGATACGGGTGATTTCCTCAAGTGCCCGCCGCATCAGGCCAAGCGCCACCCCGGTATGCCCGGCGCAGGCAAGCCCAGGAATGCCAATGTCATAGAGCCGCCACTCGCGCAGGCCGCGTTGGATTGCCCTTTCGTGATGAAAACCGGCCGGGATGATAGCATTTTCCAGATCGTAATCGACGCTGCCGGTGCCGCGCAGCCCCAAAACCTCCCAGTTGCTGTCGAAGCGCACCTCGGACCGGGGGCGCCAGCAGACGCGGACGACCGGATTTCCGTCCGGCAACTTGCGCATGATCTTGTCATCCATGACAAACATGCCCGCGCCGATCCAGGTCGCATGCAGCGAACCGCTGCCAAAACGGTATTTGCCGCTGCCCCGCAATACCCCTTCGATCTCGGTGGCCGAGCCGCCCGGTCCCAGCATCCCGGCCATGATCGGCAATTCTGCATCGCCATAGATCTCGGCAACGGCTTCCTCGCTGCAGAAGGCATAGGGCACGGCGGTGCCGGTGGAGTTGGCCATCAGCGACCATCCTGCCGAGCCATCGGCGGCGGCGATCTCTTCCCAGGCCAGCATGCAATCGGCCATGTCGGCCTGAAAACCGCCCACCTTTCGCTCAAGCAGCATCCAGAAAAGGCCAGCCTCCTTGATGGCCCGCACCACCGTCGGCGTCATCGTTCCCAGTCGTTCAGAGGCCTCGGCCTCGGCGCGCACGATGGGGGCGATGCGCTTCGCCCGGTCATGCATTGTTTCCGCCGGGATTGCGGGGATGGGATTTTGCTGGTTCATGGCATCTCTCTGCTGTTGTGCAGTCCGCTGCGATGTTCCTTCCGGACCCCGCGCGGACCTCCTCCGTCCCCATGAGACGCCCGAGTACGCCCGGGCCGCAAATGCCATGTGGGGCCGCCCGTGATGCCTGTCAGGCATCGATCAACCCATGCCGGTTTCCATCAACGCCAGCGACTGGTCAACTTCGCCGGACAGGCGATCAACCAGATCGATGAGATGGCTCAGCGCGGGATTGCTATTCGCGCTGCGCCAGACAAGCTCAAGATCAACGGGCATGGTCAGATCAACTAGAGGGCGCAGGACGACCCCGTTCCCCTCTGCGGGACGGAATGAACGGTTAAGAAAGGCCAGCCCCATCCCGGCATCGACAAGGTTCATGATCGTGTTCTCGTTGTCGGCGAACTGCGCGATCCTTGCCGTGGCGCCAGCCGCGCGTAACCGGGTCATCAGGCGTTCGTAAGTTACGGCATTGTTGCGCGGATTCGGCATAATCAGCGCCTGATCAGACAAATCCCCCAAGCCGATTTCCTGTTGCCGGGTCAGCGCGTGCTCTCGTGGGAGAGCGATCACGTAATCGTCCTCGCCGACGCGAATTGACTGGAATTCCGTCCTCTCGCCGCGATGGCGCAGTAGAAAGCCGGCATCGAGGCTACCGTTCCGCAGGGCATCGACTTGCAATTGCGACATCAGAAAATGCAGTTGCAGGCTGATTTCGGGATAGTTGCGGCGAAACGCCTGAAGGAAGCGCGGCATTTCGGGCCGGCGCCCGGCGATTTCATTAAAGCCGATATGCAGCGTGCCGAGTTCGCCCTGTGCGATGCGCCGCGCCCGGAGGCGGGCGTTTTCGACACGCTCGAGAATGTCGCGACTATCCTCGAGAAAGGCCGCGCCCGCTGGCGTCAGGCTGATGCCCCGCGGTTCGCGATCCAACAGCGCGGTGCCGATCTCTACCTCCAGATCGCGGATCTGCCGCCAGAGTGCGGGTTGAGACAGGTTCAGCCGCTCGGCTGCGCGGTGAAAGTTCAACTCTTCCGCAACGGCAACGAAATACCGGAAGTGGCGCGTTTGCAGCATCTTAATACCCCAGCGGCATCGGCTGTGACAGCCGAAGGTATTGGCATGTATCCCCACTCCCGCGCGACAGTCGCCCCGAGCTCCGCAGGGTGCGGAGAAAGGGAGGAATAACTATGACTGGACGTCTGGCAGGCCGCAAGATCGTCATCACCGGAGCGGGATCCGGCATCGGACGCGAAGCCGCCCGGCAGTTTGCGCGTGAAGGTGCTGCGCTTGCTCTTCTTGACCGCGACCCGGCCGCTGCGCAGATCACTGCAGACGAGACCGGGGGGCATGTCTTTGCCGTCGATGTCACCGATCAGACCCAGGTGGATGAAGTCATTGGCAAGGCCGCCGCTGCGCTTGGCGGGATCGACGGCCTGCTGAATTCGGCAGGGATCCTGACGATGAAGACAGTCGACGATATCGACGTGGTGGAATTCCGCCGGGTTGTGGATGTGAACCTGACCGGAACTTTCCTCGTTTGTCAGGCTGCTCTGCCCTGGCTGCGTAAGGAGCCGAAGGCCGCAATCGTTAACATCGCCTCGGCGCAGGCGCTTCTGCCCTCGCTCACGGGATCGGCCTATGCGGCCTCCAAGGCCGGGGTCATGATGTTTTCGAAAAGCATCGCCAAGGAACTGGCGCCTGCGGTGCGGGTGAACATCATCTGCCCCGGCGCCACCGAAACCCCGATGACCGATCAGGGCGTCGCGCCCGATGACGTCGAGGGGCGCAAGGCGCTGGCGGCGGTTTATGCGATGAACCGCCTTGCCCAGCCGAATGAGATCACCAACGGAATTCTGTTCCTGATGTCGGATGAGGCATCGGCGGTTACCGGCGTCGCCCTGGCGATCGACAATGGGCGAACCTTCCACTGAAACTGCGGATGCGCGGCTTCAGCCGCGCATCTCCTTTAGCCAATCGATCATGATCCCGTTGAATTCGTCGTCGAATTCGACATTCGGGAAATGATATCCCCCCGAAATCTCGACATAGCGGCCTCCGGGAATCTTCGAGGCGATCAGCTGGTTGTCGGCCGGCGGCGTCGTGGGGTCCTCGGATCCGGCCAGAACCAGCACCGGAATGTCGATCCGGCCTAGGCGCGGCTCGACATTGTGGGTCAGGCATGCATGCATGCAGCCGAAATACCCATCAAGCTTGGTTCCGAGGAAGGTCTGCCGTAGCGCCTCCCATCGCAAGGGCCGGCGCTCGCGATAGCCCGGACCATAGCGGCGTTCCATATTGGCCGCCACGATGGACTCCAGCGATCCCGACTCCCTGACTGCGCGGATACGACCCAGCATCAGTTCGGTATCGCCCATCCATTTCGAGGCGGAGCAACAGACCATCAGCGAGGCAAGACGGCCGGGGTGATCGGCGGCAATTACCTGCCCCATCATCCCGCCCATCGAGAGGCCGATCATGTGGACACCGGAATGGAAGCCAAGGGCATCCAGCACCGAGATCACGTCTTCCGCGAGGGATTCGATGCTGTAGTCGTCGGGGCGCGCGCTGCTGCCGCCGTGGCCCCGCGTATCGATCCGCAGCACCTGGAACCCGGCTGCCAGCAGCACCGGGACTTGTTCGGCCCACATGCCGTGATCCGAAGTCAGGGAATGGGTCATGCAGACCACAGGTGCGTCCTGTGGCCCGATCAGATCATAATTGATCCAGTGGCTTCCGGTATTGTGCAGCATCTTCGCCCCCGTCAGTAAAAGATCCGGCCGCCGTTGACGGTCAGCATTTGTCCGGTGATGCAGCGCGCCTCCTGACTGGCAAGGAAGGTGATCGCGTTGGCAATGTCCTCGGGCTCGGCCAGATGGCCGATCGGGATCTCGGCCAGCGCGGCGTCATAGACATCCTTGGGCAATTGCTTGGGGCCGCGGGTGTTGGTCACGCCCGGAGCAACGGCATTCACGTTGATCCCGAAAGGCGCCAGTTCCCGTGCAAGACCCCGGGTGAAGCCGGACACCCCGGACTTAGCGGCAACGTAATCGACGATACTGCGTTCTCCGATCAGTGTGGAATCCGACGAGATATTGACGATCCGACCAAAGCCACGGTCCTTCATACCCTTCGCGACCGTCCAGGAGACATAGAAGGTCACCATTAGGTTGAGGTCGATCACGAAATCCCAGGTCTCCGGCACGGAATCTAGGAACTCGGAGGCATTCTTGCGGGCAGTCTGCCCGACATTGTTCAGAAGCAGGTCGATCGGCCCAAGTTCTGCCTCTACCTTCTCGATCGCGGCCTTGACTGCGGCACGGTCCCGCATGTCGGTGACGACCGGCAGCACCGTGCCTCCCGCGGCGCGGATCGCATCGGCGGTTTCCGCAAGCGGCCCCTCCTCGATATCCAGAATGCCGACCCGAGCGCCCTGCTCGGCGAATTTGATCGCGCTGGCACGACCGATCCCGTTCGCGCCGCCGGTGACGAGCGCGGTCCGTCCTTCGAACCTGGTCATTCTCTTCCCTCCCAGAGGTTGTGTCAGGCAAGCGCCAAGTGGCGGTTGCGGATGGTTTCGTCCTTGTCGAATGCAGCCCACGAGCCGGCAAAGACGACCGAGCCGGTATCGAGCACATAGACATTTTCGGTGGTCTGCCGGCTGAACCAGATGTTCTGTTCGACCAGCAGCAGGGTGATGCCAAGATCCTGGCAGATCCGAGAAACGATTTTTGCCAGCTCCTCGACGATGACAGGCGCCAATCCCTCGGTCGGCTCGTCCAGCAGCAGCAGGCGCGGTCGGGACGCCACCGCCCGCGCAATCGCCAGCATCTGTTGCTGGCCGCCGCTTAGCTGTCCGCCAAGGCGGCTGCGCAACGGCGCAAGCATCGGAAACCATTCATAAATCTGCTCGATCGGCACGATCGGCCGCTCCGCATTGGCACCGAACCGGCCAAGCTCTATATTTTCTTCGACCGTGATATGGGTGAAGATGCGCCGGTCCTCGGGAACGAAGGCAAGCCCGTCCTTGGCGCGTCGAAACCAGGGGCGCGTGCCGAGCGGTTTCCCGTCAAGGGAAATTGCCCCCTCCAACTTGGGACCGGAATTGGTGACGGATTTCAGCAGCGTGGATTTGCCCGCCCCGTTTCGTCCCAGCACCGTGGTGCGCCCACCCTTCGCAATGGACAGATCTACCCCATGCAGGATGTGGCTCTGCCCATAGAAGGCGTTCAGCCGCTCAACCTTCAGCATGATACATGTCCTTGCCCCAGGTAGACATCGCGCACGGTCTGGCTGCTGCGCACCTCGGCGACGGTTCCTTCGGCGATCACCTCGCCATAGTTCAGCACCATGACGCGCTCCGAGATGGAAAAGATCACATCCATATCATGTTCGGTCATGATGACGGCGACCCCTTTTTCCTTTCGGATGGACAGGATCAGATCGACAATATGCATCCGATCGGCCGGTGCCATGCCGGCGGTTGGCTCATCCAGCATCAGGATCAGCGGCTCCAGTGCCAGTGCCAGTGCCAGCTCCAGCCGCTTGCGGTCGCCGTGCGAGATCGTTGCCGCGATCTCATGGCGCAGATGTGCAATGCCCAGCTGCGACAACAGATACGCCGCCTCCTCCACCAGCACCGGCTCAGGTGAGGCGCGCCACCAGCGTCCCTGCCCCAGCTTTTTGCAACGCTGGCGCGATTCCAGCGCCACGATCACATTCTCTAGCGCGGTCAGTTCCAGAAACACCCGTGAGACCTGGAAGGTGCGGCCCATGCCTTCGGCGGTGCGTAGATGCGCAGGCAGGCCGGTGACGTTCTTGCCGAGGAGGTTCACCTCGCCGCTCCGGCAGCCGATCTCGCCGGTCAGCGCCTTGAACAGGGTGGACTTCCCAGCCCCGTTCGGACCGATGATCGCGAGTGCCCCGCCCTTGTTCACCGACAGGCTGACCCCCTTGATCACCTCGAAGGCGCCGTAGCTGACCCGCAGGTCGGTTGCCGAGAGCAATGCAGAACCGGTCATGTCCTGCCCCCCTTGCGTCCGAAATTCCGGCGCAGTTTGCCGATCAGTCCCAAAATGCCGGTCGGGGCCACGAGGATCACGACGACGAGGATACCGCCAACCATGATCTCGGAGAGGCCGGGAAAGCTCCGGGTCCAGTAGTTGATCGTGCTGAAGGCCACCGATCCCACGATGGGTCCCCAGAAAGAGGTGAAGCCGCCAAGCAGCGAATTGAGGATGGGTTGGGTCGAGGCCAGCCAGTTCACCTGATCAAGGGTGACAATCCTTGTCAAAGGCGCGGATAGCGCGCCTGCCAAAGCTGCGGTGCCGCCCGAGATCATGAAGGAGATCACCCGATAGCGCGCCACGTCGATGCCAATGAATCGCGCGCGATCCGCATCCTCGCGGATAGCGCGGAAGGTTCGACCCAGGCGGGAATGCACCACCCACCAGAGCGCAGCGACGATCAGCACGGTTGCTACGACCAGAAAGCGGTAATAGGCGTCACCATGCGTCAGATCGAGGTCAAACAGACCCAGATCGATCACAGGGCGGGGGATGTTGCCCAGCCCGTCCTGCTCACCCAGGGCGGGCGAGAAGCCGATGATCTTCGCCATGGCTTCAGTCAGGGCGACGGTAAGCACGGCAAGGAAGATGCCGGTCAGCCTTTTCAACGCGACCACCCCTATCGCCCATGCGACCAGTGCACCCCCGAGACCGGCGATCACGAGGACGAGCAGAAACGGCAGGTGAAAATCGTAACGAAGGGCCGCGCCGGTGAAATAGGCACCGATCGCGAAGAAGCCGGCATGACCGAAGCTTGCAAGGCCGGTAAAGCCGAACAGGAGGTTCCATGACAGGGCGAATACCGCTTGGACCAGAGTCAGACCGATCACGAAAAGGATGCCCGGGTTGACAAGGCTTGGTGCGCAGAACAGCAGGACCACCAACAGAGCGAGAAGGATCAGACCGAGCCGCTTCTCGGCCCCGCTTTGCTGGCACTGCACGGTTGTGAGGGACATTTGGGACATCAGGTCGCTCCTTGTGCAGGAAACAGGCCGTTCGGCTTCCAGACCAGAGCAAGGGCCAGAAGGACATAGATCGCAATCCCGCCATATTGGGACAGGAAGGTCGCATTCGCGCTTTCGACGATCCCAAGAAGGATACAGGCGAGGAAGGTGCCGCGGATGCTGCCGAGCCCGCCGATGACCACGGCCATGAAGGCATAGAGCACGAAGGACGCACCTACATGCGGTGACAGCGCTTGATTGGGGACAAGAAGGCCGCCGGCAAGCCCCGCTAGCACAAAGCTTGCCACAACCGAAAGCATCAGGACCAGCGGCACGTTAATCCCTACTGTTCCTGCCATCCACGGGTCGTTCGAGACCGCGCGCATGATCTTTCCTGCCCAGGTGCTTTGCATAATCACCTCAAGCGCCGCAAAGAGCGCAAGGCCGGCACCGATGACGAACAGTGTGTAAAGCGAGATGTAGGCCCCCCCCACAACGATCGCCCGGTCGACTTGCGGCGGCGGCATGACCGCGAAATAGTCGGTGCCCCAGATCGCCTTGGCGACGCCTTCGCAGAAGAGCATCAACCCGAAGGTCGCGATCAGGGCGTAGTGATAGTCGACATTGCGCAGGCGTCGCAGGACCAGCACATCCGTCAGATAGCCCAGCACACCGACAGCTGCCGCAGCGACAAGCGCCACTCCGAGAAAGGTCCAGATCGATGCCGGCGATGCGCCGCCGACGCTGTAGGAAATGTAAGCCCCGAGCATGAAGAATGCCCCGTGGGCGAGGTTCAGGATCTTGAGGATCCCGAAAACCCAAGTCAGGCCGGCAGCGACGAGGAAGAATGCCATCCCCGAGGCCATGCCGTTGAACAGAACAAAGATGGCCTGCGAGGTCATTGCGTCAACTCGGCAATGTTGAAGGCCTTGCCGGGTGCGGCAGGCTCGATCATCTCGGCGGCGTCGATGCTGGTCACCTTGCTGAAGGTGAAGAAGGGTTCTTCCCGCGACGGCTCCATCTGTGAGTAGTAGTTGGTATTCACCAGCTGATGGTCATCCTTGCGGAAGCTCACCTGGCCGCCCACCGTCTCGAATTGCAGGTTCTCGATCGCGTCGATGACCGGATCGGTTTCGGTAGAGCCGGCGGCGCGGATGCCTTCGAATATCGCCATTGCCGCGCGATGCCCCGCCGCGACCTGCGCCGAGGGGATGGTGTCGCCCTTCAGCTGGACATAATCGTCATAGAGCTGTTTGCTCACCGGGTTGCTGGCAAAGGGTTCGGCGTTGTGAATCCAGTGGCAGACTGACCAGAGATTGGGATACGTGTTCCGCCCCATCGCCTTTCCGGTTATGTCGCCATTGCCCACCTCGCCGATGGCCTTGAATTTGTCATAGAGGCCCACGCTGCGCGCCTGCTGGAAGAAGCTGATCTGCGCCGAGGCCGCGATTCCGATGTAAAGCCCTTCGGCCTCAGAACTCATCAGCTGGTTGATCTGAGTGCGGAAGTCGGTAGCCGTCGCCTGCGTATAGATCGTGTCAAGGACCGTGGGCTTTTCGCCCGGTGCGAATTTTTCCACCGCCTTGCCAAAGAACAGCGCCGAATCCCGCCCGAAATCGCCATCCGGCGCCAGCGAGACCCAAGTCCTGATTTCGGGGTTCTGTTCGATCAGCGTCCGACCGAGCGAGCTATATTGCGTGTAATTGTTCGCTGTCGCTCGGAAGATGTTGCGATTGTAAAGCTCATGTGTCACCGGCATTCCGGCTGCGGCGACGATGATGACGGCCATGTTCAGTTCCGGTGCAAGCGGGGCAAGGCCAAGCGCGGTCACCGTCTGCGACCCCCCAAGCAGCAGGTTGATTCTGTCCCCGGCCAGTTCGCGCGCCACGGCCACGGATTCCGAACTGTTATACTTATCATCACGGATGACCAGTTCGACCTCGCGCCCGAGCAGGCCGCCGGCCTTGTTGATCTGCATCGCTGCCACCTCGGTTCCGGCCAACATCTGCTTGCCGACAGGGGCGCCAACCCCGCTGAGTGCATAAGCCGCGCCGACGCGGATTGGCCCGGACTGGGCGCGCAGATAGGTCGCATTCATTCCCAGAAGCGCCGCGGCACCGGCGAAGCTCTTCAATACTGCTCTTCTTCTCATGTCCCGTTTCCTCCCCAAATGGTGAGGCGGCATTGCCGGCCTCCTCTGCGATGAAGCTCATTCAAAATCCGACCTCGGTGCCGCCTTTCAGCGACAGGATGCTGCGCGCTTCCTCTGCCGTGGCCACGGTCAGTCCCAGGCCCTCGATGATCTTGCGTGCGAGCAGGACCTGCTCGGCGCTTGAGGTCGCAAGGCGTCCCCTGCCCGCCCAGAGGGAATCCTCAAGGCCGACCCGCACATTGCCGCCCATTGCCGCTGCTTGCGCGATGATGCGGAGCTGGGCGGCGCCTGCCCCAAGAACCGACCAGCGATAATCACTGCCGAACAGCCGGTCCGCCGTCCGTTTCATATGCATGACATCTTCGGGATGGGTGCCAATGCCACCCAGAATGCCGAAGACCGACTGAACGAAGAATGGTGGTTTCACCAGCCCGCGCTCGACGAAATGTGCAAGGTTGTAGAGGTGCGAGATGTCATAGCACTCGAACTCGAACCGGGTTCCGTTCGCATAGCAAGCCGAAAGTATGTACTCGATGTCCTTGAAAGTATTGCGAAACACTACGTCTCGCGTCGCTTCGAAATGGGTCCGCTCCCATTCGAACTTGAAGCTTGGATACTTGTCGAGCAGCGGGAACAGTCCGAAGTTCATCGACCCCATGTTGAGCGAGGCGACCTCGGGCTTCAGTTCGGCGGCGGGCTTGACGCGTTCCTCCAGTTTCATGTGAGGCGCCCCCCCGGACGTGAGGTTGATCACCGCCTCCGTCGACTGTTTCAGGCGTGGCAGAAAGCGCATGAAACCTTCGATCGACTGATCCGGGCGACCATCCTCGGGATTGCGGGCATGCAGATGCAGGATCGAGGCACCCGCCTCGACCGCTCCCAACGCATCTTCCACGATCTGGTCGGGGGTGATCGGCAGATGGGGCGACATGGTCGGCGTGTGGATCCCACCCGTAACGGCGCAGGTGATGATGACGGGATCAGGCTTGCCCATGCGATACTCCTAGGCTTGCAGGGAATGACGGCGGAATGTGGCAAGAGCCATCAGCTGGCGATCACGCCACATCTGGCGCTCGCGAAGTTCCTCGCGCGGCAACCGCGCACGACGATCGGCTTCGATCCGGTCGAGGGCCGGACCTGACCAGTCCGCGCTGACGCGCATTGTTTCCGTCATCCGGCGGAACATCGGCTGATAGCGATCGACATAATCGCGGACACCCTGGGGTGCGTTGAGGTCGATCGTCTCGAATGGCCCCATGAAAACCCAGCGCAACGCCAGGCCGTCGCGAAGACAGGCATCAACCGCGCCGGCCGAAGCCAACCCGGAATCAACCAGGCGGAAAGCCTCGTCGAGGACCGCGGCCTGAATCCGGTTCAACAGGAAACCGTCGATCTCATGTTCAAGCCGCACGGGGCTTTGGCCGATTTGGTGCATCAGCCCCTCTGTCCGTGCCAGCGTCTCCGCCGTGGTCCAGGGGGCTGGGACAAGCTCGACCAAAGGGATCAGATGCGGTGGATTCACCGGATGAGCGACAATGCAGCGGCCGCGACCGGGCAATTCTTGAGTAAAGGCCGAGGGCAGGAGAGCCGAGGTAGAACTCGCGATCACCGTATCGGGGGAAGCCAGCACGTCGAGCTGGCGAAACAGCAGGGTTTTCAGCTCCAGATTTTCCGGCGCGTTTTCCTGAATATGGCTTGCAGCCTGCACCGCATCGGCGAGGTCATCCACAACGCGGATTCTACCCAGAACCGCAGCGGGCGTGTTGCCCCCAAG